>NZ_BAUA01000161.1 GCF_000710915.1 Nocardia brasiliensis IFM 10847
CCTGGACTGGCTCGCCGACCGGCTGGCCGGGCAACCGGTGAGCGACGAGGGCGACAGCACGGTGTGGTCGGTCGCCGCGTCGCCGGCGGCGGCGCGCGGACTGCTGGAGATGATGGTGACCGCGGCCAAGGTCGCGCTCGGCCGCCCGCTGCGCCAGGAGAGTGCGGCGGCGGCCCCGATCGCCCCCGCGCGCGCCGCCTGACCTCCTGCTCGCCGGCTTGCGCGCAGTCGATTGCCGCACCACTGGCCGGATGCTGGACAATGGACGCCGTGAACGACGCCGCGAACCATACTGCCGAGTCAGTTCCGGGCCCGCCGTCCACAGGATCGGCCCCGACTGAACCCACCCACCCCGTCGGCTCCGCCGTCGGCCGTCCCGTGGACCGTGGCCCCCGGAGCACCACCGGCTCCCGCCTGTACCCACGCGTGACCAGTTTCCGGTCGCGCCGTGGCGCGCTGACCGCGACCCAGCAGCAATCGTGGGACCGCATGTGGCCCACGATCGGGCGCGAGGTGGCCGACGAACCGCTCGACGCCGCCGCCTGGTTCGGCCGCGAAGCTCCCCTGGTCATCGAAATCGGTTGTGGCACCGGCACCGCCACCGCCGCCATGGCACAGGCCGAGCCGCACCTGAACCTGATCGGGATCGAGGTCTATCAGCCCGGCCTGGCGCAACTGGTGCAGCGGATCGAACGCGAGCAGATCCCGAACATCAGGCTGCTGCGTGGCGACGCCGTGGACGTGCTGGAAAACATGGTTGCTGATGAGTCGCTGACGGGCGTCCGCGTTTTCTTTCCGGACCCGTGGCCGAAGGCCCGCCATCACAAACGCCGGCTCTTGCAGCCCGCCACATTCACGTTGATCGCGAATAAATTGAAATCCGGCGGTGTGTTGCATGTCGCGACCGACCATGCCGGCTACGCCGAACATATTGCCGAGGTCGGCGCGCAAGAAGCCCAGCTCAGAGGCTTGAACGAGAGCGCGGGCGGGGTCAGCGCGGACCATCGGGACAGCGCTCCGATCGGCTTCGAAAGGCCCGTCACGAAATTCGAAGGCAAGGCACATCGTGCGGGTAGCGCCATCACGGAGCTCATATGGGGGAAGATCGAATAATGAGTGTCAGTGAGATGGCCCCCGAGGTGGTCGAAGTTGCCGGGGAGGTGCAGGGCACCGGATCCGAGGGTCTCGGTGGCGCGACGCCGGACGTGCGCCGGGTCCTGCTGGTGTGGGACGCCCCGAACCTCGACATGGGTCTCGGAGCCATCCTCGGTGGGCGGCCGACCGCCGCCTACCGGCCCCGGTTCGACGCGCTCGGCCGGTGGCTGCTGGCGCGCACCGCCGAACTGTCCGTCGGCGCGGTGCACCGGGTCGAACCGGAAGCGACCGTCTTCACCAATATCGCCCCCGGCACCGCCGACGTGGTGCGGCCGTGGGTGGAGGCGCTGCGCAACGTCGGCTACGCCGTCTTCGCGAAGCCGAAGATCGACGAGGACTCCGACGTCGACGCGGACATGCTGGCGCACATCGAACTGCGCAGTCGCGGTGCCGGATTGGCCGGCATCATGGTCGCCTCGGCCGACGGACAGGCGTTCCGGGAGCCGCTCGAGGAACTCGCCGCCGCCGGAATCCCTGTTCAGGTACTCGGGTTCCGCGAGCACGCGAGTTGGGCCGTCACATCCGATACCCTCGAGTTCATCGATCTCGAGGACATCCCGGGCGTGTTCCGTGAACCGCTGCCCAGGGTCAGCCTCGACTCGCTGCCCGACGAGGGCGCCTGGCTGCAGCCGTTCCGGCCGCTGTCGGCGCTGCTCACCTCTCGCCCCGCGCAAGGAGTCGCTTAAGTGTTCACACGCTGGGGCGATCTGGTCTACAAACTGCGCTTCGGCGTGGTCGGTGTCGTCGCGGCCGCGCTGTTGGCGCTGGGCGGGTACGGCCTCGGTCTGGGCAGCCACCTCAGCTCCAGCGGGTGGGACGACCCGACGTCGGAATCCTCCCAGGGCGCCAAGATCGCCGATGCGGCGTTCGGCCGCGATCACACCAGCGACGTGATCGTGCTGTACACCGCGCCCGAGGGCAAGACGATCGATGATCCCGAGTTCAAGGCGAAGGTGCTCGACAGCCTGAACAGCCTGCCGAAGAAGTACCCGGAGATCACCAAGGTCAACGGCGCCTACTGGCAGACCGAGACCGGCCCCGCCTCCCCGCTCACCTTCGGTTCGAAGGACAAGAAGTACACGTTCGCGTCGTTGGCCATCAAGGGCGACAACGACACCGAGATGTTGAACAACTTCCGCAAGGTCAAGAACGTCTTCGACGTTCCGGGCGTCACGGTGCAGGTCGCGGGGCTGCAGGCGGTCGCGGGCACGCTGAACGACACCATGGCCGAAGACCAGCACCGGATGGAGATCCTGGCCATCCCCGCGGTCGCGGTACTGCTGTTCTTCATCTTCGGCGGCTTGATCGCGGCCGGGCTGCCGCTGATCGTCGGTGGTCTGACCGTGATCGGCGCGCAGGGCATCGTACTGTTCATCACCAGGTTCACCGAGGTGAATTCGTTCGTCGCGCCGGTCGTTTCGATGATCGGCCTGGGCCTGGCGATCGACTACGGCCTGTTCATCGTGAGCCGGTTCCGCGAGGAACTAGCCGAGGGCTACAGCACCTCCGCCGCGGTCCGCCGGTCGGTGATGACCGCGGGCCGCACCGTCGTGTTCTCCGCGACAATGATCATCGCCAGCCTCGGCGGCATGCTGCTGTTCCCGCAGGGCTTCCTCAAGTCGATCGCCTACGGCTCCATCGCGACGGTCTCGCTCGCCGCGCTGACCTCCATCACCATCCTGCCCGCGATGCTCGGCGTCCTCGGGCCGCGGGTGGACGCGTTGGGGCTCAAGCGGTTCCGCAAGACCAAGACCGCCGAGGAAGTAGAGAACGGCTTCTGGGGCAAGTGCACCCGCTGGGTGATGCGGCATCCGCTCAAGATCGCCATCCCGATCTGCATCCTGCTGCTCCTGCTGATCATCCCGGTGAAGAACCTCGCCTTCGGCGGCATCAACGAGCGGTACCTGCCGCCGGACAACTCGACCCGGCTCGCGCAGGCGAAATTCGACTCGATCTTCCCGCTGCGCAAGTCCGACCCGATCCAGCTGGTGTTCGTCTCGGACAACAGCAACGAGGTCGGCAAGGCGTGGGCCGAAGCCAAGCAGGCCCCCGGGCTCGCGGGCACCTTCGAGGTGCCGTCGCGTTCCAACACCGATCCGAACGTCTACCGCACCAGCGCGACGCTCGCCGACTCGGAGAACGCCGACCCGACGATCGAGTACCTGCGCTCGATCAACGTGCCCGACGGCGTGACCATGTACGTCGGCGGGCAGCCGGTCATCCAGAAGGACAGCATCGACGCGCTGCTCGATCGCATGCCGCTGATGATCGCGTTGGTGCTGTTCGTCACCACGCTGCTGATGTTCCTGACCTTCGGCTCCCTGGTGCTGCCGATCAAGGCCGCGTTGATGAGCGCGCTCGGTCTCGGTTCCACGCTCGGCATCCTGACCTGGATATTCGTCGACGGGCACGGCGCGCGGCTGCTGAACTTCACGCCGCAGCCGATCATGTCGCCGGTGCTCGTGCTGATCATCGCGGTGATCTACGGCCTCTCGACCGACTACGAGGTCTTCCTGCTCTCCCGCATGGTCGAGGCGCGCACCCAAGGCGCGTCCACTACCGAGGCGGTCCGCATCGGTACCGCACAGACCGGGCGGATCATCACCGCGGCCGCCCTGATCCTGCTCGTGGTCACCGGCGCGTTCGCGTTCTCCGACCTGGTGATGATGCAGTACCTCGCGTACGGCATGATCGCCGCGCTCTTCATCGACGCCACCATTCTGCGCATGCTGCTGGTACCCGCCACCATGAAGCTGCTCGGCGACGACTGCTGGTGGGCGCCGGCCTGGATGAAGAAGATCCAGCAGAAGATCGGGCTCGGCGAGCCCATCCTCGACGACGAGCGGCCCGGCGGCGGCGAGGTCGTCGACCTGGTGAAGACCACACCGATCACCGACCCGGTCACCATGCAGATCCCCGCCGTGGCCGACCCCAACAAGCCGCGCAAGCCGCGCAGACCGCGCACGGTGGAGGAGATCGAGGCCGAGGCGCCGACCAAGCACCTCGACAAGATCAAGCCCGTCGCCCCGAAGCCGCCGCAGGCCTCGCCCGCGCCGCCGCCGCTCGACCCGACGCGGCAGCGGCCGATCCCGCCCGCCGGTTTCCTGTCGGACCCGAACATGCCGCGCCCGACCGGATATGCGGCGACCCCGCCGGAACCGATCACGCCGCGGGTCAGCCCGCCGACCACGAGCAGACCGGATTCGGCTGCGGCACGCCCGTTTTCGTCCATCCCGCACGACCCCACCGGCCCCCGGCCCACGCCGCCACCGGCGCCCCGGACGGAAACGTCCGCCGGCGCCCCGTTCTCGGCGTTCGAGTCCCCCGCGGCGAACACCTTCGAGCCGCCCGCCCCGGCCCCCTTCGAGCCACCGGCCGCGACCCCGGAGGGCGCCCGGCGTCCCGAGGCGAAATTCGAGCCGACGCAGCCCACGCCGTCCGTAGCACCCTTCGCCGGCGCGGACCCGCGGCCGTCCATGCCGCTGCCCAGGTTCGTCGATCGCAATGCGACACCGGATGATTCGGCCGATCGGTCGGCCCAGCACGGAGCGCCGGAGGTCGCGGCCGAACCCGACGATCCGAACCGCAACAGCATCGAGAACTGGATGGCCGAACTGCGCTCCTCACGGCGCGGCGGTAAGGCGCCCGGCAAAGCCGAGGAGGGCCGTCATTCCGGTGGCGACGGCCGCACCGTCAGCGTGAACGAACTGTTGCGCCGCCGCGACACCGAATAGCGACACCCGAAAGAACCGCCCCCGCGCCGTATCTCGGTGCGGGGGCGGTTCTTTTCGGCCGGTCAGTCCGCCGACGGCGGCGTGGCCGCGGCCTCCGCGAAGGCCCGTGCGTACCTGGTGCCGACGACCAGGAGCAGGACGCCCACCACGAGGAAGGCCGCCACCCGCACCAAACCGTCCAAAGTAGCCAGGTCGAACAGGAACAGCTTGGCCAGTGCGGCGACGGTGACCAGCAGACCGGAACCGAGAGCGAGTTTCGCTACGGCGGAAGCTTTTCCGAGGTTGCGCAGCCCGTAGAACAGGGACGCGGTCGCGCCCGCCATCCACAGGATCGTCGCCGCGCTGTGCCCGATCACGAAGCCGTCGTCCGCGCCGGTCGCGACGGCGATCGACACCGCCGCGGCGGTCACCGAATACAGTCCCGCGATACCGGCCACGATCCACTGCAACTCGGCGGTGTTCCGCAGGGCCGGTACGGTGCGCGCGCACCACACCCCCACCGCCACGACGGCCATCAAGAGCACCGCGGCGAGCGCCGTCGCGAAGTTCAGGCTCTGCTCCGAGCGATGCTGCGCGGCAAGAATTTCCGGGCTCGCGATGTTCAGGAACGCGAGGGCGCCCAGCGCCGCGAAGGCGGCGCCGAGACCGGCCGCGACACCACAGCGGCGCTGTCCGGCCACACCGAGGAAGCCCAGTGCCACCAGGAACCACGCGATCGGCAAGGTGCGGGCATCGGTGACGGCGACGCAGACCTCCAGTAGTGCGATCGATCCGGCGATCGCCGCGACCGTTGCGGTGTGACCCGGAATCTGCACCAGCGCCGCGTTTTTCGGCACCCGGGCGGTGGCCGCAACGAGGAGCAGCACCGTCGCGCAGACCGCGGCGATCAGCGTCGCGATCGGACGATCGAACTTGTACATCCCCGGCGCGGTCAGCAGCGGGACGGTCGCGATGGCGAGCGTCAGCGAGGCGGTGATATCGGTCGGCCGCCGCCGGACCACCAGGATGGTCCCGGCCAGCCCGACCGCCGCCACCGCCACCGCCACGACCAGCAGGCGCAGCCGATCGTCGGACGTGTCGAGCAACGCACCGGCGACGGCGACGAACGTGGCCAGCGCCGCGGGCAGCGTCCGCACCACGTGCAGATACGGCCAGTCCCGCAGCATCTGCACCGGCAGGCAGGCCAGCTGCAACACGATCAAGAAGGCGAGCAGCACCAGTTCGGTGGTCAACACGGGTGACAGCACCGCGGCGCCGAGTACCACCAGGACCGCCAGCGGCTGCGACTGCCACCGCATCGCCAATGCCACCCCGATGGCGGCGACGCCGAGTGCCACCGCGAACCCGAGCACCGGGTGCAGCCAGTGATAGATCGCGGTCACCGCGACGACATCGAGGTACGCGCCCGCGATACCGGTGGCCGCCAACGCGATACCGCCGACCCGGCCACCCGGCCGATCGAACACCCGCATGCCCGCCGCCACCAGCGCGGCCGAGAACGCCGCGCCCGCAACCACTCTGGGCACCGGGCCGAAGAACCCGGCCTGCGCGGCCAGCACCAGCAGCATCACCACGCCGATCAACGTGACGCCCACCCCCGCCACCGCCAGCAGCTTGCTGATCAACCCGTCCCGCTGCCACCACGGCGTATGCGGCACCGGCGGCCCGGCCCGCGGCGGCACCGGCGGCCGCATCCCCGGACCGGGCATCCCGCGCACCGGCATCGGCGGACGCCCACCCCAACCTGCCCCACCCTGCGGACCGTACATCGGCCCGTACGGCGGCGGCATCGCCCCGGAACCTGCTGCCGCCCAAGCCCCTTCAGGCCTCGCCGGAACATTCGGCAGCTGCGCTGCCGTCGGCGCGACCGCGGCGGCGCCCGCCTGGGCACCCAGACCCGGCGCACCGGCAGCTGAGGCGGAAGCCGTGCTCGGATGCGCCGAACCAGCTCCCGGAACCCGATCCGGTGCCGGACCCACCGCCGCGCCGGGTGTCGCGCCCGCTGCGGCAGTAGACACCGCCGACGTATCCGCGCCATGCGCAGTCGTACCGGCCGCTACGCCAGGAGCTCGACCTGCCGCGAAGTCCTGTCCATGTGCCGTCGCCGCAGCGCCGGGAACCTGCCCCGGCCAGGCAGCCGGCACCGCACCCGGAGTCGCTGCCGACGCGGGCGGTACCCGGCCCGCTTCCGGCGCGGTCGCAGTTGCGGCAGCCGCCGCGGGCGAGTCCCGTTCGGGGTCTGAAACCCCCTGCGCCCCAGCAGAACCTGTCACTACCTGAGTACGCAACAGCTCCAGGTCCCGCCCGAGCACACCCATCTGCGTCCCCAACGCAGCGAATTCCCCCGAAAGGCGCGAGATCAGCGCCGGATCGATAGATGTGGTCATGCACCCATGCTGACCCCCACCCGCCCCCGAAACATGAGTAGTAACCCCTGCTGACCACCCGAGATCTACCCGACCCGAACCCGCCTGCCGGGACTACCGACCTTTACCCCACCGCGTCGGGTGCAGGATTTGTGCGTTCCGGCGGCTGCCGGGTGGAAGTTTTTCGTGTGGTGATGTCCGAGACGAGCGGAAAAGCGCGGCGACTCGGCTAGGCGGCGACTTCGTAGGGGACTGGCTCGAATACTCGGTGTCTGCTCGTAAATCGAGGAAGGACAACAACATTGAGTGAGACGACGGCGGGCGACGGGGTTACGGTGTCGGCGGGGTTCGTACCGGTGATCGATCTGTCGGACCGGCACAGCGCCGACAGACGTGGGGACATCGCGCGGGCGATCGGACAAGCCTGTGCGAGTTCGGGATTCTTCACCATCGTGGGGCATGGGGTTCCGGCGGAGCTCGTGGCACGGATGTGCGCGACGAACAGGGAGTTCTTCGAGCTGCCCGATGCGCTGAAGGATTCGGTCGCGCATCGGCCCGGGGTGTCCGGCTTCCGGCGGCTGGCGGGTGCGACCGCGCACAGCCTGGACCAGCAGTCACCACCGGACCTGTGCGAAGTCTTCTCGGCGCATGTGACGGGTGATTTGAGCGAGGAGGAACGCGCGGGTCTCGGCGACTATTGGGCGTCCTGGAAATTGGCCAATATCTGGCCCGCCGTGCCCGCGAATTTCGCGGACACCTGGCATGAATACATGGCGGCCCTCACTGGTTTGGCGGCCGATCTCATGCGATTGTTCGCTCTGGCACTGGAATTGCCGGAAAATTTCTTCGACGACATCTTCGCTCGCCACGTCTCGTCGGTGGCCGTCAACTACTACTTCCCGCAACGCGCAGCGCCGCTGCCCGGACAGTTGCGCCGGGGCGCGCACACCGATTGGGGCAGTCTCACGATCCTCTATCAAGACACCGCCGTCGGCGGGCTTCAGGTGCGCCACGGTGACGGCGAATGGCAGGACGTCCCGGCTGTGCCCGGCGGCTTCATCGTCAACATCGGCGATCTGATGGCCCTGTGGACGGCGAACCGCTGGGTCTCCACCCTGCACCGGGTGGTCAACCCGCCGCAGGGGACGATGTTCTCGCGCCTGTCGATCCCGTTCTTCTATCTCCCCGACCACGACGCGTCGATTGATCCGATCGGCGCCTTCGCCGACCGGGACGCGCCGCAGCGGTTCGGTGCCGACACTGCCGGGCAATGGATCTCACGGAAGATGCAGAAGACGTTCGCGGCCGACCCGCAGCACTATCGCGCGGCCGACTAGGACCCTTGCCTGCGTCAGCCGACCCCGGTGCGGATCTGTGGCTACGGGGGCCGGTCTCGGGCAGACGGTCAGGAGTGGCGGATGGTCACCCGCTGAACGGCCTCGAGCACCGCGGCGCGCGGCGGCATCCGGAGCACACCGGGTGCCGGTTCGCCTGCCCAATGCCAGCCGCGCGCGCTATCACCGGTGGGCACCATGATGTGGTGCCCACCGGGCAGCACGGTGACCTGGTGGTCGGCCAGGTATCGGCGCACCGGCACTTCGACGGGACGGGCCGGGCTCGGCGGTGCGACGAGAAAGATCCAGGTGTGTTCGCCGGGATCGGCGATCACGGGCGCCGCGTAGGTGCGCTCGAGCGCGGCGAGCACGGTGCGCCCCAGCTCCGGCGGCATCGCGACGGCGCCGAGGACCGAGCCGGTGGTCACCATCGGTCGTCCGCCGAGTAGTTGCACCGGCAGCCCGTACAAATGGCGCAGCCGCTGCGCGATCTCGTGGGTTGAATGACAACGCTCGGTGTTCGGCACGATGTTCATTGCCGCCGCCCTTTGCTATGAAAGTTGCAGAAAGGCAACGATAATCCACGCGCCGACAAACGAGTCGTACGTAATGTCCCACTTCGGCCGAACACTGTGACTTAGCGTCGTACCCTGAAACCCAGATTTAACAAAGGAATTGGGTCCATGGACGATTCGTCGATCGGCGTCCGCATCCGCATGTTCCGCGGCCGGGCGCTCACTCAGCGCCAGCTGGCGGATCAGGCCGGGGTCAGCGTCGACCTGGTGCGCAAACTCGAGCAGGGCGGCAGGCAGACCGCGTCCATCGCCAGCCTGCAAAAGCTCGCGCGCGCACTGGATGTGGACATCGCCGACCTCATCGGCAAGCGCGCGGGGGTGCCGTCCGGCGACCCGGATTCCGGCATCGTCGCGATCCGCCGCGCCTTGACCCCGGTCGACGACCTGCTCGGGGTGACCGAGGAGCAGGACTCGGTCAGCCTCGAGGACGGGCGGCGCGCGGTCGATTACGCATGGGGCGCGTACTGGGCCGGCCGCTACGAGCTGCTCACCTCGGTGCTGCCGACCGGGATCACCCAGCTGCGCGCGACCGTGCACGCCGCGCGCAACGGCTCGGTCTCGGTCGCGAACGAGCTACTGGCGCGGATGTATTGGGTGACCGGCTGCACGCTCGTGCACCTCGGACAGACCGATCCGGCGTTCCTGGCGATCCGGCAGGCGCTGGTGGCGGCGGCCGCGGGCGAGGACCCGCTGCTACTCGGCACCATCCGCGGCTCGGTCGCCTGGCAACTGCTGGTGCAGGGCCGCTACGCGGAGTCCCGGGGTGTCGCGCTGCACGCGGCGGCTGAGCTGGAGCCGACAGGTGATGTCCCGCTCGCACATCTGTCCGCCTACGGTTCGCTGGTGCTGCAGGGCGCGACCGCCGCGGGCCGGGCCCAGGCCGTGCCCGAAGCGCTGGCGCTGGTCCAGGCCGCACACGAGGTCGCGCAGCGGATCGGCAGTGACCGCACGGACTACGAAACCTATTTCGGCCCAGCGCAAATCGTCATGCAGACGGTCGATGTGCAGGTCTCGTCCGAGCGTTATCCGGAGGCGCTGGCCGCCGCGCGGGAGATGCCCGCCAACGGCGGCCTGCCGCAGTCCTCGCGCGCCCGCCACCTCACCGATACCGCGGTCGCCCTGACCCGCACCGGCCAGCATCAGCGCGCGCTCGGCGCCCTGCTCACCGCGGAACGGGTGGGCGGCACCGACTGGCTCAAATACCAGTCGCTGCCCCGCCACATCGTGGCCGAGCTGCTCGACCACGACCGCCGAGTCCCGTTGCGCGCCTTCGCCCGTCGCATCGGCGTGCATACCTGAGCCGACGCCGATCGAATTGCTCAGTGGCCCATCATGCGACGCCAGTGCGCCATGAAGGTGTGCTTGGCGGTGAGCGAACCGAAGCGGATCCGCCCGCGGACCACGACGTGCAGCGGTCCGATGGGCGGGCCGGTGCGCACCTTGTTGTTGACGCTGGAGCCGATCAGATCCACCTCGTTGAGGTCGACGGTGGCCTCGCGCGGCACGATGAGGGTGAGCGAACTGCAGAAATCGTCCACGTTCACCTCGACCACCTGGGTCGACATGATCGCCTCGGTGAAGTCGAGGGTGACGCCGGAGAGCCAGTTGTTGAGGTGCAGGGTCGGCGCGACCTGCCACGGCCCGCGCCGGTTCACCCCGGACAGCCTGCTGCGGATCACGCTGCCGTTGCCGGTGACCGGGCTGATCGGCGGTGGCGCCGGGCGGTGCTTCACGAACGAGGGCGTGGTGTTGACGAAGGTGGAGGGCGGCGCGGTGGGCTGACCGACCAGCCGGACCCCCGGCAGGTCGATGAGCACGGCGTTCAGCTCACCGCGGGTTTTCGCGGCGAGCGCGGTGTCCATCCGCTCGGTGAACTCGCCGAGCGAGAGCATGCCGAGCCCGACGGCACGTTGCAGCAGTTGCCCGACGTGCTCGCGCTCGGCGTCGGACACGCGTAGATCCCGGTCACCGATCGCGTCACCGGGGCCGACGCCGTGGGATGTCGATTCGGGTCCGCCCATGGTTTCGAGATTACCGATTCACCGGCTCCGGCGTATCAGGGCGATCCCGGATTCGGCAGGGGGTTTCGTACCTCCGCCGGACTACTCCAGTCCCTGCTCGATCGCATAGCGGGTCAATTCCACCCGATTGGCCAGCTGCAGCTTGCGCAGCGTGGCCTGCACGTGGTTCTCCACGGTGCGATGACTCAGGTTGAGCCGGGACGCGATCTGCTTGGCGGACAACCCCTTCGCCACCATGCGCAGCACCTCGGTCTCGCGTTCGGTCAGCGCGGGACGGTGCGGCTCGTCGGGCGCGGCGGGTGCCGTCGCCATCCGCCGATATTCGCCGAGCACCAGCCCGGCGAGACCGGGGGTGAACACCGGCTGCCCGGCCGCGGTCGCGCGCACCGCCTCGATCAGCTCCGCCACCGACGCGCTCTTCACCAGATACCCCGAGGCCCCGGCCTTGATCGCGTCGAGCACGTCGTCGCGTTCGGCCGAGGCGGAGAGCACGAGCACCCGGCTCTGCGGCGAGACGCGCAGCACCTCGGCGGTCGCCTGCGCGCCGTTCCCGTCGGTCAGCTGCATGTCCATCAGCACCACCGCGGGTCGCACCGCCGCAGCCCGCCTGGTGGCACTGCCCACGCCGTCCGCGGTGGCGACCACCTCGAACCCGGCCTCGGTGAGGTCGCGCGACACCCCGTCGCGCCACATCGGGTGATCGTCCACCACCATCACCGAAATCGCTTCGGTGCCAGCACTGTCGGTCATAGTCCGCTCCTCGGTACCCGGAATTCCCATTCGGTGCCGAAGCCGACGCCGCCGTCGATTTCGGTGAGCAGATCGGCGGTACCGCCCAGGGCGGCGATCCGTCCGACAATCGACCGGGAAACGCCCAGTCGCCCTTCGGCTTCCGCTTCGGCGAGCCGACCGGGTGCGATGCCGACGCCGTCGTCGCGCACCGAGATCACCAGTTCGTCGCCGGTGTCTTCCAGCAGCACATACGTTTTCGCGTCCGGTCCGGCATGCAGTTCGGCATTGGACAGCGCGTTGGCGACGGCAGCCGCGATCTCGCCCGCCGCCCACCGCCCGATCAGCACCGGATCGCCGGGAGTGGAGACGAACACGGCCGGCTTCGCGTGCACGGTGAGCAGCGGTCGCAGGTCGACCTCGGCACCGCCGGAATCGCCTCGATCAGCCTGTTCGCTGATCAGGACCCGCAGCGCCACTTCCTGTTCCCCGGCCCGCTGCGCCAGTTCCGCGGTGGCACCGCCGATCTCGGTACCGCGCCGCTTGATATAGCTGAGCACCTGCAGCACGCCGTCGTGCACCTCACGCGAAAGTCGTTCGCGCTCTTCGGCGGCGGCGGTCAGCCGGACGGCGCGTTCGAGCTGGTCCTGCGAGCGGCGCGCGGTGTTCGCCGCCAGGCCGAGGGCCAGGCCGACCGAGACCAGCACCGGCACCGTCGCATCGGTCCACACGTCCTGTCCCCACTGGTCGCGCACGGTCAGCGCCGCCGAGGCGATCAGCGCGCCGGACAGCACGCCCGCGATCGGCCCGCGCAGGATCGCCGCCCCGATCACCGCGTTGGCGGCCCAGAGCGTGGTCGGCAGCGTCTGATGCCCGTGATACCAGTCGTAGTCGGCGACCAGGCGGGTCGCGGCCATCAGCGCGATCACGACGACGTGGTCGCCGAGCACCACCCAGCCGCGCAGCCGGTGCACCTCGGGAAACTGCCACTGCGACAGCATGATCGCCGACGCACCCGACCAGACCGCCATCAGCGCGATGAGCACCCAGCTCAACCGCTGATTCTGGTAGTAGGGCACCGAGGCGACCTGCTGACCGACCGCGTACAGCAGGGTCACCAACCGCAGCGCCTGCACCGCCCGCCACAGCGGCGTGGTGGCCACGTCGGACGAGCGTGGCTCAGCCCCGCGGCGCGCCATCACCGGATCCCGGCTCTGCGGACCGAGCCTCGGGTGTCTCGTCCGCGGCCTTGGTCAGGGTCGCCGCCACGTCGAAGCGGTCCGGGTCCGGCTCGTCGGGTTCGACCTCCCCGGTTTGCAGGTCCTCGAACAGTTCTTCCGGGGTATCCGCGAGCAGCGAGCGGATGGCCGTGTTCATCACCGCGACGAACGGCACCGCGAGCAGACCGCCCGCGATCCCGCCGAGCACCACGCCCGCCGTGATCGCCAGCACCACCGCCAGCGGATGGATGCTCACCGCCCGGCCGAGCAGCAGCGGTTGCAGCACATGGCCTTCCAGCTGCATCACCGCGATGATGATGCCGAGCACGATCAACGAGGTGATCAGCCCCTTGGTCACCAGTGCGATGAACACCGCGACGAAACCGGCGACGAAGGCGCCGATGATCGGGATGAACGCGCCGATGAACACCAGTGACGCCAGCGGAAGCGCCAGCGGCACACCGAGTATGCCGAGCCCGGCGCCGATGCCGATGGCGTCCACCGCGGCCACGGCCACGGTGGCGCGTACGAACCCGACCAGCGTGCCGAAGCCGAGCTGACCGGCGGTGCGCACCCGCTCCCGCTGCGGGGTGGGCACGATCCGGGTGACGAACTGCCAGATCTGATCGCCGCCGTAGAGGAAGAAGATAAGGATGAACAGCGTCAGGAAGATGCCGGTGAGCAGTTCGAAGATGACCGTCGCGGTGGTCAGCGCCCCGCTGGTGAGCCGGTCCTGGTTGGACTGGATGGTCTTGACGATCTGATCGCCGGCATTGCGAATCTGATCGTTGCTCATATGCGGCGGACCGGTGATCAGCCAATCCTGAATCTTGTGGATGCTGTTGGTGAATTCGTCGGACAGCTGCGGCACGCCCGCGATGAACTGTTCCACGACGAAGGTCATGATGCCCGCGACCAGCCCGAGCGAACCGACCAGCGCGACGAACACGCCGACCGAGCGCGGCACCCCCAGCCGCTGCAGCCAATCCACCAGCGGCGCGAGCAGGGCGGCCGCGAGCAGGGCGATGGCCAGCGGAATCACCACCGTCGCCAGTTTCTGGATGACCGCGACCAGCGCCAGCGCGACCGCGAAGAGGATCAGCAGCCGCCAACCCCACTCCGCCGACACCCGGACGATCGGATGCACGGAGTCAGCGGCAGGCCGCGTCAGGGAGGCTTTCCGCTTCGTGTTCGGCTTGGGGTCGGTCACCTCGCCGAGCTTAACGGGCGCAACAGGGCAAAGTCCCGCGTCGAACCGGGGCGGGGCCGGACCGAACCGGGGCCGAGCCCACCGGCCCAACCGCGCCGCAGCGGTGGACGCATGATCGAAACGCTAGATTGTTGGTTGTGTCAGCGCCCTTGGAAGCGGTCAAACAGACCATGCGAACGCGCTGGCCGCTGTACCTGGCATCGATGCTGCTGGCCAACGCCTTCGGCGCGGTGCTGGTGTGGGCGTTCATCCAGTACGGCCTCCCGGTCCCCGAAGACGCGCAGAGCGGTGCCAGGCATACCGGCCTGGTGATTCCCGGTCTGGTGTTCATCACCGGCGGCGTGCTCAGCGCGGCCGCGTCCGCGCTGATGCTGCGCCCGGTGATGCGCTGGCAGATGCGCGGCGGACCACCGAGCAGGCAGGAACAGATGGCCGCGCTGCACGCGCCGCTGCGCCAGGCGATCCTGCATCTGGCGCTGTGGCTGATCGGCGGCGCGATCCTGGCGGCTCTGATCATTTCCGAAGAGCCCAAGCTGGCGGGCGCGGTGATCGTCACCGAATGTATGGCCGCCACCATCGTGTTCGGTTTCACCTACATGCTCGGCGAGCGGATCCTGCGCCCCGTCGCCGCCGAGGCGCTGACCGCGGGCACCTTCGATCACACCCTGACCCCTGGCGTCGGCACCCGGATGGCCATGACCTGGGGCATGGGCACCTTCGCTCCCACCATCGCCATCGTGCTGCTGTGTATCACGCAGATCTCCTCGGACGTGAAATTCTCCGCCCAATCGCTGGCGATCTCCATCCTGCTGCTCTGCGGTGTGGTCATCCTGCAGGCGCTCGCGCTCTCGATGCTCACCGGCTCCAGCATCTCCGATCCGGTACGCCAGCTCAGCCAGGCCATCGACCGGGTGCAGGAGGGCGCGCGCGACGTACAGGTCGAGGTCTTCGACGGCAGCGAGATCGGCCTGCTGCAGGTGGGCTTCAACCGGATGATGGAGGAGGCGGCCAAACGCCGCCAGTTGCAAGAGCTGTTCGGCCAGCACGTCGGCGAGGAGGTGGCGCAGCGCGCGCTCGACTACGGCACCGAGCTCGGCGGCGAGACCCGGTTCGTGGCGGTGCTGTTCGTCGATATGGTCGGCTCCACCGCGACCGCCGCCGAGCGACCGCCCACCGAGGTGGTGAGCCTGCTCAACGAATTCTTCCGGATCGTGGTCGATGTGATCGACCGGCACAACGGGTTCGTCAACAAGTTCGTCGGCGATGCCGCGCTGGCCATCTTCGGCGCGCCACTGGACCGCCCGGACGCGCCGACCGCGGCGCTGGCCGCGGCCCGGGAACTGCGCGAAGTCCTGCGCGAGGTGCCCGGCCTCGATATCGGGATCGGGGTATCGGCCGGACTGGCCGTCGCCGGAAATATCGGCGCGGCAAATCGTTTCGAATACACGGTGATCGGCGATCCGGTCAACGAGGCCTCCCGGCTGACCGAGCTCGCCAAAGATCAGCCGGGGCGCACCTTGGCCTCGGGCAGCGCGCTGTATTTCGCCGATGAAAGCGAGCAGGACAAATGGGAAACCGGCGAAGAAGTACAACTGCGCGGCCGGCGTCGAAAAACCATGCTCGCCTGGCCGAAAGAAAACTTCGATGTCGCCCGGGCCGGATCGGAAGTCCAGGGCCATGCGGTCGACACGCAGGTCGCCACCTAGCCGACCACGCGGTAGACCGATGAAACACCAGCGTTCCCGAGTTAGGCTGACCGAGTGACGGCCAACGGGGAACTGGCAGGAGAACCTGCGCCGGCGCACACGGACGAGACCCGCCGTGGCAAATTCTGGTGGCTGAAATGGGTCGGCGGCATTGCCCTGCTGGCATTGTTGATCGCCGAAGGCATCTATCTGTGGCCCCGGCTGCACGAATCATGGCAAAAACTCAGCGACATACATTGGGGCTGGGTCGCCGCGTGTATTTGGTTGCAGGCATTGTCGATGAGCGGATTCGGCCGCGTGCAGAAACAACTGCTGAACGCGGGCGGCGTCGAAGTGAGCCAGCGTAAATCCGTCGCGGTGGTCTACGGCGCCACCGCCATGTCCGTCACTTTGCCCGCGGGGCAGGTGTTTTCCACCGCCTTCACCTACCGGCAGACCCGCCGTTTCGGCGCCAGCCCGATCGTGGCGTCCTGGCAGCTGGTGTTCTCCGGCGTGGTGGCCGCGGTCGGACTAGCGCTGCTCGGGGTGAGCGGCACGTTCCTGTCCGGCGGCAGCATCGGGCCGTTCAAGCTGGTCCTGTCGGTCGCCGCGGTGATCGCCCTGGTGTGGGGCGGCAACTATGTCTCGAACAACCCCGGCTCGCTGGAGGCCCTGCTGCGCCGGGGACTGGGGCTGGGGAACCGGCTCCGCAGACGCCCCGCCGACCAGGGCGCGAGCAAGGTCGGCGACGTGCTGGCGCAATTGGAGTCGGTGCAGCTCGGCAAACGCGACGGGGCGCTGGTGACCCTGTGGGCGCTGCTGCACCGCTTCGCGGACGTGGCCTGCCTCGGCGCCGCCTGCTACGCCGTCGGAGCCGACCCGCGGCTGGCCGGATTGCTGCTCGCCTTCGCCATCGGTAAGGCCGTCGGCTCGATCCCGTTCGCCCCCGGCGGCATCGTCTATGTCGACGCGACCCTCATCTACGGCCTCACCGCGGCGGCCGGGCTGCCCGCGGCGCAGGCGGTGGCCGCCGCGTTCGTCTACCGGCTGGTGAGCTTCATCCTGGTGGCGATCGTCGGCTGGATCGTGTTCCTCTTCCTGTTCCGCACCCCGCAGGACGACGACGCCGAATACGAGAAGGAATTCTCTCAGCGCCGGTTCTGAGCGCGAACACGCAGTGCCGCAGGTGCTTCACATTCGGCGCGGCCGCGCCCACTACGCTGGCCCGCGTGAAGAAACTGGTGCCGTTGGTCGTCGATGCGCTGCTGGTGATCTTGTTCTGCGCGATCGGCAGGCGCAGTCACGACGAAGCGGTACTCGCCGGCCTGCTGCGCACGCTCTGGCCGTTCGCGATCGGCCTGGCCCTGGGCTGGCTGGTCGCGGTCGCCGCGGCGAGCAGGCTGTTCGGCGATGCCGGGCGGATCGCCCGCTTCGATGGAACGGCGCTGTGGCCCACCGGAATTCTGGTGTGGCTCGGCACGCTGGGCGGCGGCATGCTGCTGCGTGTGGTCAGCGGTCAGGGCACCGCGTTCAGCTTCGTGCTGGTCGCCGCTGTGGTGCTGGCGCTGTTCCTGCTCGGCTGGCGCGCGGCCATCAAAGCGTTGAACTGACCGCCTGTTTCAGGGCTCGGGGGCAGCCAGCGACTGGAGCATCCGCACCGCCATCCGCGCGGTCGCGTCGCCGCTGTCCACGTCGTTGATGTGCACCGCGAAGGCCAGGTCACCCATGTTCGCGATGAGCCAGCCGTCGCGTCCCGCGGTCGCCGCGAAGCCGGTGACGTCGCGGTACATCCGCAGGCTCGCGAACTCGGGGGCGTTGGTCGCGTCCCGCAGCATCGCGCGCAGCCGATCGGTGATCTCGGGCGCCAGCGGCGCGAGCTGGGCGTCGGTGGTGCTCGGCCGCGCGACCTCGATGAGCGGCGGCGGCACCGAGCCGCGCGCGATCGCCGCCGCGGCGATCGCCATGCCGAACGGGCTGGCCAGCACCGCGTCCGAGCCGCCGCCCTGCCGCACCTGCTCGCTGCGTCCCGCGACCGCGAGCCGCCCGGTCACCTCGTCGAGGCCGGGTACCTTGAAATCGACGCCGACCCCGAGAGCGGGCGCGAACTCGGCCGCCTCCGGCACCGGAACATCTTGCGGCGCCTTGCCTTTGGCGAGCGCGGCAACGGCGCGGAACAGCTCGATATTGCCGCCGACCGGGTACAGCCCGGTGAACGCCACCGGCCCGTGCTCGCTGGCCTGGGTGTTCTGCGCGACCGCGACCACCGCACCGCTGGAGGGCTGGATCGCGACGATCGAGGCGGGCGTCGGCGCGCTGACCACCGCGTCCTCGGCGGCGCGCTGCAAACGCTGGTCCATGGTGCCCGCGATATCCGGGCCGGGCGGGCCCTGCTCGCCGGCCAGCTGCGTGACGAACCGGCCGTCCTGCTCGAATACCTGCACGCCCCAGCCGGAATGCTGATCCTGGCTCTCCTGCTGCACCTTGCGCAGCGCGTCCAGCATGGGCGACCAGACGCGGCGGTCGGCGGAGATGAGCCGCTGCTGCTTTTCCATCACGACGCCGGGGATGGGCGCCATATCCGGCTGCAGCAGTTCGAAATCGGATTCCCGCAGGTTCACCGCGACCACCGGCTTACCCTGCGAGGTGGCCACCTGCTGCATCAGCGAGGGCCCGGTGATCAGCGGGGCGACCGGCTCGATCGCCTTGGCCAGCGCGTTGGTCGAGCCGACCGGGTCGGGCATCTTCGCCGGGTCGAGCTTGATCACGTTGATCGGCTGCTCGGTCATCAGCGGCTGGCCCGCGATGTCGTTGACCTTGGGCGCGGGGGTGGGCTGGGTGCGCACCAGGCGCACGGTGCGGTTGTGGTCGAGCTGGGGCATGACGATCGCCGGATCCCACGAGATGCGCCAGCCGATCGCGAGCTTGCGCACGTTGCCCTGCAGGCTGTAGTTCCAGTTTTTGCGGTCGCCGAAGTTCCAGTCGGCATCCATGCTGAAGATGGCCGATTCCGCGTCGAGCCCGATGAACTGGGTCTTCCGATAATCCACCTTGCCCGGCTGCAGGCCGGCAAACATTTGCTTCAGGGTTGCCGAAGCTGCGGTGGGATACGACGTGAGTTCCGAGGCGCGGGTGTAGTCCTGTTTGTCGAGCAGTTCGGTGAAACGCTCGACGACCGCCTCGGCCTCGTTCTTACCCTCGTGTATCCCGCACGATCCCATTGCGATCGCAAGCGCCGCCACCCCCGCGAGTGCCATAGCGCCCCGGACGCGGAAGCGGCGGGATCCCCACACATCCATGTCGCCCACTCTTCACTCTTGTCACTCCAGTAACAAGACCACCGTACCTGAAAAAGACCTGTCTGCGGTGCCTCCGCCGCAAGGACGTTACCCATGCTCAGCATCTCAATTGTGCCCGAAATCTCCCATCTCGGGGGTCCGATCATGATCGGTGTCCAGTGCTACGGCGACAACCGGCGCCGCTACCGTACCGGGCGCTCCCGCAAAGTCGTGCGCTTACTGACTTACTCGGCGTTTCGGATCAATGGGTACCCAGACGGGGTCCGGACGAACCGTAGAACAGTCGCCCGGACCACCGCCTGAACCAGCGGCGAACTCTGTTCGCACAGAGCGGAACCATTCGCGCGAATTGCGACGTAATCTTGTAATCAACGTAAGCAGCACTACACAGTAAGTAGGTGATTCCCCATGAGACAGCACCATCGGGGACGAGGCTTCGGCCGACCCGGCGGCTGGCAGCAGGCCGACCTCCCGGATCCCGCGGACGCACCGGATTGGTTCGCGGGCAGGTTGCCCGCCGACTGGTTCGCCGGCCCGCCCGTCATCGAGATCGACCGGGACGAGATCGTCGTCATCGGCGAACTGCCGATCCCGCAGCCGGAGAAGACCCCGATCGACGCACCCGCGGAAGGCGATACCGAAGCGCCGACCGAGGAAGTTCCGCGGGCGACCAAGGAGGGGGCCGTCTCCCGATTCCGCGAATCCACCCGCTCCGCCCGGATGCAGATCGCCGACGAAGCGCAGCGCCGCTACGGCCGCAGCGTGGCCTGGGGCGTATCGGTCGACGGGGAGCGCCTCCTGTTCACCCACCTGGCCGTGCCCGTGATGACGCGGTTGCGTCAGCCCGAGCGCAAGGTGCTGGACACGCTGGTCGACGCGGGCGTGGCGCGCTCGCGCGCCGACGCGCTGGCCTGGACGGTGAAACTGGCCGGGCAGCACGCGGAATCGTGGCTGGCGGAACTGCGCGACGCCATGCGCAAAGTGGATGATCTGCGCGCGGAGGGGCCGCAGGGTCTGTAAGGACTAGTGTTGCGGGCATGTCCGCACCTGGTCCGATCCTGGTCCTCAACGGCCCGAACCTGAACATGCTCGGCACCCGGCAGCCGGAGGTTTACGGGTCGGCGACGCTCGACGACGTCGTGGAACTCTGCAGGCAGACCGCCGAACGCTACGGCCGCGAGATCGCGGCGTTCCAGTCGAATTCCGAAGGCGCGCTGATCGACCGCATCCATCGCGCGCGTGGCGTCGAATCGGCCATCGTGATCAATCCCGGCGGACTCACCCACACCTCGGTGGCACTGCGGGACGCGCTGGTGATTCCGGAGGTGCCGATCGTCGAGGTGCACATCAGCAACGTGCACGCGCGGGAGGAATTCCGGCACCACTCCTATATCTCGCCGATCGCCACCGCGGTGGTCGCCGGAATGGGCATCCAGGGGTACGCGGCAGCCATCGAATTCCTGGTCCGCTCCGCCTGATCCGGCGATTCGGGCCCGTTGTCCCGTCGAGCCGGGGTCAGGCGATCTGGAAAACCGGAAAGCCCGGGGCGATGGCGGCGAGTTCGTCGTCGGTGGCGTCCTTGGTGACGCCCTCGAAGAACTTGCCCACCTCCCAGCCCCACTTCTGCAGGTAGAGCCGCAGCAGCGGCACCTTGTCCGCGTCGGCCATTTCGGTCGCGGTGAATGCCTCGACCCTGCGGCCGAGCCGCAATTCACCGCCGCCCGCGACGCGCAGGTTGCGCACCCACTGGGTGTGGCCGCGCGGGGCGACCAGGAATCGCACGCCGTCCTCGCGCACCAGCAGATTCACCATCGTGGTCCGCCACTCCCCGCTCTTGCGCCCACGCACCGCGAGCAGCCGCGAACCCATCACACTGATGCCGAGCCGGGGCAGCCAGTTCGCGATCCGGTTCATGATCGGATCCAGGCCGGACGGGCCGATGTATCGGGTGCCGAGGTCCATTTCTTCACTCCTTATGTGAGCACTGCTCTCTGTTGCGATCAGTGTTCCACGGGGCGATTCGGAAAACAAGAGCACTGCTCTCTATTTCCCTATCCGCAGGTAGACCCCGATATCTACAGATGCACGCCGGTCGACAGCCCCTGTGGATAACCCCGTGGTCGTCGGCACCGGACAATGTGGGGATGACACGGGAAGCCCCGCGCCGGGTGGTGCTCGCGCCGGACAAGTTCAAGGGGTCGCTGTCCGCGCCTCGGGTGGCGGCGGCGCTGGCCGACGGCATCGGACGGGTGGCACCGGAGGTGGCGGTCGAGCGGGTACCGGTCGCCGACGGGGGCGACGGCACGGTGGACGCCTTCGTGACGGCGGGATGGCAGCGGGTGGCGCTGCGCGCGCCCGGCCCGACCGGCATCGTGACCGAAACGTCGTACGCGGTGCAGGGCACGACCGCCGTCATCGAACTGGCCGCCGTGGTCGGATTGGTGAAACTTCCAGGGGGACAACCCGATCCACTCGGCGCGAGTACCTATGGGCTAGGCGTTGTACTCGCGCACGCGCTGGACCACGGCGTCACCGATATCGTGCTCGGACTCGGCGGCAGCGCCTCGACCGACGGCGGCGCGGGCATGGTGCAGGCGCTGGGCGGACGCATCCTGAGCGCCGAGGGCCGCGAATTATCGCCCGGCGGAGCGGCTTTGGCACAGGCGGCGCGATTCGACCGGTCGCGTCTGCATCCCGGCCTCGGTTCCGTCACCGTTACGGTCGCCTCCGATGTGGACAATCCCCTGCTCGGACCCGCAGGAGCGGTCGCGGTCTATGCGCCGCAGAAGGGCGCGGGCGCAACGGATCTCGACATACTCGAGACAGCGCTCGCCAACTGGGCACGGCTCGCGGGACCGGAGTTCGCGGACTGCCCCGGTGCGGGCGCCGCGGGCGGGACCGGGTTCGGGGCGCTGGCCGTGCTCGGCGCACGGGTGCGCAGCGGCATCGAGGTGATCCTCGAATTGCTCGATTTCCGAACACTTCTCGAGGCAGCGGCGCTGGTCGTCACGGGCGAGGGCGCCCTGGACCGGCAGAGTCTGCACGGCAAAGCGCCGATCGGGGTCTGCGCGGTCGCGAATTCGCTGCACGTCCCCGCTGTCGCGGCCGTCGGCCGAACGTCGCTCACCGCGCCAGAGATTCGAGCGGCGGGCTTCGCCGACTGCTACGCGCTCAGCGATCTCGAACCGGATCCGGAACGCTCGATCGCCACAGCCGCGGCGCTACTGGAGCAGGTCGGCATGCAGATCGCCCGCCGCCACCTCTGAGCTGTGCGCCGCTTCGCGACCATCGATCACAGCCACGCCACATCGCGACTGCGCGGGGCCACGCGCAGGCCCGCCCTAACTCGCCGAAGCCAGCAGATTGCCGAGCAGCTCGGTGCGGTGCTTGTCGCCCCACTCTTCGAGCGGACGCAAGGCGATGGCGAGTTCCTGGCCGAGCGGAGTGAGCGAATATTCGACGCGGGGCGGGACCTCGGGATAGACCTCGCGGTGCACGACACCGGAGGCTTCGAGCTGGCGCAGATTCTCCGCGAGCACCTTCTCGCTGACGCCGGTGAGCAGGCGGCGGATCTCGCCGAAGCGCTGCGGGCTGGCGCCGAGCGCCCACATCAGGTGCAGTTTCCACTTGCCGCCCACGACGTCGATCGCCACGGACATGCCGCACACATCGTGATCCGCGTCACTACCCATGTTCCCCGCACTCCTTCTGACCTCGTTTCGAACCTCGAGGTAAGCAACCACACCTGAACGTGCGGTCTTCCCGACTCTACCTGCGACAACGACTATGGATCTCGGCGCCGAACCATCCGAATCGAGAACCGAAGGGACACACAATGTCCGAGCAGAACACCCCCCGTTCCGTTTCCGTCGTGGGCCTCGGGCCGATGGGCCAGTCCATGGTCCGGGCCCTGCTCGACGCCGGCGTCGAGGTGACGGTGTGGAATCGCAGCACCGACAAGGTCGACGCGATGGTCGAACTCGGCGCCAAGCGGGCCGATACGGTCGCGGCGGCGCTGGCGGCCAACGAGGTGACCGTGCTGAGCCTCACCCACTACGCCGCGATGTACAGCGTGCTCGAGCAGGCGACAGCTCAGCTGGCCGGCAAGGTGATCGTCAACCTGTCCTCGGACTCCCCGGAGAAGGCGCGCAAGGGCGCCGAGTGGGTCCGCTCGCACGGTGCCGAATTCCTGGCCGGCGGGGTGATGTCGGCGGGTGACAACATCGCCCACCCGGCGTCGTACATCTTCTACAGCGGTCCCCGCGAAGTCTTCGACGCGCACGCCGAACTGCTGCGCCCGTTGAGCCCGCAGGAGTACCTCGGCCCGGACGACGGTCTGTCGCAGGTCTTCTACCAGGCGTTGCTGACCATCTTCCACCCGTGGCTGCTCGCCTTCGACCAGGCGACCGCGATGATCGAGCGGTCCGGCAACAGCATCGCGCAGTTCATCCCGTTCGCCGTGCGTTCCGCGGCCGCGTACCCCTACTTCATGGAGGAGTTCTCGGTCGCCAACCAGAACGGCGGCTGGGCCACGCTGGCGAGCCTGAAGATGATGGACGCGGGCGCGCAGCACATCATCGATGCCAGCGAAGAGGTCGGCGTCGACGCGACGTTCTCGCACACCGCACAGGCCTACTGGCGCAAGGCCGTTGCGGCCAGCGAGGAGAAGGGTGCGGCCGTCTCCACCTACGCCCTGATGCGTGGCGCCGACGCGTGAGCCGACCGGGACCGATGACCGCCGCCCACCGGGCGGCGGTCATCCCCGACTGCGCCACGAAAGTGCCCCGCGCTCAGGCCGTTTCGGTGCCCAGGCGGGGAAAGGGATTGGTGGAGAAGACGATTTCCACCGCCACCTCGAAATAGGCCGCGATCCGCAGGGCGAGATGCAGGCTGGGGCTGTACTCGCCGCGTTCCAGGTAACCGATCGTCTGGTAGTGCACGCCGAGCGCCTCCGCCAACTCACGCCGCGAGATGCCACGCTCGGCGCGCAGCATCGCGATGCGGTTGTAGATGACCTCAGTAGGCACGCTGTATCGCTTTCTCGCGGCGCTCGGCCACGCTCGAACCGGATTCCCGCCGGGCCATCCGGCGTAGCACGAACGGTGCGACCACCAAGCCGACCACGGCCCAGACACCGAGCACGGCAACGGTTTCCAGGTGCCGCCAGGACTGCCCGAGCTCGATCGCGACCGCCTCGCCGGGCAACATCGCCGAACGCATCCCCAGCCCGAGCCAGTACACCGGGAACGCCTGTGCGAGCCCCTGCACCCAGCCCGGCAGCGACGTGATCGGGTAGAAGATGCCGGACACCGCGATCACTCCCATGACCGGAAAGGTCATCAACGAGAAGTTGCGCGGGTTGTCGAACATGGACCCGAAGATCGCGCCGATCGGCAGGGTGGCGAGCAGCCCGAGCACCATCACCCCGATCAGCGTCAGCCACGCCCCGACGGTGTTCAGCGCCAAGCCGTCGACCAGGAACATCCCGGGGATCAGGACGAGGGCACCAGGAATGACAACCCAACCGGACACCTGGACGATTTTGCCCAGCAGGTAGCCGACCATGCCATTGGGGGTCGCCTTGGCGCGCAACAACGTGCCGTCCTCGCGATCCATGGCCAGTTGCTGACCCATCCCGATCATCCCGTTGATCGCGACCAGCATGCCGATCACGCTGGGCAGCGCGAGCGAGCCGAGCAGCAGTCCGCTCGACTCGAACGACGCGTTGCGCATGAAGAACAGCACGACCAGCATCGCCACCGGCCAGAACAGCAGCCCGAACAGGTCCTGCCCGTTGGTGAGCCCTTGGCGCAGTTCGATCCGGCCACGGATCAAGCCCTGCCGGACCGCGGGCAGCAGCGGGTTCATCGTCCTACCTCCTCGAGGGTGTGCACGTCGGACTCGAGTTCGCCGGCTTCGTACCGGCGCACCAGCGTCATGTACGTCTCCTCCAGCGAGGCGCGCCGGACCTCCAGATCGCCGATCGCGCTGCCGTACTGCTGGAAGAGTTCGTGCACGAACTCGGTCGATTCGGCGGTCGAGTGCACGAACCGCTGCCCGTCGTTGGTCCAGCTGATCTCGGCCTGGCCGGAGACCCGTCGCGACAGTTCGTCGGCCGAGCCGTCGGCGATGATCCGCCCGCCGGCCAGGATCATGATCCGGTCGGCGAGTTTCTCGGCCTCATCGAGGTCGTGTGTGGTGAGCAGGATGGTGGTCTGCTGGTCGTCGGCGAGCCGGTGCACCAGGTCGTGGAATTCGCGCCTGGCCTCCGGATCGAAACCGGCGGTGGGCTCGTCCAGGAACAGCACCTCGGGCCGCCCGACGATGCCGATCGCCACGTCCATCCGGCGCCGCTGGCCACCGGACAGATCGCGCAGCCGATGGTTCGCTCGATGCGTGAGACCGACGGCTTCGATGAGTTCGTCGGTGTCCCACGGCCTTCGGATGCGGTCCGTGCCATAGGGCGCGTAAAAGGAGCCTTGATAGTCGAGCAGTTCACGCACGCGCCACTTGCCGTGATCGCGCCACGACTGCAGGACGACGCCGACGCGGGCGCGCCACGTCTCGTCGCCGTGCGCCGGATCGACGCCGAGGATCTCGACCCGGCCCGCCGACCGCATCCGGAAGCCCTCGAGGATCTCGATCGTGGTGGTCTTGCCCGCACCGTTCGGGCCGAGCAGCACGAGCACTTCGCCGTGCCGGGCCCGAAAGGTCACGTCGTGCAGCACGTCGGTCGAGCCGTAACGCATCCGCAGCTTTTCGACGTCGAGGACGACGTCCTGACCCACTGTCATAATTCCCTCCCGATGGTGGGCATCCCTCGATTCGTAGCATAACTACTACATTCCGCCGCGACAATGCGTAGCAATGATCGATCCCGGTTGACACGCAGCCGAGCGGCTGCATATTCTGCAACAGGCAGCCGAAAGGGTGCATATTCCCGGTAAGGTGGGGCATGGACGAGGTATTCCGAGCACTGGCCGATCCGCACCGCAGACGACTGCTGGACAGTCTCAACACGCGCAACGGGCAGACCCTGCGCGACCTGTGCGCGGGGCTGGCGATGGCGCGACAGTCGGTCAGCAAACATCTCGCAGTGCTCGAGGCGGCGAACTTGATCACCACCCGGCGCAGCGGCCGCGAAAAACTGCACTACCTCAATGCCGAGCCGATCAATGCCATCACCGAGCGCTGGATCAACCGGTACGACCGCTCGCGAGTGCGCGCACTCGCCGACCTGAAGCAAGCACTGGAGGCAAATCCCATGAGCGACAACACTTTCGTCTACACCACCTACATCAGGACCACCGCGCAGCAGCTGTGGCGGGCGCTGACCGATTCGGCGTTCACCAGTCGCTACTGGGGCGCGACGTTCGACACCGACTGGCAGCCGGGCTCGGAAATGGTGTGGCACCAACGCGATTGGAGCAGCAAGGACCCTGAGCAGGTGGTGCTCGAGGCCGACCCGTACACCAGGCTGTCCTACACCTGGCACAGCTTCGACGCCGAGTTCGCCGCGACCTTCGAAATGAACCCCGACGAGGTCGCCGCCTGGGGCCGCGAACCGCGCTCCAAGGTCACCTTCGAGATCGAACCGGCGGGCGAGGTGGTCAAACTGACCGTCGTGCACGACGGCTTCGCGCCGGGCAGCGCGGTGCTGGAGGGCATCAGCGGCGGCTGGCCCGCGATCCTGTCCGGGCTCAAGACCCTGCTGGAGACCGGCGAGCGGCTGCCCGATCCGGAGCCGGCGCAGTCCTGACGGCACCACAGACAGGGCAGCGGCCGTTGTATATTCGGACTCCGGCGGCGCGGCCGCACCCGCCGGGGACGGCTCGGTCCGAGGAATATGCGGCCGAGGTGACGGACGCCGGTCAGCACCGAGCGAGTTCGAAGGCCAGAGGTTTGCGGTGGCTGTACACAGTGACGAGTTCTTCCGGATCATCGACGCGCTCGTCGACGTGCGCAGCAGCGCGGGCGAGAAATACACCTCCTACAAGGTGCGCGGGAAACTGTTCGGCTACTACTGGCCGCGCACCCAGACCGTCGGCCTGAAGCAGACGTTGTCGGAGCAGCAGGCCCTGGTCTCCGAGCGGCCGAAGGTGTTCGAAGAGCAGTTCACCGCAGGCGGTTTCGGCTGGGTCGTCGTGTATCTGGACGGCATCGAGGCCGACGAACTGGCCGAACTCGTCTTCGAGGCCTGGCGCCTGTCCGCCCCCGATGCGCTGCTCGCCGAGGTCCCCGAGTGGAGTCCGGCACCGCCCCGGCAATCGCGGTAGCCGCGCCGGGCGCGGGAACCGCCGCACGCGGCAGGATGGATCGCATGAGCAGTGCGATCGAACGAGCGCCCGGGCGCCGGACCATGCAACAGCGCCGCGAGGCCACGGTCGCGAAGTTGATCGACGCGACCATCGCGGCGATCTGCGAGGTCGGGATCGATCGGGCCTCGGTGCGCGAGATCTGCAGTCGCGCCGGACTGTCCAGCGGCGCGATGTTCAAGCAGTTCGACGGCCGTCCGGAACTGATCGCGGCGGCCTCGGAGGAGATCCTGGCCCGTCTACTGCGTCAGTTCCATGCGGTGGTCGACCATTTGACGCAGGGCGAGAGTTCGCTCGAGGCGACGGTGGGCTTCCTGCGCTCGGCGATGAGCACGCCGCTCACCCACGCCCTGCGCCAGATATATATCGCCACCCTGCACGATCCGGAGTTGCAGGCCCGGATCGCGCCCGCGGTGAGCAGCTATTACAGCGAGCTCACCACGCACGCCGAGCAGACGGACGCGTTGGCACAGTTCCCCGAGCACGTCCGCGAGCCGCTCACGTTCATCGTGGTGCACCTGTTCTCGGGCGAGGCCCTCACCCGCGTCGCGTACCCGCGCCCAGATATCCAGGACCGCATCCTCGAGGTCACCCTCGACATGCTTGCCACCTACGCCGCCGAGTTGCAGAAGCGCTGAAAACCAGATCTACCAGCAGGTTCGATCGATCCGTTGACCTTTTCCGAAGAGTGAGTGTACAGTCACTCACATGAGCAAGCGAGGTGTCACCCTCTCCACATCGGAGGTCCGCCGCGACGCCGTCGTGGACGCCGCCATCAGCGAGTTCGCCAAGACCGGCTACCACGGCACGCCGATCAACAACGTGGCTGCGCGGGCGGAAATCTCGCCCGCGTACGTCTTCAAGTTGTTTCCCGGCAAGGTCGCCCTGTTCGTGGCCGCGCTCGACCGCTGCTACGAACTGGTCGAGCAGGCCATGTCGGCGGGCGCGGCCCGCGCCGCCGGTGCGAGCCCGGACCAGATCCTGCACGAAATGGGCGGCGCCTACGCCGAACTCATCGCGGACAAGCGGCTGCTGATGCTGCAGGTGCACGCCCGTTCGGCGAACGACATCCCGGAGGTCGCCGACGCGATGCGCCGCGGCACCCGGCAGATCACCACCTTCGCCAAGCAGCGCTCGGGCGCCGGGGACGACCAGGTCCAGCGCTTCATCGCCTACGGCGAGCTCTGCCACATGATCACCACCCTGGGTCTGGACGCCGGCGACGGCCCCTGGGCCGCCATCCTGACCGCGGGCATCCGACACCCCAACGCCCATTAGTCCGACCGCGCCCCGACCGGCGCATTTTCTTTTACCTTCAGAGTGATTGACCAGTCACACACCAGGAGAGCATCATGACCACCACCGCCCTCGAAATCGTGCTGCCGGACCGCGTCGAGCCGAACGGACTGCGGGTCACGACGCGCGAGCTGCCCGCCCCCGGACCGGGCCAGGTGCTCGTCCAGGTGGAAGCCTCCGGCGTTTCCTTCGCCGAGCAGCAGATGCGCCGCGGCAAGTACTACGACCAGCCCGCCTTTCCCTTCGTGCCCGGCTACGACCTGGTCGGCACGGTGACCGAACTCGGCGCCGGCGTCGATCCCGCGCTGCTCGGTCGTCGCGTCGCCGCGCTGACCAAGGTCGGCGGCTGGAGCAGCATGGTCCTGCTCGAAGCCGCGGAACTCGTGCGGGTACCCGGCGCGCTCGATCCGGCCGAAGCGGAAACCTTTGTGGTGAACGGGATCACGGCATGGCAGATGCTGCACCGCACCGCCGCGGTGCGCTGCGGCCAGACCATCCTGGTGCACGGGGCGAACGGCGGGGTCGGCTCGACCCTGGTCCAGTTGGCTCGCGCCGCCGGAATCACCGTCATCGGCACCGCGTCGGCCCGTAACGCGGCGGCGGTGCAAGCGCTCGGCGCGACCTGGATCGACTACCGCGGCGATGTGGCGCAACAGGTTCGGGCGCTCGCCCCGAACGGCGTGGACGCGGTCTTCGACCATGTCGGCGGGCCGGGCATCGTCGACTCGTTCCGGCTGCTCGCCCCCGGCGGCACCCTGGTCTCCTATGGCACCGCGGCGACCAAGAACGACGAGGGCAACTCGCGGCTACCCGTGCTGCGACTGTTCGCCCGGCTGCTCTGGTGGAACGCGTTGCCCAACAAGCGCAACGCGCACTTCTACAACATCTGGGCGGGCAAACGTAACGCCGCGCGGTTCCGCAACCGGCTCACCGAGGACCTCGGCGCGGTCTTCGAACTCGCCGTCCAGGGCACACTGCGCGCGCAGGTCGCCGCCCGTTTCCCGCTCACCGAGGCGGCCCGCGCCATGGAGCTCGCCGAATCCGGCACCGTCACCGGCAAAGTCGTGCTCGTCCCCGACGTGCAGCGCTGAAAGCGCGCCCAGGCGACAACTCTCGCGCCGCACGCTAGGCCCGGACCGGGTCGGGCAGCCAGGGTTGGTGCGGGAGCGGCACGATCCGGCGGGTGTGCGCGTAGACCGCCGCGTGCACGCGGTCCCGGACACCGAGTTTCGCGAGCACGTTGGACACGTGGGTTTTGACCGTCTGCTCGCCGACCCCGAGTACCGCGGCGATCTCCGGATTCGTATAGGCCTTGGCGATCAGCAGCAGCACCTGATGCTCACGGGCGGTCAGGGTTTCGACTTCCGGGGCACTGGGGAACGGCTCGATGCCGGTGGTCAGCCGGGTGACCAGGCGGCGAGTCAGGTGCGGGTCGATGAGGGCGTCCCCGCGCGCGGCCATCCGGATGGCCGAGATCAGCCCATCGGCGGGCAGCGTCTTGACGAGAAAGCCCGTCGCGCCGAGACAGAGCGCACGGTAGAGGTTTTCGTCGGAGTCGCTGCTGGTGAGGGTGAGGATCCGGGTGCTGCCACCGAGCGCCGCGATCGCGTCGACGGCGGCCGGGCGCTCGAAACCGGGCAGGTCGAGGTCGAGCAGCGCCACGTCGGGCCGCAGGCGCTCGATCTCGCGGACCGCGGCGGCGCTGTGGTCGGCCTCGGCGACGCATTCGATATCGGGCTGGGTACCGATCGCCGCGCGCAGGCCGGACCGGAAGATCGCGTGGTTGTCCGCGAGCACCACCGAAATCGCCGAGCCCGAGGTGGTTTCGATTCGATCCGGGGTGCGATCGTCGTGCCGGTCGATCGCACTGGGCCGCTGCTCCTGGGCGGCGTAGCGGGCCGCGGCCGGCTCGCTGTGCGTGGCACTCACCGACAGCGTGGCCGCGGTGACGGCGAGCACGAGCGACGACGCCACTCGGCGCAGTGGGTGTGTCATGGTTGCGACCTTATGTTCCGTGCCGCGGGTCAGCGCAGGAATCCCGCGTAGCTTCTGCTCATCAGCTGGCTCTCGAGCTGTTTGACGGTGTCGAGCCCCACACTGACCATGATCAGCACCGAGGTGCCGCCGAAGGCCAGGCTCGACACCCCGCCGCCCGCACCGCCGCCGAGCAGTACGTTCGGCAGCACCACGACCGCGCCGAGATAGCAGGCGCCGGGCAACGTGGTCCGGCTGAGCACGAAGGCCAGATAGTCCACGGTCGGCTTGCCGGGGCGATATCCCGGAATGAACCCGCCGAACTTGCGCATCTCGTCGGCGCGCTCCTGGGGGTTGAAGGTGATCGCGACATAGAAGTAGGTGAAGAACACGATCAGCGCGAAGTAGCTCGCGACGTACACCGGGTTGTCGGGATTCACCAGATACTTCTGGATCAGCTCCTGCCACATCGCGGTCGGTCCCGCGCCGCCCTGGGTGAGCTGAGTGAGCAGGTTCGGTATGTACAGCAGCGAGGACGCGAAGATCACCGGGATGACGCCGGCCTGATTGACCTTCAACGGCAGATACGTCGACGAGCCGCCGTACATCTTCCGGCCGACCACCCGCTTGGCGTACTGCACCGGAATCCGGCGCTGCCCCTGCTCGACGAAGACCACGGCCACGATCACCAGCAGCACTGCGACACAGACACCGGCGAAAACGAACGCGCCCTTGCTGTCCAGGATCGCCTTGCCCTGACTCGGGAGCTGAGCCGCGATACCGGCGAAGATCAGCAGCGACATCCCGTTGCCCAGGCCGCGCTCGGTGATCAGCTCACCGAACCACATGACCAGCGCCGCCCCGGCGGTCAGCACCAGCACGAGCACGACCATGCCGAACAGTCCGTCGTCGGCCAGGATGTCCTGCGGACACCCACGCAGCAGTTGGCGCCGCGCGGCCAGCGCGACCAGCGTCGACCCCTGCAGCACCGCCAGCGCCATCGCCAGGTAGCGGGTGTACTGGGTGATCTTCGCCTGACCGGTGGCGCCCTCCTTGCGCAGCGCCTCGAAGCGCGGGATCACGACGGTCAACAGCTGGGTGATGATGCCCGCGGTGATGTAGGGCGTGATGCCGATCGCGAACACCGACAGGTGCAGCATCGCCCCGCCGGAGAAGAGGTTGATCAGCTGGTAGATGCCCGCGGCGTCGCCGCCGGAGGCGATCGCGACACAGGTGCGCACCGCCTTGAAGTCGACTCCGGGTGAGGGCAGTGCCGCACCGAGGCGATACAGCGCGAGCAGCCCCAGGGTGCAAAGTATCTTCCGCCGCAGATCCGGAGTCCGAAAGGCCGGTACGAGGGCGGAAAACACGGGTCCTCCTGACGAAAGGCGTTGTTGGACAGGGCGAATACCTGCCGGGGCCTTCGAACAGTACGGAGCACCGGGCGCTGCTCACGTCGCCCGCGAGTCGGAATTCGGCCTCCCTCCATCGGGGGAACGCGGGCGATCCGGTCGCAAGCGTCAGACGCGGACCAGCACTTGGTCCAGCGACTTGCGAGTCAGGTTGGGGACGACGGAATCGTCGGCAGGGTAGCCGATGGGGATGACGGCGAACGCCTTCTCGTTGCGTGGACGGGCCAGCACTTCACCGAGGAATTTCATCGGGCTGGGCGTGTGGGTGAGGGCGGCCAGGCCGGCCAGATGCAGGGCGGTGAGCAGCATGCCCACGGCGATGCCGACCGATTCGTCGCCGTAGTAGTGCTTGTAGGTGGTGCCGTCCGCGCGCAGTCCGTAGCGCTGTTGGAAAACCACCAAAAGGTAAGGGGCGTCGGTCAAATGCGGCTTGTGCTCATCGGTGCCGAGCGGACGCAGGGCGGAGAGCCATTCCTCGCCGAGGCGCCCGCCGTAGGAGATGCGCTCCTCGGCTTCGGCGGCCTCCCGGATGCGGGCACGCACTTCGGGATCCTCCACGAGGACGAAGGTCCACGGCTGTTGATGCGCGCCCGAGGGCGCGGTGTTCGCCACCGCGATGGCGTCGAGCACGAGTTGCTCGGGTACCGGATCGGTGGAGAACATCCGCACCGTGCGACGCTCGTCCATTCTGGCGCGCAGCACGGCGGACGCGACGAGCGCCTGCTCGACCGGAATCCGGTTCGGGTGGTAGGGAATTGGTTCGTACGGGTGCCCATGCAGCGGAGTCCACGTCATCATGAGGTGGAGTGTGAACCGTGCCGCCGGGACGGACAACGCTACGGCGCGATTACTGTCCACTCCACCAGACGCACGAAAAACCCGTCTCGAAATGGTCCGGTAGCGGTGCGGATCCATTTCCGAGACGGGCTACTCGACGGGATTCACCCGTTATAGATCTCCACGTAAGCATTGGTGGCGAAGGCGAAAACGCCGGGGCCCATTCCCGTGCACGCGGCGGTCGTGCGCTGACCCGACGGCGTGAACGGATAGCTGAGCACCTTGTACGGCCCGATGTTGTAGATCGGGAAGGCGGGCCCGGCGTAGAGGCCGACGCAGTCCAGATGCAGGACATAGTTCGAACCGCCGTCGGCCTGGCATACCGCCGACGCGTCGAACAGGCCCTTCTCGACGACGCAGTCCTGCGGGGCCGCCTGGGCGGTGCCTGCCCCGGCCACGCCGACCACGCCGACGAACGCCAGCCCCGAAATGCCTGCGGCCGCGACCCGAGCGGCGGTGGCAATTGCACTTGTCATGAAAACTCCTCCGGTTTGCATTGTGCAGTTCGTCGGGGCCGCGCGCGGAAACGTTACATTTGCCGCCACCGAATCGGCTGTCCCCGAGTTTCGAGGCCGAGAATAATCGAGGTGTGCCGAACACTTTCAGGAGGAAGGGCCGGTGTTCGTCAACGGCCGGGTATCGGAGCCTCGGCCGCTTCGGTGATGGTGACCTGGCCGGTGCGCAGGTAGCTCATGACGGCGTCGTCGACGACCGGGTTCCCGCGGGCGAAGTTGCCGTGATCGCCGCCCGCCACCGTGATGAGCGAACCGTTCAGCGCGTGCGCCATCGCCGGCCCCCCTTCGTATTTGGTGAGCGCGTCGTGCCGGCTCTGCAGCACCAGCGGCGGTGTGGCCAGGCCGGCGCCGCTGATCTTCACCGGTGTAGCGACGGGTTTCCAGGTGCCGCAACTCATTCCGGATCGGACCAGATCGGCCCGCGCGTCCATCGCGTTGCCGCCGGAGACGATCGTGGCGATCGCCGAACCGATGACGTCCACCCGCCCGGGAATCGCGTTCTCGTTGCAGGTGATCGCGGCGAAGACGAACCGGCCGGTGGGGTCGGTGGAGGTCGCGCCCGCGATGGTGCGCAGGCGCTGCACGTTCGCCGGATCGGCGGCGGCCTCGGACATGGCGCGCGCGAACGCGGGCCAGAACGTGCGGGTGTAGCTGGCTACGGAGGTGGCGCCGAGCAACGGTCCCTGCGCCGAGACGCCGCCGGAGATCAACGTGCGCACCAGATTCTGCAGTTTGCCCGCCTGCTCGACGCTGCCGCTGTAGCCGTCGCGCGCGATCTCGGCGAGCGGCTCGGGCAGCGCGCCGGGCAGGTCGGCGAGGCTGGCCGGCGGCGGAGTCAGGTTGGCGTACCAGCCGCCGCCCTGGTCGACCGCGAGCCGCACCCAGTGCTGATAGACCTGTAAAGCGGTGTCGCCCAAGTGGTACTCGGCGTTGTGCTCGGCGATCCAGGCGAACAGGTCGTCGAGGCGCTGCTTGCCGGCCACCTGCTGCTGGGCGAACTCCTCGGTCCACACCCAGTCGGGATTGACGTTGGAGTCCAGCACCATCCGCTCGACCCGGTCCGGGAACAGCGAGGCGTACACCGCACCGAGGTAGGTGCCGTAGGAGGTGCCGAGGTAGCTGATCCGCTCCAGCCCGAGCGCGGCCCGCACGGCATCGAGGTCACGCGCGGTGTTCTCGGTGGTGATGGTGTCCAGGTAGCCGGGCCGGGACGCTTCGCACGCCCGCTTGATCTCGTCGCGATTGCCGCCGCCGAGCGATACCTGGGCGCCCTCTTCGGCTTTCACCGCACCCGCGCACATCAGCGGCGTGGCCCAGCGCAAACCGCGCGGCTGCACCGCGACCCGGTCGTAGTGGGCGGCCAGCTCGGCGGGTACCACATCGGTGCGCAGCCCCCAGAAGTCCAGTCCGTCCGCGCCCGGCCCGCCGGGATTGGCGAACAGTACGCCGCGGCGTTCTCCGCTCGCCGCGATCCGGCTGACGGTCAGTTCGATCCGCGGCCCGTCCGGGTCGGCGTAGTTCATCGGCACCTCGACGACCGCGCACCGCACGCCGTGCCCCGCGACCACCGCACCGTCCGGGCAGGCGCCGAAGCCGACCCCCGGCGCGGCGACGGCCGAGCCGGGCACGATCGATAGACCGAGCAGGCACACGGCGCCCACGGCAGCCGCCGCCCGCGAGAACAGCCGTACCTTCATCATGTTTCGTACCTCCCCGGGCCGCCGCCACGCGCACGCGCGCGACCCCGATCAAGAGCATTCTGCGCAGGTGGGGGGCAACAAACAAGTCGAACACCGGTTTTCGCCGGTCAGCGCGCGGACCGCGGCGAAGCCCGGCATAGCGCGAGATATGCTCTGGAATACGCGGATGACGTCGCACGGGAGTAGCGTCGAGCCATGTCGACCGAGGTCCGTCTCAACACCGCATTGGAACGTTTCGAGATCCATGTCGACGGTGCGATCGCCGGATATGCCGAGTACCAGGACACCCAGTCCGAACGCGCGTTCGTGCACACCGAGATCTACCCCAGCTACGAAGGCCAGGGCTACGGTCGCGACCTGCTCGAGGCGGCGCTGAACAGCACGGCGGCGGACAAGCTCGGCGCACTGCCGATGTGTCCGATGGTGCACCACTTCATCCAGACCAGGCCGGAATACCTGGGGATGGTGCCGCACTGGGCGCGCGACAGCCTGAACCTGCCTCAGTAGGCAGCGACCGCCCCGTCGAGCGCCCGCTGCAGATCGGTGCGGACCAGTCGCGCGATCTCACCCGGCTTGGCCGGCAGTTCGGTGATCGGCACGCCGAAATAGAAGCTCGCCGATTTGGCCTGCTCCTTCGTCGGCTGCACCGTCGGATCGTCGCGCTTGCCGTAGCTCAGCCCCATCGATACCAGCACCGGCTCGGCCCCGAGCTTCATCGCGCGGAACGCGATGTGCCCGATGCCGCTGCCGACCGACTGCACCTGGCTGGGATCGACCTCGTTGCAGGTGCCCTCGGGGAACACCGCGACGCCGTCACCGCGGGCCATCCGCTGGGCGCAGATGTCCATCATGCGCTGGCCGGCCGCATTCACCGCACGGATGCCGTGGTCCTTGCCGCGGAACACCGGAATCCCGCCCATCATGTCGATCTTGCGCCGTTGCTCGGGCTCTTCGAAGAGTTCGTCCTTGGCCAGCACCCGCACCCGGCCGATCACCGGTCGCAGGGCACTGCGCCACGCCGCGGCCGCTACGGTGTACGGATCGTTCTCGGAAAGATGATTGATCGAGATCAACAGCGGTCGCCGTTGTTTCATCGCCGCGCGCAGACCTTCGCGGGCGCCCGCGGCGTAGGCGACACGCGGGTAGTAGCGGCGGGCCAGAATGGCGTACGCACCCCAGGCTTTCAGCCGATTCTGGCGGTGGTCGAGATAGAAGTCGTACACGGTGTCGCTGTTCTCGAGGCGCACCTCGGGCGGTTCCATGACACGGACTCTACGACGCCGCGCGGTGTCGAGTTCGAGCCCCCGAGCCGAAATCCGTTACCCCGAACTCCACCGCAGAAGGAGCAAATCGCCGCAACAACTGCGATGATGTGCGAGTGGCACGCGCAGACGACCCGGATGATCGGAAAACTCGCGGCGGGCACGGCGACCGCAAGCGGCGCGATTTCCGGCACGGCGAGCAGGTGGTGCGCGCCGGCACCCTGCTGGTGTCGGCGACAGAACTGGCTGAACCGACCTTCCGGCGCACCGTGGTCTACATCATCGAGCACAACGAGGCGGGCAGCCTCGGCGTCGTGCTGAACCGGCCCAGCGATACCGCCGTGCACGACGTATTGCCCCGCTGGACCGAGCTGACCGCGGCGCCGCGCACCCTGTTCATCGGCGGTCCGGTCAAACGCGACGCGGCGCTGTGCCTGGGCACCGTCCGGGTCGGCGCGAGCATCGACGGCGTGCCCGGCCTGCGCCGGATCGACGGACGGGTGGTGCTCGTCGATCTGGACGCCGACCCGGAAGAAATCGGCCGGCTGGTCGAGGGCATCCGCATTTTCGCAGGTTATGCGGGCTGGACTTTCGGTCAGCTGGAAGGCGAACTGGAGAACGACGACTGGATCGTGTTGTCCGCGTTGCCCTCCGATCCGATCAGCACCGGCCGCGCGGACCTGTGGGCGCACGTGCTGCGCCGCCAGCCCCTCCCCCTTTCCCTGCTCGCCACCCACCCGATCGAACTCGAACGAAATTGAGATGTCGGCCGGTATTGAACCGTTCGCCCCTGCTGATTCGTGGGATGTGCGGGAGGTGAGCCATGCCGGACGACCAAAGCGAGTTGCTACGGGTCCTTTACGACGAACACGCGTCTGCTCTGTGGCGGTACACACTCGGTTTGGTACGCGACCCGGGCCGGGCCGAGGACATCGTGCAGGAGACCTTGCTGCGGGCGTGGCAACGCCCGAACGTGTTGGATCAGGCCACGACATCGGCGCGCGCGTGGCTGTTCACGGTGGCGCGCAATCTCGCCGTGGATGAACACCGCAGCGCCCGCAACCGGCGCGAGTACCGCACCGACAGCCCGCCCGAGCAGGCCGCGCCGGACCAGGCCGACCGCGCCCTGGACAAATGGCTGGTCGCGGACGCGCTCGGCAAGCTGAGTTCCGACCATCGCGAGGTGATCGTGCGGGCCTACTATCGGGGCCTGTCCACCCACCAGATCGCCGAGGAACTCGACATTCCACCGGGCACGGTGAAGTCCCGGATGCACTACGGCATGCGGGCGCTACGACTGGCACTACAGGAGATGGGGGGTGACGAACCAATGACGGACCTTGCCGACGACTACACCACGTGGGATGCCCCGTACGTGCTCGGCTCCCTGACTCGCACCGAACGTCAGGAGTACGAGGCGCATCTCGCGGGCTGCCCGGCCTGTCAGGCCGCCGTGGCGGAACTGGCCGGCCTGCCGGGCATGCTCGCCATGGTCGACCAGGACACCGCGCTCGCGCTGCTAGACCCACCCGAAGCCCTTGCGGCGGAGCCGGATCCGGTCGAGACGAGCCCGCCGGTACCGCAGTTGCTGCCGCGGCTCACCGAGGCGGCCGAGCGGCGCAGGCGCCGCAGCCGGTGGGTCTCGATCGGGGCCGCGGTCGCGGCGGCGGCCGCGGCGGTGGCCATCGCCGTACCCGTGGTCAGCACCGTCACCGCTCACGATTCGCCTACTGCCGCACAGGTTTTCGCACAGCGACAGATGGACCCGCTGGTACCGACGCCGGTGCAGGCGAGCTTCAAGCTGCTCGCGAACGAGGGTAAGACGACCGTCGAGATGTCGTGCAGCTATGCCCCGGGCGGTCCGGACTACAACTGGAACTTCGAGATGTGGATGACGCTGAAGGACGGCAGCACCGCCGAATTGGCCGGCTGGACGGCCGGACCGGGCGACGCCCTGACCTTGACCAGGACCACGGAGGTGGCCCCGGAGCGCATCCAGAGCGTGGAGATCCGGTCGCTGAAGACGGGTCAGACCATCCTGCGCGGCGCGGTCTAGCCGGTCCGGACAGCGAGATCCCCCGCCAGGCCCCATTTCCTGGCGGGGGATCTCGATTCGCGTCACCGGCGGCGGCCGACGACGCCTGGCTCAGGCGGTCTTGCGCCGGAAAATCGCGTTGGCCCAGAAGAACCCCCCGAGGGTGAGCACCAGGCACCATCCGATCGAGATGATCCCGTTGTTGCCGATCTCGCTGCCCATCAGCAGACCGCGCACGGTCTCGGTGATCGGCGTGAACGGCTGGTACTCGGCGAACTGGCGCAGGCCGGCGGGCATGGTGTCGGGCGAGACCAGACCGCTGCCGAGGAACGGCAGCATGATGATCGGGAACACGATGTTGCTCGCGCCCTCGGCATTCGGCGAGAGCAGCCCGAGCGCCACGGCGAGCCAGTTCAGCCCGAAGATCATGAACGTGAGCAGGCCGAGCGCGGCGACCCATTCGACCGGGTTGGCATCGGGTCGCCAGCCGATCAGCAGCGCGACCACGCACATGACCGCGATACCGAGCAGAGCCTGCAGCAGCGCACCCAGCACGTGGCCGGTCAGCATCGACGACTGGGTGATGCCCATGGTCCGGAAGCGGTTGACGATCCCCTTGGCCGCGTCGTTCGCGATGGACACCGCCACCGACGCCGTGATGTACGCGGGCACCATCAGCAGCATGCCGGGCGCGAGATAGTCGACGTAGTTACCGCCGGAAGACTTTTCGAGCGCCCCGCCGAACACGAACTTGAAGATCAGCAGGAACAGCGTCGGCATCATGATGACGCCGATGCTCATGCTCGGATAGCGCTTCGCATGAGTCAGGTTGCGCCGCAACATCGTTGCCGAATCGGCGAGGGCGAGGGACATGGTGCTCATGCGACGGTTTCCTTGTCGGAGGTGGGCTGACCGGTCAGGGTGAGGAAGACATCGTCGAGGTTGGGCGTGTGCACGGCCAGGCCCTCGACCTCGATCTGCTCGTAGTCGAGCCGATCGAGCACGGCGCGCAGCGATTTCACGCTGCCGTCGCTCGGTACGGCGAGCGTCAGGTCCTCGTCCTCGTCGTCGGCGGCGATCCTGGCGGCCACGCCCAGCGCGGCCGAAGCGGCGAACAGGTCCTCGCGCACCGCGAACTGCAACCGGATGTGCCCGCCGGGCACCATCCGCTTCAGTTCCGCCGCAGTGCCTTCCGCGACGATCCGGCCGTGGTCGAGCACGGCGATGCGGTCGGCCAGCTGGTCGGCTTCCTCCAGGTACTGCGTGGTGAGGAAGACCGTCACGTGGTAATCGTCGACCAGACCGCGGATCAGTTCCCAGATCACCCGCCTGCTGCGCGGATCGAGGCCGGTGGTCGGTTCGTCCAGGAAGATGATGCGCGGATCGCCGACCAGCGTCATCGCCAGATCCAGGCGCCGGGTCATGCCGCCGGAGTAGGTGGACGCGGGCTTGTCCGCGGCTGCCACCAGATCGAACCGCTCCAGCAGGTCGGCCGCCAGCCGCTTGGTGTCCCGCCGCGGCAGATGGTGCAGATCGCCCATCAGCAGCAGGTTCTCCCGGCCGGTGAGCAGCTCGTCGACCGCCGCGAACTGACCGGTGACGCCGATGGTTTCGCGCACCGATGCCCGCTCGGCCGCCACGTCGTAGCCGCCGACTCGCAGGTCGCCGTCGTCGGCGTGGATGAGCGTGCTGAGGATCTGCACGGTGGTGGTCTTACCCGCACCGTTCGGACCGAGCAGCGAGTAGATCGTGCCCTCGGGGACGACGATGTCGATCCCGTCGAGCACCACCTGCTCGCCGAATGCTTTGCGCAGGCCCAACGCCGAAATGGCGGGTGCGCGATGGCCGTTGACCATGACGGTCCTTTCGATGGTTCTCATTGTTGAATGCGCATGCGTGCATGACTGATCGACACCGCTCCCGGTGTCCCGGGGCGGCATGGGGGCCGGTCAGCTGCTGTTCAGTTGTGCGGAAGGGGAATTCGACTAGATGTCGAGGTCTTCGATCTGGGGACGTTTCGCGAGATCGACCGCCCGTTCGTAGAGCTTCGGGGGCAGTTTGTCTTTCAACTCCTCGATCGTGTCGACGACCTCCAGGACGTACTCACCCCAGTCCTGGTCGCCGACACCGAGCATGCGCCGCCAGTTCGTCAAATCCTTGACCCAGTTGCCGGATTGGGGAAATTCGGACCAGTCGTTGTAGTGCGCGTGCAGCACGTACTTGCCTTTGCGGCTGCGATAGACGCGGATATGTTCCTGCCGTTCGTCGGTGTACTCGTTCGATTCGATGAGCAGCGCACCGGAGAAGCGGACCTGCCGGACCCCGTTGTGGCCGACCCGGGCGATAATCTCCTCGAACCCCTCCTGGCGACCCTCTTCCAGCTCGATGAAACGACGCAGCGCCGTGGTCACCGCTCCGGAGAGATTGCCGCCAACCAGCTCCTGGGCCCGCTGGAACAGCGCCAGATCGTCATCGGCAACATAGATCGTCTTGTTGGGCATGACACGACTATACGTAGATGTATACGTACACGCAAGTGGCGAAGGGAACTCTCCCCTGATACTTCCATTGCGAAACATCTTCTTGTAAGTTGCTGAACATTCACTGAGATTTACTCAGCCGACGCTGCCTGAGCTCAGGGACTCGACCGGCAGGATGCTGGGTGAGCACCCGATGCCGCCCAGAGAAGCGAAAAGGTGCTGTGGTGATCTCTCTGAAGAACCTGCGGAAGCTACCGGCGCCGGTGGCGCTCGCGGTCGGCCTCCTCGTCTCGTCGCTGCTGCTGAACACGGCGGCGCCCGCGTCGGCCCAGTTCGTCGACCCGGCGACGCTGAACATCCGCATCGGCCACCAAGAGGTGAAACCTACGCTCGACGGCTTCGCCATGATGACCACGGAGGCGAACACCAACGCGCGGGTCATCCCGCCGCTGGACGGCAGCCCGTTCAGCCGCGAGGCGTTCCTGTCCGGCATCGGCATCGGGCAGATCGACGGACCGCCCGACGCGCACGTCGCCAGCGCGGTGATGGAGGTGGGTTACGAGGTCGGCTATCCGATGTCGTTCGCACCGAACGGCATCACCGTCACCCTGAACTCGCCCTCGGTTTCGGTCTCGGGTGCGGTACGCCCCGAGCTCTCGGCCGGGGTGACCCCGCAGATCAACATCGCGCCGACCCCCGGCGCGCAGATCGAATTCCCGCTCGGGGCCAAACTCGGCGCCGAACTGGGCGCTCAGGCCACCATCCTGCCGTCGCAGCAGGTGTCCTTCCAGGTCGGGCACGGCGGCATCACCGAGGTGTCGCTGGCCAAATTCACGCTGACCCAGCCGTTCGCCTACGCGGATCTGTCCAACACCCATCTCACCGTCACCGGTGCCCTCGGTCCGGTCACCATCCGGACCTTCGTGAAATTCACTCTGGTCACCGGCGCAGGCCAGGCCAGCGACGCGGTGTACAGCGACCCGATCTCGCTCTGATCCCCGCGGGCACGTACTGGTTCACCGTTGAACCAGCTGCCGGGCTCACCCGTATCACCTCTGTACGCAGGAAGTGATCTCGCGGAGCCCGGCACACGGCCCCGCGGGGAGGAGTGCCGATGCAGACGCGGGTCGTGGATTATCTGGTCCGAGTGGTCGCGGACCTGGGCGTGCGGCACATCTTCGGGGTGGACGGCGCGAACATCGAGGACCTCTACGATGCCGTCTTCGACACGGCGCACGACCTCACCGCGGTGGTCGCCAAACATGAATTCGGCGCGGCGACCATGGCCGACGGCTATGCCCGCTCCACCGGCGGCTTCGGCGTCGTAGCCGCGACCTCCGGTGGCGGTGCCATGAATCTCGTTGCGGGCCTAGCCGAATCGTTCGCTTCCCGGGTTCCGGTGCTCGCGCTGGTTGGTCAGCCGCCGACCGCGTCGGCGGGCCACGGTGCCTTCCAGGACACCAGCGGACGGGCGGGCACCATCGACGCCGCCCGCGTGTTCGGTGCGATCACCCGGTACTGCGCCCGCGTCGAGGCGGCCGCCGACCTGCCCGAGCAGGTGTCCAGGGCGCTCGGCGCGGCCCGCCGCGGCGGGCCCGCGGTGCTGTTGCTGCCCAAAGACGTGCAGCAGGCCGACCTCGGTCAGCTGCCTCCGTTCCGGTTGCCCGCCAAGACATATCGGTGTGATCGAGCGGGGCTCGCGCGCGTGGTCACCGCACTGCGGGCGGCGCGCCGGACCGGCAAGATCGTGCTCATCGCCGGTGACCAGGTGGCCAGAGACGATGCCCGCGACGAGCTGGCCCGCCTGGCCGCGGTGCTGGACGCCGCCGTCGGGGTCGCGCCCGATGCCAAAGACACCTTCGACAACACCGACCCCGGTTTCTGTGGGGTCGCGGGCAGCATGGGCCATCCCGAACTCGCCGCCGCGCTGCGGACCTCGGCATTGTGCCTGATCATCGGCACCCCCATGCCGATCACAGCGCGCACCGGACTGGACGACGCGCTGACCGGCTGTGCCGTGGCGAGCCTCGGCCTCGTCGCGCCATACCTGCCCGCGACCCACGCGACGAGCACCGACCTGGCGCGCACACTGAGTGAGCTCGCCGACGAATTCGCCAACACCGCAGCACCTTCCGAGCCGCGCGCGGCCTCCGCGCTCACACCACTGCATGTGCCCACCGCGACCGGCCCCGGGCTGCGCTATCGCGAACTGGTCGAAACCATCGAGACGGCACTGCCCGCGGGCACCGACGTCTTCGCCGACGCGGGCAATACCGGCGCGGCGGTGGTGCATCAACTGCGGGTGCCGCGCGGCGGCCGGTTCGCCGTGGCGCTCGGGATGGGCGGCATGGGCTACGCGTTCGGCGCCGCCATCGGTTCCGCGTTCGCCCGGCGCGGCGGCGGCCGGCGCACCGTGGTGATCGCGGGCGACGGCGCGTTCTTCATGCACGGCATGGAGGTGCACACCGCGATCGAGCACGCGCTGCCGATCACCTTCATCGTGCTCAACAACAACGCGCACGCCATGTGCGTGACCAGGGAGCAGCTGTACTACCGGGATCGGTACAGCTACAACAGATTCCGGCCCGCGCAACTCGGCGACGGCGTCGGCGCCATGTTTCCGGCGCTACCCGCCGTGTCGGTGCGCGCGCCCGGTGAACTCCCCGCGGCACTGCACGCCTGCCTGGAAACCGCTGGGCCGTCGTTCCTTTCGATCGACGTCGATCCCGACGAGGTCCCGCCGTTCCTCCCGTTCCTCACGACCATCGAACACTCCAGGAGTAGTAATGACCGCATCGCGTAGCGATTCCCGTAGTGTCCGGCCGACCGGCGCGCTGCCCGCCCTCAGCGATATCCCGGCGGCGCTCGTCCCGGGTGTGCTGCGCATCGAGAACTCCGACAAGGACGCCACCACCCCGATCATCATGGACATGCTGCGGTCGGTCTATCCGCACGACCAGATCTTCGGCGAGTACTGCCCGGTGCAGGCGTATATCGCCGCACCACCGCGCGAGGTCTACGAATACCTCGCGGACACCAGGTCTTTGGAGGAGTGGACCTACAGCCTGCGCGGCTTCGTCGAAACCGGCGAGCCCGGCCTGTGGCTGGCCTACGACCGGCTCGGCGACGAGACCCGGATCTACACGCGCACCGTGGCGCATCCCGAGGCGATGACCGTGGACTACCACTGCGCCTGGGACCAGTCCCGGCACCTGTGGATGATCTACCTGCTGCGCGTGATCGATGCCCAGACGGTGCTCGACAAGCCTGGATCTGTTGTGCTGTGGGTCAATTGCAAACACCCCTTCTACGACGAGAATCCCTATCCCGAGACCGCGCCGCCGCAGCGGCCGGTGTGGGTCGGTGACTTCTGGGAGATGTTCTCCGCGGGCCACCAGCTGGAAATGGACAACCTCAAAGCGATCTGCGAGTACCGAGCGGCCAACGGCCTGCCGGTCAAGCCCGACTGGATGAACTGAGCCCGGTATGAATTCCTTTCCCACGGTCAGCCTCGTCGACGTCGCCGGGTATCTGCCCGGCGAACCGGTGGGCACCGAATATTTCACCCAGTTCTCCCGTTCGGACCGGATGGCGAAGAACGTGATGTTCCGGTCCCCCACGGCCCGCCACCACGTGGATCGCGACGAGACCGCGGTGGACATGGTCGAGCGCGCGGTCGCCCCGCTGATCGAACGGCATGGGGCACAATTCCTCTCGCAGATCGACGTGCTGATCACGCACACCCAGCTGCCGACCAATCCGGTCATGGGGTGCGGGCCCGAGGTCGCCCGGCGGCTCGGCGCCCGCCCCGGCTTCGTCTACGACGTGCACAACGGCGGCTGCGCGGCCTTCGTGCACATGATGTCGATGGCGCAGATGGTGTTGCAGACCACCGACGCACGCACCGCGCTGATCGCGGCCACCCAGAACTGCGCCGGACCGGTCTTCACTCAGTCCGAGATCCGCAAGCTGGCCCAGGCGCCGGTGCCCGGCGACGGGTGCGGCGTCGGCCTGCTGGTGAAGGACGACAGCGCGCCGATCCTGGACATCGAATGCCGCACCTACCCCGAATTCGCCGGGGACATGGAGTTCTCCACCAACGGCGACCGCAAGTACTGGGAGCCCGGCGAGGGGCAGGGCTGCGTGAGCTTCACCGAATCGAAGATCACCAAGGTGTTCGCGCGCGGTAACCGGCTGGTGCCGGAAGTGGCGCTGGCCGTGTGCGATCGGATCGGGGTGAAGGGCCGCGACATCGACACCTTCGTCACCAATCAACCCAACCGCCTGTTCCTGCGGAACTGGCACGACGCGCTGGAACTGCCCGCCGAACGGCACCCGGACACCTTCGACCGGTGTGGAAACCTCTTCGCCGCGGGCATTCCGGTGACCCTGGATGTGGAGAACCAGGCGGGCCGGCTGCGTAACGGCTCGGTGGTCCTGCTGTCGGCCTTCGCGCACGCGGGTGATTTCGCGGCCGCCGCGGCCGTCCGGTGGGGCGCGGCCAGATGAATGTCCGGCTCGCCGCGGAGACCACGCCGTCACGACAGCGGCGCGGCGCCGCTACGCCGCCGCGGTTCGATCTGACGCTGAGCGAGAACCCGTTCCCACCATTGCCTTCCGTGCTGCGCGCGGTGCACGGCACGCTGGCGCAGGCGAATCGGTATCCCGAGTTCCTGCCCGACCGGTTGCCTCGGCTGATCGCCCGGCACCTCGGTGTCCGCGCGGATCAGCTCGTGGTCGGCGCGGGCGCGACCGGGGTCGCGTGGCAGATCATTCAATCGCTCACCGCGCCGGGCGCCGGAATGGTCTACGGGTCACCGACTTTCGACGGCTACCCGATCATGGCGGAGATGGCCGGGCTCGACCCGGTGCCGGTGCCGTTGGACGCCGGTGGCGATCAGGACCTGTGGGCGCTGGCCAAGGCCGTCGACAGGCGTACCGGGCTGGTGGTGGTGTGCCGTCCGCACAACCCGACCGGCACCGTGGTGCCGGCCGCAGAGCTGGCTGCGTTCCTGCGCGCGGTGCCCGCGCGGGTGCCGGTGATCCTGGACGAGGCCTATGTCGAATTCCTCGACGCCGCCGACCATGTCGACCCGCGCACCCTGCTGAGCAGGCATGCGAATCTGCTTGTGCTGCGTACCTTCTCGAAAGCGTACGGTTTGGCCGGGCTGCGCATCGGCTACGCGTTCGGCAGGCCCGAACTGGCAGCCCGGGTGCGCAGGCTGCAACTGCCGTTCGGGATGAGTTCGACGGCGCAAGCGGCGGTCTGCGCGTCCTATGCCGCGGCACCGGAACTCGCCGCGCGCACCCTGCGTATCACCACCGCGCGCGAAGAACTGCGCAACGCGTTGCGGGACTGCGGTATCGCGGTGCCGCGCAGCCAGGCCAACTTCCTGTTCCTGCCCGGTCCCGGTGTGGCCACCGCGCTGCGGCGGGCCGGTATCGCGGCGAAGGCGTATCCCGATGGGAGTGCGCGCATCTCGGTCGGCGACCCCGACGCCGATCGGGCCGTGCTGCACGCGCTGGCGGGACTGCGTTAAGCGGCCGGTTTCAATTCGCTGGCTTCCCCCGGGTCGTCGGCCTGCTTGGCCCAGCGCTGCGACAGCGCGGCACAGGTGATCAGCTGGATCTGATGGAACATCATCAAGGGCAGCACGATCAGGCCCACCGGCTGACTCGCGAAAAGCACCGTCGCCATGGGCAATCCGGTCGCCAGGCTCTTCTTGGAGCCGCAGAACACGATCACGATGCGGTCGGCCCGGGAGAAGCCGGCGAAACGGCCGACCAGCATGGTCAAGGCGATGATGAGCGCGAGCAGCACACAGCACACACCGGCCAGCGCGAGAATCCGCCACGGCGAGAGCATGTGCCAGATGCCCTCCACCATGCCCGCGCTGAACGCGGCGTAGACGACGAGCAGGATGGAGCCGCGGTCCACCAGCTTCGTCGGCTCGGCGTAGCGGCTGAGCCAGCCGATCACCTTCGGCCGGATCAGCTGCCCGATCGCGAACGGGACCAGCAGCTGCAGCACGATGTCGCCGATCGAGGAGAAATCCACGCTGGCATGGCCGGTGGTGTTCATCAACAGGATCACCAGCAGCGGGGTGATGAACACACCGAGCAGGTTCGAGGTCGTCGCGCTCACGATCGCGCCCGGCACATTGCCTTTCGCGATCGAGGTGAACGCGATGGACGACTGCACGGTGGACGGGACCAGGCAGAGGAACAGCAGGCCGGTGTACAGGTCGTCGGTCAGCACGCTCGGCACCAGCACCCGGGCCGCCAGGCCGAGCAACGGGAAGGCGACGAAGGTGCAGGCGAGCACCACCAGATGCAACCGCCAGTGCGTGAGGCCGGCCAGCGCCTCCTTCGGCGACAGGCGCGTGCCGTACAGCAGGAAGAGCAATGCGATGGCAATCTTCGTCAGCACGTCGACCACGTCCGCCGCGGTACCTCTGGCCGGGAAAACGCTGGCCAGGGCGACAGAAGCGAGGATCGACAGGATGAATCCGTCGATATAGAACTTGCTGAGGAATCGCACAGCCCAGGCTAACGCCGTAACCGAGCCCCGAGCGCGCCCACGCCGTGCGTACTTTCTCACATCCCATGAATTGCGATATCAGTCCGGACGAAGCCGAACGTTCGTGCTGATCGAAGTCGCGAGTGCGTCGGGATCAGCGGCGCGGCCATCTCTTCGCGGCGGTGCCGGAAGGCGCCGGTAGACCCAGATACGCCGCGAACGCGGTGGCATCGGCCACGGTGCTGGTCTTCGGTCTGCCGTCGGCCCAGGCGCGGAACCGCTCGCGGTAGTCGGGGCCGCAGGCTTGGGCCAGCGTCGGGAAGCGGCGGGCTACCTCGTCCGCGCGTTTGCGGAGCAGGGCGTGCGCGGCGGCCGCGACATCCGCGCGGTCGAATCCCGCGGGCACCGAAGCACCCGCCACCAGGGCGCGGACCAGAGCCGCTTGCTGCTCGGCCAACTCGGCGCTCACGCGCGCACCGCCCGGGCCCGGCCGGTGATCGACGGGCGGTGCGCCGCGGCGGCGATCGCGTCGAGTTCGTCCAGGAGTTCGGCGGCGGGCGGGTAGTTGCCGTCGCGCTCGAGCATCAGGGGCACCGGCTGCCGGGCGGTGAATTCCGCTACGAGGGTGAGCACTTCAGCCGGAACGGGGTCGGCATGCGTGTCGTGATAGCGGCCACCGGCCTCGTGACCGCCTGCGACGTGACAGTAGGCCACCCGGTCGGCGGGCAGGCGCAGTAGTTCGCCGAGCGGATCGCGGCCCCGATTGCGGGCATTGGCATAGACATTCGCGATATCGAGCAGCAGATACACCCCGGTCCGCTCGACCAGCTCGGTGAGGAATTCCGATTCGGTGTACTCGTCGTCGGGCCAATCGAACAGCGCGGCAATGTTTTCCACGGCCAGCGGCACCCCGAGCCCAGCTCGGGTCCGGGTGATGTTGCGTTCGAGCACAGCCAACGCCGCGGCCGACCGCGGCACCGGCAGCAGATGCCCCGCCTCGACTCCGCCCGCGCGCACGAAGGCGATGTGCTCGCTCACCAACGCAGCGTCCAGCGCCGCCGCACCGGCGGCCAGGTGCGCGATCCGCTGCTCATCGACCGGCTCCGCCCCGCCCAGTGACAGCGAAATACCATGCGGCACAACGGCGACGCCGCGATCGATCAGTGCGGTCAGCTCGGCGGGCGGCACTGCCGTCAGCCCCCCGCGCAGCCGAGACCGCCGCCGCATCGGCAGCGACTCCGCGATCACCTCGACGAAACCGAGCCCGTCCAGTTCGGCGATGACGCCGCAGATCTCGGGCCGCCAGCCGATGCCGAGCGCGGCCGGCGGCAACAGTCCGTTCATCGGGCGGCCGGACCGTCACCCACCACAGCCGCCACCCCCACCGCAGCCGCCGCCACCACTGCAACCGCCGCCACCGCTCCCGCCGCTGTCACCACCGGACGAACTCGGCGGTTCGACCGCACCGGCCAGCCCGGGATCCAGCGACAACAGCGCGGCCCCGCCGAAGATCGCCGCCGCGATCGCGGCGCTTTCCACCCCGTAGGTCGAGTAGGCGGGCGAGTTGGACGGCCGCAGATGCTGACTGCTGGTCCTCGCGTCGGTACGAGCCCGTTTGCCGAGCGGGGTCAGCCGCGGCTTGCCCACCAGGAACCAGTAGCAGAGGAACTGCGCCAGCAGGGTGAGGACGAGGAAAGCGACCGGGTTGTTGTTGAGCATGCCCGCGATGAGCCGCACCACACCGACCGTCATGACGACCAGCGTCGGCAGGCCCGCGTCCCAGATCCGCCGCTTGAAGTCCGCGTCCGGGAAGTAGCCGCGCCGCACCATGGAATCGCGCAGTGCGGCGAGGGTGCCGGACAACGCGACGGTGAGCGCCGCCACCGTCGGCTTGGTCCCGGCGACGATCTGCCGGTGCACCGCCAGCGTGAACGGGTCCAACCGGAATTCGTCCGCCTGCTCCAGCGGCCGGGTCGGCGCGGCACCGGAATCGATGAGTTCGGCGCTGCGCAGCCGGGCCAGCGCGGTGAGCACCGCGCGCCGGTCGTCGAACAGCAGCCCGACCTCGGGCGCGGACAGTTCGGCGCCGGGGTGCGCGGCGCCCGGGTCCGGCGCGGCGCGCGTCACCCGTAGCCGCATCCATATTCCGAGCGCCACCGCGAGCAGCGCGAACGGCAGATAGATCGCCAAGAAATCGGATCCGGAGATGCCCCACGTATCGCCTGCCGCGACGACGAGATCGGAGCCCGCGCTCCGGTCGAACGTACCCATATCCACCCCGGAGTCGTGCCAGTAGTTTCCCCAGTATGGGACCGCCCCACACCGGTGCCAACCGGATTCGGCGAGGTGATCGGATCGAAACCTGGGCGAATAGGGTTACGCGCGGGCCGGTGGAATGGTTCGTCCGGCCGAAACGGGGCTCAGGTCGCGGGTTGGCAGGCGTCGCGCAGCGAGCAGGCGCCGCACGCGCTACCGCAACCGCCGACCTCGGCGGGCGGGGCGATCGCCGCGGCCCTGGCCGCGGCCGCGTTGGCGCCCGCACCCAGGGTGAACAGCGCGACGACGGCGACACCGACGGCGACGAACAGCGCCGCGAAACCACCCGCGGCGAGTACGACGAGGCCACCGGCCAGCAGCAGCGCGCCCGCGGCCAGCGAGGTGGGGGCGGCGATGCGATTCGCGACGCGGAAGGTCTCGTCATCGGAGAGGGCGGCCTCGGTGTGCACCCCGACGAAGCGGTTGCGCGGCAGCCGGCCGGTCAGCCCGAGCGCTCCGGTCGCGAGGGCGACGAGGCCGAGCACGAACAAGACGAGAGCGACGACGAACACCCATGCAGGCTATCGCATCGGTGTCGGCGGACCGCCGACAGCTCCCGTGCAACCCTGCAGCACCCGGCGCGTCACCACTGCGGACAAGCGCTTTCCACACTGCGCCGGGACAGCTCGCGGACCTAGCAACCAAACGCACTGTTGGGTCCGCTGAGCGGAGAACGCCAACTCCGCAGTACCGCGAAACCGGTGTGCCGCAGCCGCATACCGACGGGTGGGTAACCCCGGAACAGAGATCGGCACGGGCGCGCGACCGGAGTCAGCGCAGCCCGATTTTCAGTACTGCGGTGTGCACGTTCTACCCTGATAGACGAAGTTTGTCGGGGATCGGCGATCACAAGAAGGCAGGACCGTGCAGGACACTCGTGCGACCGATAGCGATGTACCCGAGCATCGGTACAACGCCGCGCTTGCCGCCCGTATCGAAGCGCGTTGGCAGCGGGCGTGGGCCGACCGCGGGACCTTCCATGCGCCGAACCCGGTCGGGCCGCTGGCGGGCGACACTCCGGCGGACAAGCTGTTCATCCAGGATATGTTCCCGTACCCGTCGGGGGCGGGCCTGCACGTCGGGCATCCGCTCGGCTACATCGCCACCGACACGTTCGCGCGGTATCACCGGATGCACGGCCGCAACGTGCTGCACGCGCTCGGCTTCGACGCCTTCGGCCTGCCGGCCGAGCAGTACGCGGTGCAGACCGGCGCGCACCCGCGGGTGACCACGGAGTCGAACATCGCCAACATGCAGCGCCAGCTGAGCAGGCTCGGGCTCGGCCACGACAGCAGGCGCTCGTTCGCGACCACCGATCCGGCGTACTACCGCTGGACCCAGTGGATCTTCCTGCGCATCTACAACTCCTGGTACGACCAGGAACTCGATCGCGCGCGCCCGATCACCGAGCTCGAAGCTCAATTCGCCAGTGGCGCACGGCCGGTCCCGGACGGCAAGACATGGGACGCGCTCTCGGCCGCCGAGCGCGGCGCACTGCTGGACTCGTATCGCCTGGTGTACCTGACCGATTCGATGGTCAACTGGTGCCCCGGCCTCGGCACGGTGCTGTCCAACGAGGAGGTCACCGCCGACGGCCGCAGCGAGCGCGGCAACTTCCCGGTGTTCCGTAAGCGCCTGTGGCAGTGGATGATGCGGATCACCGCCTACGCCGACCGGCTGATCGACGACCTGGACCACCTGGACTGGTCGGATCAGGTGAAGGCGATGCAGCGCAACTGGATCGGCCGTTCGCGCGGCGCCCAGGTGAAGTTCGACGTCGCGGGCGAGCAGATCGAGGTGTTCACCACTCGTCCCGACACGCTGTTCGGCGCGACCTACGTGGTGCTCGCGCCGGAACACGAACTGGTGGACAAGCTGACCGCGGCCGCGTGGCCGGACGGCACCGATCCCCGCTGGACCAACGGCGGCGCCGCGAATCCCGCGGATGCCGTTGCGGCGTACCGCAAGTCGATCGTGGCCAAATCGGATCTGGAGCGTCAGGAGAACAAGGAGAAGACCGGCGTCTTCCTCGGCGTCCATGCCGTGAACCCGGCCAACGGCCAGGCCGTGCCGGTCTTCGTCGCCGACTACGTGCTGAGCGGCTACGGCACCGGCGCGATCATGGCGGTGCCCGGCCACGATCAGCGCGACTGGGAATTCGCCACCGTGCTCGGCCTGCCGATCGTGGAGGTCATCACCGGCGGCGACCTCGCCGAGGCCGCGTACTCCGGCGACGGCGAGCTGGTGAACTCCGGCTATCTCGACGGACTGTCCGTCGAGGAGGCCAAGGCGACCATCATCGCCCGGCTGGAGACCGAGGGGCACGGCACCGGCACCATCCAGTACAAGCTGCGCGACTGGCTGTTCGCCCGGCAGCGTTACTGGGGCGAGCCCTTCCCGATCGTCTTCGACGAGGACGGCAGGCCGCACGCGCTGCCGGAATCGATGCTGCCCGTAGAGCTTCCGGAGCTGGACGATTTCGCGCCGGTCACCTTCGATCCGGACGACGCCGACTCCGAGCCGTCACCGCCGCTGGCCAAGGCCACCGAGTGGGTCAACGTCGAGCTGGACCTGGGCGACGGCCCGAAGATGTACCGGCGCGACACCAACGTCATGCCGAACTGGGCGGGCAGCTCGTGGTATCAGCTGCGCTACGCCGACCCGACCAACTCGGAGGCGTTCTGCGCCAAGGAGAACGAGCAGTACTGGCTCGGCCCGCGCCCGGCCGAGCACGGCCCGGACGACCCGGGCGGCGTCGATCTGTACATCGGCGGCATGGAGCACGCGGTGCTGCATCTGCTGTACGCGCGGTTCTGGCAGAAGGTGCTGTTCGATCTGGGTGATGTCAGCGGCCGGGAACCGTACCGAAAGCTGTTCAACCAGGGCTACATCCAGGCCTACGCCTACACCGATGCCCGCGGCGCGTACGTGCCCGCGGCCGAAATCGTCGAGCGGGACGGCAAGTTCTTCTGGACCGAACCGGGCGGCACCGAGATCGAGGTGTTCCAGGAGTACGGCAAGATCGGCAAGTCACTGAAGAACGCGGTCTCGCCGGACGAGATGTACGACCTCTACGGCGCGGACACCTTCCGCTTCTACGAGATGTCGATGGGCCCGCTGGACAGCTCGCGGCCGTGGGCGACCAAGGACGTCGTGGGCGCGCACCGGTTCCTGCAGCGGGTATGGCGACTGGTGGTGGACGAGGAGACCGGCGCGGTGCGCGTCGCCGAGCTGGATCCCACGCCGGAAACACTGCGCCTGCTGCACAAGACCATCGCCGGTGTCGACGAGGACTACGCCGCGCTGCGCGACAACACCGCGGGCGCCAAGCTGATCGAGCTGACGAACCACCTCACCAAGACCTATCCCGACGGCGCGCCGCGCGCCGTGGTGGAGGCGCTGGTGCTGATGCTGGCGCCGCTGTCCCCGCATATCGCCGAGGAGATGTGGGAACGCCTGGGGCACAGCGAGTCCCTGGCACACGGCCCGTTCCCGGTGGCGGATCCCGCACTGCTGGTGCAGGAGTCCGTCGAATACCCCATCCAGGTGAACGGCAAGGTCCGCAGCCGCATCCAAGTCCCCGCCGACGCCGACAACGCCGCGATCGAAGCCGCCGCCCTCACCGACGAAAAGATCGCGGCGCTCCTCAACGGCGCGGCCCCCCGCAAACTGATCGTCGTCCCCGGCCGCCTGATCAACATCGTCGCCTGACCCCATCCGAGTTGCTGTGATGTAGCACACCTGAAACATCTGGAACCGAAACCACCTCCGGCACATCCAATTCACTAGCGAAACAATGAAAGACATTGCGACGCATAGACGCAGCAGCACGCTGCGTCGGATGACCAAGAAGGTGGGGACACATGCACTACTCCGTGAAGTCGACGGTTGCCGCGTTCGCAGCACTGGCCGCGCTCTCGATCGGCTCGGTGGCGGTGGCACAGCCCGCCGCCGCCGAGCCGGTGAGCAGTGTGGTGCTGCAGGCCGCGCCGAAGGGCGCCCAGCTGTCGGCCGAGGAGCAAGCGGCGATCGACAACAAGAACGCGGGCAAGCCGTACGACAAGCAGGCGTACAACCGCGCCATGCAGAAGATCAAGCAGGCCGAGAAGTACGAAGGCGACCGCAACAAGCAGAAGCGCGGACGTAAGTAACGTCCCGTCACGAAGGGGAGGAACCCGCATGTCGAAGACCGAGTACAGCGCGTTGCATTTCTCGCAGGCGAACCCGCGAGGGCCCGAGCAGGGGGACGTGCCCGCGCTGTTGCGCACGATCGCCGCGACGCTCGAGGAGCTCGGCCAGGTCAGTGTGCAAGATCTGGTGCTGCACAACGAGGTCACCGCCGAAGGTGACTGGCCGTCGGTCACGGTCTACTACACCAGGATCGGCGACGACGACTGATCGAACGGGCCGGGCCACCACTGTGGCCCGGCCCGACCGCATTGGTGACCGGTGCGCGAGCGAACCGGTTCGGCCCCTTCCTTTTCCGGCAGACGGAACAGGAAGGGGCCGCAGTTTTCTCCGGTGCTAGCTGGGCATCGGGCGAAGCACGATTTCGGTGGGGTGGGCGTCGCGCGGGGTTTCGACGGCGGTGCGGACCGCGCCGGCCACGGTTTGCGCGCGCAGGAACTGTTCCGGCTGATAGTCGCGGCCCTCGTGGGCGATGATCTCGCGCTGCATATCGGTGTCGATCCGGCCGGGGTGGATGGCCGTGACGCGCAAGGCCGGCTCCTCCAGCCGCAGGGCATCGCCGAAGGCGCGCAACGCGAACTTACTCGCGGCGTAAGAGGCCCAGCCCGCGTTGGCGCGCAGGCCCGCGCCCGAATTGATCAGCACCACATGGCCGTTCGCGGCCCGCAGCGCGGGCAGCAGCAGACGGGTCAGCTCGGCGACGGCGATCACGTTGGCTTCCAACGTATGTCGCCACTGCTCTACGGTGGACTCGGCGATGCTGTTCAGATCCGCGACACCGGCGTTGTGCACCAACACATCCAGGCGCGGTATCTGCGCGGTCGCCGCGGCCACCGCCGGGTAGTCGGTCAGTTCGACCGGCCACGCGGTCGCGCCGGGCAGTTCGTCGAGCACCGGGCGCAGCGCGTCGGCCGATCGGGCGCCGAGCAGCAGGTCGTGGGTCGGCGCGAGCTCTCGGGCGATGGCGGCGCCGAGCCCACGGCTCGCACCGGTGATCAGCGCGGTCGGCTTCGGGGAGCTGGTCACGGCATTGGTCATGCGCCCCACCGTAATAGCCCAGGAAAACAGAGCGATGCATGCATATATCGATCGACCATCTCGAGCAGTGAAATACGGACGGGGCATTCGAGAGTGACAACCGCCGCGCACGAGCCCCCCGCCCCCAGGTGGGACGAGGCCGAGTCGGACATCACAGAACGGGCGTACTTGCGGGTGGCACCGCAGAATAGGGGGATGGCACACCCGGGATTCACGCCCACGCAGCTCGCGGCCCGCGCCGCGTACCTGCTGCGCGGCAACGACCTGGGCACGATGACCAGCGCGGCGCCGCGGCTGTATCCGCACATGTGGAGCTGGGACGCCGCGTTCGTCGCGGTCGGCCTGGCGCCGCTGAGCGTGGAACGGGCCGTGATCGAGCTCGACACGCTGCTCTCGGCGCAGTGGAAGAACGGCATGATCCCGCACATCGTGTTCGCCAACGGTGTCGACGGCTATTTTCCGGGTCCCGCGCGGTGGGAGTGCCGCAGGCTGGCCGCGAACGCGCCCGACGGGCCGGACACCTCCGGGATCACCCAGCCGCCGGTGCACGCCATCGCGGTGCAGCGCATCCTCGATCACTCGCGCAGGCACGGCCGCAGCACCCGCGCGGTCGCGGAGGACTTCCTGCACCGGCGCTGGCCCGACCTGGTGCGCTGGCATCGCTGGCTGGCGCACGCCCGCGACCCCAAGGAAACCGGCCGGATCACGCTGTATCACGGCTGGGAATCCGGCATGGACAATTCACCGCGCTGGGATCGGGCCTACGCCAACGTGGTTCCCGGAGACCTGCCGCCCTACCGGCGCGAGGACACCGCGGTGGTCGCCGATCCCACCCAGCGCCCGAGCGATCGCGAGTACGACCGCTATCTCTGGCTGGTCGAGCAGATGCGGCGGGCGGGTTACGACGATTACCAGCTCTCCTCGACGATGAGTTTCGCCGTGGAGGACGTGTTCGTCACCGGGATCTTCGCGCTGGCGTGCGAGGTGCTCGCGAATATCGGCGAGGAGTACAAGCAGCCGCACGCCGACGTCCGCGAGCTGTACACGTGGGCCGACCGTTTCCGGGCGGGCGTCGTCGCGACGACGGATCCGCGCTCCGGCGCGGCCCGGGATTTCGACGTACGCCTGCAGCGCTGGATCAGCACCGAGACGTTGGCGATGTTCGCGCCGCTGCTGTGCGGCGGGCTGGCCCGCGATACCGAGCGGACGCTGCTGCGCACATTCGAGGGTCCGCGCTTCTGCGGGCATCCCGATCTGCGCTACGCGTTGCCGCCCTCGACCTCGCCGGTGTCGCGGGAGTTCCGGTCCCGCGAATATTGGCGCGGGCCGGTGTGGCCGGTGATGAGCTGGCTGTTCTCCTGGGTGTTCGCCCGGCGCGGCTGGGCCGAACGCTCGTTCATGCTGCGGGCCGAGGGCCTGCGCCAGGCCAGCGACGGCAGCTTCGCCGAATACTACGAACCGTTCACCGGCGAACCGCTCGGCAGCATGCAGCAGTCGTGGACCGCCGCGTCGGTGCTGGATTGGCTGGGCTGAACCACCCGGTTCGCCCATCGTTGGGTAAATGTTCCGCAACTGCCTCTTACGCAACACTGGTCACAGGAAGATCAAATAGCTATCGTCGAACGCCATGGACATCCCTCGTTGGAGCTCGACCATCCGTCGCCGCGGTTCGGCACTGACCCTGCTCGCGCTCACCGGCATCCTCACCGCAACCCTGCCCGGCACCGCGGTGGCCACGCCGACCGGGCCGGACGTCTCGTCCTGGCAGCACATCGACGGGCGGCTGATCGACTGGTTCGCGGTCAAGCGTTCCGGCCACGACTTCGCCATGGTGAAGGCCACCGAGGGCCTGAGCTACATCAACCCGTACTTCGTCCCGGACAGCCTGCTGATGCGGGCGGCCGGGGTGGCGCGCGGGACCTACCACTACGCCCGGCCGAACCTGCCGCCCGAGCCGCAGGCCGCGCTGTACGCGACCGTGGTGCTCGGGCAGAACGGCGCGCTGGACCTGCCGCCGGTGCTCGATCTGGAGACCACCGGCGGACTGCCGCCCGCCGCGCTGATCGATTGGACGCGGCGGTATCTCAACACGGTGCAGGCCCTCACCGGGCGCGTCCCGATCGTCTACACCTATCCACACTTCTGGCGGACGGCGATGGCCGATACCAACGAGTTCACCCGGTATCCGCTGTGGATCGCCGATTACCGGGACAACGACGATCCCGAGGTGCCCGGCGGCTGGCCGCACTGGACCTTCTGGCAGACCACCGACAGCGGCCGGATCGACGGCATCGCGGGCAACACCGACCTGAACCGCTACAGCGGCGCACAGGGGGATTTCGCCCGCTTCGCCAATATGTAGTGCCACCCGGAAACCACGAAACCGCCACTCCTGCAGGGAAACAGTGGCGGTTTCGCAGGGCGGTGCACCGGACCGCTAGGCGCCGATCCGGCCGCCGTTCTTCTTCCACACCGCGGCGACCGAAGGACGCGGTTGCGCGGTGCCGCCATCGGGCCAATGCGACAGCGGGTTCTCGGGGGTGGCGTCGTCGGACTCGCCGGGATGCTGCACGCACACCAGCACGCGCGACTCGGTGACCACCGGGCCGCAGGTCTCCGCGCCCCGCGGCACCGTCAGGAACTGTTTGGTGGCACCGCGATTCGCGCCGTCGAGCACGACGGAGAACAGGCCGTCGTTCGACTTCAGCGCGTTGCCGTCGGTGGAGATCCACAGGTTGCCGTACGGGTCGAAGGCCAGATTGTCCGGGCAGGAGATCGGGCTGACCTTCGACTTGTCGTACCCGGCGAAGTAGGTGTCCGCGGCGTTCGGGTCACCGCAGACCAGCAGCAGCGACCAGGTGAACTTCGTGCCCGCGTGCTCGTCGTCGATCTCCAGGATCTGACCGTTCTTGTTCAGGTTGCGCGGATTCGCCTCGTCCGGGCCCTGTTTGCCGGCGGCCCCGCGATTGTCGTTGTTGGTCAATGCGACATAGACCTTGCCGGTGTACGGGTTGGCCTCGAAGTCCTCGGGACGGTCCATCTTGGTGGCGCCGACCTTGTCCGCGGCCAGCCGGGTGAACACCGCGACCTCTGCCGCGCTCATGCCGTCGACCAGCGACTTGCCCTTGCCGTCCGCGCCGGTCTCCAGCAGTGGAATCCATTGGCCGGTACCGGTGAAACCCTTGTCGGAGGGCTGCGCACCGCTGCCGTCGACCTTGTCCGGATGGTCGCCGGTGAGCTTGGCGACATAGAGCGTGCCCGCGTCCAGGATGGTCAGGTTGTGCCGCATGCTCGATGCGCCCGCACCCGATTCCACTTTCCGCGACGACACGAATTTGTACATGTAGTCGAACTTTTCGTCGTCGCCGGTGTAGGAGACGACCTCGCCCTTCGCGGTGACGTAGATGGTGGCGCCCTCGTGCTTGAGCCGGCCCATCGCGGTGTGCTTGATCGGCGTCGAGGTGGGATCCCACGGATCCACCTCCACCACGTAGCCGAATCGGTTGGCCTCGTTGGGTTCCTGGGCCAGGTCGAACCGCTTGTCGGCGCGCTCCCACTGGTTGGGCGTCTTACCCGCGGCGAACCCGTACCGCTTGGCGCGGGCGGCCGCGGTGGCCTCGCTGAGCTTGTCGCCGTTGGCGAAGTAGCCGTTGAAGTTCTCTTCGCCGGAAAGGACTGTGCCCCAAGGGGTCACACCGCCCGCGCAGTTGGCGAAGGTGCCGAGCACCTTGGTGCCGGTCGGATCGGCAGAGGTCTTGACCAGATCACTGCCCGCGGCCGGGCCGGTGAGCTTGAACTCGGTGGTCGCGGTGATCCGGCGGTTGTACTTGCCGAAGGCGGGCGTCAGCTTGCCCGTGCCCGCTTCGCCGCGCACCTCGACCACGGTCAGGCCGTGCGCAGCCTGAGTGATCGCGATCTGCTCATCGGTCGGTGCGTCCTTGTTGTAGCCGCGGAACATGTGCGGACCGGTGGTGTATTCGTGATTCACCACGAGCAGGAAGGCATTCGCCTGCCCCTCGATCGGCAACAGCGCGGCGAAATCGTTGTTGTAGCCGAATTGCCTGGCCTGCGCGGCCGCCGTCTGCTTGTCGAAATCGAACGCGGGCGCGTCCGCGAAAAGCGGATCGCCCCAGCGGATCACGACGCCCTGCTCGTAGCCCTCCGGGATCACCAGCGCGTCTTCCTTGTTCGGCGCGACCGCGGCGAAGTCGGTGCCGGTCCCGGGCGGGCCGCTGGGCGACGGGCCGGCCGACCCCGGCTGCTCGACATCGTCACCGCAGGCCGCGAGCACACTGCCGGCGCCGACGGCGAGCACGGCCGCCGCGCCGCCCTTGATCAGGCCGCGCCGGTTCAGCGAGCTGACGATGTCACCGAAGTAGGCGCCCGCCGAGGTGTTGGGGACCTCGTGGAAACAAGCGTTCGCGCATTTGTATTCACACGTGACCGCGGCACGCGAGGACTGGCCGTCGTGTTTCACGAACAAGGCGAGGGGCTGCAACTTCACGAACGGCACGCTAAACGATCCGGACAATCCAGAAACGGACAAAAGGTGAACAGCGGACCAATTAGGTAACCCTCAGTTTGCCCAGCTACCGCTCGGCACGAACAAATGCCGCGCCCTGCGCATGATGCGGAGCAGCGCGGCATTCGCCGGGGTTCAGGCATTGACGGCGAGCGCGATGACGACCTCGTGCTCGGCCTCCGGCAGATAGTGCACCCGCAGGATGCGACCGACCTGCACCTGGCCGACACTGCTCGGGGCCAAAAACTTCTCCACCAGCGTGCTGAAGGTCGACCCGTCGGGCCTGGTCACGACCAGCCCGAGGGCGATCTTCGAATGGCCGTCGCGGATCTCGCCGGTCACCGAGAGCGACCGCACCACCGCCTGGGTCGCGATCCCCCGCTCGGCGATGTCGAGCTTGTGCCGCGTGGTGATGCCCTTGCGGATCATCGACTCGTTCATCGCCTGCTGCGCCTGGGCGGTATCACCGGAAAGATCCACCTCGACCTTGTCGGTGCGGTCCGGCAGGTAACGCACCGGCAGCACCACCCCAGGTTGCAGCAGAGCCAATTCCGTCAGCGGCACAATCATTTTCGCGGTTGCCACGAAGTTCTTCCCATCGGCGCCCTCGACGGCGAACTCGATCCGCACCTGCGGTTGATCGTTGACGGTCATACCCGTCTGACCGACCGACCTGATGGTGCCGAGGCCCAGCAGACCGTTGCGGAACGCCGCACTGTTACGGCCGGTGAACGCCGCGGCGATGCCCTCGCCGGTGAACGCGAATACGGTCGGGACGAGGGTGAGCGCGAGGATGGGCAGCACCATCTGCCAACCGAGCCAACCCATTCCGGCCGGTTCGTAGACATCGGTGCGGGCGTAGGTGAGGCCGTGCAAGACGTAGTAGCCGATGGCGAGCGCCCCGACCGCGACGGCGCCCCAGCGCAGGTATTTCATGATGCTCCTTCTGGATTCGAGCCCACCCCGTCGTCGGGGTCGTGGCCGCGACGACGGGGTGGGGCGGAAAGGGTTGGCGCCGTGGGCGATCAGCCGCCGACGATGTCCGAGCAGGCGAACGTGACGTCGAATTTCGAGGTCTTCGGGCCGGCCAGCGGGTTGGTCAGGTCGGGGGCGCCGACGCCCTCGCCGGAGATCTTGTAGGTGTTGCCGTCCTTGGTGAGGGTGGCCGAGCCGCCCGGCATGCCGTTGCCGAAGCCGATCGCATAGGGCTGGCCCGACTCGCCGCCCTTGGTGCCCGCGAACCCCACCGCCTGGACCGTGTCGGTGCCGGTGATGGTGGCACTCACCGACAGGTTGCCGTAGGTGGCGTTGGCGGTGTCGGTCAGCGCGAGTGCCAGCGTGCCCGCCTGCTTCGCACAGGTGGTGGTGAACGTCGCGGTGAGGGCCTTGCCGTCGACCGAGGCGGTCGACTTGCCCGCCGGCGCCGGGTTGCCCTGCGCGGACGGCGTGGCGGCGGCCGAGGACTTGGCCGGGCTGCTGCTCGCGTCGTCGCTGCATCCGGTGACGAACAGCGCGGTAGCGGCGGCGGCGGTGACGAGGACGGCGGTGACGGACTTGGTGTTCATGATGCTTCCTGACTGTCTGTGGAGGGCTCGGTGCCTTCCTGGAGTTCGGCCGGCCCGGTGTGGCTGGGCCGATACGAGAAAGGTAGGAACGGTTCGCGCCCTACCGATCCCAGGTTTGCGCCGGTCCGAATCCGACAAATGTCCGTTAACCTGGTCGAATGCGACGACCGCGCGCCATGGTGCTCGACGAGGTGTGGCGCAAGCTCGACGGAGTGGAACCGCTCAGCGGTCCGCACGGCGGGCCGTTGCGCCGCACGGTGAAACTCGTGCTCGATCCGCTGGTGATCCGCCCTGTGCAGCATCCGCTCTGCGCCGGGCCGATCCTCAGCGCCGACGGTGCGGTGCTGCTCGCCACCCGGGTGCACGCCGCGGCGGATGTGCTGCGCGCTACCGCGGCCTGGTTCACGCTGCTCAAGCAGGTGCGCCGAGCCTTGCGGATCACCGAGGGGAATCCGCAGGACCTGTACTTTCAGCGCTGCTTCGAACTGGCGACGACGACGGGCCCGCCGGACCCGGTGCGCGACCGCGCGGTCGCCGAGGCGACACTGCGCGATGTGCACGATCTCGCGGCAGGCCGGACCACCCAGGCCCTGAAGGAGTACGTCGCGCAACGCACGACCGAACTCGCCGGATTGATCGAAATCGCTTGGCGGCGCAGACCGTTGACCGGTCCCGCGGGCGGCGACCACACGGCCGCGATCGTCGGGCTGCTCGATGCGTGCGCCGCCGCGCGGCAGGGGCAGCACCGGGACAACGGTCAGGAAACGCTGGACCGGCTCGTCGCCGCACACGCGGGCACGCACGCCGGGATCCGGCTGTGGCAGGACGAATCCGACTGTTCCGCGGGCGAACTCGGGCTCACGATGCATGCCGTACCGCGGCCGCCCGAGGTCGGCGTCTCGGCCTCGACGGCCACTCTCGGTTTGCCGTTCGACCGCACCGTTTACGAGCGCGTGTTCACCGCGCTACAAGCCTCGACCGAACGCGCCGATCTACCGCCGATTCCCGAGCTGGTGCGCACCGAGATCGCCCGAAGTTGTTCACCTTGGGCGTTTCTGGACGAATCACTGCGGGTGGCGGCGACCATCGGTGTCACGCTGGCACACGGTCTCGCGCCGATCGGCGGGCAGGGAGCCCGCGGTCCGGAAGCCGCGGCGCACCGCGTGATCAACAGCCGATGGCGACGGGAAGCGTATGTGCTGCAAGCTCGGCGGCTGGTGATCCGTAGCGCCGCCACGCCGCAGCCCACCGGACCGCTCGCCGCCATCGCCGCGGATTTGTCCACACCGTGGCGGCCCTACCTGCGCCGGCTGTGGGTTCGGCTGCACGGCCGAGATGTCCGCGAGTTCGCGGTCTATGACCCGGACGAACTGTGGGATCTGCTCGACGGTGTCGCTCGCTCGGTCATTCTCGATCACCGCACCAGGGTCAAACAGGCGTTGAGTGTCATGGCGGCCGAGCCGGATTCGACCGAATCGAGGGCGAGCTGATGAACGATGCGGTGCGCATCCACCGGACCGGCGACGGGCTCGTAGTGGTCGCCCCCGCCGGCGCGCCGACCGTCCTCGACGCGGCGGCGCGACTGGACGTGACCGTGCTCGAGGTGCTGGGCGGGCATCTGACGTGGCGTCTGCTCGACGGCGGACCGCTGCCCGCCGCGGTGCTCGATCGCGCCGACCTCGCGCAGGAGTGGTTGTGGGCGGTGTTCGGCGAACAGATCGCGCTCGCCGTCGAAGCGGGTGCCGACGTCGAACTGCCCGCCGCCCCCGAATTACCGGAACTGGTGCTGAGTGCGTGGCGGCTCGGCTACGCGCACTGGGCGGTCCGCTGGTGGCCCGCGTCCGTGCTCGACGGGATCGCTCCGCTGGACGAGCGGCTCCTGTTCGACGAGATCGCCGTGCTCAGCGCCGAATGCGAGATGCTCGTCGACGGAGCCGATCAGGCGGTCGAGGAGGTGGACCTGCCGGTGTACGTCGGGCGCGCCGAGGATTACGCGTTGGCCGCCGGACCCGCCGCCGCGCCGAGCGGCGCACTGGTCCTCGCCCGAGGCAGCACCGGCTGGGATTGGCGCTGCTGCCCACCCGGCCTGCTCGACGCCTCCGAACGCGCGATCTCCTGGGAAGTCCGGCGCGAGGGCGGCCGCACCACCGTCTCGGTGCGCGCCGTCGCCGCCCCCGGCCTGCCCGCCGAAGTCCCCGAACACCTGCACCCCCACGCGGCGATCCACACTTCCACAGGAACCGTCGAAACAGCCTTGGCACTGCACGGTGACCAGTGGACCGCCGAGGTCGCCGCGCCCGATACCGCGGATCCTGCTGTGCGCGTGGTGGTTTCAGTACCGGGCGTAGGCGATGTCGACTATGGCTGGGGCGGTGCCGAGTCGGACAGTGGATCGAGCGGCGCTGCACAGGGTAACCCCGGACCAAGCGGCAGCGAGTCCGGCGGGACCGCCTCGAGCAACGCCGGGCAAGGTGGAAGTGAGCCGAGCGGCGGGTCGGGCGATGCGGAGATGCGCCGCCGCATCAGGGATTTCGCCGCAGCGCGCCTGCTGCGCGCGACCGACCCGGACGCCGCCCCCCTGGCCGCCGAAACCGCAGCCGCCGCTTCGGATTCGGACTTCTGACATGGCCGAGACGACACCGGACGACGGGCGTGCGCTGCTGGCGGCCGGGGCGCAGGCGTACACCCGCGGTGATACGGCCGGGGCGCTGCGCATCTTCGAGGATGCCGCGCGGACCACGACCGGGGATGTGCGGATCGGGGCGATCGTCAACGCGGCGAGTATGGCGGACGAGCTCGGGGAGCATGCGACGGCGTTGCGGCTTTATCGGGAGGCGTTGGCGGCCATGCCGCGGGACGCTCCGCGGTTGCGGCCGAACGCGCTGGTCAATATGTCGCAGGCACTACAGCACCTCGGCGAACTCGATGCCGCGCAGGAGGCTTTGGAGCAGGCGCGCACGCTGCTGGCGGCGAGCACCGATCCTGATCAAGGCGTGCTCCGGGTCGCCTGTTTGCTGTCGCTGACCGCCGTCGCGCTGCACCGGCAGCACTGGGCCTACGCCGCGGAGCTGGCACGCGAATCACTGGACGCGGCACAACGGTTCGCGCCCCAGCTGGCTGGACATCCGCTGATGAACCTGGCCGCCACGTATTTCGAGACCGGGCGGCGCGAGCTGGCCATCGATTTCGCCCGCCAAGCTCTCGCCGCGTTCGATGCCGTCGGCGACCGCAATGCCGTCGCCGAAACCCAGCAGAATCTCGCCACCATGCTGGTCCGGCTGGAGCGCCTGGACGAGGCCGAGCCGCCGTTGCGGGCCAGTCAGGAGTATTTCGAACAGGCGGGGCTGGGCTACCGAGCGGGTATCGGGCTCAAGACCTTGGCCTTCCTCGCCGAGGGCCGTGCGGATCTCGCCCAGGCACAGGACCTTTACCAGCGCAGTCTGGCCTGCTTCGTCGAGTCCGGCGCGGTCCTGGACGCCGCGGATCTGCGGATGCGGTTGGCGACCGTGGCTTTCAAGAGCGGTCGAGTCGCAGAATGCGAGGCACTGCTCGCGCACGCCTTCAGCGCCTACGCCGAACGCGGTCTCGGACTGCACTGCGCCCAACTCGACTACTGGTACGCGACGCTGCTGGAAGCAGCGGTGGCCGCTACGGAGTCACCCTCGGCAGAGCTGCTCGCCCGAGCCGTCGACGTGGCCGTCCCGGCGGCGCTGGCCATCGACGCGGTGCGCTACACCCTGCCCAACGGCAATCAGCGAGACCAGTGGAATCGGCAGATCGCCGACCCCGCCATGCGCTTGGCGTTCCGCTTCGCCTACCTTTCCGGCAACGGCTTACTGCTCGCGGACTTGATCGAAACCCAGTGCGCGGGAACCACCTTGAACGTCGACCGCGCCGAAGACACTGGCACCGCGCGATTACCGCTGGAATTGTTCGAATTGCCCGCCGAGTCGGCGGCGCATCCCGGCGTAGACGCACTACAGCTCGGTGCCGCGCTCGCCGAGGTGGCGGCCGAGGCAGGACTCCCGGTGTCGCCGCCGCCGCGTTTGGCGCTGGCGGCGGAGGGCCGGATCGCGTTGGATCCCTACATCGCCGCCGCCGAACAGCGATACGGCCGGTCGATCCGAGACAGCAAGGTGCTCACCGTATGACGCCACAGCCGACGGTCCTGGTGCGCATGGCGGACGCGGGCGACGTATATATGTCGTGGCGCTGGCCCGACGGCACCGCCGCCCGCGGCGCGGCCATGCTGCCCGGCGAAGCGGTGCTCGACGCGATCCGGCGACTGGCCGACGCGCTCCCGCGCCCGCAACAGCCGGGTGGACTGGAACATGCCATGACGACCGGCCCGTTCGCCGCACTCGATACCGAATACGCAGTCGCCCAGGCGCTTTCCCGCGCACTGCTGCCACAGGGACTCGCCGCCCAGTTGTACGAGCTGTATCGGCAGGGCATCAGACCGCATATCCGCCTGCAACCGTCGCCGCGAGTGGCACAGGTGCCGTGGGAGCTCCTCGCACCGGCACCCGAGCTGCGCCTGATCGATATCGCCGACATCAGCCTGCTGGCTCCGGCCGGTATCGTGCAGGCGCCGGGCCGCACCGCCCGCAGTTGGGCTCGGACACGGCGCGGACCCGTTGTCGCCGTGCTCGATCCGCGCGTTCCCGGCTTCCGCGCGGACTCGATCTTGGGCTCGGTGCTCGGCCGGATGCCCGAGGCCGCCCCGCTCACCCGGCGTATCGCCGCCTACGCGGAGCAGGGGCGCCTGCTGCCCACGGTCGGTGCGCCGACCGAGATCTTCCGCCGCACGGACCTCGATCGCACCTGGCTCAGCGCGACCCTGCGCGCCGGCGCGAGCAGGCTGGTCTACGTCGGCCACGTCACCGCCGCGCCGCCCGAGTCGGGCCAGAGCGAAGCCGCACAACTCCATCTGGCCTGCACCGCGGGCACACTCGGTTTCGCCGCGCCCGATCGCACCCATCGGCCGTTGTCCGCCAAGGACTTCCTGCTCGGCACCCACACGCTGAGCGCGGAACCCGAGAACGGCCGAGACCTTTGGCCGATCCCCAGCCGGGTCGCCCTGATCGCCTGCGAGAGCGGCGGCGACATGCGTTTCACCGAGGCGCTCGGCCTGACCGCGGCCATGATCAACGGCGGCGCCGAGCTGGTGACGGCGAGCCGCTGGCCGCTGCCCACCGATCTCGCCTTCCACCGGATCGCCGGCGCCCCGCCGGACGCTCATCCGCTCCAGCAGGCGATCTGCGCGATAGACGCCGCGCACGAAGCAGAAGACCCGGTCAGCGCGCTCGCCGAATGGCAACGCGCGCAATTGAACCGCTGGCGCAGCGACGGCGCGATCGAGCACTCGCCGCTGCTCTGGTCGGCCTTCGCCACGCTGCGGGCTTAGGGCCTAGGTCCGGCCGCGGACCGTCCGGACCACCGTCGGATCGACGCCGAGCACGTCGAGCATCTGCGAGATGGACATCGCCTGCACCTCGCCCGCGTAGTCCGGCCGCGACGCGTCCGCCAGATCCGCGTACTGGTGCAGCCGTTCGTAGTCGGCCATCGTCATGATCACCGCGATCTCGGTGTCGCCGTCGGTGACGACGGCGTCCGCGCCGGTTGCCACCACTTCGCGGACGACCGCCGCGACGGCCGGCGGCAGTTCGTGCAGAGTGCGCGTATTCGAGTTGGGCATGCTCCGCATTCGGAGCGGCGTGCCCCCTTGGATCGGCGTGTCACCGATTCGTTAACACAATCGTCCGGCTCGCCCCGGCGACCGGGGCACGTGCTCGCGAAAAGGTTGTCGGGCGAAGGTGTCCCGGCTCAGGACCGATGGGCGAGCAGGTGCCGCATGATCAACCGGGCCAGGTCTTCCGGGGCCTGCTCGGGGATCCAGTGCGAGACGTCTTCGAGCATTTCGAAGCGATAGGGACCGGTGACGTATTTCTCCGTGGCGAGCGCGGCGGTGGAGCCGATGACGCTGTCCTCGGTGCTCCACACGTACAGCGTCGGCACCGTGACCTCGCCCACCCGGCCCGACAAATGCGCGGCCCGATACCAATTCAACGCCGCCGTCAGTGCTTCCGGCTGACTGAGTCGCTCCACGTAGTGGTCGACGCGCTCCTCCGGGACCTTCCATTCGAAGAGCCGCCGCAGGCCGATGGCACCGTCGGCGAGCAAGGCGCGCTCCGCGGTCCGCGGCTCGCGCAGCCGCGCGACATATTGAGACCGCAGCGCTTGGTCCTCGTCCTCTTTCATCGCCTTCAGCAGCGCGCCGGGATGCGGTTGCGAGACCGCGGTGAACGTTCGCACCCGCTCCGGATGTTCCGCCGCCACCGCCCAGCCGACGTACCCGCCCCAGTCGTGGCCCACCAGATCGAAACGCTGCCAACCCAATTCGTCGGCGATCGCAAGCACGTCGCCGACGAGCTCTTCGACCCGGTACTCGGCCGGTCGTTGCGGCCGCACCCCCGCGGAATACCCCCGCTGGTCCGGTGCCACCACATAGCACCCGCCACCCCCGAGCGTATGCAGCTGGAACTCCCATTCGATGGCCCCCTCCGGAAACCCGTGCAACAGCATGACTTCCCGTCCCCGCACGTCCCCGCAGGTCAATGCATCGAACGTCCCCGCCCGCGTAGTAATCTCCGTCGCCTCGATCACCACCCGACTCTAGATCCTGCACCCCACTCCGCCGCAGCCCAGCGCCTCGCGGCGGCCCGGTAGTGGAACAGTTCCGTGGACCGTACGGTGATGTCGTGGGTACCGGACGCGAAGGACGACGCTGGTGACGAATGACCGTTTCGCATCGCGAGGTGGCTTCATCCGACGCGTTCTGCTGCACCCGGACGCCGTCACCGACGACTACCCGTTCACGTTGCCGGCCGTGCGGTATCTGGCCGAGTCCCAGGGTTTGCCATTGCCGCCGGGAGTCACGTTCCTGGCGGGCGAGAACGGTTCGGGCAAGTCCACTCTGCTCGAGGCGATCGCGGTTGCGGCCGGATTCAACCCGGAAGGCGGCAGTCGAAACTTCCGGTTCGCCACTCGCGCCAGCGAATCGTCGCTGGGTGACCAGCTGGTCCTGCAGCGAAGCATCCACAAGCCGCAGACGGGCTTCTTTCTGCGGGCGGAGTCGTACTACAACGTGGCTTCGGAGATCGAACGACTCGATCGCGGCGGCGGTCCGCCCCTGTTGCCCGCCTACGGCGGCGTCTCACCGCACGAGCGCTCTCACGGAGAATCGTTCGTCGACCTGGTGATGCATCGCTTCGGTCCGCGCGGGCTGTATCTGCTGGACGAGCCGGAGGCGGCGCTCTCGGTTCGCGGCTGCATGGCGGTGCTCGCGCGTTTCGCAGAACTAGCAGAACAGGGCAGCCAGATCGTCGTGGCCACCCACTCTCCCGTGCTGCTCGCACTCCCCGGCGCGACCATCCTCGAGATCTCCGACGACGGCACGATCAGCACAGTGGACTACGACGACGCCCTCCCGGTGCGCCTCACCCGCGACTTCCTCTCCGCCCCAGAAAAGTTCCTGCGCCATCTGCTGCCCGACGACAGGTAGCCGAAAGAGCGCGGCGCCGTCACCGGCAGGGCGGGAAAACGGCTGTGCGGAACGAGGATCCGCTTGATACGGTGGCGCAGAGGGTTGGATGTCTATGGTTCGAAAGATCGTTGCCGCGAAAGCGCTCGGTTTTCTTGCCCTCGTTTCCGTTTCTACCGCGCTGGCAACGCCGGACGAGAGCGAACCCGCGCGGACAACGGTGCGCATCGAAAACACCGCCGATATCGACCGGGATCGGGTGGTTCGCGCCTTCGATACCGAACGGGATTGCCGATCCGCCTCGGCGGCCTATCGCCGGCCCGGCAACGTACCCATGTGCGTGCCACACGAGACGAAGACCAGCGCAACCCTGTGGCTACTGCTGGTGTACCACCTGTGACCCGGGCACCCTCGCCGTTGTAACCGAAGCTCGGCTCGGCCGAGCCCGCGAGGACCGGGCTCGGCCGGTTCGCGGGCGGGCGAACTCAGTGTTCGTCGTAGTGGCCGTTGTGGGCGGCGTGGCGGTGGCCGTCGTGCAGGTAATCGACGTGGTCGCCGTGTTGGACGGACTCGTGGCCGCAGCCTTCGCCGTGCTCGTGGGTGTGGTCGGCGTGCTCGGTGTGGCCTGACGGTTCGCACTCGTCGTAGTGGCCGTCGTGTTCGCGATGCAGGTGACCGTCGTGCGCGTAGTCGACGTGGTCGCCGTGCTCGACCGCGGTGTGCCCGCAACCGGGGCCGTGCGCATGATCGTGCTCGGTGTGCTGCATATGCGCTGTCGTCATCAGTTCTCCCTCTTTCCCAGCCTGGACAGATGGAACTTGTGATCGCCAACACATTAACAGGTGCGCATCAATGAAGGTTGCTGGGGGTGCGCCGGCCCCCGCGGAACCGTGGCGTCCGACGCGCTGCAGGAACGCGGACGCCACGGCATCGGAGACGTTAGAGCACCTGCGACAGAAAACGCTGTAAGCGTGGCGTCTGCGCGTTGTCGAACAGCGCGTCGGGCGTCCCGGTCTCCACCACCTGACCTTCGTCCATGAACACGACGCTGTCGGAAACCGTTCGGGCGAAGCCCATTTCGTGGGTCACCACGATCATCGACATACCGCCCGAGGCCAGGTCGGCCATCAGCGCGAGCACACCCTTGACCAGCTCGGGGTCCAGCGCCGAGGTGGCCTCGTCGAAGAACATCACCTCCGGCTTCATCGCCAGCGCGCGGGCGATCGCGACGCGCTGCTGCTGCCCGCCGGACAGGTTCGCCGGCCGCGTGTCGACCTTGTCGGACAACCCGACGATCTCGAGCTGTTCCACCGCGAGCGCGCGGGCCGCCTCTTTGGACAGCCCGCGCAGCTTGCGGGGGCCGAGCGCGACATTGTCGGCCACGCTCTTGTGCGGAAACAGGTTGAAGTGCTGGAACACCATCCCGATGCGCTGGCGCAGCTTGTCCGGGTCCTCGGTGAGCACCGACTCGCCGTCGAGCAGCACATCGCCCTGGTCGGGCTCGTGCAGCCGGTTCAGCACGCGCAGCAGTGTCGATTTGCCCGAGCCGGACGGGCCGATGACCGTGGTGGTCTTGCCCGCGTCGACGTGGATATCGATCCCGCGCAGCACGTGGTTGTGCCCGAGCGTGAGATGCAGTCCGGTACCGGTGAGAGAAGCACTCATGGGTCTAACCGCGCCCTTCCGTGATCGTGGCGGTCTCGACCGGGTCGATCGGCCGGTCCGGCCTGCCGGTGCGCATCCGGCGGTCGATGTAGTTCACCAGGTGCGTGAGCGGGATGGTGAGCAGCAGATAGACCAGGCCCGCGGCGACCAGCGGGGAAAGGTTTCCGGTCTGGGCGTTCAGGTCCCGGCCGACCGCGAACAGCTCACGCTGGGTGGCGAGCAGGCCGAGGAAATAGATCAGCGACGAGTCCTTGATCAGCGCGATGAACTGGTTCATCAGCGCGGGCAGCACCCGGCGCACGCCTTGGGGGATCACCACCAGCGTCATCGCCTGCCGGTAACCGAACCCGATGGCGCGGGCCGCCTCCAGCTGGCCGGCCTCGACGGACTGGATACCGGAACGGAAGATCTCTCCGATATAGGCCGAGGCCAACAGGGCCAGCGCGACGGCGCCGAGCCAGTACGGGTTGTTCCCGGTCACGTTGCGCGCCACCGGCCCGATGCCAAGGCCGATCAACAGGATGATCACCACGGCGGGCAGGCCGCGGAAGATGTCGGTGTACACCCGGGCGGGCCAGCGCAGCCATCGGGTCCGGGAGATGCCCGCCACCGCGAGCAGCATGCCGAGCACGGTGCCCAGCACGCCCGAAACCACCGCCAGGATCAGGGTATTCGGCAGACCGGTCTTGAACAGGTCGGGAAAAGCCTTGCGGTACAACGACCAGTCGAAGAACGTGTCCTTCAGTTGTTGCAGTGTGGATTTCGGCGCGTTCTGCGCGGTGTCGTCCGGCTTCTGCTGAGCGGCGAGGGCGGCGAAATCGGGAAGTTGGGGCAGCGGCGCGGCTTTGGAGCCCGGCTGCCAGCCTGGCGGCAGTTCGCGCGGCACCCAATCCTGGTAGAGCTTGGCGTAGGTGCCGTCCGCGATCACCGCGTCGAGGCCGCTGTTGAGTGCGTCGATCAGCGGCTGGTTGTTCTTGGCCACCGCGTAGCCGACGAAGTTGTCCAGGCTGAAGGTGTTCTGCGACACCGTCATTCCGTCGCCGGGCTTGATCGCGCCCTCCGCCTGCGCCGACGGCGCGACCCAGGCGTCGACCTGACCGGACTTCAGATTCGCGTAGGCTGTGTTGTAGTCGGGGAACTTCACCGGATCCAGGTGCAGCGTGTTGACCACGAACTCGTCCTGCACCGTGCCCTGCACGACGGCGATCCTGGTGCCGCGGTTCAGGTCCGAGAACCCTTTGATCGCACTGTTGGCCGGCGCGACCAGCGAGAAGTAGCCGAAGTCGTAGCCGTTGGTGAAGCCGACCAGTTGCCTGCGGGCATCGGTGGTGGTGATATTCGACGAGCCGACGTCGAAGCGTCCGCTCGCCACCTGCGCCAGCAAACCAACGAACTCGGTGCCCGAGAACTCCACCTGCAGACCGAGTTTCGCGCCGATCGCACGCAACAGTTCATTGTCGAAGCCGGTGAAGGCGCCGCTACCGTCGACGCAGATGCTCGGCGGCGCGTCGGAGAGCGTGCCGACGCTGAGCTTGCCCGGAGTGATCAAGCCGAGCTTCGAGACGTCGATCGCGGACACCGGCGCGGTGGTCGCGGTGGTGTATTTGTCCGCGCCCGCGGTCTGCGCCGAGGCCAGATTGGTCGGCGCGGCCGAGGCCGCGCTCACCCCGGGCGGGGAACACAGGTTGCGCTCCGAGGAAGCACCATCGGAGCCGGAACCGCACGCCGTGGCCGCGAGACCGACGGCGAGCAATATCACGGCGATCAACGCACGAGACCGCACAGCGGGCAGACCAGCCATGATGGACAACCCTAGCGGCGCGCGGGTTGCTAACCCGCAGCTACCCCGGCGGCGCCCGGAACGGGACAAGTCGGACCAGGACCGCACGGATTCGGATCAGCGTGATCCGAATTCCGGCGCGCCACGACAGTCCCGGACCGGCAATCGGGCTCCGACCGGGCGGAATCGGTTCAGGCGAGCCCGCTGACCTGTTCCGGGTTCACCTCGTCGCGCCAGCGGATCGCGCGTTCGGCCTCGCTCAGGTCGTAGTCGGGCCCGTCGACGCCGATAGTGAAGGTGGACACACCCGCCGCGACGAAGGCGGGCGCCTGCGCGAGCCCCGGCCACTGCACAGAGCGCTCGATCCGCGCGTCGTCGGTGCCGACGGCGCCGCAATGCTCGGCGAGCACCTTGTTCTTGTGCGCGAGTTCGTCCAGACCGGAGAAGCTGTGCCACATATGCGCGTACTCGGCGACCAGGCGCAGCGTCTTACGTTCGCCACCGCCGCCGATGAGGATCGGGATCTCTCGGGTCGGCGCCGGATTGAGCGCACGCAGCCGGGCGGTGAGCCGCGCCATGTTCTCCTTCAACAGCGCGAGCCTGCTGCCCGCCGTGCCGAAGTCGTAGCCGTATTGGTCGTAGTCCTTCTGGAACCAGCCCGCGCCGATGCCGAGGATGAGCCGGCCGTCGCTGATGTGGTCCACCGTGCGCGCCATATCGGCGAGCAGATCCGGGTTGCGGTAGCCGCCGCCGGTGACCAGCGCGCCGAGCTCCACCCGTTCGGTCTGCTCGGCGATCGCGCCGAGCATGGTCCAGCACTCGAAATGCGCGCCTTCGGGATCGCCGGTGAGCGGATAGAAGTGATCCCAGTTGAAGACGATGTCGACGCCCGCGTCCTCGGCACGGCGCACGGCGTCGCGGATGAGTCCGTACTTCGGGGCGTGCTGCGGCTTCAGTTGGACTGCGATCCGAACCGGCCGGTTCATCCGTGCGCCCCGATGATTCGCTCACTCATGACAACGCTCCTCCTCGACGTCGGCGGCAAGTCCCCCGACCGAGGCTACCCGCGGCCGGCGGACCGGCGCAGCGTTCAGGCGCGATGCGGCTGGACGGTGCTGCGGTCGGTGCGCAGGTCAGCACCCGGCGCCCACCGCCGCGACCAGCAAGAGTTCCCCAGGAGATGCAGGCAGGCAGACCGACGGCGGCGGCCGTGGACAGCGACGGCGGTCCTGCCCAGGGGAAAGACGGTGGTTCAGCGCCGGATGTCGTAACCGCGGGCGCGGGCGCACGATCTCGGCGGCCATCAGCACGGCGTGCCCGGTCAGGTTGCGGCCCAGCACGATCAGCGCGACGATGCGCCACAGCCGTGTATGCCGCCGGTCAACTGTTGGGCCGCAACGAGTTTCGATGCGTCCATGGCCGAGATGGCCGATGCCGAGCGATCGATCTCACCGGTGCCGAGCGATCGATTCCGCGCGAACTCGAGCATTTCGAGCAGGAATCGCGCAGAACCAGTAATATCGCGGGTCAACCCTTACTCGGATCGTCCGGCACGTTCCTGCCGGTGATGGGAAGTGATTTCGCATGGCCACAGTGACCTTCGACCGCGCGACGCGGCTGTACCCCGGCTCCACCAAACCCGCCGTCGACCAGTTGAACCTGGAGATCGAAGACGGTGAATTCCTGGTCCTCGTCGGCCCTTCCGGTTGCGGCAAGTCGACCTCGCTGCGCATGCTCGCCGGTTTGGAGGACGTGAGCGACGGGCGCATCCTGATCGGCGCCAACGACGTGACGCACGCCGAACCCAAGGAACGCGATATCGCGATGGTGTTCCAGAACTACGCGCTCTACCCGCATATGACCGTCGCCGAGAACATGGGCTTCGCACTGAAACTGGCCAAGGTCGCCAAGGCGGAGAAGGACAAGCGCGTGCTCGAGGCGGCGCAGCTGCTCGACCTGGAGCCGTACCTGGACCGCAAGCCCAAGGCACTGTCCGGTGGTCAGCGCCAGCGCGTCGCGATGGGCCGCGCCATCGTGCGCCAGCCCCAGGTGTTCCTGATGGACGAGCCGCTGTCGAACCTGGACGCGAAACTGCGTGTGCAGACCCGCACCCAGATCGCGCAGCTGCAGCGCCGGCTCGGCACCACCACCGTGTACGTCACGCACGACCAGGTCGAGGCGATGACCATGGGCGATCGCGTCGCGGTGCTGAAAGACGGTCTGCTGCAACAGTGCGCGACCCCGCGCGACCTGTACCAGGATCCGGTCAACGTGTTCGTCGCCGGGTTCATGGGCTCCCCCGCGATGAACCTGTTCACGCTGCCGGTCTCCGGTGGGACCGTGTCGCTCGGCGGCCATGAACTGCCGCTGCCCCGTTCGGTGGTGGACGCGGCCGAGGGTTCGGTGTCGGTCGGCATCCGCCCCGAGCACTTCGAACTCAACGGCGCGGGCGGCGGTATCGAGATGGAGGTCGACGTGGTCGAGGAACTCGGCTCCGACGCCTACATCTACGGCCGCACCACCTCGCAGGGCAACGCCGCCGGGGAAACCATTGTGGCGCGCGCGGATTGGCGTAACCCGCCGTCGAAGGGCACCCGGGTCCGGCTGTCCACCGACCCGGTGCACACGTACTTCTTCTCGGCGACCGATGGGCGTCGACTGAACTGAGTCCGGTGGTGCCGCCGCACCGGCAGATCGGCGCGGCGGCAGCAGACCGGATCAGCGAGGCGTCAGGCCGTGGGCCAGACGCCCGGCGCCGAGCAATCCCGGCGCCGAATCCGCAAGAGGCCCAGCCAGGTTCGAGGCTGGGGGCTGATACCGCGGGCCGAGGCCGACGGCGCGGGCCGAAGCTGATGCCGCGGGTTGAGGCTGATGCCGCGGGTTGAGGCTGATGCCGCGGGCGGACACGTCAGAACGGCAGTGGCGCAGGAGCGGTGTGCGGCACGCATGATCGTTTCCCGCACCACTTCTGCGTTCGCACACCCGCTCTGGCGTGGTGGGAAGACGAACGGGGTGTGGGAAGACGGAAAGGGTGCGGCAGGGTCGGAGGGGTTGGGGCTTCAGGGTTTCGGGGTGCGCTTGGGCCGTTTGGCGGCGAGGTAGTCGTCGTTCAAGCGGACGCCGAGTTCTTCGAGTGCGATCTCGCGGCCGGATTCACTGCGGACCTGTACGCGCACGGGTGCGCCCGTGGCCTCTTCGACCAGGAGCAGCGGCGCGGGACCGGGCTGCAGATACGCGTCGCCCCACTGCATCAGCGCGAGGACGGCGGGGAGCAGGTCGCGGCCCATCGCGGTCAGCACGTATTCGTGGCGGGTGCGTTTGCCCTGCTCCTGGTAGGGCTGCTTGGTGAGCAGGCCCGCCGCGGTGAGTTTGCGGAGCTGGCTCGCCGCGGCCGCGTCGGTGATGCCGACGCGCTGCGCGAAGCCGTCGAATCGGGTGGTGCCGTAGTACGCCTCGCGCAGAATCAGGACGGCCGAGCGGGTGCCGACCAAATCCATCGCCTTGGCGATCGAGCAGTCCGTCGTCTGCCACGCGCTCAGATCGGCCAACGGGCCTTCCATCACTGCTGCCATGACCGACATCATAGCCGAGCTGACTTGCCTCAACTATTGCCAGGTGTAACCTGACTATGTGTTGATAGAGCCAGGCATGGTCGCCGGGTTCTCGGTCCGGAAAGGTTGCACCATGAGAGACGCGGTGATCGTCGAAGCGGTACGCACCCCGATCGGCAAGGGCAAGCCGAACGGTGCGTTGCACGAGGTCAACGCGGTGGACCTGCTCGCGCACAGCCTGCGCGAGGTGGTCAGCCGCAGCGGCGTCGACCCGGTACTCATCGATGACGTGATCGGCGGCATCGTCACCCAGGTCGGCGAGCAGGGCATGAACATGACCCGGCGGGCCGCGCTCGCCGCCGGCTACCCCGAATCCGTCGCCGCCACCACGGTGGACCGGCAGTGCGGCAGCAGTCAGCAGGCGATCCACTTCGCCGCGCAGGGCGTGCTCGCCGGGGCGTACGACATCGTCGTCGCCGCCGGCGTCGAATCGATGGGCCGAGTTCCCATGGGCGCCAACCTCGTCGGCTCCGACGATGTCTCGGGCGTCGGCTTCGCCGAGCGCTACCCGGAAGGGCTGGTACCGCAAGGGATCAGCGCCGAACTGATCGCCGCCAAATGGGGCCTGAACCGCACGCAGCTCGACGAATTCGCCATCGGCAGTCACGAAAAGGCCGCCCTGGCAACGAAGAACGGCCTGTTCACGCGCGAACTCGCGCCACTCAACGGGCTGTACACCGACGAGGGCATCCGGGTCGGCAGCACCCTCGACACCCTCGCCAAGCTGCGTCCCGCGTTCTACGACGAGGCCATGTCCGCCCGCTTCCCGCAGATCGGCTGGGAGGTCACCGCGGCGTCCGCGAGCCAGGTCAGCGACGGCAGTGCCGCGGTGCTCATCATGACCAGCGAGCGCGCGAAGCAGCTGGGCCTGCGTCCGCTGGCACGGCTGCACAGCTTCGCGGTGGCAGGCGACGATCCGCTGCTGATGCTCACCGCCGTCATCCCGTCGACTCGAAAGGTGTTGCAACGAGCCGGACTCCAGCTCTCCGACATCGACCTGTTCGAGGTCAACGAGGCCTTCTCGCCCGTCGTGCTGGCCTGGGCGCAGGAGACCGGCGCCGACCTCGCCAAGGTCAACGTGCACGGCGGCGCGATCGCCATCGGCCATCCGCTCGGCGCCTCCGGCGCCCGCCTGGCCACCACCCTGGTCCACGCGATGCAGGAACGCGGCGCCCGCTACGGCCTGCAAACCATGTGCGAGGCAGGCGGTTTGTCCAACGCGATGATCCTCGAGCGGCTCTGAGCGCAGCGGTGCCCACCTCGCGGGGTGGGCACCGTCATACCGCCACCAGCACGATCGCGACCAACAGTCCGGCCACCCACGCGCCGATGATCACCGGCACCGCCACCACCGGGGTCCACCCGACGGGCCTGCGGGCCCGGACCTTTCCCACCATCAGCAGCACCGCCCAGAGCACCGCGACGACGATCCCGGCGAACGCGACGAACTGCGCGACCGCCAGATAGCGCCGCGCCCCGCCGTCGGCGTCCTCCCACGCCACCACGTCGTAGACCGACACGAATGCCGCCACCACCCAGGCAAAACCGATCACGAACACCGACCCGAGCACTGCCCGCGCGATGTCCGCTCCCCACCCCCGCAATTGCGAACTCACCCCTCATTCCTGCCCGCAACGTGGCCGCACCAAACGCGTGATCCTCAGGTTGCCGCACCGGGCCCGGGCAGCAGGTCGATGTCGGTGGCGCGCATGGGTTCACCGCAGTGGTCGCAGCGGAGCTCCACATTGCTGATCTCACCGCACGCGTGATGGCGGTAGAGGACCGGCGGCCCGGCGGCCCCCGCGCGCCATTTGTCGCCCCAGCCCTTCATGACCATGAGCACCTCGAACAGTTCGATGCCCTGCTGGGTCAGTACGTATTCGTAGCGGGGGCGCTGGTCGTAGGGCTTGCGCTCGAGAACGCCGTGCTCGACCAGGTGGTTCAGGCGTTCGGTGAGCACCTTGCGGGAGACACCGAGATCGGCTTGGAGCTGATCGAAGCGCGTCATGCCGACGAACACGTCGCGCAGGATCAGCGGTGACCATGCCTCGCCGATGACATCGAGGGTGCGCGCGATGGAACAGGCCATCTCACCGAAGTTCGTCCGCTGCATGAAAGCAGTCTACCAATTGGGGTTCCCTTAAGGAACTCAGACTGCTACGGTTCTGGAGTCTCCTGAAGGAACTCAGAAAGGAAGCGGCGATGAGCAAGGTCATCAGCGCTCATTCGGTATCCGTCGACGGATACATCACCGGGCGCGACCCCCGAGCCGGGCACGGACTCGGCGACGGCGGGATGCTCTTCGACTGGTACTTCGACGGCGACACACCCAGCGCGGTGTTCGACGGTTTCAAGCTGAGCGCGCCGAGCGCCCGGGTCTTCGACGCCGCGGGCGGGCGCGTGGGCGCGATCGTCGCCGGCCGCAACACCTACGAGGACTCGGAACGATTCAACGGCGGCAGTCCGCATCCGAACGCCCGGCTGGTGGTGCTCAGCCATCGTCCGGTGCCGGTCAGCGCACAGCAGATCCTGGTCACGACCGGGATCGAAGACGCGATCGCGGCGGCCCGCGAAGCGGCCGGGGACGGTGATGTCGGGCTGATGGGCGGTGGTGTGCTGGCCGCGGCGTTGCAGGCCGGGCTCGTCGACGAGGTGCTCCTGCACCAGGTTCCGATCCTGCTCGGCGGCGGTCGGCCGTTCTTCCAGTCGCTCCCGGAGCACGTGCGGCTGCGGCTGATCGAAGCCGTCCCCGCCCCCGGCGTCACCCACCTGCACTACGAGGTCCAGCGATGATCGACCCCGCCGTCCGCCAGGTACTCGACAGTGCCCCGCACGCGCACCTGGCCACCCTGCTGCCCGACGGCTCGCCCCACGCCGTGCCCGTCTACGTCGGCACCGAGGGCGACCACGTCGTCTTCTTCACCGGCCCGGACTCGCGCAAGGCCCGCAACCTGCGCCGCGACCCCCGGGTCGCATTGTCGATGACCCCCGCCGACAACCTCTTTCACCCGGTGATCCTGCGCGGCCGGGTCGTCGAATGGCTCGACGGCGACGCCGCCTGGGCGATTATCGACCGGCTCGCGATCGAATACACCGGCCAGCCCTACTCCCGCGAACTCGACCGCGTCGTCGCCCTGATCGAACCCGACCACCAGCGCGCCGGGTGAGAGCGGTTGGCACCGTTGAGAGTTCGGCCGTGGTGCAGCAGGATGGCGTGATGACAGTCGCGTCCGATGGGGAAGATCTGGCCACTGCGCCGGGTGCCGTGGTGCTGGCAGGCACCGTGCTCGGCGTGGCGATTCTGTTGTGTGTCCGGCTCGGGCGAGTTCCGTTCGCCGGCGCGTTGACCGATCCAGATCAGCTGGTCGGGATCGTGCTCGGCGGGGTGCTGCTGGGTGTCTGCCAGCTGATCTGGGCGATCAAGACGCTGTACGTGGTGGGCAGGCAGCGGCAGTGGTCGTGGCGGATCGTCGCGGTGCCGGTGGTGGTATTCGCCGGGGCGGCAGCCGGATTGGTCGCGTGAGCGGGCGTCACGCAGTGTTGTAGACCTCGTTGGCCAGGGCCGCGCCGCTGAAGAACGAGGCCACGATCAGGACCATGGCCAGGACCGGCCAGTACCACATCAGCCAGCGCTTCACGGCGGCGATGATGATCATGACGAAGGAGCCGGCGAGGGCGAGAGCGGTACCGCCCCAGGAGACGCCGAAAGCCGCGCTCAGATATTCGTCGCGGCAATCGCGACCGGATCCGCACGCGTCGGCGGCGAAGGCGAAGAAGACGGTGCAGTAGGCGGCGAGCAGGCCGAGCACCGCGGCGGCGCAATAGAGGACGACGGTCAGGATCACGTCCCAGGTCCGCTGCTGCGGCTGGGCCGACTGATAAGCGGCCGGGTAGTAGGTCATGCCTTCAGCATCGTGGGCGCGACCGATGGCGAGCACCGCAAAACTACTCAGGCCGGATGAGGGGATTCCGTGCCGGTTACGCTGGCGGCGATGAGCGATCAAGTGCTGGAGAGCTTCGTCTACGCCATACCGATGCGCACCCGATTCCGCGGTATCACGGTGCGCGAAGGGATGCTGATCCGCGGACCGCTCGGCTGGGGCGAGTTCTGTCCGTTCGTCGAATACGACGACCGGGAAGCGGCCGGGTGGCTGGCGACGGCGCTCGAGCAGGTGAGCACCGGATGGCCGGAACCGGTCCGCGACCGGATCCCGATCAACTGCACGGTGCCCGCGGTGGACGCGGAGCGCGCGCACGCGATCGTCGCAGGATCGGGCTGCGGCACGGCGAAGGTGAAAATCGCGGACCATCCCGATTCGCTGAGCGAAGATCTCGCCCGAGTCGAGGCTGTGCGCGACGCCCTGGGTCCGGCCGGGGCGATCCGGGTCGACGCCAACGCGGTGTGGGATGTCGAAACCGCGGTCGCGCACATCACCCGAATCGACCGAGCCGCAGGCGGTTTGGAGTATGTCGAGCAGCCGTGCCGAACGATCGAGGAGTTGGCGGCGGTGCGCGCCCGCGTCGACGTCCGGATCGCCGCGGACGAATCGATCCGGCGCGCGGAAGACCCGCTGCGCGTCGCGGTCGCCGACGCCGCCGATATCGCGGTACTCAAATGCACTCCCCTGGGCGGGGTCCGCCGCGCACTGCGGGTAGCCGAGGCCGCAGGATTACCCTGCGTGATCTCCTCGGCACTGGAAACCAGCGTCGGTCTGGCCGCCCAGCTAGCCCTCGCCGGCGCCCTCCCCGAACTCGACTTCGCCTGCGGTCTGGGCACGTTGTCCCTGCTCACCGGCGACACAGTGCGTGATTCGCTACGCCCTGCCGAGGGCTACCTCCCCGTCCCCCGAACCGCCCCCCGACCCGACCCTGCCCTGCTCGAGCAATACCGCCAACGCGACCCCGAACGAGTCACCTGGTGGGAGAACCGCCTAGAGCGCACCCTCCAACTGATCCCAGCCGCACCCTGATTCGCCACCGCCCCCGGTCGCGGCGGCTACCTGAATAGTCGTGGCCTCCCGCATAGTTCGCGGCCTAAGCCCCTGGTGTGCCCCGACTCAGCGGCGCGCAGAACTGACCCAGCACTGCCGCGCACCTTTCGTCACCCCGCGCGCGTGTTAGTCGACCGACACGCGCGCGGGACGCTGAAACGCGCGCGGGACGGTGCGCCGCGGGACGGCAGGGCGCCGGGAAGGCGCACTCGCTGGGGCGCAACGGGGTTGGGTCAACCCAGGCGTACGCCGCAGCCCAGCATTGTCGCGCGCAGGATCAGGGCTGCTTCGGGACCGATGATGCCGTCTGTCAATTCCAGATAGCGGGTGCAGAATTCGGGACCGTGGGGGGCGACTTTTTCCGGCGCGGATTCCAGGTGGTGGGCGAGTTCGTGCAGGACGACCAGTTCGCGGAGTGCCCAGGCGGTGCCGCCGGTGTGCAGCGGGACGGCGAGCACGGCGTCGGCGGACTCGTAGTGGGCGGCGGTGGCGCCCGCCCTGGCGCGCACCCGCACCGGTACGTCGGCGCGATCCCACTGTGCCCGAACCCAATTCAGTGCGAGCACCTTGTCCGCGTAGGTCTGCACCGAATCCACCGAGGCGAAACGGCGTTCGATCGGCAGGGTGATGTGCGAGCCGTAGAGTTCGACGGTGCGATTGCCGTGCTCGTCGGCGCGATCGAAGACCCCGCGCACCAGCTGCTCGGCGTCGTACACCTTGGCGCGCTGGGTATCTCGCGCACTCACGACAGATCTCCTGCCGAGTACGTCGCAGCCGCGCACGAAGACAACTGCTGACCCGACATCCACGACCGAGCCGAACGCCTGTGCCGGAACAAGCATTCGGCCCAGTCAGTGCGACTCGTCCCCAGGTCTCGGACGACTCGGCCACGAACCCGCCCGCCCGTCCCTCGAGCCCGCGGCCGTCCTGCCCTTCGCCCGAACCCACTGTGGCTCAGGTCACTCAGCTGACACACGCTCACGAGCATCGTCCGACGTACCCGAATGCGCGACCCGAGCGGGAAATCCGCGGCGCACTCACTCCGATCCGTCGCCCGCGCCGCGTGCCTTCCGCGTGGTCAATTGTCCGCGCGCCGCGCCGAGTTCGGGGGAGGCGCCCAAGCGGGCGGCTTTGCCCGCGCGGTCCCCCGCACGCCGCGCCGCCGCGGAATGCCCGGCCGAGGCCTGCGGTCCACGCCAGGTGCCGCGGGCCTCGGAGGTGCGGGTGTAGAAGTCGGTGAGCTCGATCTCTTTGTTGCGCAAGGCGAGCGCGGTGCCGGTGGCGGGCGCGTCGGCGGGTACCACCTCGGCTTCGACCTCGGCCTTCACCGCGGCGAGCCGCTGCCCGATCCGCGCCGCGAACGCCATCTGGAAATTCAAGCGCGCCGTCACGCCCGCGACCGGCGCCTGCACCCGGCGTTGCACCTTTCGGCCCCAGCGCTTTTCGGTGACCACCTTGTCCACGGTCGCCGAACGGTACTGACCCGATTTGATGTACTGATCCGAAGCGCGGACCATCTGGACGAGCAGACTCGCGTACAACGCCTCGCAGGTATCGATATCGGAGTCGAAACCGTAGGCGTACACCTGGGTCGAGGTGCGAGCGACATCGCAGCGCACATCGTTGGCGGACGCGATCGCGACGAAGAGTTGCACGTACGTGCGCAATCCGCGCTTGCCCGGCTCGCCGATCGGGATCATCCGCTGGATCGGCGTCGGCCTGCGTTCGCGCCCCGCGACATGCGCACGCGCCACCGTCAGGTCGATGGACGAGCGGGTCGCGAGGCGTTGCGCGGCGGCGAGGAACGCCTCGGCCTCGTGTTCGTTGTCGGTGGACTCGGCCTGGCGCAGCAGTCCGCCGATGCGTGTCAGCATCCGTTCGGGAACCGGGTTCGGCGATGTCATCACCTGCGAGCTTAGGCGGCGGGACGCGGCGATGTAGCGAGGACTTCCCGCCACATTCCCCCGAGTAACTCCCACACCATGTATCTTGCGTTGTGCAACCGGCAGGGTGTGCTAATGCTCACGATCGATCTGGAGTGTCCGCGATGGCTGTGAAAAAGGTGTCGTCCCTACGTACGTCGCTCGTACCGAAGGCCGCGGTCGCGGCTGTCTCGGTCGCGCTGCTGACGGCGACGTTCACCAGCGCCTGCTCCAGCGACAGCGGCGGCAGCCCGACCAGCCAGAACCTCACCGGGCGCGGCCCGATCACCTACGTCGAGGGCAAGGACACCACCGAGACCGGTGCGGTCAAGCAGCTCATCGAGCGCTGGAACGCCGCGCACCCGGACGAGCAGGTGACGTTCAAGGAACAGTCGAACGACGCCTCGCAGCAGTACGACGACCTGGTCGAGCACATGCGCTCCAAGCAGTCCAACTACGACGTGGTCGCCCTCGACGTGCCGTGGACGGCCGAGTTCGCCGCGAAGGGCTGGATCCAGCCGCTGAAGGACGCCTTCGCCATCGACACCTCCGCGCTGCTCTCCCCGCCGGTCGCCAGCGCCACCTACAACAACACCCTGTACGCGGCCCCGCGAAACACCAACGGCGGCTTGCTGTTCTACCGCAAGGACCTGGTGCCGAACGCGCCCAAGACCTGGACCGAGCTGCTCGCCCAGTGCCCGCTGGCCAAGGAGCAGAACATCGGCTGCTACGCCGGTCAGTTCGCGCCGTACGAGGGCCTGACGGTGAACACCGCCGAGGTGATCAACGCCTACGGCGGCAGCTTCGTCGGCGCCGACGGCAAGACCCCGACGGTGAACAGCCCGCAGTCCCGGGCCGGCCTCGAGGTGCTGGTCGACGCCTACAAGAACGGCGACATCCCGCCGGAGGCCATCTCCTTCAAGGAGCCGGAGAGCAGCAACGCCTTCGCGCAGGGCAAGCTCATGTTCCTGCGTTCGTGGCCGTCCACCTACGGTGACGTCGGCGGCGAATCGTCCGCGGTGAAGGACAAGTTCGCGGTCGCCCCGCTGCCCGGTGAGAACGGCGTCGGCGCGTCCACGCTCGGCGGTTACAACGCGGCGATCAGCGCCTACTCCAAGAACAAGGCCACCGCGCTCGACTTCCTGCGCTTCCTGATCAGCGAGGACGCCCAGCACATCGTCGCCTCCGGCGCGCTGCCCTCGGTGCGCGCGTCGATGTACGACGATCCGGCCCTGATCGCGAAGATGCCGTACCTGCCCGCACTCAAGGATTCCATCGCCAGCGCGGTGCCGCGCCCGGTCACGCCGTTCTATCCCGCGGTGTCGAAGGCCATCCAGGAAAACGCCTATGCTGCGCTGAAGCAGACCAAGTCGGTCGACGACGCGATCACCGGCATGCAGAAGGGCATCGAGACCGCGGGATCGTAGGCGGAAGCGCAACGGACCCGACGAGACCCGTAGGAGAGAGAAACGGTGTCGGATCCTTCGGGAGCGGCCAGCACTGTGTCGAGTGAGGATTTCCTGCCACGCAAGCGTGGCCTCGGCGAAACCCTGGCATTGGAAATGCGGCGCTCCGGTAAAGCCTGGCTGTTCGTCTCGCCGGTACTGCTGGCGCTGGCGGTGGTCATCGGTTATCCGGTGGTGCGCGCGCTGTGGATGTCGTTCCAGAAGGATTCGGGGCTGGACCCGGCGACGGGCATGTTCACCGAGGGTGGCAGCGCCGGCTTCTCGAACTACACGCACTGGCTGCTGCAACAGTGCCAGGCGGGCGGTGAGACGGTCAGCTGTCCCACCGGCAACCTCGGGTCGCAGTTCTGGCTGGCCATCGGCGTCACGCTGTTCTTCACGGTGATCACGGTGACGCTGGAGGCCACGCTCGGCCTCGGCTTCGCCATGGTGATGGGCAAGACGTTCCGCGGCCGCGCCCTGCTGCGCGCCGCGGTGCTGATCCCGTGGGCGATCCCCACCGCGGTCACGGCGCGGCTGTGGGAGTTCATGTTCCAGTACGACGGCGTGGTGAACCGGGTGTTCGGCACCCATATCCTGTGGACCTCCGACGCCTGGGCCGCGCGGTTCGCCGTCATCGCCGCCGACGTGTGGAAGACGACGCCGTTCATGGCGCTGCTGCTGCTGGCGGGCCTGCAGGTGATCCCGGCCGACGTGTACGAGGCGGCCCGGGTCGACGGCGCGACCGCCTGGCAGCGCTTCACCCAGATCACCTTGCCGCTGCTGCGCCCGGCCCTGCTCGTCGCGGTGCTGTTCCGCACCATGGACGCGCTGCGCATGTACGACCTGCCCGCGATCATGACGCTCAACAACCCGTCCACCCGGGTGGTGTCGATCCTGGTGGTCGACCAGGTGCGGCAGGGCCCCAACAGCGCGGCCGCGCTGTCGACGATCACCTTCCTGCTGATCTTCGCGGTGGCCTTCGTGCTGGTGAAGGTCTTGGGCGCCAACGCCGTCCGGACCCAAGAGGAACAGCGGGAGGCGCACTGATGTCCGTACAGACTTCGGCAAAGCCTGCCGCGCAATCGGTTCCGTGGACCCACCGGCTCAAGTCGGTGCGGCTCTACGCCGGTGTGTTCATCGTGCTGGTGTGGGGGCTCGGGCCGTTCTACTGGATGGCCGTGACCGCGTTCCGCGATCCGGACTACACGTTCGACAGCACCCCGTGGCCCACGCATGTCACGCTGGAGAACTTCCGCAACGCCTTCGACACCAGCCGCGGCAACAACTTCGGCCGGGCGTTGATCAACAGCGTGGTCATCGGCTCGATCACCACGGTGATCGCGCTGCTGATCGGCGTAATGGCGGCGTACGCGCTGGCGCGGCTCACCTTCCGCGGCAAGTACCTGGTGTCGGGCCTGATCCTGAGCGCGTCGATGTTTCCGGTGGTGGTGCTGGTGACCCCGCTGTTCCAGCTGTTCACCAACATCGGCTGGATCGGCGAATACCAGGCGATGATCATCCCGAACATCTCGTTCGTGCTGCCGATGACCGTCTACATCCTGGCCTCCTTCTTCACCGAATTGCCGTGGGAGCTCGAAGAAGCCGCGCGGATCGACGGCGCGACGAAGATGCAGGCCTTCCGCCTGGTGATGCTGCCGCTGGCCGCGCCCGCGGTGTTCACCACCGCGATCCTCGCGTTCATCGCGGCGGTCAACGAATACCTGCTGGCCCGGCTGCTCTCCTCGGACAAGACCGAGCCGGTGACCGTCGCGGTCGCCCGGTTCTCCGGTAACAACCCGCTGGTGGAGCCCTACGCGGCGATCATGGCGGCGGGCACCATGGTGTCCATTCCGCTGGTGCTCATGGTGCTGCTGTTCCAGCGCCGGATCATCTCCGGCCTCACCGCCGGTGGCGTCAAGAGCTGAGAATCCCGCTGCGCCGCAACGGCCCGGTGATAGCATCGCGGGTCACCCACGGCACGAGTACAGTCGGGCCGTGGGGGCACATTTCCGATCGTTGTTCGTGCAGGTGAGTTTCGACCGACGCTCCGGGAGGAGATGATCGTGGGCTCGATTCGCAGGCGGAAATCGCGGCGCGGCACTGATTCCGCGCCGTACTCCTCCATCGCGGGCTTCAACGAGCTGACCTCACCCGCCGCCCGGGCGAAGCGGCGCGCGCACGCGGCAAAGGACCGGCCGCCGACCACACCGAAACCCACCCCGGATCCGAACCGCCCGCCGCGCACCAGGGCGGAGCGGTTCCGCCGGCTCGTGCTCGCGCTGTTCATCATCTTCGGCGTGGTGCCGCTGCTGCTCTCGGTGCTCGTCTACTGGAGCGCCGAGATCCCGGATCCGAGTTCGGTGCAGACCAACCAGATCGCCACCATCCTGGCCGCCGACAGCAGCACGGTGATCGCCAAAGTCGTGCCGCCGAACGGGAATCGGACGCCGATCCCGCTTGCCGAGGTGCCCCAGTCGACCCGAGACGCGATGCTGTCCGCAGAGGACCGCAACTTCTACAGCAATCCCGGCTACTCGACCTCCGGCTTCCTGCGCGCCGCCCGGGACAACCTGCTCGGCCGCGACGACGCGGGCGGCGGCTCCACCATCACCCAGCAGTATGTGAAGAACGCCTTCCTCGGTTCCGAACGCACGCTGACCAGGAAGATGCGCGAGCTGATCATCGCGGCGAAGATGGCGCGGCAGTGGAGCAAGGACGACATCCTCGCCGCCTACCTCAACACCATCTACTACGGGCGCGGCTCGTACGGGATCGCCGCCGCGACCAAGGCGTACTTCAACAAGCCGGTGAACCAGCTGACCCTCGCAGAGGGCGCGGTGCTCGCCGCACTCGTGCGCACCCCGTCCATTCTCGACCCGGAAACCCACCTGCCCGAGCTGACCGCCCGCTGGCAGTACGTGCTCGACGGCATGGTCGAGATGGGCGTGCTCGCGCCGGGCACCCGCGACGCCACGACGTTCCCGGCGATCATCCCGCTCAACGAGATTCCCGACGAGAACGTGGCCCGCGGTCCCGAGGGGCTGATCCGCGCCCAGGTCGTCCGGGAGTTGCGTTCCTCCGGGATCAGCGAGCACGAATTGAACACCGGGGCTTTGCAGATCACCACGACGATCGACGCCAAGGCGCAGCAGGCGGTGCTCGGCGCGGTCCAGGATCGGCTGGCCGGCCAGCCGCCGGAACTGCGCGCGGCGGTGGTGTCGATCGATCCGCGGTCCGGCGCGGTGCGCGCCTACTTCGGCGGATTCGACGGCATCGGCTACGACTTCGCCCAGGCGCCGTTGCAGACCGGGTCGGCGTTCAAGCCGTTCGCGGCGATCGCGGCACAGCAGCAGAGCGTCCCGTTGACCCGGCTGCTGGACAGTTCCCCGGTCACCGACCGGGGCACGAAGATCACCAACGTGGACGGCGAGTCGTGCGGCCGATGCACCATGGCCGAGGCGCTCAAACGGTCGCTCAACACCAGCTTCTACCGGCTCACCATGTCGATGTTCGACGGGCCGAAGGCGATCGCCGACGCGGCGCACGCGGCGGGCATCCCGGAGGAGATCCCCGGGGTGGCCGGGAAGACGCTCACCGAGGACGGTGGCCGTCCGCTGAACGGAATCGTGTTGGGGCAGTATCTCGTTCGCCCCATCGATATGGCCTCGGCTTATGGCACCATCGGTGCTTCCGGTGTTTATCACCAGCCGTACTTCGTGCAGCGGGTGGTGACCGGTGACGGACGGGTGCTGCTGGACCGCGGCGCTCCGGAACAGCAGATCGGCAAACAGATGCCCGCAGGGCAACAGCGCATACCGAAGGCGATCGCCGACAAGACCACGCAGGCGATGACGCCGATCGCCGCGTACTCCAACGGCCACGCGCTCGCCGGTGGCCGGCCGTCCGCGGCCAAGACCGGCACCACCCAGCGCGGCGAGTCCGCGGACAACAAGGACGCGTGGATGATCGGGTTCACCCCGTCGCTGTCCACGGCCGTCTGGATCGGGACCGAACAGTCCCAGCCCATCCACACCGCCCGCGGGTCGGATATCTACGGCTCCGGCCTGCCCGCAGACATCTGGAAGCAGGTGATGGACAACGCGCTCGACGGCACGCCGGTCGAGCAGTTCCCCGCCGTGGACGGGCCCGGCCCGGCCGCGACACCCAACGCGAACAAGCCCTCGGGCGGCGCCTACGACATCCTGAACCCGCCGACGAGCGCCCCGCGTGAGCCGGTCGTCATCATCCCGCCCGCCCCGCAGCCGCCCAAGGAAGTGGAGATCTTCCCCGGGCTGAGCATTCCGGTCCCGGGATAGCGATGATGCTGTGACCTTCGTGCACCGGGGGAACGGTTGGCATGGCAGCATCGTTTGCCAGAGTGAGAGCGAACAGGGACTGTGTCGGAACAGGCCGACGCCGGAGTCCCGGGATCGATGCGGAAGGATATGCGCTCGAACGACGACACAGCGGTGTGAGCGACAGGCCCGGAGGCGGCGACTTGCCTGACCACGATGGGCTTCGAAACGGAACACAGCGACCCGCGAACCGGCCCGGAGGCGCACCACGAAGGGCCAGGGAGCGCCGCAATTGGAGACAGACGAGACATAGGGGCTACGCCGGTGGATTTCAATGTCGTTGACCAACCCGAGACGCTGGTGGCGGGCACGGTACTGCGCAGCCCGGCGCTCGCGGTCGAGGGGCCGCGCCGCGCGAAAGTCGAAGAGGCGTGGAAGCGCAATCTGGCGCGCCAGCTGCCCGGACCGCCGACGACCGCGTACGTCGACCACGCGCCGGAGATCAATTCGTATCTGACCCACATCGTGGGTTATCGCTGCCGCAGCCTCGACGACTTATTGCCCGGCGACGTACTGGCACGGGTGCCCGCGGGACGATTCGCGCGGTTCATCGCCAGCGGTGACAACCTCGGCGACACCATCGTCTACATCTGGCGCTCGGTGTGGGATGCCGAGGCCGCGGGCCGTTTCGTGCGGTCCTATACCGGCGATTGGGAGCATTATCCCGACGCGCGCACGGTCGAAGTCTTCGTAGCGCTGGCAGACGATCAGGTCGACGGGTAGGAACAGACTGTGGACTTCGAGATTGTCACGTTGGACGAGAGCCTGGTCGCCGGACTGACCGTCCCGCTGGCCGGGCGTGAGGTGACCGCCCGCGACCTCGACCTGGTGAACTTCACCTGGGACCGCTACCTCGCGCGGGAGAAGAACGTGCCGCGGGTAGCCGCCTACATCGGCCAGAACGATCACGCCGTCGCGGTGCTCGGTTACGAGATCACCGGCATGGACGAGATGGACGCCGGCGACGTGCTCACCCGCGTCCCGCAGGGCCGCTACGCCAAGTTCGTCGTCTCCGACAAGCCCTACGACCTGCTCCGCACCGCCTGGGCCCAGGTCCGCAAAGCCGAAAGCGCCGGCACCATCACCCGCTCCCACACCGCCGAACTCGAGCGCTACACCGGCCCCACCTCCGTCGAGGTCTACGTCTCCCTCGACTGAATCGACCCACCGCACCGAGTCCCGAAAACCGAAGCCGCCCGGAGGAGTACCTCCGGGCGGCTCGTGCATCGATGACCTCGCCCACACAGTGCGAGCCCGACGAGCACGTTCATGGCCCGAGACATCAGGGGGTCATGAACACGCCGCGGCCACGCGGCCGATGACTCACGCCTCGATGATGAAGGCTTCCAGTTGGGCGCGGGCGACGTCGTCGGCCAGCTGCTTCGGCGGGGACTTCATCAGGTAGGCCGAGGCCGGGATGACGGGGCCGCCGATGCCGCGGTCCTTGGCGATCTTCGCCGCACGCACCGCGTCGATGATGATGCCCGCCGAGTTCGGCGAATCCCACACCTCGAGCTTGTACTCCAGGTTCAGCGGGACGTCGCCGAAGGCGCGACCCTCCAGCCGGACGTAGGCCCACTTGCGGTCGTCGAGCCAGCCGACGTGATCGGACGGGCCGATGTGCACGTCGTTGGCGCCGAGCTCCTTCTTCAGGTTGCTGGTGACGGCCTGAGTCTTGGAGATCTTCTTGGACTCCAGGCGCTCGCGCTCGAGCATGTTCTTGAAGTCCATGTTGCCGCCGACGTTCAGCTGCATGGTGCGGTCGAGCTGCACACCGCGATCCTCGAACAGCTTGGCCATGACGCGGTGCGTGATGGTCGCGCCGACCTGGCTCTTGATGTCGTCGCCGACGATGGGCACGCCCGCCTTGGTGAACTTCTCGGCCCACTCCGGGTCGGAGGCGATGAACACCGGCAGCGCGTTGACGAACGCGACGTCGGCGTCGATGGCGCACTGCGCGTAGAACTTGTCGGCCTCTTCCGAGCCGACCGGCAGGTACGAGACCAGGACGTCGACCTTGTTGTCCTTCAGCACCTTGACCACATCGACCGGCTCGGCTTCGGAAAGCTCGATGGTCTCGGCGTAGTACTTGCCGATGCCGTCCAGGGTCGGACCCCGCTGCACGACGACGTCGCTCGGCGGCACATCGGAGATCTTGATCGTGTTGTTCTCGCTGGCGAAGATCGCCTCGGCGAGGTCGAAGCCGACCTTCTTGGCGTCCACGTCGAACGCAGCGACGAACTTCACGTCGCGGACGTGGTACTTGCCGAACTTGACGTGCATGAGGCCGGGCACGGTCGCGGTCTCGTCCGCGTCCTTGTAGTACTGCACACCCTGGACCAGCGAGGAGGCGCAGTTGCCCACACCCACGATGGCGACGCGTACTTCGGTGGCGTTGTCAGCCTTCTGTGCTTCACTCATGGCCGATATTTCCCTCTTTCTGTGGTGCCGCCTTCGTCGATTGCTCCGCCGCAATCAACTCGTTGAGCCAGCGCACTTCGCGCTCGCTTGATTCGAGTCCGAGCTGATGGAGCTGCCGGGTATAGCGATCGAGCGACCCACTGGCCCGCTTGATCGCCTCCCGCAGCCCTTCTCGGCGCTCTTCGACCTGGCGCCGCCTGCCCTCCAGAATCCGCATCCGCGCTTCCGCGGGGGTGCGGCTGAAAAAGGCGAGGTGCACGCCGAAGCCGTCGTCTGTGTAGTTCTGCGGTCCGGTGTCGGCCAGCAGTTCGCTGAACCGCTCCCGGCCCGCAGGCGTCAGTTGGTAGACCCGGCGCGCACGGCGCGCGACCACGCCCGCCGGGATCTCCTCCGCGATCAACCCGTCGGACTGCATGCGGCGCAGCGTGGGGTAGAGCGACCCGTAGGAGAAGGCACGAAACGCACCGAGCAGGCCGGTCAGCCGCTTGCGCAGCTCGTAGCCGTGCATGGGCGATTCGAGGAGCAGCCCGAGGATTGCCAGCTCGAGCACCGGGCTTCACCTCCCTGACTATGTACAGACCTAACTGATGGATGCGACTCCAAACTATATCGGAGCGATATAACCGCGCACAGCCCCGCTCGATATAACCCGCGATCTACCGGCTTTCTCATACCCCTGAGCCGGGGCACCCCCTCGGCAACACCGCTACTCTGGTTCTCGTGCGAATCCAGCGACAAGTGGTCGACTACGCCCTCCGGCGGCGATCTCTGCTGGCCGACGTGTACGCGGGCCGTGTCGATGTCGCCGAGGTATGTGATGCGAATCCCTATCTCCTGCGTGCGGCGAAGTTCCATGGTCGGGGGAGCGAGGTCACATGCCCGATCTGCCGGAAAGAACAGCTCACGCTTGTATCTTGGGTCTACGGCGACGGCCTGGGACCGATGGCGGGTTCGGCTCGCACCCCGGAGGAGCTGGCGCGTCTCGATGAGACTCGCGAAGAGTTCTCGGTCCATGTCGTCGAGGTATGCCGGTCCTGCAGCTGGAATCATCTGGTGCAGTCCTACGTGCTCGGCACCGCGCCGGCGCCTACCCGCCGCCGCACCGGGACCCGAGCCAACCGGCGCACCGCAGCCGAATGAAGTGCCTGGTCATCTGCCCGTCGGGTGACTCGCGGAGCCGAACCGGGTCCGCCGCGGTCCGCGTGACCGCACCGAGCCACCAGCAACGTCACGAGTTATGGAGATCTTGTCAGTGAATTCGCCCTACGAGACTTCCCCCTACGGCGATGACCCGAACGGCGGCCGTGCTCCACGGAGTTCACATCCAGGTCCCAACCCGTACCAGAACCCCCGTCCCGGGCCGCCGCCCGGCGCACGTCCTGGTCCGCCGCCGCAGCGTCCGGCCCCGTACCCGGGCGAGCTGCGTGGCCCGCAGCCACAGCGCCGCCCCGGCCCGCCACCGCCACCGCAGCAGCGGCCGCCGCAAGGGGGGCGTCCCGCGCCCGGCGCGCCGAACGGACCGCAGGCGACCCAGCGCATCGAACGCTCCAACTTGCCCAACAACGCGGTGGCCGAACGCAATCGGCGCGGCGCCCCGCCCACCGGCCCGCGTCCGGCCGAACGGGCCCGCCGCGTCGGCGACCCGGCCAACGGCACCGGCGAACGGCGCAAGACCGCGGGCGGACCGCCCTCCGGCCCGCCGCCGCGACGCAACGGCGGCTCCGGTGACGGTTCCGGCGGTGGCTCCGGCAAGCGTCCGGGGCAGAAGAAGAAATCACCGTGGCGGATCGTGCGGCGCGTCATCTACGTGCTGATCGCGATGATGATCCTGATCCCCAGCGGCGTCTTCCTGATCGCGTACACGACAGTGTCGGTACCCCAGCCGCAGGATCTCAAAACCAATCAGGTGGCGACCATCCTCGCCGCCGACGGCGAGTCGGTGATCAGCAAAGTCGTTCCGCCGGAAGGCAACCGGACCGACGTCACGATCGACAAGATCCCGCCGCACGTGCGGTACGCGGTGATGGCCGCCGAGGACCGGGACTTCTACTCCAACCCGGGCTTCTCGATCTCCGGTTTCGCGCGCGCGGCCCGGGACAACGTCCTCGGCCGGGAGAGCGCGGGCGGTGGTTCGACGATCACCCAGCAGTACGTGAAGAACGCACTCGTCGGTGACGAGCGCTCGCTCACCCGCAAGATGCGCGAACTGGTCATCTCGGCCAAGATGGCGCGCCAGTGGAGCAAGGACGAGATCCTCGCCGCGTACCTGAACACCATCTACTTCGGTCGCGGCGCGTACGGCATCGATGCCGCGGCCAAGGCCTACTTCGGCAAGCCGGTGCAGGACCTCACGCCCGCCGAGGGCGCGGTGCTCGCCGCCACCATCCAGCAGCCGTCCGGTCTGGACCCGGAGAAGAACCCGGAGGGTGCGAAGACCCGCTGGAACTACGTGCTCGACGGCATGGTCTCCGGCGGCAACCTCTCCGCCGCCGACCGGCAGGCGATGCAGTACCCGCAGGTGGTCCCCGTCGCGACGACCAAGGACAAGACCCTCGACACCGGCCCGGAGGGCCTGATCAAGTCGCAGGTGCTCAAAGAGCTGACCGCGGAAGGCATCAGCGAGCAGCAGCTCAACACCGCGGGTCTGTCGATCACCACGACGATCGACCCGAAGGCGCAGAAGGCCGCAGTCGACGCGGCGCAGAAGAAGATGCAGGGCGAGCCGGAACAGCTGCGCACCGCGGTCGTTTCGGTGGATCCGAAGACCGGCGCGGTGCGCGCGTACTACGGCGGTGAGGACGGCCAGGGCTGGGACTTCGCCAACGCGGGCCTGCAGCCGGGTTCGTCGTTCAAGGTGTTCGGTCTGGCGGCGAACCTGGAGCAGGGCGTGCCGCTGTCGCAGCTGTACGACAGCTCGCCGCTCACGGTGAACGGCATCAAGATCACCAACGTGGAGGGCGAGCAGTGCGGTATGTGCACCATCGCCGAGGCGCTGAAGCGCTCGCTGAACACCAGCTTCTACCGGATGCAGATCGATATGGGCAACGGCCCGAAGAAGATCGCGGATATGGCGCACAAGCTCGGCATCCCGGAAGCCATTCCCGGCGTGCCGAAGACGCTGACCGAGCCGGACGGCTCCGGTCCGAACAACGGCATCGTGCTGGGCCAGTACCAGGTGCGCGCGCTCGACATGGCTTCGGCCTACGCCACTTTGGCCGCGTCGGGCACCTATCACAAGCCGCACTTCGTGCAGAAGGTCGTCACCGCCGACGGTCAGGTGCTGCTCGATCGCGGCGAGGTCGCGGGCGAGCCGCGCGTCTCGGCCGCGGTGGCCGACAACGTCACCGCCGCGATGAAGCCGATCGCGGCCTGGTCGCGCAACCACAACCTGGCCGGTGGCCGGGAGTCGGCCAGCAAGACCGGTACCGCCCAGCTCGGCGACACCGGGGAGAACAAGGACGCCTGGATGGTCGGCTACACCCCGTCGCTGTCCACCGCGGTCTGGGTCGGCAGCGTGGACGATTCGCCGCTGCGCAACTACGGCGGCGGCATGATCTACGGTTCGGGCCTGCCCTCCGACATCTGGAAGGCCACGATGGACGGCGCCCTGCAGGGCACGCAGAACGAGACCTTCCCGAAGCCCGCCCCGATCAAGGGCCAAGCGGGCGTGCCGGAGTGGTCGGCGCCGTACACCCCGCCGTCGACCACCGAAGCGCCGTCGATCCTGCCGCCGATCTACATCCCGCCGACGATCGACACCCCGTTCGGCCCGATTCCACTGCCGGGCGGCCAGCCGCGGCCACAGCAACAACAACAGCAGCAGCCGCGCAACGAGCAGCCCGAGAAGCCGGACGCCGGTCCGCTCCCGGGCCAGCCGGTGGCTCCTTCGGACGGATCGTCGCCGACCGCCACCGGTGCGCCGCGCCCGGGCACCAACGGGCAGGGCGATACGAACGGAACTCCCCCGACCGCGCGCAGCAGGTAGGTCTGGTCGAGTGACCAGGGGGGAACAGGTGCGCGACGCACCCGACGGCGATCGCCCGGTAGCCTCGGGTGCCGTGACTGATCAGCAGCTGGTGGATCAGCGGGCGAACGGGAGCGGACCGCACGCGAGTGAGGCGCCTTCCGGCACGGCGTATTACGTCGCCCCCGGCCCGCTCGCGCCGGACCTGCGCTCGGCCGACGCCCGCGATCGGCCCAGTCGCAACGACTCGCTGACCGCGCAGCTGTCCACGGTGATCGGCGGTCCGGTCGGCGAGCACGCGCTGATCGGCCGCGCCCGGTTCTGGACGCCGATGCGCGTGCTGCTGGCCTTCACGGTCGTGTTCCTGGCGTTCGGCTGGTTCGGCAAGGCGGGCTGCATCCAGCAGACCACCACCGCCGACGGCGCGCTCACGCTCGATTGGAACAACGGCCGCCAGTACGTCGCGATGTGCTATTCGGACACCGTGCCGCTGTACGGGGCAGAGCGGTTGAACGAGGGCGCGTTCCCCTACAAGAAGTTCTGGATCGAGCAAACCCCCGATGGCGGCCGCGAGACGAGGTACATGGAGTATCCGGTGCTGTCCGGTCTCTACCAGTACCTGTCGATGCGGATCGCCAAGGCCTGGGACATGACGCCGCTGCCGGGCGCGTTGCAGGTGGTGATCTACTTCAACGTCGTCGCGATCGGCCTCGCGCTCGCCTGGCTGGTCACGGTGTGGGCGACCGCGCAACTGGCCGGGCGCCGGGTGTGGGACACGGCGCTGGTCGCCTGTTCGCCGCTGGTGATCGTGCACATCTTCACCAATTTCGACGCGCTGGCAACGGCTTTGGCCGCGACCGGCCTGCTGGCCTGGGCCCGCAGGCGACCCGCGCTGGCCGGGTTGCTGCTCGGGCTCGGCGGCGCCGCCAAGCTGTATCCACTGCTGTTGCTCGGCCCGATCGTGCTGCTGTGCCTGCGCACCGATCCCATGCAGCGCATGCCGAGCACTCAGGCCGGACTGCGGCTGCGCGATATCGACAGTGTCGCGGCCGCACTGGACTGGGTACGCGAAACGCCCTACCGCGTGCACCTGCTCGGCACGCGCCCGCTCGGCGCCGCAGCGGTCACCGTCGCGGCCGCGCTCGGCACCTGGATCGTGGTGAATCTGCCGATCGCCGCGCTGTACCCCACCGGCTGGCGAGAGTTCTTCCGGCTCAACACCTCCCGGCACGCCGACCCGGACTCGATCTACAACGTGATCACCTCGTTCACCGGCTGGGCCGGTTTCGACGGGCAACTCGCGCACGGCGAGCCGCCGGTGATCCTGAACGCGGTATCGCTGCTCGCGTTCATCGCGGCCTGCGTGGCGATCGGCTACATCGCGCTCACCGCACCGCAGCGCCCCCGGCTCGCGCAGCTCTGCTTCCTGGTGGTGGCGGCGTTCCTGCTGACGAACAAGGTGTGGAGCCCGCAGTATTCGCTGTGGCTGGTGCCGCTGGCCGTGCTCGCGCTGCCGCACCGCCGCATCCTGCTCGCCTGGATGACCATCGACGCCCTGGTCTGGGCGCCACGTATGTTCTACTACCTCGGTCTGGACAAGAAGGGCCTGCCCGAGCAGTGGTTCACCGGCACCGTCGTGCTGCGTGACCTCGCGGTGATCGCCTTGTGCGCCTTGATCGTTCGCCAGATCTATCGCCCCGGCGAAGACCTGGTGCGCCGCGACTACGTGGACGACCCGATCGGCGGCATCGTCGACCGCGCGCCCGATCCGCTGCTGCCGTGGCTGCCCGAGGTGCTGCGGCCCCGGGTGGCGCCCACCCGCGAATGGCAGCCGCAGGTGGACGCGTCCGCTCAGTGGGTGCGCAGGTAGCGCGCCAGCCGCTCCGGTTCCTGGATGAGCAGGTCCAGGTCGAGCTGCCACGGGCTGCCGGTCCACGGATCGAACAGCGGCGTCCCGGCCACGGTCGGCAGGTGCCGGCACGACTGCGAGAGCATCGCGACCGTGGTGTCGGTGGAGTCGGATTCGTCGCTGCCGACGATCACCGTGGACAACCCGATCAGGTCGCCGCGCATGATCAGCGAGCCGATCCGTTGCGCGTCCGAACTCTGGTAACCGTGCGGGAAGTCGGCCGCGATCAGGATCCGGTGTTCGCTCGGCGGGCTGCCCATTCCGCTGGTGAACGCGAGCTCGGCCAGTTCGGCGGCCTGGACCAGTTCCTGTAGCCGCGCCGAGATCTCCGTGTGGTCGGTGATCGGCGGACCGTGCAGCACCGGTGCGAGCGGCTCGGTGAAGCTGGTGAAGGCTCCGGTCAGATCGATGATGTCGACCACGGTGCGCCGGTCCGGCGCCGCGGTGAGCAGCCGAGCGAGCAGCGCGCCGACCACCGGCGCGACCGCCTGCGACGACTCGGTGTCGATCCACAGCGGCCGATTCAGCGGCACCGGAACGCAATACGGCACCCGCAGCGCACCGCGTTCTTGCGCGTACAGCTCACCGAGCCGGATGCCGTCGCTGGGCGCCACCGGTTTGTCCCACGCCGGCGCGTCCCAGGACGCCAGCGCGGGCGGCAACATCAGGTCGGCATCGGCGAGCTCGCGGATGAGCTGTTCGCTGTCGCGCTGATGATTTCGTTCGGCGGTGGCGATCAATTCGTCGTTGCGCTGCTGGGCGGCGCGGCGGGCCGCATCGGCGGCCGGAGTGTTCCTGATCGCGGGATCGGAAACAGCGGCGGACAATTCGTGATCGAGCCGTTTGGCCGCGTAGTCGCGCGCGGAGACCAGCGCCGCGGCCGAACGAGCGGCGTCCTCGAAGATCATCCACAGCCGTTCCAGGCCGTGCCCGACCTCCGTCGGCGTGGCGGTGACCGCGCGGGCCTCGCTCGCCATCGGACCGGCCATGGTGTGCGCGACCGGGCCCGAGCGGGGCGCGTCGACCGGCTGTGGCACGTCACCGGTCTGCGCGGCCGAACCGGTCTGCGCGGCCGGATCGGCGGGCTCGTCCTCGACGTCGACGCCGTGCGCGCTCAGCAGCACCGCGAGCCCGCCCGCATAACCCTGTCCAACCGCGCGCAACCGCCACTCGGGCCCGCGCCGGTACACCTCCAGGCAGATCAGCGCCGCCTCACCCGCGGCCGGGCTCACCACGAATTCCGCTGCCGCCGAATCATTTTCGAACAGCGTCGCGGTCACCGTGCCGAGCCCGCCCGTCCGCGCGGGCACCGCCGGGTCGGCGCTGACCACCAGCAGCACCGCCTTGGCGTCGGCGCGGACCTCGGCGAGCGTGACGGTCACCTCGGCGTCGGTCAGCGCCACGCCCGCGGTGGCGGGCTGGTTGTAGAAGACGAAATCGTCCGAGGAGAACACCTTCAGGTTCTCTGCTACCACCAGTGCCGAAACATCCAGTGCCGCTTCGGCGTGCGCGCCGAACCGGACGATATCGCCGGTCAGCGGCATGTTCTGACCGGCTTTGAGTTGAATCACGTTGTCTGCCTTGCTGTCCGCGCTGCCGAACTCAACCGTTCTGCAGGAACCGGCCGAGGTGCGGCATCGCCTCGCCCGGATGCTTGGCCGCGAAGCCTTCACCGAGCGCCTGCATCTTCCAGTCGTTGCCGACCCGGAAGACCTTGGCCATCGCCATCGCGGTGAACGGCATCCCGCCGGCCATCGTGTACCGGGCCAGTTCGGCGTTGTTGGAGCCATCGACCAAGCGGCAGAAGGCATTCTGGATCTGCTCGAAGGTGTGGCCCTTGTACGAGGTCACGATGAACACCAGCGTGCTCACGTGCGCCGGGATGCGGGTGAGGTCGACCAGGATCACCTCGTCGTCGCCCTCGCCCTCACCGGTGAGGTTGTCGCCCTGGTGCCGGATAGAGCCGTCCTTGGAGGTCAGCTGCCCGTAGTAGGCGACGTCCACCGGGTTCATATCGGCGAACAACACCACCGACGCGTCGAGGTCGACGTCCACGGTGCGGTTGCCGAACATGCCGCGGCTCTTCACCGGATCCCAGCCGAGGCCCATCTTCACGAAGGTCAGGGCGGTACCGCCCTCCTTGCGCAAGGTGACCCGCTGTCCCTTGGTCAGGCTGACCGGGCGATCCTTGCTGAGGCTGACCTCGGCCGGCGGCTGCTGCGGGGGCGGCGCGACCGGTTGCCCCGGCTGCTGGAATCCCTGCGGCTGGCCGGGCGGCGGGTACTGACCGCCCGGACCGGGCGGCGGCGGGTAGCCGGGCCCCGGCGGCGGGTAACCCGGGCCGGGCGGTGGGTAGCCGCCCTGCGCGAACTGCGGGTCCTGCTGCGTCGGATACGCGGGCGTGGTGGGCGGCGGGTAGTTCGGCTGCTGCTGCGGGGGCGGCGGCTGCGTCGGGTACGCGGGCGGCGGAGGCGGCGGCGGGGCAGCCTGGGCGGCGGGCTGCGACGGCGAATCGTCGACCGTCACGCCGTGGTCGGTGACCAGCGCGGCGAAACCGCCGGCGTAGCCCTGGCCGACGGCACGCACCTTCCAGCTGCCCTGCCTGCGGTAGAGCTCGAGCGCGATCACGATCGACTCGCTGCTCAATCCGTCGATCTGGTACTCGTACAACCGATTACCGGCCGTGTCCGACACGATCGCGGTCGGCGCGGGGAACCGGCCGAAGTTGCTGTTCGCGTCGTCCAGCGTGATCACCGCGCGGATCTGATCGATCTCCGGCGGCACGGCGTTCAACGACACCGCGAGCGAGGCGGGCTGTCCGGCCGGCGCGGGCTGCAGGTTCACCCCGGGGCCGCTCGGCTGGTTGAAAAAGACGAAGTCCGCGTCGGAGCGGACCTTGCCCGTTTCGGTGACCAGCAGCGCGGACAGATCCGCCGGCGCCGTGAGCTGGATGGACACCACCACGTCGTTCGTGGCCAACGGACCGTTTTGGCCCTTGGCGAGTGTTGCGGACAAGTTCGACCCTTCGCTTGTCGGTGCGTTCGATGCCACTCTACGAGAAACGTGCGGGACACGGTTCAGGTAAACGCCGCCCGGCCCCGTCAGTTCTGCGGGCATACCGCCTGCATTCACCCCGGATGGACCGGATCTGTGGATAGAATCCGTCGCGCTGCGCCTATCAAGGTGACGAAACGCGGGCGGAATGTGGCGCGATTACCCCATATTCACTGACAAGAACAGCAGGGCAGACACCCACATGGCGCAACTTTTCGAACAATCCAAGAAGGTGATCGAGGCGCACCTGGCCGGAACCAGCCTGCGCGCGATATCCGGCTCGATGATCGCCTACGAGGGCAACGTGCAGTTCAAAGCAGCCGGTTTCGGCGGCGGCGACGGCGTGATCGCCGGACTCAAGCGCCGGGCCACCGGCGAAAAGCTCTCTCTGATGGAGTGCTCCGGCAACGGGCGGGTGTTCTTCGCGGTCAACGGCCAGCACGTGACCGTGGTGAATCTGAACAACGAGACCCTTCAGGTGGAATCGCAGCAGCTGCTCGCGTTCGCCGGCAACCTGCGCACCGACGTGCGCTTCGCCGGCCTGCGAGGCGCGTCGACCGGCGCCGGCCTGTTCACCACCACGGTGACCGGTCAGGGTCAGGTCGCCCTGTTGTCGGCGGGCGGTCCGCTGATCCACCTCGAGGTGTCACCGCAGTATCCCTTGGTGGTCGACCCCGACGCGTTCGTCGCGGCGCGCGGCAACCTCAATCAGTCGTTCATCACCGATATTTCGTGGCGGACCGCGGTCGGCCAGGGCGCCGGCGAGACGTTCTCGCTGCGCTGGGACGGCCAGGGCGTGGTGTTGATCCAGCCGGCGGAACGGTAAGGGCGGGTAGATGTTCGAGAAAGTCAACGGCAAGGTCGTCAAGGTCAACGTCGGGATGTCCGGCGGCGTGGTCGCTCGCACCGGCGCGATGCTGTTCTACACCGGCGACGTTTCCTTTGCGCCGCACCAGATTCCGGGCGGCCAGGGAATGGGCGGCGGCGGTGGGCTGATGCGCATGGCGGGCCGCATGATGGCCGGTGAGCACGAACGCACCATGCTGGCGCAGGGCAACGGCGAGGTGCACTACGGCTACGCCGGGCTGGAAGTCCACGTGGTGCATATGCAGCCGGGTGCGACGCTGCGGGTCGAGGCCTCACGGCTGCTCGCGAACACCGCCGGGCTGCAGAGTTCGATTGTCTCCGTGATGAGTTCGGGCGGGGGCGGTGGCGGCGGCGGACTCATGGGCGCGCTGCGCGGCGCCGCCTCGGGTGCGCTCACCGGACAGGGCATGTTCACCACCCAGCTCTCCGGTCAGGGCTCGGCGGTGCTGCTGGCCCACGGCGGCTTCCTGGAATTGCAAGTGGGCGGGCCGAATCCGATCGTGGTCGATCCGCAGGCCTTCGTCGCCGCGTACGGCAATGTGCAAACCGAGCTGAAGACGGCACTCAGCTGGCGCGACGCGGTCGGCCGCGGCGCGGGCGAGGCGATGCAGTTGCATTGCGTCGGACAGGGTGTGGTGTACGTGCAGGCCTCCGAAGAGAAGTTGTGACCATGGCTGACATCTTGAACCCGATGAATCTCGGGGACAGCGACAACATTCCGGGCAACAGCTACGCGTACTGCATCGACCTGAACAAGCCCTGGTTCATGCGCAAGGGCGCGATGATCGCCTACTACGGCGACATGCGCTTCCAGACGCTCACCCACGGTCTGCAGGGCGGGCTGCTGCACATGGTGTCGCAGCAGTTCTCCGCGCCGCTGTTCACCGGCGACTACGTCGTCGCCGAGGGCCACGGCAAGCTGATCATCGGCGACCGCGGCTACGACATCAATTCCTATGACCTCGAGGACAACGGCAACCTCACCATCCGCGCCGCGAATCTGCTGGCGTTCGAGCCCGGTCTGTCGCTGAACCAGTCCATCGTGCCCGGCTTCCTCACCTTGATCGGCACCGGCAAGTTCCTCGCCTCCTCCAACGGGCCGGTCATGTTCGCCGAGCCGCCGCTGCGGGTCGACCCGGAATCCCTGGTCGGCTGGGCCGATTGCCCGTCCCCCAGCCATCACTACGACCAGCGCTGGATCGGCAGCTTCCTGGCCGCGGGCGCGGCCCGGTTCGGCGTCAACTCCGGTGAGGAGCGTCAGTTCGATTTCACCGGCGCGGGCACGGTGCTGATCCAGTCCAGCGAGAAGGTGCTCAGCGACGAAATGCTGGTCCGCACCATCGAGGGACAGATCCAGAGCGGTATCACGCCGCCCGGCCTGCAACGGCTGCAAGCCACCATCATGCAGCAACTCGGCAACCAGCAGCACTACTGACCGACGACCGACGACCCGGAGGAGGGCGGATCCTCCGCCGGGTCGTTCGTTCGGAGGATCCGCAGCGCCGCGGCGCCCGATTAGTTTTCCGGCAGGACTACTTGCCGGGAGGCCGCCATGAGCGTCGGGTTGCTGATCGCCGTCTTCGTCGGCGTGCTCGTGCTGATCGTGAAGCGGTTCGCCGGGGAGCCGGTGGACGCGCGGGACACCTTCCTCACGCCGTTGATCCTGGTCGGCATCGGCGGATACAGCGTCATCCATGTCGACGGACTCGACGGCACCGATATCGGGTGGCTGGTGATCGGGGCGGTGATCGGCATCGCGTTCGGCGCGGTGCGCGGCACCACCACCGTCCTGTTCGAACGCGACGGCTACCTGTGGCAGCGGTACACGGTGAAAACCCTTGCCGTATGGGGTGTCTCGGCCGTCGCGGGTTTCGGCGTCAGCGCGCTCGGCAGCGTCATGGGCATGCATCCGCAGGCCCGTCCGATCACACTCTCGATCGGCGTCGGCATGCTCGGCGAGATGCTCACCCTCGGCCTGCGCGCGCTGGCCAGCGGCGTCCCCTTCGCCCCCGCCAAGCCCACCGGCGCGTCGTCCGGCAGCACCGGCGCACAGGGCAACTCGCCGACCCTCGACCGTTTCCTCCGCAACCTCGGACACCCGGGCTCGGCCCCGCCGCGCGAGAGTCGTTCCCAACAGCAGCAGCGGTCCGATCGCTTCCCGCAGTACCGCCACCCGTCCGACGCTCAGCACGAACACCCGAGTAGGTCAGGCGACGCCCGACCCGACCGCTTCCCGACGGACCCCGAGCGGGAGTACTACCGATGCGGACCCGACGCCCTTCGGCAGGAACGCCCGGGAGGGTCTGTACCCCCGCTCGACCACTCCCCCACCTTCCGCGACGGCGTCGACTGGCTACGCGCCCGCCGCCGTTGAGGGCCGTTGCCGAATTCCCGCACACTGTCCAGCTTTCGCACTCATAGTGGCCGGCCAGAGCGGGTGCGTGGACTCGCAGCGGTCCGTGGGCTCAGCATCGGCCCGGGCGGCGAGAAGCATGCATGCAGTCAGGGGGTTCGGCCGGAGAGGCGCGACATCAAGGCACGGCGGGAGGCGAGAGCCAGGCGGCGCGCAGGATGGCCGGGATCGCGGAACGGGTTGGGATCCAGCCGAGTTCGCGGTGCGCCCGAGTGCTGTCGCTGACCAAACGGGGTGGTTCCGGCTGCGCCGATCGGTATTCGACGGGGATCGGCCGCCCGGTCACCTCGCGCGCCGCGGCGATCAATTCGTTGACGCTGGTGCCGGTTTCGCTGCCGATGTTGTAGGTCCGGCAGGGCACCGGCACGTCCCGCTCGACTGCGGCCACGAACGCCTGTGCCGCATCGTGGATATGGACGTAGTCGCGGACGGCGGAACCGTCACCGTTGACGGCCAGCATCGGACTCTCCCCCGCGGCGGTGGCCAGGATACGCGGAATGATCCTGGTCGGATCGCGATCATCGCCGCCCGCGATGTTGAACAGCCGCAGCACGATCGCGTCGAGCGCCCCGGTGGCGGCATGGGCGGCGATCACCGATTCGGCGGCGTGCTTGCTCGCCGCGTAGGGATGAGACGGGTGGTCCGGCAGATCTTCGGACATCGGCTGTACCTCCGGCGCCCCGAAAACCGCCGCGGTGGAGGCGAACACCAGCTTGCGCACCCCGCATTCGCTCATCGCCCGCAGCAGCGCGACGGTGCCGCCCACGTTGACCTCGAAGTAGCCGAGCGGATCGGCGAACGATTCACGCACCCGGGTGCGCCCGGCCAGATGGCAGACGATGTCCATGTCCCGGACGGCCGCGCTGAGCGCGGCGATATCACGCAGGTCGGCACGGCGCACCGGCACTCCCGGCGGCACACCCGCGCGTTCGCGCCGGACCGACCCGACCACCTCGTGGCCGCCGTTGCGCAGCGCGGCGACCACCGCCCCGCCCAGGTAACCGTTCGCCCCCGTCACCAGAACCCGCACGCTTCTCCTCTCGGCACCTGATAGTGCCAGGCGGCGGTCAGTTGTAACCGCTGAACTCCCACGGGTCGTGCGCGCTGAACACCGAGACCTCGTCGCCATGGTCGCGCACGAGTTCGCGCAGCCGCGCCCGGGTGCCGACGCGTAGGTCGTGATGCACTTCCGAGGTGGTCTGCACCACGTCCATCACGGGGTGCGGTTGATAGGGCTGGGTCAACTCGCGGTGATAGTAGTAGGCATCGCCGCAATGCAGCAGCCACCGTTCGCCCTCGCGCACAGCGACTCCGGTGTGCCCCGCCGTGTGCCCGCCGAGCGGGACGAGCTTGAAGTCCGACGGCAAACCCGTCAACGGTGTTGCGCGGAAACCGAACCAGTCTTCGTCGCCGTCCGGGTGATAGGTGACCCAGTCCGGGCCGTGCGCCCAATGTGCTTCGCGGTAGCGGAAGTTCGGCCCTGCTGCCTGCGCCGCCGCCAGTTCGGCGGCGAGCACGTGCACCTTCGCCTGCGGGAAGTCGGGCAGACCACCGCAATGGTCCACGTCGAGGTGGGTGAGGATGATGTGCCGGACGTCTGCGGGCGCGTAGCCGAGGCGGGCGACCTGTCGGATCGCGGTCTCTTCCGGGTCGAGCAGCGGCTGGGCCATGGCTACCCAGTCCGCGCCGAGCGTGCCTTCCGGGTCGCGGACGTTGCCGAGCCCGAGCCCGGTCTCGACGAGTACCAGTCCGGCCGAATCGGTTTCGACCAGCAGGCAGTGGTTGACCGCGGGTGCCGGCTGCGGTCCCGCGTACGTCGCGTCGATCTGCCGCAGCGATCCGCAATTGAGGTGGTGAATGTTCATGGCGACTAGTGTTCAACTTGAAGCGCGCTTCAAGTCAAGGAGAACCGTGGCCGATACTTTGCTGGACATCGCCGAGGTGGCAGACCGCTGCGGCCTCGCGCCCTCGGCGCTGCGGTTCTACGAGCAGCGCGGCCTGATCGCGTCCGCGGGCCGCAACGGCCTGCGCCGGACCTACCATCCGGACGTGCTCGGCCGCCTCGCGATGATCATCTGCGCCCGCGAGGCGGGCTTCACCCTCGCCGAGATCACCCGATTCACCCGCGCCACCCCGGGCGACACCGATATCCGGGCGAACATGGCGCAGAAGGCTCTCGATCTGGAGGACGACATCGCGCGGCTCATTCGTATGCGCGACGGTCTGCGCCACGCCGCCACCTGCACGCACGAGGTGCTGGTGGATTGCCCGGAATTCAAGCGCACCCTGGCGAATCCGGCCCCACGCACCGCCCGGACGCGGAAGCCGGCGAGCACACCACGACGCCGTTCCGGCGCAGCCTGACTCAGTCCTGCTGCGGCGGTGAGCCCTTGATGAACCAGTTGATGATCTCCTCGCCCGCGAGGATGCCGGTGGCCCGGGTGATCGTGAGGTTCGGGTGGGTCCAGTTGAGATGTTCGAGTTCGCCGTGCCGCGGGCGAATGGCATAGTCGGCCGCACGCAACATCTCGGCATCGAGCGCACCGTCACCGGCGGCGAAAGTCCTCGACTCGGTGGCCAGTTCGCCCGACTCGAGCAGCCTGCGCCGCACCTCGGCGACCGCGTGGCTCTTGCAGACCACCTGCGGCATCGTGTAGATCTTGCGGCCTTGCTGCGAGGCGGACCAACCCCGGGGACGGCACCATGCATCCCATTCGGCGAGGAAACCCTCGGGCACTTCTTTCGGGCGAACCACCAGGTAGCAGAAGAGATCGTCGGCGACCCGGAATTTCGACACCCACGAATCGCCGATGCGGGCGCGGAGTTCGGTGGTGATCTCGGACAGGGTCGCACCGCCCGCGCGCACCTTGGCGTCGATATCGATGCGCCAGCGCAGATCGGGCACGCCATCGACCAGAATGTTGCCCCCGTTACTGGTGATGGCGTAACGCCATGGCGCGCCGGGCAATTGGATGCGATTGAACTGTTTGATGGTGCGGGTGGTGGTCGGCACGACCGCGGCAGGCTGCGTGAGGGTCTGCATGCGGAGCGCGGCGGCGGTCGTCATGAACGACAGCGGGGCGCCCTCGAGGTGCTCCACGCAGACCGTCGGCACCTCGGGGTGCGCGCTGAACGCGTTGCGCGAGTAGATCATCGTCCGGTCCAGGTCGGTGGCGACCAGCGTGTGTCTTCGTAGTCGACCCAGCTCCATCATGCACCCAGCTCCATCATCCAGTCGGTTCCATCATCATCTGCGCTGCTCGGTCACGACTGCACGTCCTTGATCAGCCCCATGCACGAGTACGCCAGGCCGGGCACCACCTCGACCGGCACCCCGCGCGCGGCGGCGAGCAACCGGATGTGCGCGTGTTCGGGTGCGTCGGCCTCGCGCACCAGCACCCGCCACGGCAGTCGGCGCAGCAGCACCCGGGTGGTCTCGCCCACCCCCGGCTTCACGAAATTGACGCTGGTGATGCCGTATTCGGCCCGCACCTGCTCGACCGACGCCCAGCCGGTCCAGGTGGGCGTGCGCACCCCGGCGCGGACCGCGGCGACGGCGCCGGGCACCCGGTCGCGAACCGCGTCGAACGCGGCGGCCACGGTGTCCAGCAACCGGTTCGACACGTCGTCGCCGGCCAGTTCGCGATAGAACTTGGCGCCGTGGAACTCACCGGGCCCGATCAGTTGGTCGTTCAGCACGGTGCGCGAGATCAGGCCGGAGACAGTCGAATTGAGGCAGGCGGAGGCGATGAGGAAATCGTCACGGGTGCCGTAGGTGCGCACACAGTGCCCCGGGTCGGCGAGCACGGCGAGTTCGTCGTTGAAGCGCGCGCCGCCCGCCGCATGGTAGGCGTCCAGCGCTTCGGTCAGCTCGTGCGTGATCGCACCCTTGCCGGTCCAGCCGTCCACGAACACGATGGAAGACGGATCATGATGTGCTGCAAGGTAATCCAGCGCCACCGCGTCGATACCCCGACCGCGCACGATCGAGACGGCATAGTGCGGCACATCCAGCGACGGCAGGTCGGCGGCCCGCCCGGACCGCAGCCAGCGCCGCATCAGGATGCCGATCGGCGTCCCCGCCCGCGCGAGTGAGACCAGGACGATATCGTCGCCGCGTTCGGCCACCACGAGTTCCGCGACCGTCGCGACCGCGAGCGCCAACCGCTCGGCGCTGTCGGCGAGCACCTCGTCGAACAGCGCGCGATAGGCCGCGTCGGGCTGGTATTCGATCGGCAGCGATTCCGCGTAGTGCGCCACCCCGGCTTGGATGCGCCGTTCCCGCTCCACGACATCGGCTTCCAGGTCGACGGCGGAGAGATCCTGCAGCAGCCAGCACACCTCGTCGGCCGCGTACGAACCGAATTCCGGGCCGTACAGCGGCGTCGGCAGTCCGGAGGCCGCGGCGGCCGCCGCGGTGCCGGTACGCAACTCGGCCCGCGCCGCATCGAGCGCCCGCGGATCCGCGCCGGGCAGCACCGCGACGACGACGTCGGCGCCGGAGGCGGTCAGCACATCCACCAGACCACCGTCGGCGACCAGCTCGTCGGTGTCGGCGGGCGGATCGATGACGACCAGCAGCACCGGATCGGCGTCGGTGTCGTCGTCCCACTGCGCGTTGTACAGATACCGCGGCGCCTCCCGATCCGATTCCGGTGCGGTGAACCGGAATCCGCGCCGCAGCGGATACCCCGGCTCGTTCAGCACATACGCGGGCGAACGGGTGGTCGTCTGGTATCGCACCGGCGTACCGGCCTCGGCGAGTTCCGCCGCCAGGCGCAGCGGCAGATACATCAGCTCCTCGTGCCCGAGCACGATGACCGGCCGAGCCGGGAACTGCGCGCCGAGCCGAGCGCGCAACAGGTCCGTGGCCGTCGCGAGGGCCACGTCGAACGCCGCGAGGTCGGCGCGCAGCACACCGTGCCGACCGCCCTCGGGCACCGCTGCGGGCCAGGGCAATTCGAGGCGGGTGAACGAGCCGCGCTGTGCGGCAACCGGATTGAGCGTGGCTTCAGGGAGTGCGGCGACCGCGTCCACGAGTCCCGCGGGCAGTACGGTCTGCCCCGAGGCCAGGCAGACCGTGTCGATCCGGCCGCCGATATCGGCGGCCGCCTTCTCGAATGCGGCACGGTCGGCCTCGACCCGCATATCCACCAGCGAGGCGAGCACATAGTGCGAACGCGGCGAAAAAGCATGCAGCGCCCGAATTGCGTCGAGTGCCGTAGCGCCCGTGGATATTTCGTCGTCGACCAGAACCAGCGGCAGATCGTTGACGAAGATGTCGGCGGGTACCGGCTGCAGTTGATGCGAGGTGGCGTGCGAATGCCCCTCTTCGAAACCGGTGAGCGTGTCGGCTTCGGCGACATCACGCCTGGTCGAATGCAGATAACCGACGGCCCCGATCCGCGCCGCGACACAGTGGCCGAGTCCCGTTGCGGTCTCGGCGAATCCGAGCACCAGCGCGTCGCGCGCACCGAGCAGTTCGCGCACGAGATCGCCCAGCCGGTTACCGCCCTCGAGCACCACGCGGGGGTCGGTGGGCAGGTGCTTCCCGAGCACGGTGGAGACGAGCAGGTGCGCACGGCGCTTGTTGCCCCGCCGCAGCCCGGGCTGGATCAACGCAGCGATGTCCAACTCCGCGGGCAGCACCCCTACCGGGGCGGTGCCGAAGGATTCCGCGTGCTCCAGCTGGATGCCGAGATTCTTTGTAGCCCAGGGAGTTTCCATCATCTCGAGGGCGGCGCCGGTCATACCTTCACCAATGCGGTCAGCAGATCCACGAACGACACTCCCTTGTTGGCCACGCCGAACACCCTTGCGCGCAGCAAGGTCTGCCTGGCCCAGCTGCGATGCGGCCGCATCTCGTTCATCTTGTTCCGGTAGCCCGAGGCCGCGACCCCGCCGACATCGACCTGCAGGATGTCCAGCGCGTCGGAGTACTCCTCGTGCGTCACCACCGAGAGCGCGTGCACCGCCGCCACATGCGACGGATGGATCACCGTCTTGCCCTGGATGCCGTTGGCCCGGTCCAGCGTGATCTCCCGCAGCAGGCCGTCCAGATCCCGGCTGACCAGGTACTGGCGGAACGGCACCGCGTCGGATTCCTCGAACGGCGCGGTGCGCAGCAGCGGCCGGAACATGCGCTCGTGGTCGGCGAAGTACTCCCAGACCGGGCCGGTGATGACGAAACCGGTGCCGTCCGCGCGGCCCAGATAGTTCACGATGTCACCGATCACGTCGGCGACCACTCGCACGTCGTAGATGGTCAGGTCGCGGTCGCGCCGGATGCCGAAGGTCGAGCACATATCGGTGGCGCCGACCCGCACGGCCAGCACCCGGTCACGATGCGCGCCGAGCAGTTCGGCGATCCGGGTCAGCTCCTGGTCGCGGGTCTGCCGGTGCACCAGGCCCGCCGATTCGAGCACCGGCATCCCGTAGATCGGCCGATCCAGGCGCCGCACCGCCGCGCTCAACGCCTCCAGATAGCGCGGACCCGTCGTGCTGTCGAACTTAGGGAAGACGAATCCGGTCAGCACCGAGGCGCCGGCGTCCAACTGCTCGACGATCTCGGTGATGGTCTCCGCGTCGCGCACCCGGACGAACAGCAGCGGATTCGAATCCCCGTTGTGCGCCAGCGCATCCAGCGTCCGAACCGTCTGCGACTTGGCCAGTTCGACCTCGTGATCGGCGACCGCGTCCTCGAGATCGATCACCATCGAGCACACGCCGCGTTCGGCGCGTTTGCTGATGGTCAGCGCGAGGTCCGGCCGGGTGGCCGGTGCGTAAAGGGTCGCGCCCAGCGCGACCGCCAGTAATTCCCGATCGGTGTGGTCGTCGCCGAACGGCTCGGGCTCCCGATGGAAAAGACTCCGTGCGTCCGGACCATGCAGCTGCCGAAAGTGGCGCAGCGGCATTCGCTTCCGCAGGGAAACTTCCCGCTGGACGGCGATGCCTGCGGTCATCGTTGGTCCATCCTCATTCTCGTCGTGGTCCTGCTTGTTTTCTCATTCGATCTACCACCCCGGCTATGAAATCCATGACGGTATCCAGCTCCGTCACATACGCCCAATAGTCGGGGTGCCGCCCCGACAGGCTCTCGCTGATTCGATCGATCCGTACGGCCTGCGCGTCGAGCACAGAACCCCATTCCGGGACGAGCTCGCGACTCACCGCGAGCATTTGCGCGTCCCGCAGCCGAAATCGTACGGCCTTGGCCTTCTCTTGCGGGTCGGACCGGACTTCTCGCAGCAAAGTCAGCCGTTTCGTGACGGCGTCGACCTGCTGCTCGGCCTTCGTGAGATACCCGCGGGCGGACGTGGTCAGATCAAGTGCAATCTCCGGGTTGTTCTCCGCCGCTGCCGCACGTGCCCGGGCCAGGGCATCGTCCGCGGCCTCGATGGCTCGCTGGCTTTCCCGCTCATTGTCAGCTAAGTCTGCCGAACTCGCAGCATTGAATTCGCGCAGTAGAGCCGAATAGGCCGGGCCGAGCCCCTCGGCCCTGGTCCGGACCGCGGCCAGCCGGGTGGTCACCGAGGCGACCGCGGTTTTCGCGGCGGCGGCCCGAGATGGGGCCTGCGCCAACGCTTCTGCCAACGCCTTGGTGGTCGCCTCCAGCCGGTTCGCGGCGTCGCGCACCGCGCCGGCCGGCGCCCCCGGACCTGCGGCTTCGAGTGTGATGAGGGCCTCATCCACGGCTTGGGCGCGTTGGCGGACCGAGGGATAGTTCGCGAACTCCGACTCGGCCGCCTGCCTGCGCACGCCCGCCGCGCTGATCTTCACCTGCTGGGCCAGCTGCGGCACCGTAGCGAGCACGCCGACCGCCTGCTCGAGTTGTGCCTGGTTGGCGCGATAGAACTCGTCGACGGCACGGGCCGCCTCGACCAGCTGCCTGGTCACGGTGTCGGCCTGCGCCTGCCCCTGGGGCATCGGGGTCGCGTCGCGTTCGACCTGCTCGAGCTGCTCGGTCAGGGTCAGATACGCGCCCGACGCGTCGTAGCAGCGACTGCGCACCGGCTCCCAGCGCGCGGCCAGGCGCCGCTCCGGGAACACCTGCTCGGAGGCGTGCACCGCCGCCTCGGCCGCGCTCTGCCGTCTGTCCATGTCGAGGAACGCCGACGCCAGCGACTGTCGCGCCTGCTCGATCCATTCGCTGTTCCCGGCTGAGCGGAACCATCCGCGCCTACGGCCTACCACGCCCCGATCTTAGAGATCTCCTCTGTTCACCGGGGGTTCTGCGGGTTCCTACGCAAGTTCGCGGAAACCTACTACTGTCGTAAGGCGTACCCGGCGATTCGGACATGCTGGGAACCAATGACGGACTATTGAAAGGGAATCCCGCATGGGTGTCAGTTTGTCCAAGGGCGGCAATGTCTCGCTGACCAAGGCGGCGCCTAACCTCACCAATGTCGCAGTCGGCCTAGGGTGGGATGTGCGGACCACCACCGGTACCGACTTCGACCTCGACGCCAGCGCGATCGCGACCGGCGCGGACAAGAAGGTGCTTTCCGACCAGCACTTCGTGTTCTTCAACAACCTGAAGTCGCCCGAGGGCGCCATCGAGCACGCGGGCGACAACACCACCGGTGAGGGCGAGGGCGACGACGAGGTCATCAACGTCGACCTGGCCAACACCCCGCCGACCATCGAGAGCATCTTCTTCCCGGTCTCGATCTACGACGCCGAGACCCGGCAGCAGTCGTTCGGTCAGGTCCGCAACGCGTACATCCGCGTCGTCGACCGCAGCAACAACAACGAACTCGCCCGCTACGACCTCACCGAGGACGCCTCGACCGAGACCGCCATGGTGTTCGGCGAGCTGTACCGTAACGGGGCGGAGTGGAAGTTCCGCGCCATCGGCCAGGGCTACGCCTCCGGCCTCGCGGGCATCGCCCGTGACTACGGCGTGAACGTCTAGGAATAATCCGCGGTTGTAGGGGGCCCGGCGACGGGCCCCCTCGTCGTGCTCGCAGGCTTGTCCGATTTGTCGGGAACGCTGACGGGCGCAGCACCGTTGGACAAGCGAGGGTTCTCCGGCCACGCTGGTACCGGCGGCGCCATCTCGGCTACATCAGATAAAGCGATCGGACGGCAGACGTCCGGCCGACGCAAACGAAAGGTCCCCGCGTGGTCCTGCGAATTTTCGGCATGTCCATCATCGTGACGGTGCTGTCGCTCGTCGTGGCGTTCCTGTACGGCGGACCCACGGCCCTGGCACTCGCCGCGATCCTCGGCATCCTCGAAGTATCGCTCTCCTTCGACAACGCTGTCATCAACGCGACAGTGCTCGAGCGGATGAGCGCGTTCTGGCAACGGATCTTCCTCACCATCGGCGTGCTGATCGCCGTGTTCGGCATGCGCCTGGTCTTCCCGCTGGCGATCGTATGGATCACCGCGGGCCTGGACCCGGTGAAGGCCCTGGATCTGGCGCTGAACCCGCCCGCGGACGACGCGGCCTACTTCCCGAACGGCGATCCCAGCTACGAGACCCTGCTCACCGACGCGCATCCGCAGATCGCCGCGTTCGGTGGCATGTTCCTGCTGCTGCTGTTCTTGAACTTCATCTTCGAAGAGCGCGACATCACCTGGCTGTCCTGGCTGGAGCGTCCGCTCGCCAAACTCGGCAAGCTCGACATGCTCTCGGTGGTCGTCGCGAGCGCGGGCCTGATCCTCACCGCGGAAATCGTCACGGCCGAGGAAGACCGCTCCACCGTGCTGCTGGCCGGCCTGCTCGGCATGGTCACCTACATTGTGGTGGACGGGCTCGGCTCGATGTTCCACACCGAGGAGCACACCGGCGACGGTCCGTCGGAGCTGGTCAAGGCCACCGGTAAGGCCGGGTTCTTCCTGTTCCTCTACCTCGAGGTGCTCGACGCGTCGTTCTCCTTCGACGGCGTGATCGGCGCGTTCGCCATCACCTCCGACCCGATCATCATCGCGCTCGGCCTCGGCCTGATCGGCGCCATGTTCGTCCGTTCGATCACCGTCTACCTGGTGCGCAAGGGCACGCTCGCCGAGTACGTGTACCTGGAGCACGGTGCGCACTGGGCGATCGGCGCGCTGGCGATCATCCTGTTCGTCTCGATCGGCGTGCACGTCAACGAGCTGATCACCGGCTTGGTCGGTATCGCGTTCATCGGTGCGGCGTTCGTCAGCAGCGTGCTGCGCAACCGGCGGGAGAACGACAAAGAAGTCGACAGCGAACGAGAGCCGACCCCGGTAGGCTGATTTTCGGCAGGCAGCCGAAAGACTCGTGCGGCAGCGGCCCCTCCTGCGGGAGGACCGCTGCCGTTCCCATTTCTTCCGAGGGGATCGCGCCATGGCGACCGACAGCAACGCCGGTGGGGTCAACCTGTCCAAGGTGACCCTGTCCAAGGCCACGCCCAGCATCAATCTCACCAAACCCGGTGAGCAGCAAGGCGCCATGCGGGTGAACCTGAACTGGTCGGCCGGCTCGAAGGGTTTCTTCCGGCGATCCAAGCCCGTCGACCTCGACCTCGGCTGCCTCTACGAATTGGCCAACGGCAACAAGGGCGTGGTGCAGGCGGTCGGCAACAACTTCGGCTCGCTCGACGCCGAGCCCTACATCCAGCTCGACGGGGACGACCGCAGCGGCACCGCCGCCGGCGGCGAGAACATGCACATCAATCTCGCTCGCCCCGAACTGTTCCGGCGCATCCTGATCTTCGCGTTCATCTACGAGGGCGTGCCGAACTGGGCGGCCGCCGACGGGGTGGTGACCCTGTACCCGACCTCCGGTCCGCAGATCGAGGTCCGGCTCGACTCCCCCGTCGACGGCGCCCGCTCGTGCGCGATCGCCCTGCTGCAGAACCAGGGCAGCGGCATCACCGTGCATCGCGAGGTGCACTACATCAACGGCGCCCAGCAGCAGATCGATGAGGCCTACCGCTGGGGCATGAACTGGCATCGAGCCAGCAAGTAGCTCAGCGCGCCGCGAGCACGGGGCGCGGCTTCCGTGACCGCGCCGCGGCAGGTCTGCGCGACGCGAACACCATGCCGAGTAGCCCGACGCCCAGGCCGGCGAAGGTCAACGGCCGCACCGGCTGATCGATCAGCACCCAGGCGAGCACCGCGGTGACCGCGGGCGTGGCGAAGAACAACCGGCCGACCCTGGTGGCGTCCCAGTACCGCAGCATGGCGTTCAGCAGCAGGAACGCGGCCATCGAGTTGACCAGCACCATCCAGGTGAGCGCCCCGGCGAAGCCCGGCACATCCCACACCTCGAGCTGACCGGTCAGCACGGCCAGCACGCCGGCGACCGGTGCGCTAACGAGCACGTGCACCGCCGTCGACGCCCGCGGATCGACCGCGGGGACGAATCGCTTCTGATACACCGTGCCGATGCTCAGGCCGAGCAGTCCGAGCACGCACAGCAGCAGGCCGATCATCGAGAAGTTCGATTGGTCGAAGACGGCCAGCCCGACCCCGACCCCGCCGATCCCGAAGCCGAACCATTGCCGCGCCGAGACGCTTTCGCCGAGCACCCCGGCGAACAGCGCGATGACCACCGGGTTCAGCCCCTGGACCAGCGCGATGACCGCGGCGGGCACGTGCTCGTTCATCGCGGTGTAGAAGGCGCCGAACTGCACCGCCTGCATGAGCAGCCCGGCGACGGCGACGTGGCGCAGTTGTCTGCCGCGCGGCCAGGTGGCGTGCACCGCAACGGCATACGCCGCGAGCAATAGGCCCGCGACGGCGAAGCGAGCGAACAGCACCGTCATCGGCGGCGCCGCGCCGACCCCGATGATTCCGGCGATGAAGGCGCTGCTCCACAGCACGACGAACAGCGGTTGCACCGCCACCGCCAGGAATCGAGTCCGCACGTACCCTCCCAAACTAACCGTCTTAGATGGTTACTACCGTGACAGCTCGTCGAATAACCTGTCAAGGCGGTTACTATGAGCGGGTGTTCACCTTCGTCAGCGGCAACCTCGCCTTGGACTTCGCGGGCACGGTCAAGGCCCGCAGCACCACCTTCGACGACGGCCTGCGCACCCCGGCCGACCTCGCCGACTGGTTCCGCGCCGCCGAACTGCTCGACCGGGTATCCGATTGCGACGCCGCCACCTTCGCGCAGGCCGTGCGGTTGCGCGAGGCCGCGTACCGGATGGCCGTGGCCAAAGCACACGGCGAAATCTTCGCCGACCCGGACCGCCGGCTCGTCAACGAGCTCGCCAAAGGCGAAATCCCCATGCTCAACCTGCGACCCGACGGCACACTGCGCCGCTGCGGCCCGCCCGCGACCGCACTCGCCGCGATCGCCCGTGCCGCGATAGAACTCCTCGGCGGCACGGCCACGGTGAAGGAATGCGGCCGTGCCGCGTGCACCCGCCTCTACGTGGACGCCTCCCGCGGCGGCACCCGCCGCTGGTGCGATATGACCATTTGCGGCAACCGCGCCAAGAGCGCCGCCTTCCGCGCGCGGCACACCGCGGAATGAGGCACTGAGCAGCACGTTCGACAGATATTCAGCTCACGTTGACTCGGCTCGCGATGCTGGAGCCGTCGCGCCCGCCGGGAGCGGCGATCCGATGTGAACTGGAGGAAACGCCAATGACCACCACCCCGAATGTGCTGCTCGTGCACGGCGCCTGGGCCGACGGCTCCGCGTGGAGCAAGGTGATCGAGCGCCTGCACGACCGGGGTCTGGGCACCGTGCTCGCCAGCCAGCTGCCGCTGCGCGGCTTCGCCGAGGACGTCGCCACGGTCACCCGGGACCTGGACACCCTCACCGGGCCGACGCTGCTGGTCGGCCATTCCTACGGCGGCGCCGTGATCAGCCAAGCGGGCGCAGGGCGCTCGGATGTCAGTGGACTGGTTTTCGTCGCCGCCTTCACCCCGGACGCGGGGCAGTCCGCGTTCCAGCTCAACCAGGAATTCGGCCAGGACCTGGCCAGCGGCGCCGACCTGGTGAACATCGGTTCGGCCGAGACGCCGGACCTGATCATCGCCCGCGACCGCTACCACGCCGACTTCGCGGCCGACGCCGACCCGCGCGAGGCCGCCGTGCTCGCCGCCACCCAGAAGCCGACTTCGGTACTGTCCCTTGCCGGTTCGGGCACCGCGACCCCCGCGTGGCAGACGCTGCGGCACAACACCTGGTACCAGATCTCCGAGCTGGATCAGATGATCCACCCCGATCTCGAGACCAAGATGGCCTATCAGGTGGCCACCGAGGACCACATCGTGTCGCTGGCGACCAGCCACGCTTCGATGATCACCCAACCGGACGCGATCGCCGATCTCATCGTGCGGGCCGCCGCCGGGTGAGCCTGGCCTACGGTCAGTCGGCGGCCGACGGGGGCTCATGGGTGTCGATCAGGGCGAGATACCTTGTCGCGCCCATTCTCTCAGCCAGGTTGCGAGCTTCCCGGCGCAGTTCGACAGCGGCTTCGGGCCGGGCCGCGGCCAGTTCGAGCAGCGCCGGGACCAGCTCGACCGGGGAGTCGTAGCGGCGCAGCTGCTCGACCGCCCGGCTCAGCAGATCCGCGTCGACGCCACCAGGCGCCGCCGCGGCCAGCGCGCGCAGCGCCCGGCCCAGCGTCCCGGAAGTGTTCCACCGTTGCGCGAGTTCGTATTCCGCGGCCGCGAGTTCTGCGGCCCGGGCCTGCTCGCCGAGCCCTACCAGCTCCAGCGCAGCGGAACTGCGCCACGGAATATGCGCCGGATTACTGATGCCCACCGCGCCGACGCGGCGGCCGCAATCCAGGTAGTGCGCCACCGCCTGGCGCGAATCCCCTTGTGCCGCACAGAGCATGCCCCTGACATGGAGGACGACGGTCCACTCCCAGGTCTCCGGATTCGCCTGTTCGGCGACACTGTCGAGCCAGCGTTGCGCCTCGGCGAGCCGGCCGAGACCCAGCAGTGCGTGCGCGTATTGAGCGACCAACGCCAGTGGTGGCCGGATGGATTCGTCGTCGAGCACCCCGACGGTCGGCGCGAGCACACGCAGCGCAGGGCGGTACTCACCGCAGCGCAGCAGCACTTCCGAGTGCAGGATCAGGCGATAGACATCGATGGTGCCGAAGTGGTGCTCCCTGGGTTGCGCGCTGAGCTGTTTCGCCAACGCCAGATCGCCCGACCACATCGACAGGTGCGCGAGCAGCCCGACCAGCTGCTGCGGCAACGTCGCCCACCCCCGGGCCGGATCCGCCTCGGTGGGAAAGCGCGCGAGCGTTTCGCGCGCGGAGTACCGGACACCGAAGGCGTCGTCCCAGGTGAGCACCGCCGTGCTGATCTGATCGGTCGCTCCCGCCGCGCGCTGCTCCGCGACGAACCCACGCCAGCTCGCGGCGGTCAATCCGGCGACCGCCCAGGAGGCGGCGCGAATATCCCGTGCCGCCAGCGGATCTCGCTGTTCGGTCTCGGCCAGCACCGTACCGAGCAACGTCATCGCGGCGCCCGCCTGCCAGCGGGTCGACATGGTCCAGGCCAGCGGGATGAGCGCGGTCGGCGTGACGCCGCGTTCGCGCTGGCTGTGCAGCGCCTCTTCCAAATGTGCGCGCGCCGCCGCCGGATTGGTCCACAACTCCAGCTGGCCCAGGCGCACCAGGATGTCGTCGCGGCCGGCGGGCGCGGTGATCCGTAAGGCGGCCGCCAATTGCCGTACCGCATCTGGAATCAGCCCCTGGCGCAGGCATTCCTCCGCGGCGTCGAGCAGCACCACGGTCCAGCGCGCGTACTCGGCGCCGACCAGATCATGCAGGATGGCGGCGACCTGTCTGGCCGAATACCCAGCGCTGCGGGCCTGTTCGGCCGCGGCGATCCGGAACCGGTCGGCGTCTTCGCGGCGGCACAGCCAGCGAATCGTGTTGCCGATCAACGGATGCTGGAACTGCGGCGGCGACACCGCCGCCAGAATGCCGGTGGCGGCGAGTAGTTCACAGCGATGCCGCACCTCACTCACCGGTTCGGCGCACGCGGCGGCGAGGATCTCGAGGCTCGGCCCGACCTCCTGTAGCACGGCGAGCGCGCGCAGCATGACCACACCGCGCGGCGCGTAACGGCCGAGCAGCCGGCTGATCGACCGCGAATAACAGCCTTCGGGCAGGAACTCCGGGATCCGGCCGGGATCGCGCATGGTCAGCAGATCCGCGATCAGCGCGCCCGCCAGCAGCGCAATGCCCGCCGTCGCCCGCTGGATTTCAGCGGCCAGCCCCGGTGGGCAGCGCATGCCGGTGCGCTGTTCGTACAGGCCCTCGATCGCGAGCACGCTCAACCCGCTCAGTCGCAGAATCGCGACGGCGGGCGGTTCCAGTAGTCCATGCAGCGCGAGAACCGCGGGCTCCCAAGCACGTTCGTCCAGTGCGAGAATCAGCAGCACCGGCATGCGGCGCAGCCGGGGTGCCGCCGCGGCCAGCACGCGCGCGGATCGCTCGTCCATCAGGTCTGCGCCGTCCACCACGACGACCAGCGGTGCCGCGACACCGGAGGCTTCGAGCAGACTGGCGCACAACACTTCTGCCGCATGAGCATCGGACTCGGCGGGCTCGAGCGCGGTCTGCGCCAGTTCGGCGATCAGCCCCAACGGCGGCGCGACATCCCACGGCGGCGTCAAATCGATCCGCCGCACCCCGGCCGACCGCCGCACCACCGCATCGAGCAGCTGCGACTTGCCGAACCCGGGCAGCCCCGAAATCACCAGCAGCCCACCGCTGCCCGTCGCCGCCCGCTCAACCCACGCCCCGATCTGCACCAGCTCCCACGCCCGCTCGAACACCACGGGTGCCGCCGGATCGATCCCGGCCCGCCCACGCTGCGCGCCACCCCGCGTCGGGTACGTCGACGCGGCGGCCAGCCCCACCCCGGCCATACCCGGTCCTGCCGAGCCAAGGGGATGCCGCTCCTCGACGGCCGGGTCGACCGAACCAGCGGGCGAAGGCGCCCACCCGCCGGCGGGATACTCCGAGCCCGCACCAGCAAGCGGTCCGCCCGCAGCCGGGTACGCCGAGCTCCTCGGCAGGTCCGTGTCGCCCGGACTCGTATCCGCCGAGGCCGGCGGATACGCCGAGGCTACGGTCGGGGCGATCACCGCCGCGGGCGGTTGTGCGGGCTCCGCTGGCGTCCGCGTCGACGTAGCGGACGAATTCGCCACCAGTACTGACGGTTTCGGTGCAGCCAGCGGTCGGCGCGCCCAATCCGCGGTCAGGTGCACCGAACCCACCGGCGAGCGGGCCGTGTCCGTTGCCGCCCCGGTGTGCTCGATTCCGGATGCGGAACGCGGTGGCTCCGCTGCCCGCTCGGCCGGATCCACAGTTGGAGATCCCGCCGAACGCACCGGCGCCGAGGCAGGCGGTGCCGCGGGTTCCGGCCACAGGGTGGAGACAATGCCGAAGCGCTCTGCCGTGCCGGTGCGCGGCGAGTCGGACTCGATCGCTCCTCGCGGGACCCCGGGAGGCCGAGGTTGTTCGAATGTTCCTGTGCCGGAGAGGATTTGCTCGTGCAGTCGGCGTAGTTCCAGCCCCGGTTCGACGCCGAGTCGATCCACCAGCAGGTTGCGGGTTTCCCGGTAGACATCCAGCGCTTCGGATTGACTGCCGCGCGCATACAGTGCCCGCATCAACACGGCGCGCGGGCGCTCGCGCAACGGGTGCTCGGCCGTGAGCACCCGCAGGCGATCGATCACCTCGTCGGAACGACCCAGTGCCACAGCGACATCCAGGCTGTCCTCCACCACGGCGAGCCGCCGCTCGGCGAGCGCTGCCCGCTGCCGCTGGGCGAAGGGGCCGGGCAGGCCGGCCAGCGGTTCACCGGCGTAGAGCGCGAGTGCGCGTGCGTAGCGGTCTTCGGCACGAACCAGGTCGCCCGCTTCGCGCGCCCGGCTCGCCGCTGCGACCAGTTTGTCGAAGACACCGAGGTCGAGCTGTTCGTCATCGATCCGCAGCTGGTAGCCGCCGTGGCCGGACAGCAGCACGGTCGGCGGGGTGCGCGGCGGGCGATCGGGCTCGAGCACGCGGCGCAGCGCGGACACATAGGTCTGGATCACGCCGACGCCGCTGGCCGGCGGCACACCGTCGTACAGTGCCGTGAGCAGGCTGTCCGCCGAAACCCATTGCCGGCGCCGGAAAGCCAGCACACTCAGCACCGCCCGACGCTGCGGCGGGCCCAGCGGCAGGACTTGGTCCCCGCGGTGCGCTTCGACTCCGTTGAGCAGCGTCAACCGAACGACGGATGGCGGGTGCGCGCCCGTGTCCACCTGGTCCATCCGTACTTCACCGTCCTGCTCCACCACCAACCCGACCAGAGTAATCGGACCAGCACTGTTTCACTTGATGGCGGTTCGCGAAATCGCAGCGCCCTTGCAACCGGTCCGCGACCGCCATAGACCAGGCGTGCACCATCCGAGCTGGATATTTGGCAAGCCGCAGGCAACCGCCGGGGTGGTCCCGCCACGTTGTGCATCGAACCGATCGGTGACGCACTTCGCAGTGCAACCCCGCCCGCACCCAGCCACTCAGGCCGGAATCAACTCACCAGGGGCGAACCGCGGCACCGGCGGCTGAACCGGACGGAAACCCCGAGGCACCGCACGCAGGAAGAGGAAGAACAGCGCGACCAGCAATACGGCCCGGCCCCATACCCCGAACTGGACGACCTTCTCCATCGTCTCGTAGGGACGACCCGAACCCAGCGCGTAGAAGTATCGGAACACGCCGACGCCGACGGCCGCGTCGGCCACCAGATACGCCCCGATCAGCGACCACGGCACCTCGAGCAGCACCAAGAACGGCACCAGCCACAGCGTGTACTGGGGCGAATGCACCTTGTGGAACAGCAGGAACGCGCACAGCATCGCGCCGCTCACCGCGACCCACGGGAACACGCCTGTCCCGAGATACCGGTTCCAGCCCAGCCACATCGCCAGCGCGAACGCGGCGAGCACCAGCGTCGGCGACGCGAACGACACGACCTCCTGGAACACCGCCTCACCGGCGGTGTCGTGCTCGAACAACGGCCGAAGTCCCCAGTACCAGATGGAATTCGTGGTGATGTCGGCCTGGCGCAACTGCTGGAAGGTGATCGACGCCCGCC
>NZ_BAUA01000160.1 GCF_000710915.1 Nocardia brasiliensis IFM 10847
CGAATGGGTCACCACGCTGCACGTGGTCCCCTCGATGCTGGATGCGTTGGCCACAAACGATTTCCCGACCTCGCTGTGGCGGGTCCTGGCGATCGGTGAGGCGCTGCCGGGTGCGCTGGCCCAGCGATTCCTGCGCGACTACCCGCGCGTGGAGCTGTTCAACCTGTACGGCCCCACCGAGGCGGCGGTGTCGATCACCAACCATCGGGTCGGTCGCAATGACCAGGTGTCGGTGCCCGTCGGCGGGCCGGAGTGGAACAGCCACGTCTTCGTGCTGGACGCGCGGCTGCGGCCGGTGCCGGTAGGCGTGTCCGGTGAGTTGTATCTGGCTGGTGCGCAGTTGGCGCGGGGTTACTTCGGTCGCCCGGATCTGACCGCGGAGCGGTTCGTGGCCAACCCGTTCGAGCCGGGCGTACGGATGTATCGCACCGGCGATCTGGCGGCCTGGAATGCCGCGGGCGAGCTGGAATACCGGGGGCGCACCGACTTCCAGGTGAAGATCCGTGGTTTCCGGATCGAACTCGGTGAGATCGAAGCCGCGCTGCTGGCTTTGCCGCAGATCGCCCAGGCCGCGGTCCTCGCGAAATCCGATCCGAAGACCGGTGACCGGTTGGTGGCCTACCTGGTGCCTGCCGACGGTGACATCGAGGTGGCGCAGGTGAAATCCGCGCTCGGCACCGAACTGCCGTCGTACATGGTGCCTTCGGCGTTCGTTCTGCTCGACGCCCTGCCGCTCAACGCGAACGGCAAGCTCGACCGGAAAGCCTTGCCGGAGCCCGAATTCGAGGCACAAGCCTTCCGCGCGCCGTCGACCCCGGTCGAGGAGATCGTGGCGACGGTGTACGCCGAGGTGCTCGGGGTCGAGCAGGTCGGCGCGGACGACGATTTCTTCGGTCTCGGCGGCAATTCCCTGCTGGCGACCCAGGTCGCGGCTCGGCTCGGCGCGGCACTGGATGCCCGGGTGCCCGTGCGCACCTTGTTCGAGGCGTCCACCGTCGCCGGACTCGCGGCCAAGGTCGCACAGCACGCGGGCAGCGGCGGTCGCAAGGCGCTGGTGGCAGGTCCGCGTCCGGAACAGATTCCGCTGTCGCTGGCGCAGCAGCGGATGTGGTTCCTCAACCAGTTCGACACCGCATCCTCGGTGTACAACATCCCGGCCGCGATTCGGCTGGCCGGCGACCTCGACGTCGCCGCGCTGGGCGCGGCGGTGACCGATCTGGTCGCCCGGCACGAGATCCTGCGCACCACCTATCCGCAATCCGGACTCGGCCCGGTGCAGTCCATCGCCGCGGTACCGGACGCCATGGTGGACCTCGCGCCGGTGCGGATCAGCGGGGCGGAGGTCGACGACGCCGTATACCGGGTCGTCGCAACGGGTTTCGACGTCACCACCGAGGTGCCGTTCCGGGCCCGGCTGTTCCAGGTCGACGACGCCGAGTACGTGCTGGTCTTCGTGGCCCACCACATCAGCGCAGACGGCTGGTCGATGGGCCCGCTCACCCGGGACCTGATGCTGGCCTACGTCGCCCGCACCGGCGGCGCGGCCCCCACCTGGGCGCCGCTGCCGGTCCAGTACGCGGACTACAGCATCTGGCAGCGCGAAGTCCTCGGCGCCGAGGACGATCCGAAGAGCGTGATCGCGCAGCAGGCCGAGTACTGGCGCGGTGCGCTGGCGGCCCTGCCGGACGAACTGGCGCTGCCCGCCGACCGGCCGCGGCCCGCGGTCGCGTCCTATCGCGGGGCGACCCTCGATTTCGAGATCGACGCCGAGTTGCACGCCGCGCTGGACCAGCTGGCCCAGCAGCACAATTCGACGCTGTTCATGGTGGTGCACGCGGCGCTCGCGGTGCTGCTGGCCCGATTGTCCGGCAGCACCGACATCGCGATCGGCACGCCGGTCGCGGGCCGCGGCGAAGCCGAACTCGACGACCTGATCGGCATGTTCGTCAACACGCTGGTGCTGCGCAACGAGATCGCGCCGGGTACGACTTTCGAGGCGTTGCTCGCCGCGGTGCGTGACACCGATGTCGCGGCCTTCGGACACGCGGACCTGCCCTTCGAGCGGTTGGTCGAATTGCTCGATCCGGTCCGCTCGGCGGCTCGGCATCCGCTGTTCCAAGTCATGCTGGTGTTCCAGAACCTAGCCGAGTCTGCGCTGGAGCTACCCGGACTCACCGTGGCGGGCATCGATCCGCAGGTGACCCCCGCCAAGTTCGATCTCCAACTCACCGTCGCGGAACGGCCGGAGCGGCAGGGCATCTCGGCGGTCCTGACCTATGCCACCGACCTGTTCGACGCGTCGACCGTGCAGAACTTCGCGGATCGATTCCAGCGCGTCTTGACCGCGGTCGCCGCCGATGCGGCGGTGGTGGTCGGTGATATCGACGTGCTGGCGGCGGGCGAGCGCGAACTCGTACTCTCGGAGTGGAATTCGCTCGGTGCCTGGGTACCGGGGGCCACGCTGCCAGACCTCGTCGCCGAGCAGGCGTGGCGTCGCCCCGACGCCGTCGCGATCCGCTGCGGCGCTCGAGCGCTCACGTTCGGGGAGTTGCAGTCCCGCGCCAACCAGGTGGCCAGGGCGCTCATCGCGCAGGGCGCAGGCCCGGAAACGCTGGTGGCCGTGGCCATGTCGCGCACCGAGGAGCTGCCGGTGGCGCTGCTCGGAGTGCTCGCGACCGGTGCCGCGTACCTGCCGATCGATGCCGCCTACCCGGCGCAACGACTGGAGTTCATGCTCACCGATGCCGCGCCGGTCTGTGTGCTGACCACGGCGGACGAGCGGGACTCGGTGCCCACCGGGGAACTGCCGGTGGTATTGCTCGACGAGACAACCACATTCGCCGACGCACCAATTCTCGAGGCCGAGCGGCTCGCGCCGCTGCACCCGGACAACCTGGCCTACGTGATCTACACCTCGGGTTCGACCGGTGTGCCGAAGGGCGTCGGTGTCGCGCACCGCAATGTCGTCGAACTGTTCGCGAACACGCAGCCGCTCTTCCGGTTCGACGAGAACGATGTGTGGACGCTGTTCCACTCGTTCGCGTTCGACTTCTCGGTCTGGGAGCTGTGGTGCGCGCTGGCGCACGGCGGTTCGGTCGTGGTGGTCGATTACCTGACCTCCCGGTCGCCGGAGCAGTTCCGCGAGTTGCTTGTTCGCGAACGGGTGACCGTGCTGAACCAGACCCCGTCGGCGTTCTACCAATTGGTCGAGGCGGATCGGGCCGCCGAACCCGCGGAGCTCGCGCTGCGGTATGTGATCTTCGGCGGCGAGGCACTGGATCTGCGCAAGTTGCAGCCCTGGTACGAACGTCACGGTGCGGCAACCCGTCTGGTGAACATGTACGGCATCACCGAGACCACGGTGCACGTGTCGTTCCTGCCGCTCGGCGAGAGCGATGTGCGCGACGCGGCCAGCGTGATCGGCCGGGCCATCCCCGGCCTGGACGCCTACGTGCTCGATCCGCGGTTGCATCCCGCGCCGTTGGAGGTGCCGGGCGAGATCCATGTCGTCGGCGCGCAGCTGTCGCGCGGCTACCTCGGCAGGCCCGGCCTGACCGCGACCCGGTTCGTCGCGAATCCGTTCGGCGCACCCGGTTCCCGGATGTATCGAACCGGTGATGTCGGCCGGTGGCGCGACTGCGGCGACAAGGCCCAGCTCGAATACGCCGGGCGCAGCGACCAGCAGGTGCAGCTGCGTGGCTTCCGCATCGAACTAGGTGAGATCGAAGCGGCGCTGCTGCGCTGCGACGGTGTGCGCCAGGCCGTCACGGTGGTTCGCTCGGACGCGCACGGGGAGCGACTGATCGGCTATGTCGTCGGCGCTGAGCCAGGGGCAATTGATCCGGTGACCGTGCGTTCCGAGGTGGCCCGGTTCCTGACCGGGTACATGGTGCCGGACGCGATCGTCGTGCTCGACGCGCTGCCGCTCACACCCAACGGCAAGTTGGACCGAAAGGCGCTGCCCGCACCGGAATTCACCGGCGTCGCCGAGTACCGGGCGCCCGAGTCGGCACTGGAGCAGACGGTGGCGCAGGTGTTCGCCGAACTGCTCGGCGCGCCCGCCGTCGGCCTCGACGACGACTTCTTCACCCTCGGTGGCAACTCGTTGCTCGCCGCGCAGGCGGTCGGCCGGCTGCGCGAAGTCACCGGCGGCTCGGTGAGCGTGCAGTGGTTCTTCACCGACGCCACAGTGGCCGGGCTGGCCGCGCGGATCGAGGCCGGGGCGGCGGGGGAGATCGACGCCAACGCCGCGCTGAACGTGCTGCTGCCGATCCGCACCGGCGGCACCGAGACGCCGCTGTTCTGCCTGCACCCGATGTACGGGCTGGCCTGGACCTACGTCGGGTTCACCCGGTACCTGCCCGCCGCACAGCCGATCTACGGCGTGCAGTCCCCGGCGCTGTCCGAGGACGGCGCGCTGCCGGAGTCGATCACCGCGCTGGCCCGTCGCTACGTGGCCGAGATCAGGGCGGTGCAGCCGGAGGGCCCGTACCGGCTGCTCGGCTGGTCGCTCGGCGGCGTGCTGGCCCACGCGATCGCGACCGCACTGCAGGCCGCGGGCCAGCGGGTCGAACTGCTGGCCATGATGGACAGCCACCCGAATCCCGATGTCGTCGGCTTCCGGACGGCACTGCGGGGCGCGCTCACCGAACTCGGGTTCGGCGCGGACCTCGTCGCGGCCCAGGGCGATGTCTACGACCTGAGCGATCAGGCGCTGGCCGCGCTGCACGCGATGATCCCGCCGGAGTTGGTCGCCATCACCCCGGAACGGTTGCGCAGTATCTACCGCAGCGCGGTCCGTTCGGCCGAGCTCATCGCCGAGCATCGGCCCGGGGTGTTCCACGGCACACTCCAGTACTTCAGTGCCGCGGTCACCGATCCCACGGATGTGCTTCGCGCCACTGCGGGCGACTGGACCGAATTCGTCTCGGGAGAGGTGGTCGATCGGCCGATCGGGGTGACCCACGCGCTCATGACCTCGTCGGAAGCGCTCGCCGAGATAGGCCCTCAGCTGGCTGTTCTGCTCGGTCGCCGGGCCTGACGATGCCCTGCCGACGCGCGCGACACCATTCTCGCGTCGGCAGGGAATAATCGTTCCGGGCGCTCGTTTCCCGTGGTTCGTCGCTACCCTTTTCCCGGGGTCGCACCGGGCTGTGTTCGGCGTGGGCCGGTTCCTTCGGTAACGATGGGCGGGCACGCGTTCGATGATCATGGGGGCGGGGGCCAGCTAGGCGGAAATGCGGCGACAACAGGCAGGGTGAGGCATCTTCATGGTTCGGTCGGTCGGGCAGCGAAGTGACGAGACCCGTGCAGCGGTGTGCGCATGACCCGCCCGGCACGCGTTCGACCGACTCGGACCAGGCGCCCGCGCGTCACCACCCTGCCGCAGCTGTTGGCGACCGCCGTCGAAGCCAACCCGAGCGGCCTCGGCGTCACCTACGCCGACGCCACCGGCGTCCTGGCCGAACTGAGTTACGCCGAGCTCGATGAGCGGTCGACGCGGCTGGCTCGCCTGCTGATCGAGCGCGGCATCGGCCCCGAGGACCTGGTCGCCGTCGGCATTCCCCGCTCGATCGACTCCGTGGTCGCGGTCTGGGCGGTGGCCAAGACCGGCGCCGGCTTCCTCCCGGTGGACCCGAACTATCCGGCCGACCGCGTCGAGCACATGGTCGTCGACTCCGGCGCCGTCTTCGGCCTCACGGTCGCGGGCGTGCGCGCCGATCTGCCCGACCGGGTCGATTGGCTGCCCATCGATACCGCCGAGTGCGCCCGGCGGCTGGAGGAGTTCCCGGCCGACCCGGTGACTTACGTCGATCGGGTGCGGCCGCTGCGCGCCGAACATCCGGCCTACGTCATCTACACCTCCGGCTCCACCGGTAAGCCGAAGGGCGTGGTCGTCACGCAGGCCGGTCTGTCGAGTTTCTGCGATGAGCAGCGCGAGCGGTACCAGGTGACGAGTGCTTCGCGGACACTGCATTTCGCGTCGCCGTCGTTCGACGCGTCGGTGTTGGAACTGCTCCTCGCGGTGGGTGGTGCGGCGACGATGGTGATCGCGGCGCCGACGGTGTTCGGTGGCGAGGAACTGGCCGTTCTGCTGCGCCGCACCGGGGTGACACATGCGTTCATCACGCCCGCCGCGCTGGCCTCCGTCGAACCGGCCGGGCTGGACGAATTGCGCGTAGTGGTCGCGGGTGGCGAGGCCTGCCCGCCGGAGTTGGTGCGGCGCTGGGTGATACCGGTGGCAGGCAGCCGGGCTCGGGAATTCTTCAACGGGTACGGACCGACCGAGACCACGATCATGACGAATATCAGTGCGCCGCTGGTGCCGGACGCGCCGATCACCATCGGCGGGCCGATCCGGGCCGTCACCGAGTACGTACTGGACGAGCGGCTGGTGCCGGTGCCCGTCGGCACTGTCGGCGAGCTGTACATCACGGGCGCGCAATTGGCGCGCGGCTACCACGACCGTCCGGCGCTGACGGCCGCTCGGTTCGTCGCGAATCCGTTCGATGCCAGCGGTTCCCGGCTGTACCGCACCGGCGATCTGGTGGTCTGGAACGACCGGAACGAGCTGGAATACCGGGGCCGCAACGACTTCCAGGTGAAGATTCGCGGCTTCCGGATCGAACTCGGCGAGATCGACGCGGTGCTCGCCGCGCACGAGACGGTCGACTTCGCGGTCACCGTCGGACACGACCTGGACACCGGCGCCACGATTCTCGTCTCCTATGTGCATGCCGCGCCCGGAAACGCCGCGGACGCCGCCGAGCTGGCCGCGTTCGCCGAGCAGAGCCTGCCCGCGCACATGGTGCCGACGGTGGTCATGGTGCTCGACACCATCCCGTTGACCCCGGTCGGCAAGCTGGATCGGGCCGCGCTGCCCGCACCGCGCTTGCAGACCAAGATCTTCCGCGCGCCCGTTGGGCCGTTGGAAGAACTGGTCTCGGATGTGTTCGCGGAGGTGCTCGGTCCCGGTGCGCCGGTCGGCGCCGACGACGACTTCTTCGAGCTCGGCGGCAATTCACTGATCGCGACGCAGGTGGCGGCCCGGCTCGGCACGGCGCTGTCGGCCCGGGTGCCCGCCCGGTTGATCTTCGAAACCCCTACGGTGGCAGGCCTGGCCGAGCGGTTGGAGCCGTTGAAGGGCGCCGAGGACCGGCGCGCGCTGGCCCCGATGGAACGACCCGAACACATCCCGCTGTCGCTGGCGCAGCAGCGGATGTGGTTCCTGAACCAGTTCGATCCGGCCTCGGCGGCGAACAACATTCCGTTCGCGATCCGGCTCACCGGCGCGCTGGACATCGGCGCGCTACAGGCCGCGATCACCGACGTGATCGAGCGGCACGAGACGCTGCGCACCGTGTACCCGGCCATCGACGGCACCGGCTACCAGGTGATTCTGCCTGTCGCGGAGGCGGTTGCGGACCTGGCGCCGAAGCCGCTCGCCGAATCCGAACTGGCCGACTGGCTGCGCGAGTTCGCCCTGCGTGGTTTCGACGTCGCCACCGAGGTGCCGCTGCGCCTCGCGCTCGCCGAGCTGTCCGCGAATGAGCACGTGGTCGTGGTGGTGGTGCACCACATCGCCGCGGACGGCGCGTCGGTCGCCCCGTTCCTGCGTGATCTGCTGGGCGCGTTCCTGTCCCGGCGCAACGGCGCGCCGCCCGCGCTGCCGCCGTTGCCGGTGCAGTACGCCGATTACACGCTGTGGCAGCGCGAGGTGCTCGGCGACGAGCGCGATCCGGATTCGGTGGCGGCCGCGCAGATCGCCTACTGGCGCGACGCGTTGGCGGGCATCCCGGACCGCATCGATCTGCCCGCGGACCGCCCGCGTCCGGTTGTCGCCTCCGGCGCGGGCGCGGAGTACACCTTCGAAGTGAGCGCCGCGGTACACCGCGGACTCACCGAACTCGCCCAGCACGCGGGCGCTTCGGAATTCATGGTGGTGCACACCGCGTTCGCGGCTTTGCTGGCCCGGCTGACCGGGACCGCCGACATCACCATCGGCACACCGGTCGCGGGCCGGGGCGAGCGCGAACTCGACGGCCTCATCGGCATGTTCGTCAACACCCTCGTGCTGCGCACACAGATCGATCCCGGCGCCTCGTTCACCGACTTGCTCGCGGCGACGAAAGAGACCGACCTCGCGGCGTTCTCGCACGCCGAATTGCCGTTCGAGCGGTTGGTCGAGGTGCTCGATCCGGTGCGCTCGCAGGCGCATCACCCGCTGTTCCAGGTGGCGCTGTTCTTCCAGAACATGAACAAGGCGCAGGTCGAACTGCCCGGATTGTCCGCGCAAGCGGTCGAATTCGACGGTGCGGTGGCCAAGTTCGATCTGCAGCTGACCGTGGTGCCCAAGACCGAGTCCGGCTTCTCGGCCCAGTTCACCTACGCCACCGACCTGTTCGACGAGGCGACGATCGCGCAATTCGCGCATCGTTTGGACCGGCTGCTCGCCGCGGTCGTGACAAAGCCGGAACGGGCCGTCGGCGACATCGACCTGCTGGATCCCGCCGAGCGCGAGCGCATCCTGTACGGCTGGAACGAGACCAGGCATGCGGTGGCGCCGGAGCTGCTGCTCGACGGCTACCGCCGGACCGTCGCGGCGCGCCCGTCCGCCACCGCGCTGGTCTACGAAGGCGCTGCTTCGAGCTATCGCGAATTCGATGATCGGGTCAACCGCCTCGCCCGGCTGCTGATCGACCGAGGTGTCGGCGCGGAATCGTTGGTGGGGCTCGCGATTCGGCGATCCGTGGACCTCGTCGTCGGCATGTACGCGATCGTGACGGCGGGCGGCGCGTACGTGCCGCTGGATCCGGACCATCCGGCCGAGCGGATCGCGCATATCCTCGACACCGCCCAGCCCGCCTGCGTGCTGACCACCGCGGCGGATGCGATCCAGGTGCCGGACGGCATCGAGGTGCTGCGGCTGGACGAGATCGACACCGCGGCCTTCGACGGCAGTCCGGTGCGCCCGGACGAATTGCGCCGCGCGGTGCTGCCGCAGCACCCCGCCTACGTCATCTTCACTTCCGGTTCGACGGGACGGCCGAAAGGCGTCGCCGTCTCGCACGCGGCGATCCACAACCAGATCGACTGGATGCTGGCGCAGTACCCGCTCGGCCCCGACGATGTGTACCTGCAGAAGACGGCGACCACGTTCGACGTGTCGCTGTGGGGCTTCTTCATGCCGCTGCGGGCCGGCGCCACCCTGGTGGTCGCCACCCACGACGGCCATCGCGATCCCGCCTACGTCGCGGAAACCATTGCCGCGCAACGAGTGACGGTCACCGACTTCGTGCCCTCGATGCTGACCGTCTTCGCCGCGCACGCGGCCGCCGACGCGGGGCCGACGCTGCGCGAGGTCTTCGTGATCGGCGAGGCGCTGCCCCCGGAGACCGTCGCCGCCTTCGGCGCGGTGTCGCAGGCGCAGTTGCACAATCTCTACGGGCCGACCGAGGCCGCGGTGTCGGTGACCTACTGGCCCGCCGACGGCTCGGACAGCCGCTCGGTGCCGATCGGCTTGCCGCAGTGGAACACCCAGGTCTACGTGCTCGACGCCCGGCTGCGCCCGGTGCCCGCGGGTGTACCCGGCGAGCTGTACCTCGCAGGCGATCAGCTGGCGCGCGGCTACGTCCGGCGGCCGGACCTGACCGCGGATCGCTTCCTGGCCAATCCGTTCGGTTTCGGCGAGCGTATGTACCGAACCGGCGACCTGGTGGTGTGGCGGGCGGGCAGCGCGGGCCGGTCGCATCGGCTGGAATACCTCGGCCGCACCGACTTCCAGGTCAAGTTCCGCGGTCAGCGGATCGAGTTGGGTGAGATCGAAACGGCGTTGCTGGCACAGCCTTCGGTGAGTCAGGCGGTTGCGTTGGTCAGCCAGTCGACGCTGGGGGACCAGCTGGTGGCCTACGCGGTACCCGCGCCCGGCGCGTCCGTGGAACCGCCGGTGTTGCTGGCCGCTGTCGCCGAAACCCTTCCGGCATATATGGTTCCGGCCGCGATCGTCGTCCTCGACGAGTTGCCGCTGAACCCGTCCGGCAAGCTCGACCGCAAGGCGTTGCCCGAACCGGCCTTCGCCGCTCGCGAATTCCGTGCTCCCGCGACGCCGGTCGAAGAGATCGTCGCCGAGGTGTTCGGCGAGGTGCTCGGCCTGAGCCGGGTCGGGGTCGACGACGATTTCTTCGCTCTCGGCGGCAATTCGCTGATCGCCACCCAAGTCGTCGCGCGGCTCGGCGCCGCGGTCGATGCCCGGGTGCCGGTGCGCACGCTGTTCGAGACGCCGACGGTGCAGGCGCTGGCCGCCGCGATCGAGTCGCAGACCCATGCCGCGCGCGGCATCCCGCTGGGCAGCATCGAGCGTCCGGCGGAACTGCCGCTGTCGCTGGCGCAGCGGCGGATGTGGTTCCTCAACCGTTTCGATCAGTCCGATGACGGGTCGGTCGGCTCCGCCGCCTACAACCTGCCGTTCGCCCTGCGGTTGACCGGGGCGCTGGATGTCGAGGCGCTGGGTGCCGCGCTCGAGGATGTGGTGGGCCGGCACGAGGTGCTGCGCACTGTGTACCCGGAGACCTCCGACGGTCCGGTGCAGGTGGTGCTGCCCGCGAGCCGGGTGGCCCTCGATGTCGCCGCGCGTCCGGTGACCGCGGCAGCGGTACCGGCCGAGGTGTATGCCCTGGCGTCCACTCCGTTCGATGTCACCGGTGAAGTGCCGCTGCGGGTCCGGCTGCTCGAGATCACCGACAGTGCCAGCGAATCCGACCATGTGCTCGCGGTGGTGGTGCATCACATCGCTGCGGACGCGTCCTCCATGGGTCCGCTGGTGCGTGACGTGATGGTCGCCTATGCCGCGCGGAGCGCGGGTGAGGCGCCGGGTTGGGCTCCGTTGCCGGTGCAGTACGCGGATTACGCGTTGTGGCAGCGTGCGGTGCTGGGTGCTGAGTCCGATGCGGAATCGATTGCGGCGCAACAGATCGACTTCTGGCGAACGCAACTGTCCGGATTGCCGGACCTGCTCGAGTTGCCGACGGACCGATCGCGTCCGGCGATCGCGTCGATGGCTGGTGCGCGGGTCGATGTGCGGGTCGATGCGGCTACTCATGCCGGTTTGGTGGAGTTGGGCCGGGCCCACGGTGCGACGTTGTTCATGGTGGTGCACACGGCGCTCGCGGTGTTGCTCGCCCGGTTGTCCGGTACGGGGGACATCGCGATCGGCACGCCGGTGGCGGGTCGCGGTGAGCGTGAACTCGATGATCTGATCGGCATGTTCGTCAACACCGTCGTGTTCCGCAGCACCGTGGACGGCGCAGAATCGTTCACCGATCTGCTCGCGCGCCAGCGCGACACCGATCTGCAGGCGTTCGCGCACGCGGATATTCCGTTCGAGCGTTTGGTGGAGGTGCTGAATCCGCCGCGTTCGACGGCGCATCATCCGCTGTTCCAGGTGGGCTTGTCGTTCCAGAACATCGCGCACACCGCACTCGAATTGCCGGGCCTCACGGTGGCCGGCGTCGATGCCGATCTCGACGTATCGCAGTTCGATCTGCATCTGATCGTGGGCGACAGCTACGACGAATCCGGTGCGCCCACCGGCATCGGCGGCTTCTTCACCTATGCCACCGATCTTTTCGACGCCGCCACGGTGCAGGGCTTCGCGGCACGATTGACGCAGGTCCTGGCCGCGGTGGTCGCCGACGCGGGCACGCCGGTCGGCGACATCGACATTCTTGTTCCCGGGGAACAGCATTCGGTGCTGTCGGCATGGAACGATACGGCGCACCGGATCGATCCGGCCGCCACGTTGCCGTCGTTCCTGCGCCGGTCGGTACTGGCCGCCGCACCGGAGGCGGTCGCCGTGGTCGCCGACCTGCCCGATGGCTCGCGGCACGAGCTGACCTATGTCGAACTCGACACGCGCGTGAATCGGCTTGCCCGATACCTGATCTCGCGCGGCGTCGGACCGGAGTCCCGAGTGGCGCTGGCTTTGCGGCGATCGGTGGACCTGGTCGTCGCGATGTACGCGGTCGCCAAAGCCGGTGGCGCGTATGTGCCGGTCGACCCGGACCAGGCCGCCGAGCGCACGGACTACATTCTGGCGACGGCCGCGCCGGTCTGCGTGCTGACCAATGCCGACGCCGAATTCGACACCGCCGCCGCACCGGTCGTGCGACTCGACGACCTGGTGCTGAGTTCGTTCGCCAGCGGACCGCTCGCGGACGCCGAGCGGGTCGCGCCGCTGCGGCCCGAGCATACCGCGTACGTGATCTTCACGTCGGGCTCGACCGGCAGGCCGAAGGGCGTCGCCGTGTCGCACGCCGCGATCGCCAACCAATTGCAGTGGAAGGTCGCCGAATTCGGTCTGTCCGGGCACGACGCCGTGCTGCTCAAGACGGCCGCGACGTTCGACCTCTCGGTGTGGGAGTTCTGGTCGGCGGTGGTCTGCGCGGGCAAGCTGGTGATCGCCGCGCCCGATGGACACCGTGACCCCGCCTATCTCAACGACTTGATCATCCGGGAGGCGGTGACGACGCTGCACGTCGTCCCGTCCATGCTGGACGCGCTCCTGGTGCATACCAGCACGGCGGCCTCGGCTCAGCCCTTGCCGCTGACCCGGGTGCTCGCCATCGGCGAGGCCCTGCCCGCCGCGCTGGCACAACGCTTCCTGGCCGCGCAGCCCGAGGTGGCGCTGTACAACCTGTACGGGCCGACCGAGGCCGCGGTGTCGATCACCCGGCATCGGGTCACCGAGGCCGACCAGGCCGTCGTGCCCATCGGCACACCGGAGTGGAACAGCCGGGCCTACGTGCTCGACAGCAGGCTCCGTCCGGTACCGGTCGGCGTCTCCGGTGAGCTGTACTTGGCCGGTGCGCAATTGGCGCGTGGCTATTTCGGCCGGGCGGATCTGACGGCGGATCGGTTCGTGGCCAACCCGTTCGAGCCCGGTGCGCGGATGTATCGCACCGGCGATCTGGTGGCTCGGCGCACCGGGGGCGAGCTGGAATATCAGGGGCGCACCGACTTTCAAGTGAAGGTCCGTGGCTTCCGGATCGAACTAGGTGAGATCGAGGCCGCGCTGCTGGCGCTGCCCGAGATCGCGCAGGCTGCGGTGCTCGCCAGATCCGACGCCAAAACGGGCGATCGGCTGGTGGCCTACTTGGTCGCCGCTCAGCCTTCGGCCGCGCCTGCGAACGCCACCTCGTTCGCCGTGCAAGCCGCGTCGTTCGCCGCGCAGGCCGCCGAGGCGGCCGGTGCCGCGCCCGCGGGTCTCGATGTGGCGCAGGTGAAGTCGGCGCTGAGTGTGGGTTTGCCGTCGTACATGGTGCCGTCGGCGTTCGTGGTTTTGGATCGTTTGCCGTTGAATGTGAACGGTAAGTTGGATCGCAAGGCGTTGCCGGAGCCGGAGTTCGAGGCGCAGGTGTTCCGTGCGCCGTCGACGCCGATCGAGGAGATCGTGGCTGGGGTGTATGCCGAGGTGCTCGGTGTCGAACGGGTCGGCGCGGACGACGATTTCTTCGCTCTGGGCGGTAATTCGTTGCTGGCGACCCAGGTCGCGGCGCGTATCGGTGCGGCGCTGGATTCCCGGGTACCGGTGCGCGCGCTGTTCGAGGCCGCCACCGTCGCGGGACTCGCGATCAAGGTGGAGCACCTCGCGGGCGAGCGCACCCGCACGCCGCTCGTCGCGCAGCCACGGCCCGACCATATTCCGCTGTCCTTCGCCCAGCAGCGGATGTGGTTCCTCAACCAGTTCGACACCGCCGCGGCCGTTTACAACATCCCGGTGGCCATCCGGCTGTCGGGCGACCTGGATGTCGACGCGTTGCAGCAGGCCGTCACCGACCTGGTCGCCCGGCACGAGATCATGCGCACCGTCTACCCTGAGACGCTGGACGGCCCGCAGCAGCGCATCCTCGCGCCGCACGAGGTGCTGGTCGACCTGGCGCCCGCCCAGATCGGCGAGGAGCGGGTCGCGCACGAGGTGCAGCGCATCGTCGCCGCCGGTTTCGACGTCACCATGGAGGTGCCGTTCCGCGCCAGGCTGTTCCAGCTCGCGGGCAGCGAGTACGTCCTGGTGTTCGTCGCGCATCACATCAGTGCCGACGGCTGGTCGATGGGTCCGTTGACGCGAGATCTGATGCTGGCCTACGCCGCCCGCAGCGGGGGCGAGGCGCCGGCCTGGTCGCCGCTGCCGATCCAGTACGCCGACTACGCGCTCTGGCAGCGCACCGTGCTCGGCGCCGACGACGACCCCGATTCCGTCGCGGGCACCCAACTCGCCTATTGGACGACCGAACTCGCCGACCTGCCGGACGAGCTGAATCTGCCGACCGATCGCCCGCGCCCGCCCGCGCAGAGCTTCGCGGGCGGCAAGACCCACTTCGTCGTCGACGCCGACGTGCACGCCGCGCTGGTCGAGGTGGCCAAGCGGCACAACGCCACGCTGTTCATGGTCGTGCACACCGCGCTGGCGGTGTTCCTGGCCCGCCTGTCCGGGACCGAGGACGTCGTGGTCGGCACCCCGATCGCGGGCCGCGGCGAGGCCGAACTCGACGACCTGATCGGCATGTTCGTCAACACCCTGGTGCTGCGCACCCGGGTCGCACCGCAACTCGGGTTCACCGAATTGCTGGCCGCGAACCGGGAAACCGATCTGCGGGCCTTCGCGAACGCGGACACCCCGTTCGAGCGGCTGGTCGAGGTGCTCGATCCGCAGCGTTCCGCCGGGCGGCATCCGCTGTTCCAGGTGGCGCTGTCCTTCGAGAACCTCGCCGCCACCAGCTTCGAGCTGCCCGGGCTGAGTTTCGCCGCGCTCGATCCGGCCGCGGACACCGCCAAATTCGATCTGCTGCTCACCCTGCGCGAGCAGCGCACCGAGGCAGGCGCGGAGGCCGGCCTCGCCGCCGAATTCACTTATGCCCGTGACCTGTTCGACGAGGCGACGGTCACCGATTTCGGACGCCGGTTCCGCCGGATTCTCGCCGCGGTCGCGCAGGATCCCGGTATCGCGGTCGGTGACTTGGAGATCCTGGACGATTCGGAGCGCGCCGACCTGATCTCTCGGGCGGGCGTCGAGGCCGTGCCGCCGCGCACCCTGGCCGAGCTGATGGCCTCGGCGGTGACCCGTAACCCCACCGGTCCCGCCATCGTGGTGCACGGGCGTACCTTCAGCTACGTCGAACTCGACGCCGCCTCTTCGCAATTGGCGCGCTCACTGATCGATCGCGGCGCCGGGCCGGACGTGCTGGTCGCGGTGGCTATCCGGCGTTCGGTCGAATCGGTGCTCGCGCTGTGGGCGGTGGCCAAGACCGGCGCCGCGCTGGTGCCGATCGATCCGACCTATCCGGCCGAGCGCATCGCGCACATGGTCACCGACTCGCAGGCGTATCTCGGCGTGACGCTGACCGCGGAGCTCGGCACGCTGCCCGCGATGGCGGGCGGACGGCCGTGGCTGGTACTCGACGACCGGGACTTCACCTATGACGTCGCGTCCCGCTCCGACCGGCCGATCAGCTTCAGCGAGCGGCACGGCCCGATCCGCAGCAGCAACGCCGCGTACGTGATCTACACCTCCGGCTCCACCGGCCTGCCCAAGGGCGTGGTGGTCACGCACGCGGGCCTGGCCAATTTCAGTGCCGAGCAGGTAGAGCGCTATCAGCTCGACCAGTCCACCCGCGCACTGGCTTTCGCCTCGCCGTCGTTCGACGCCTCGATGCTCGAGCTGCTGCTCGCGCTGGGTTCGGCGGGCGCGCTGGTGGTCGCGCCGCCGCTCACCTTCGGCGGCGCCGAACTGGCGAGCCTGATCCAGGAGGAGCAGGTCACGCACGCCTTCCTCACCCCGTCGGTGCTCGCTTCGCTGGACCCGGACGCCCTGTCCGGCATGCGGGCGATCGTCGCGGGCGGGGAAGCGGTGCCCGCCGATCTGGTGGCCAAGTGGGCGGGCGACGGGCAGCGGAGCTTCCACAACGGCTACGGGCCGACCGAGACCACGATCATGACCAACATCAGCGATGCCTTGCGCCCGGGCGAACCGGTCACCATCGGTGGCCCGATCCGCGGCATGCGTTCGCTGGTGCTCGACAGCAGACTGCGCCCGGTGCCCGAAGGCGTTGCGGGCGAACTGTATCTGGGCGGCATCCAGCTGGCCCGCGGCTACCACGCGCGGCCCGGCCTCACGGCGGCGCGCTTCGTCGCCGACCCGTACGGTGCGCCGGGCGAGCGGCTCTACCGCACCGGCGACGTGGTGCGCTGGCGGCGTGGCAGCGCTGCGCCCGAGGTGGAGTACGTGGGCCGCAACGACTTCCAGGTGAAGGTGCGCGGTTTCCGGATCGAACTCGGCGAGATCGACGCCGCGCTGGCCGGGCAACCGGGTGTCGAATTCGCGGTCACCGTCGGACGCGAATCCGGTTCCGGCGCCACGATGCTCGTGTCCTATGTGCTGCCCGCGCAGGGCGCCACCCTCGACATCGCCGCGCTCACCGAGGAATTGGGCGCGGTCCTGCCGGAATACATGGTGCCGACCGCCATCGTCGAACTCGACGAGATCCCGTTGACGCCGGTCGGCAAACTGGATCGGCGCGCGCTGCCCGAACCTGCGCTGGCGACCGCGGCCTATCGCGCGCCGCAGACCCAGGCGGAACTGGCCATCGCCGAGGTGATCGGCGAGGTGCTCGGCCTCGACCGGGTCGGGCTGGACGACGATTTCTTCGCGCTCGGCGGCGACAGTATCGTCTCCATCCAGGTCGTATCGCGCTGCCGCGCCCGTGGCGTGACCTTCACGCCCCGTGCGGTTTTCGAGTCGCGCACGGTCGTGGCGCTGGCCCGGGTCGCGGTGGTCGAGGACGGTCCGGGCGACGAATCCGGTGACCTGCCGTTGACACCGCACGCGGCCCGGCTGCTCGACGTCGGCGTCGAGGTGCGCGCCATCGCGCTGGACGTGCCGGACAGCTGCGCCGTCGAGGCCGTGCATGCCGCGGTGGGCAAGGTGCTCGACCAGCATCCGATGCTGTGGGTGCGGCTCGATCGCGCGGGCGAGGTCCCTGTGCTGCGCATCCCGCCGGTCGACGAGCGCACCGGCGAGGCGTTCCGCAGGCTGGATCCGCAGCACGGCGAAACGTCGCTGCCGATCGACGACGTGGTGCAGGCCGCCGCCGCGGCGCTGGATCCCGAACACGGACGCAATATCCACTTCGTGCTGACCGGCGGGCCGGAAGGCCGGTCGACGCTGATCGTGGTCGCCAACGGCCTTGTCGTGGACGACATTTCGTGGCGCACCATCGTCGATCAGTTGACCGCCGCGTGGAGCCGGGGCAGGCATGCCGCCCCCGCCGCGCCGGAATCCGGTCTCGGGGTGCTGATCCGGGCATTGTCGACGCGGGCGCATGACCTGCGCACCGTCGGTGAGCTGGGCTGGTGGGAGCGGGCACTGGGGGCTGTGCCCACCGATGCCGACACCGACACCGATCAACTGGATCTGCGGACCCGCAGCCGGGTCTCGCTGGCCATCACCGCCGAGGGCGCCGCCGCGGTGGCTGCCGTCGCGGCGGCCTACCACACCATCGTGGACGACGTGCTGCTCACCGCGGTCGCGCTGGCGTTGCAGACCTCAGCGCAGGAGTCCGTCACGCGCGCCGTCGGTTCGTTGATCCGGCTGTCCGCCGATCAGCGTTGCGCGACCAACGCCGACGAGAGCATGGTCGGCGGCTTCACCACCGAGTACCCGCTGCCGTTGCGGCTCAACAGGATCGATACCGCCGAGGCACTGGTCGGCGGCCCCGCCGCGGGCGCGGCTCTGGCCCAGATCAAGGAATCGCGCCGTGCGGTGCCCTCGCAGGGCGTCGGCTACGGCCTGCTGCGCTATCTCAACGCCGACACCGCGGACGAGCTCGGCGTGCTCGGGCGTGGCCGATTCGCGTTGCGCTATCGGGATCTGCGCCCGGCCCGGGTGCACACCGATATCGCCGCCGACGATCTGCTGCTCGACCTGACCGTCGACGCCACCGACGACGGACTGCTCGCCCGATTCGATTACGCCACTGCGGCGTTCACCGCCGACGAGGTGAAAACCTTTGCCGAGCATTGGATCCGGGCGCTCGGCGGGCTGGCCGAGCACGGCTTGCAGCCGGACGCGGGCGGATTCACGCCGTCGGACTTCGGTCTGGTCCGACTGAGCCAGACCGGCATCGACCGGCTCGCCGCCGCCTACCCGAACCTCACCGACGTATGGCCGGTGACGCCGCTGCAGTCGGGCATGCTGTTCCACGCGCTGCTGGCCGAGTCCTCGATCGACGCCTACACCACCCAGTTCGTGCTCGACCTCGGTGGCGCGGTGGACGCTACCCGGATGCATCGCTGCGCGCAGGCCGTGCTCGACCGGCACGACAACCTGCGCGTCGCCTTCGCCGAGGACGCGGAGGGCAAACCGCTGCAGATCGTGCAGGATTCGCTCGACGTGCCGTGGCGGTTCATCGATCTCGCGCAGGTGGAGCCGGGCGCCGCGGCCGCCGAGCTGGACCGGATCAAGGCGGCCGACCTCGCGGACCACTTCGATATGCGGACCGCCCCGCTGCTGCGCTTCGCGCTGATCCGCTCGGCGGCCGACAGCTACCACCTGCTGGTCACCAGCCATCACATCCTGATCGACGGCTGGTCGATGCCGTTGCTGATGAAGGACCTGCTGACGCTGTACGCGCTCGGCGGCAACGCCCGGCACCTGCCCAAGGTGCCGTCGTATCGGAACTATCTCGCCTGGCTGAGCGCGCAGCCCGCCGACGCGGCCCGCGACGCCTGGCGTGCGGCGCTGGCCGGTGTCACCGAGCCGACGCCGCTGGCACCGGTCGACCCCGGGCGCGAGATCTCCGCGGGCGTCGGCGAAGTCGGCTTCGAGCTGGCTCCGGCCGACACCACCGCGCTCACCCGCCTCGCCTCCGGGCTCGGCGTCACGGTGAACACCGTGGTGCAGGCGGCCTGGGGTCTGCTGATCGGGCGCAGTGTCGACCGCGACGACGTGGTCTTCGGCGCCACCGTGTCCGGCCGGCCGCCGCAGCTCGACGGCGTGGAGAGCATGGTCGGCCTGTTCCTCAACGCGATCCCGGTGCGGGTGCGGCTCGGGGCGACCGACACCCTCGGCGGTCTGCTGCGCCAGTTGCAAGCCGAACAGGCCGGACTGCTCGATCACCACTATCTCGGCCTGAGCGATATCCAGGAAACCGTCAGTGTGGAAGGGCTTTTCGACTCCCTGGTGGTGTTCGAGTCCTTCCCCGTCGATCGGGAGGGACTGGAGAAGGCCAGCGCGATCGACGGTATGAATATCACCGGCGTCGGCGCGGTCAACGGGACGCACTATCCGCTGACCGTCATGGTGGTGCTCGACAGCCAACTGCGGGTGTCGGTGAAGTACCTGCGCGACCTGTTCGACGAGGCGACGGCACAGGCACTGGCGCAACGACTTTCGGCCCTGATCCGGCGCTTCGTGACCAACCCGCAGGCCCGCGTCGCCGACATCGACGTGCTGCTCGACGGGGAACGCGCCGAACTGGCCGCCCGCAACGGCACCGACGTGCCGGACCTGCTGGACGAGACCACCCTGCTGGCACTGTTCGACGCGCAGGTGGCGCGGACACCGGACGCGCCCGCGGTGCGCTTCGGCGAGGTCACGCTCACCTATGCCGATCTCGACCTGCGCTCCCGCGCGCTCGCCGCCGAATTGACCCGCTGGGGCGTCGGCGCGGAATCGCTGGTGGCCGTGGCCATGCGGCGAAGCATCGATCTGGTCGTCACGATCTACGGCGTGCTGCGTTCGGGTGCCGGATACCTGCCGATCGACCCGGACCATCCGACCGAGCGCAACGAGTTCGTGCTCGACGCCGCGGCGCCCGCGTGCGTGCTGACCACCACCGGCGACGGGTTCGACACCGATGCCGTGGTGCCGGTCGTCGCGGTCGACACCCTGTACCTTCCGCTGGAGGCGGTGTCGCTCGCGGACCCGCAGATCACGCCGGACAACGTCGCCTACGTCATCTACACCTCGGGCTCCACCGGCCGCCCCAAGGGTGTGATGATCACGCACCGCCAGATGGTGAACCAATTCCGGTGGGCGCAGTGGATCTACCCGCACGACGCTTCGGACGTGGTGCTGCACAAGACGCCGATCACCTTCGACATCTCGACGTGGGAGTTGTTCTGGCCCTTGCAGACCGGCGCCGCGATCGTCGTCGCCGAGCCCGACGGGCATCGCGATCCGGCCTATCTGGCCCGGGTGATCGCCGAATACGGCGTCAGCACGGTGCATTTCGTGCCGTCGATGCTGGACGCGTTCCTGGATCCGGCGCTCACCGGACAGCTTCCGACTTTGCGGCGGGTGTTCGCCGCGGGCGAGGCGCTCACCGGCGAGACCGCGGCGAGCTTCGCCGCCGCCATTCCCGCCGCCCAGCTGATCAACTGGTACGGGCCCGCGGAAGCCACCGTGGTCACCGACTATCCGGTGCAGGACACCGCCGTCGTCGCCGTTCCGATCGGCAACTGTGCCCGGTGCCGCTCGGCGCGGCGGGCGAGCTGTACATCTCGGGCGTGCAGCTGGCCCGCGGCTACCTCGGCGCCCCGGCCCTCACCGCCGAACGGTTCGTCGCGCACGAGGGCGGTACCCGGTTGTATCGCACCGGTGACATCGTGCGCTGGCACGGTGCTGCGCTGGAATACCTGGGCCGCAGCGACTTCCAGGTGAAACTGCGTGGCCAGCGGATCGAGCTCGGCGAGATCGAGACGGTGCTGCTCGGGCATCCGTCGGTGCGGCACGCCGCGGTCGCGCTGGTCCACGGCAGCACCGGTGACCGGCTCGTCGGCTACCTGGTCGCCGCGCCGGGGGAGATCGTCGACACCGCCGCGGTGCTGAGCCACGCGCGCGGTGCGCTGCCGTCCTACATGGTGCCGTCGACGTTCGTCGTGCTGGACGCGCTGCCGCTCAACCCGAGCGGCAAATTGGACCGCAAGGCCCTGCCTGTACCCGAATTCGCCGCGCGCCCCTACCGTCCGCCGACCACGCCGCTGGAGCGGACCATCACCGAGGTCTTCGCCGAGGTGGTCGGCGCCGAGCAGGTCGGCTTGGACGACGACTTCTTCGACATCGGCGGCAATTCGCTGGTGGCGACCCGTGCGGTCAGCAGATTGCGCACGCTCACCGGGGCCGAGGTCCGGGTGCAGTGGTTCTTCACCGACTCGACCCCGGCGGCGCTGGCCGCCCGCATCCTGGCCGCGCTCGCCGGAGACCACGACTACGACCTGGAATCGAACGCCGCGCTCGGCGTGCTGCTCTCGATCCGCACCAGGGTGCCGCACGACACCGCGGCCGCCGAGCCGCTGTTCTGCATCCACCCGATGTACGGATTGTCCTGGTGCTACGCGGGTCTCGCGCGCTATGTGCCCGCCAGCACGCCGATCTTCGGCCTGCAATCGCCGGCGCTGTCCGAGGACGGCTACCTGCCGACCTCGCTGGCCGAGATGGCCACCCGGTATGTCCGGGAGATCCGGGCGGTCCAGCCGGAGGGGCCGTACCGGCTGCTCGGCTGGTCGCTCGGCGGCGTGCTCGCGCACGCCATCGCGACGGAACTGCAGGCCGCGGGCGAGCAGGTCACGCTGCTCGCCATGCTCGACAGCCATCCCGACATCGATGTGACGGACTTCCGCGCGGCGATCCGGGAGGCGCTGGCCGAGCTCGGCATCGGCGCGCACGCGCTGCTGCCCGAGGACGGCGACATCCACGACCTCAGTGAAGAAGCACTCGCCGCGCTGCACGCGACCATTCCGCCGGACATGGCCGTGCTCACGCCGGAGCGGGTGCGCCGGATCTACCGCAGCGCCGTGCGTTCGGCCGAGCTCATCGCCGAGCACCGGCCCGCGGTGTTCCGCGGCAGGCTCGACTACTTCAGCGCGGCCGGTCACGAGACCGCGGCGCAGAATTGGTACCCGTTGGTCGAGGGCCGTGTCGAAGATCACCCGATCGGCGTTCCGCACGATCAGATGACCTCGCCGGAAGCCTTGGCGGACATCGGTCCGGCCCTGTCGCGCCTGCTCGATCCGCGCACCGGGGACACGGCGCGCAAATCGGGTCTGACGTGACGAAATCGAGACTGCTCAGGCATGATGGGCAACGCTGCGGTAACGGTGACCCCTGTCGGCACGACTACATAGGCCGTATGGTCTGGCGCAGGTGTGTCCAGGGCGCTATCGCCGGCGCGTGGGGCATGCAGATGACATTTCGAGACGAAGCGAAGGTGCGAAATTGATACGTCGACAGACTCGGCGCGGCGGCCTACGTGCCGCGGCGGCGATCGCGGCAACGGCGGTCCTTGCGGGCGTGATGACCGGTCTGGGCGTGACCACCGCGTCGGCTGCTGACCCGATCATCGACGGGAAGAGTCTGCTGGCCAACCCGACCGCTCCCGACGGTTCGAAGATCACCAAGGCCGAGTACAAGGACGACCGGAACATCCGGCTGTACGTGTACTCCGCGGCGATGGACCAGAAGGTCATCATCGACGTGCAGCGTCCGGCCGACGCCTCGGTGCCGCGCCCGACGCTGTACCTGCTCAACGGTGCGGGCGGCGGCCAGGACGACGCCTCCTGGCAGGCGAAGACCGACGCGCTGAAGTTCTTGTCGGACAAGAACGTCAACGTCATCCAGCCGATCGGTGGCAAGTGGAGCTACTACACCGACTGGATCAAGGACGACCCGACGCTCGGCCGCAACAAGTGGAAGACCTTCTTCACCGAGGAGCTGCCGCCGCTGGTCGACGGCGCTCTCGGCACCAACGGCGTGAACGCGATCGCGGGTCTGTCCACCTCGGGCACCACGGTGCTCGCGCTGCCGATCGCCAAGCCCGGCCTGTACAAGGCGGCCGCGGCGTACAGCGGTTGCGCGCAGACCAGTGACCCGGTCGGCTCGGAGTTCGTGAAGCTCACGGTCGAGACCTGGGGCGGCGGCGACACCGAGAACATGTGGGGCCCACAGGGTTCCGCGGAATGGGTGGCCAACGATCCCTACGTGCACGCCGAGGGCCTGCGCGGACTGGACCTCTACATCTCCACCGGCAACGGCCTGCCCGGCCAGTACGACACGCTGGACGGCAAGTACGCGCTGCCCGGCGCCTACGGTCTGGCCAACCAGATCATCATCGGCGGCGTGATCGAGGCGGGCACCAACTTCTGCACCAACAACCTCAAGAACAAGCTGGAGTCGCTGGGCATCCCGGCGACCTACAACTTCCGCAACAGCGGCACCCACTCGTGGGGCTACTGGCGCGACGAGTTCCAGCTGTCCTGGCCCGTCCTCGCCCGAGGACTCGGTATCTGAGGTAGCACCGAATACCGACCGGCCGCCCGGTTACGCCTGCTCGGCGTAACCGGGCGGTCGGCTTTTACGGGTACCACTAACGTAAAAGTTCGGGAACCCGTAAAATTCTGTTCTGTGAGTACAACCTTGGCTGAGTCCGCTAAATCCGCCACCCAGCGCGCCCGGGCGGCCAGCCTGCTGCTGGGTCCGGCGTTCGTGGCCGCGATCGCGTACGTCGACCCCGGCAATGTCGCGTCGAACATCAGCGCGGGCGCGCAGTTCGGGTATCTGCTCGTGTGGGTCATCGTGATGGCCAACGTGATGGCGGGCCTGGTCCAATTCCTCTCGGCCAAGCTGGGTTTGGTGACCGGGTTGTCGCTGCCGGAAGCGGTGCGCGACCGGTCCGGCAAATGGACCCGCCTGGCCTACTGGGGGCAGGCCGAGACCGTCGCGATGGCGACCGACCTGGCCGAGGTGGTCGGCGGCGCGATCGCGCTGAACCTGCTGTTCGACCTGCCGCTGCTGGTCGGCGGCGTGATCACCGGCGTGGTCTCGATGGGTCTGCTGCTCGTGCAGGACAGGCGCGGCCAGCGCCCGTTCGAGCGGGTGATCACCGGCCTGCTCGCCATCATCGCTATCGGCTTCCTGGCCAGCGTGTTCATCTCGCCGCCCTCGGTCGGGGGCACGATCGGCGGACTGGTGCCCCGATTCCAGGGCACCGAGAGCGTGCTGCTCGCCGCGGCGATGATCGGCGCGACGGTCATGCCGCACGCGGTGTACCTGCACTCCGGCCTGGCCCGGGATCGGCACGGCCACCCGGAGCCGGGACCGATGCGGGCCAGGCTGCTGCGCGTCACCAAGGTCGACGTGCTGCTGGCCATGCTGCTCGCGGGCACGGTGAACCTGGCGATGCTGCTCATGGCCGCGAACACGCTGCGCGGTCGCGAGGTCGAGACCCTGCAGGACGCGCACACCGCGGTCGGCGATGTGCTCGGCCCGGTCGCCGCCCTGCTGCTCGCCATCGGCCTGCTCGCCTCCGGGCTGGCCTCCACCTCGGTGGGCGCCTACGCGGGCGCGATGATCATGCAGGGCCTGCTGCGCAGGCATATTCCGCTGATGGTGCGGCGGCTGGTCACCCTGGTCCCGGCACTGGTGATTCTGGCCATCGGCATCGATCCCACACGCGCGCTGATCATTTCGCAGGTGGTGCTCTCGTTCGGCATCCCGTTCGCGTTGATCCCGCTGGTGCGTCTGACCAGCGATCGCACCCTGATGGGCGCCGACACCAACCACCGCGTCACCACCGCGCTGGCCTGGCTGATCGCCGCAATCATCTCCGCGCTCAACGTGGCGCTGATCTACCTGACCATCACCGGCGCGTGAAAGCCGTTCAGACTACCCAATTCTCGATCCAGTACCGCCAGATGAGCGGGGCGTAGCCGGCCAGCGGCGGGACCTTGATATCGGTGCCCGCCAGGCCCGCGGTGGTGTTGCGGCAGTCGAACCAGCAGCTGAACTCGCTGTGCTCCAACACCTCTCGGGGCACGCCGACGCGGGGGAGCAGCCAGCTCGCGCCGGGCACCTGTAAAGCCATGTCCAGCGCGCGTTTCGGCATCACCTCGACCAGGTGCGGCGCGCCCGCCTCGTCGGCGAACAGGTTGAGCGCCTCGGCCACGCCCTGCCTGCGGGGGTCGATCAGGTGATAGGTCTGCTCGTTCGGGCCGCCCCGGTGCGCGAGATGGTCCAGCGCGCGGGCCACGAAATCGACCGGGACCATGTTGGTTTCGCCTAGTTTGGGCACCAGCACCGGCAGAATGCGCGGCAACTGCGCGCCCATCCGGAGCAGCCGGAAGAAGTAGTACGGGCCGTCGATCCGATCGATCTCGCCGGTGCGGGAATGGCCGATGACGATCGACGGACGATAGATGCGCCAGGGCAGCGCCGACGTGCGCACGATCCGCTCGGCTTCGAATTTGGCGCGCTGGGCCGGCGTGCTGAGCTGCTGGCCCTCGTCGAACATGTCCTCGGTGAACAGGCCGGTCGCGGTGCCGGCGATATCCACCGTCGAGACGTGATGCAGCAGACCGGCTTTCAGGCTTTCGGCGACGTCGACCAGATGCTTGGTGCCGTCGCCGCGCTCGGCCGTGTCGTAACTGGACGCCAGATGGAAGACATGATCGATGGTGCCGCGGTGGGCGGCCAGCCAGGCCGGGTCGATACCCAGCCCCGGTGCGCCGAGGTCGCCGCGCACCGCCTGCACCCGATCGCCGCCGTCCCATTCCCGGGCGCAGCAGGTGAACCGGTCGGCGGACTCGACGCCCGGCCGCACCAGCACATGGATGTCGCCCTCGCGTTTCAGCAGCTCGGGGATGAGAAAACGACCGATGAACCCAGTTGCCCCGGTAACCAGGTAGCCCATAGCCGATCAACATAGCTCATCGGCCGCGTCGCGTCTGCAGCCCAGACCCGGTGCGCCGACCGCGGCGCGCGCCCGATCAGTCGGCGAAGACGGCCTTGCGCTTGGTCAGCATGGCGGTGGCGCCTTCGGCGAAGTCCGGGGAAGTCAAAAGTTCGCTCTGCCCGGACTTTTCGGCGGCCAAGGCGGCGTCGAGGGACGTCAGCGTCGCCTGGTTCAGCGCTTGCTTGGTGAGCTCGAGGGCGCGGCGGGGGCCTGCGGCGAGCTTGGCGACCGCGGCCTCCACCTTCGCGTCGAGCTCGGCCTCGGGGACCACCGCGGTGAACAACCCCGCCGCTTCGGCCGCGGGTGCGGGCAGGCGCTCGCCGAGCAGTGCCATCTCTGCCGCCACGGTGCGGCCCGCGGCGGCGGCGATCATCGCGGCCGCGCCGCCGTCGGGCATCAACCCGATGTTGATGAACGCCAGCAGGAGGTAGGCCTCCTCGCTGGCGTAGATCAGATCGGCGGCCAACGCGATGCCCACGCCCACCCCTGCGGCCGCGCCCTTCACCCGGACCACCACCGGGATCGGCGCGTCCACGATCGACTTCACCAGCCGGTTGGCCGCGTCCATCGTCATCTCGGGGGTGATGCCACGCTGCGCCTCGGCCACCGAGGTGGACAGGTCGGCGCCGGTGCAGAAATCGCTGCCCTCGCCGGTCAGCACGATCACCCGCACGGAGCGGTCGGTGGCCGCGGCGGCGATGGTGTCGCCGAGCGCGACCATGGTGTCGTAATCGACCGCGTTCTTGCGCTTCGGCTTGGTGAGGGTCACCCGCAGGACCTTGCCGTCCCGTACCGCCGAGAAGCCCGCGGCAGGCCCGGCGGATGCGGTCACAGCCGCGGAATCTGTATTGCTCATGTTCGCTCCTACGCTGCAACTCTGCGGCTATCGTGCCATGAATACTGGTTAACTTTGCGAATTGTGGTTAACTTAGGTTCCATCGTCGGGCGCTGTCAACCAGCGCCGCCGCAGCAGAACGGAGAGGTGCATGGTCGCGGAACGCAGCGAGGTCGGCCTCGCTTCCGCGCGCCCTGATGCCGGACCCGTGCGCCGCAGGCCCAAGGATCGCAAGGTGCAGATCATCCGGGCCGCCGCGCGCGCGTTCAGCGACCGCGGGTACTACCCGGTCGGCGTGGACGAGATCGCCGCCGAGGTCGGGATCTCCGGTCCCGCGCTGTACCGGCACTTCACGAACAAATACGCGCTGCTCGTCGCGGCCGCGGAAGAAGGCGCGCGGCACCTGCTCACCGTCGCCCGGGCCGCCGACGATCCGCAACTCGAACCCGCCGCCCGGTTGGACGCGCTGATCAGGGCGATCAGCGAACACACCATCGAGATCCGCCGCGAGGCCGGGCTGTACCGCTGGGAGCGGCGCTACCTGGAACGCGAGGACCGGATCCGGATCCGTGCGATCTACGACGACCTGAACGCCACCCTGGCCGACCCCATCGAGCAACTGCGTCCGGACAGTCCGCCCGCCGACGTCGCGATGCTGGCCGCCGCGGTGCTCAGTGCGATCGCCAGCATTTCCGCGCATCGCAGCGCGCTGTCCGGCGCCAGGCTGCTGCCGCTGCTGCGCGATATGGCATGGGCGATCCTGCGCGCCGACCTGCCGCCCGCGCCGCCGGAACCGGAGCCGGGCCCGGTCACCCGTGGCCTGCCGGTCTCGTCGAAACGCGAACAGCTGCTCACCGAGGCGATCCGGATCTTCGGGCGCCAGGGCTATCACGAGGCGAGCATCGAGGAGATCGGCGCGGCCGTCGGCATCAACGCGTCGAGCGTGTACCGCTACTTCGCCAGCAAGTCCGATCTGCTCGCCGCGGCGTTCTATCGGACCGGCGACCGCGTGGCGCTCGCGATCACCGAGGCTCTTGCCGAGGCGACCAGCCGAGCCGACGCCGTTCGCCGGATCGCCGAACGGCAGGCCAAACTCACGTTCCAGATGCCGGAGATCATGCCGGTCTACTACGCCGAGTTCAGCAACCTGCCCCCGGCCGAACAGCACAAGCTGCGGGCCATCCAACGCCAGAACGTGCTGGAGTGGGCCAATCTGCTCGACGGCGACCCGACCGAGGCGCGGTTCCGGG
>NZ_BAUA01000159.1 GCF_000710915.1 Nocardia brasiliensis IFM 10847
CGCGCACGGGTGGCCGAAGACCTGCGGGTCGCGGGTATCACGCTGGGCAACGGGCAGATCACCTGGCAGTACGAGGAGTACTTCCTGTCCCGCGGCTACGCTGTGATGTACGGGGAATCGCTCGGCTCCGGCAAGTCCACCGGCTGCCCGACCTCGGGCGCGCGCAACGAGACCATCGGCGCCCGCGCCCCGATCGACTGGCTCAACGGCCGGGCCGAGGCCAGGGACGAGCAGGGCAAGCGCGCCGTAGCCGATTGGGCCAGCGGCAAAGTCGGCATGATGGGCGTCTCCTACAACGGGACGCTACCGAACGCCGTCGCCTCGACCGGCGTGCCCGGGCTGGAGGCCATCGTGCCCATCGCCGCGATCAGCAGCTGGTACGACTACTATCGCGCCGCCGGTGCAGTGGTCGCGCCCGGCACGTACCAGGGTGAAGACACCGACGTGCTGGCCCGCTACGTCTACACCAGGGCGGACCAGAACATCTGCAAGCCGGTCATCGACCAGCTCGAACGAGACCAGGACCGGATCACCGGTGACGTGAACAAGTTCTGGGAGGAGCGCAACTACCTCAACGACGTCGGCAAGGTGCGGGCCGCGGTGCTGGCCGTGCACGGGCTCAACGACTTCAACGTCAAGACCAAGCATGTCGCGCAGTGGTATGCGGCGCTCACGAAAGCCAATATCCCGCACAAGATCTGGCTGCACCAGTCCGGCCACGTCGACCCGATCGGCCTGCGCCGGGACGAATGGCTGCGCACGGTGAACCGCTGGTTCAGCAAGTATCTGCTCGGCCAGAACAATGGGATCGATCGCGAACCCAAGGCCACCATCCAGCGTGAGGACAAGTCCTGGGTGAACGAGGCGGAGTGGCCCGCACCCGGTGCCGCCGCGGCGATCGCGCAGTTCACACCCGGTGGCCGCAGCGCGGGCGGGCTCGTGCCGGTCGGCGGGGCCAACGGTGCGCCGCCGGAATCCCTCGACGACGACGCGAGCAAGACGGCCGCCGACCTCGTCGCCGCGCCCAGTTCCCCGAATCGCCTGGCCTACTACACCAAAGCGACCAGGTCCGCGCTGCGGATAAGCGGCACAGTCGATGTCGCGTTCCGGATGACCTTCCAGCGGCCCGCGGCCAATGTCACCGCGCTGCTGGTGGATCGGGGGCCGGACGGTCGATCCCGCATCATCACCAGGGGTTGGGTGGATCCGCAGAACCGGGATTCGCTCGGCAAGACGACCCCGATCACGCCGGGCACGCAGTACTCGATCAACCTGTCCATGCAGCCGCACGACTATCTGCTGCCGAAAGGACACAAGCTGGGCGTGGTCATCCTGTCCAGTGACAACGAGTACACCCTGCGACCCAAGCCGGGCCCCGGGTTCTCGGTGAACCTCACCGAGACCAAGGTGAGCTTCCCGGTGGTCGGCGGGCAGGGCGTGTTCAACGTCGCGACCGGCTAGTCCGGTCTCGCACGGTCCGGCCTACCGCAGTGGGGTAGGCCGGACTCGTTGCGGGTCAGCCGAGTTCGGCGAGTTGCTTGACCGCAGGCGCCATGGCGTCGATCCACGCGGCGGGTGCGCCCGTGGTCGGCGTGATGATCACGGTGTGCACGCCGAGCGGGGCGTAATCGGCCATCTGCCGGACGAATTCGTCGCGGCGCGCCGGGTCCGGGCGCGGATTGTTGGCGATCACCGTGATCCGGATGTCGTCGTAGTTCCGGCCCACGTCGTCGCAATGTCTGCGCAGCACGTCGAGCTTGTGCCGGACGTCCTCCGGGGAGCTGCCGAACAGATTGCAGGCGTCCCCGTACTGTGCGACCAGGCGCAGGGTCTTGCGTTCGCCACTGCCGCCGATCAGCACCGTCGGCTTCGAGATCGGCTGCGGTGCGCAGAGCGTCTCCGCCAGTTGGTAATACGTGCCCTCGAACGGTCCGTTGTTCGCCGGATCCCACATCTGCCGGCAGATCTGCAACGCTTCTTCCAACCGCTCGAACCGTTCGCCGAGCGGCGGATACGGCACCCCGAGCCCGCGGTGTTCGCGCTCGAACCACGCGGCGCCGATGCCGAGCGCGGCCCGGCCGCCGGACAGCACGTCGAGGGTGGTGACGATCTTGGCGAGCAGTCCGGGATGGCGATAGGTCACGCCGGTGACGAGCAGGCCCAGTTCGACGGTGGAGGTGTGCGCGGCGAGGTAGCCGAGCGAGGTGTAGCCCTCCAGCATGTTCGCCTCCGCGGGCAGACCCGTCGGCTCGATCTGGAAGTAGTGATCCATGAAAGACAACCAGGTCGCGCCCGCCGCCTCCGCGGCGGCGCCGACCCTGGCGAGTTCACCGGCGATGGCAGTGGTGCCACCGTCGATATCGAAGATCGGAAGATGCAAACCGAGTTCCATGACCAGCCCCTTGTCTGTCGAAGACTCTCGGTGAGCACGCTACGACTTGGAGTGCACTCCAAGTCAAGTGTTCGCATGCGATCGCTTTTCGGCGGCGCACCAGGCCGGGCGAATTGATCGGACGAATTTCGGGACGGGTGGCGACCGTGGGCGGCATAGTCGACAGGTCACCGCGACCACTGATCGACTGGATGCTCGACTATGACCGACACTCCCACCTCGGGTGCTCGTTTCGCCCGGGTGGTCGCCGCCAGCGTGGCGGGGACGACCATCGAGTTCTACGACTTCTTCCTCTACGGGCTGGCCGCCGCGCTGGTCTTCGACAAGGTGTTCTTCCCGGCGGACGACCCCCTGGTCGGGGTGTTGCTGGCCTTGGCGACCTACGCGGTCGGATTCTTGGCGCGGCCGCTCGGTGGCGTGCTGTTCGGTCATCTCGGCGACCGGCTCGGGCGGCGGCGGACCCTATCGATCACGTTGCTGCTGATGGGCGGTGCGACCGTCGCGATCGGCTTGCTTCCGTCCTACGCCAGCATCGGCGTCGGCGCGCCCCTGCTGCTCGTGCTGCTGCGACTGGTGCAGGGCATCGCGCTCGGCGGGGAATGGGGCGGCGCGGTGTTGCTCGTGGCCGAGCACGGTTCGCCCGCCCATCGTGGTTTCTGGAGCAGCTGGCCGCAAACCGGTGGTCCGCTCGGAAACCTCTTGGCCACAGGCGTTCTCGCGGTGCTCGGGCTGGGTGTGTCGAATGCCGAATTCCAGGCCTGGGGCTGGCGGATCCCGTTCCTGCTCTCGATCGTGCTGGTGCTGGTCGGCGTCTGGCTGCGGCACGCGGTGGAGGAGTCACCGATCTTCCTGGAGGCGCAGGCGCGCGCCGAGGCTCGGTCCGGACACGCGCCGGTGCGAATCGTATTGCGCCGCTTTCGCAAACAGGTGCTCATCGCCGCGCTCGCGGACGTCGGTGAGAAGGCCACCTACTACACCTTCAGCATCTTCCTGCTGGCATACCTGACCCAGATCGTGCACGTGCCGAAAAGCACTGTGCTGTCCTCGATCACGATCGCCTCGTGCTTCCAGGCGGCTGCCATCGTGGCCGGGGGCGCGGTGGGCGACCGGTTCGGGCGACGGCCGACGAGCGTGCTGCTGGCCGGGCTGATCGCGCTCTGGGCTTTCCTCGCGCTGCCGCTGGTGGACGGAGGCCGGTGGACCGTGATCACGGTGGTGATCACCGTCGGACTCACCATGCACGGTCTGCTCACCGGCATCCAGGCGCCGTTCTTCGCCGAACTGTTCCCGAGCGAAGTCCGTTACACCGGAGCATCTTTGGGCTATCAGCTCGCCACCGTCGTCGGCGGCGCGCTCACCCCGCTGATCGGTGTCGCGCTGCTGGACCGGTACCCGTCCACCGTCCCCGTCTCGCTGCTGCTGTGCGCGATGCTGGCCTGCACCGCCACCGCATTCCTCTGGGCGGGCGAGACCCGCCGTCTGGACCTGCGCACCATCGCGCACGAAGACGACCCCACCAAGGTGGCCTAGTTGGGGGTGTCGCCCTCGTAGTCCATCTTCGCGGCCGGATCTTCGGTGGTGGCGGTCGGATCGTCGAGCGCTTCGGTTTCGGAGCTCTGGGCGTTCAGTGCTTCGTCCAGCTCACCGCGCAGACGGGTCACTGCCGCCTCGTCGCCCGCGTCGGAGGCCGTCGTGAGGTCTTGGCGTAGCTGCGCGATCGTGTCCTGGGAGACCATCAATCCTCCTGTGTTCGAGTCCGTCGTCGTTCGGCACCGCCGAATGGGTTCGGCGTGCTTGACGCTGCGTACCCGGGGTGCGGTAAAAGATGCATCGCCGCCGCGGCGAATAACCATCGATATGCCGGGTAGCACCTGATCATGGAGATAATCGTGATCATCGCGCTGGTGGTCGTGGTCGCCGCCGTGCTGCTGGTGCGCAAGCGGTCGCGCGGCAAGGACGACACCTCACTCTCGACCGGGAACCCGTCGGCCAACGAAGGCGACGACCGAATCTGACGCCTCAGAATACGAGCGTGCGCAGGGCCAGGAAGCGCAGACCGCCGACCGCGGCCATGACGGCGAGGACGGCGCCCGCCTGTGCGGTTTCGCCGAGGCCCGGTGCCCAGAAGTCCAGCCCCGCGAGGGCTGCGGTGCTGACGCCGAGGCCGAGCAGTGCCAGTCCGCCGCCCTCCCACTGCGCGGTGCACCAGGTGACGCGGCTTGCCGCGCGAAACGTGAGTCGCCGGTGCAATTCGTTCGCGATCGCTGTGCTCACCAGGGAGCCCGCGACGTTGGCGGCCAGGGGACCGCTGCCGTGCATGGCCAGGAACAGCAGCACGTAGGCGATATTGCTGGCCCCGCCGACCAGGGCGAACCGAACGAGCTGGGCCAGCGCGTGTTCGCTGCGCAGGTGCCGCAGTGCTCCGGTGAGTGCCGCCTGCCATTCCGTGCGCAGCACCAGGTACCGAGCGGCCAGCGCGGCGTACGCGCTGGTGCCGGGGAGCACCCCCGGGTGGGTGGTCTGCAGGACGGTCATGGTCTTCCGATCGCACGTAGGTCTCGCCGGGTTCCGGCGACGCCCTGACTATACGTAGATGTATACGTATATGCAAGATCGAACTGCGCGACGTGCTGTGGCAAGTACCGCGACGTGCTGTGGCAAGTACAAGGAAGTGGCAAGTACAAGGAATTCGACCAGCCCTGATCGCAAAGCTCGGTGTTGCTGAGCCGCTGCGGCCGATCGGTGCCGACTCCGATCGGCCGCAATCGGTGTCTGACCAGTGTGTTGTCAGGCGGCTTGACGCCGAAGATGTTGGGGCGCAATGTTTCGGACGGGCCAGGTGGGTAGTCGTATCAGTGGTGCACCGTTGCGCCGACCTGATATCCACGTCGAAGGACAAAGATTTTCATGAGCACACGCGACACCACCACCCTGCTGGCGCAGTTGCGCGCTGTCCGCGATCTGACCAACACCGAAATCCAGGTCGCCGAAACCCGTATCGCCCAGGCGCGTACGGACGCGGTGCGCCGGGAGTTGTCCGAGAACGCCGACAACGCCCGGGCACGCGCCGCCGCCATCGAAGCCGCGCTGCGCGAATTGGGCGGCATACCAACCAGAATCGGCCCCTTCCTCGGCCGGGCCGTCGCGGCGGTCAAGGCAATGGGCGAACAGGCGCAGCCTTTCGACGAAGCCCTGCTGGGCGATCTCACATTGGAGCATCAGCTGCTCGACCGCGCCCGCTACCTGAAGGCGCTGGCCACCACCGCCGAGCACGCCGGGATCGTGGCGTTGGCGGACCGGCTGATCGCCGCGCACTCGGCGACCGTCGACTGGCTCACCACCGTGCTGGCCGAGGACGCCCTCGGTGGCCCGGCGGCGTTGCGCCGCACGCCGTTCCAGGCGGCCGCCGGCACCGCGGTGAAGCTGGTCAACATCCCGGTGACGTGGTCTGCCCGCGGTATCGACCGGGCGCTGGACACCTTCCGCAGCGCGCCGCCCGCGCTCGAAGAACTGCTCGCCAGGGGTGCGTACGCGGGGGATGTCGCCGTGAAAACGCTTGCCGCGTCCCGCGATGCGGTCCTGGAGACCGCCGAGCAGGTCGCCCGGCGCGAAGGGGCGCGTGGTGCCGCCGAGGCCGTGCACTCTTTGCGTACCAGCACGGGCGTGCTCGAACCGGCGGAACTGCCGATCGCCGATTACGCCGACCTGAACGTGACCCAGGCCGTCGCCGCGATCAAGGAGCTGACCTCACCCGCCGACATCCGCGCGATCGTCGCCTACGAGGAAGAGCACAAGGATCGGCACGGTGTCATCTCTGCCGCGCAGACCCGGCTCGCCGCAATCGCCCAAGAGGTAACCGGCTTGAACTGATAGCCCAATTCGCCACTGGCACAGGCCGGCTCGGATTCGAGCCGGCCTGTGCGCGTCCATTCAGGAGATCCTGCCGGGACAGATCGGTCCCGCCGCGGGCATCGTGGCCGCCACCGCGGGCAGCGGCCCGGCGCAGGATCGACGGCAGCACGCCGATGAACTCGCCCTAGGTTTCCACGTCGTCGGCGCAAGCGCCGACGACGATCTGGTGCCGGCCACCGTGGACCGTTCGCGGTGGTGACCGGCGTGTCGTGCAGATTCGCCGGTCAGCCAGGCGATTCGTCCGGGCACGTCGCTTCCGGTGCCGTTCGAAGCGATACTGGATCGCGTGACCGGTGATGCGCTGCCAGCTCGAGCGAGTACGGAGGATTTCGAGCACGTGATCGGCGGGACGCCGCAGCGGGTCGGCACCTTCTGGTACTGGTTCGCCGATCAACGCTGGGAATGGTCGCCCGAAGTCGCCGAACTGCACGGATATCAGCCGGGGACCGTGCAGCCGACCACGGAACTGCTACTGGCACATCGGCATCCGGACGATTCCGAGCAGGTCGCCGCCGCGATCGCCGCCGCGGTCGAGAACAGACAGCCGTTCAGCAGCAGGCATCGCCTCGTCGACGCCACTGGCGCGGTCCGGCACGTGATGGTGGTGGGTGACCATCTGTACGACGGCGCCGGGCAGGTCATCGGCACCACCGGGTACTACGTCGACATCACCGCGACCGTCGCGACCGACAAACGGGCGGTACTCACCGAGACGCTGCCCGAGGTCGTCGAGGCCCGCGCCGCGATCGAGCAGGCCAAGGGCATGCTGATGCTGGCCTACGGCATCGATGCCGATCAAGCCTTCAATGTGCTGCGCTGGCGTTCCCAGGAGACCAATATCAAACTGCGGGCCTTGTCCGAGCAGTTCATCGCCGATGTCACCGGTTCGGGCGCGGCTCCGACCGCGCTACGCACCCGGATCGATCACGTCCTGCTGACCGCGCACCAGCGCGTGCCCAGCGCACCGGACGCCGACCTCGACCCGGTGCGTCCCGAGGGTGACGGCGTCCGCCGATGAACAACACCGATACGCGCGGCGGTTTCGTCTTGGACTCCACGGACCCGGATCGCGTCGCGCGCGGTTTCGACATCTTCCGGCACGGGTGGCTGACCGAGGTCGGCTCGGCCTTCCCGCTGCCGACGTTCAGCTCCACCACCCGAGGTGACTTCCGGGTACGGACCCGGGTCGCGAAGGTGCGCGACGTGGCCGTCACCGATCTCGACAGCATGTCCGTCATCCGCACCGCGGGCACCCCGTACGGCTACGCGGATCAGATACGGATGTACGTGGTCCGGCGCGGCACCTGGGCGCTGGGCGGCACGCCCGGTGGCGAGGAATACCGCGTGACCGGTGGACAGTTCCTGCTGCGCTCCGGTGCGCCCTTGCATTTCGGCGCGGCGCCGGACACCACAGTGCGGATCCTGACGCTGCCCTCGGCCGTGCTCGAGTCGCGGCTGCGGAATCAGAGCAGCCTCGGCTCGGTGGATTCGGCCGAGATGCGCCTGCTGATGGCGCACACGACCATGGTCCAGGAGACCGTGACCGTGCTCGGCCCCGCGGGTGTGCACGCGGCGCACGACGCCCTGCTGGAGCTCGCCCGGGCCGTGCTGGTGGGGCGGTTCGACGACGCGGAGGCCGAGCTCCGGCCCGCGCTCGTCCGTGCGGCCAAGGACCTCGCAGACCGTCGCCTCACCAATGCGGACCTGTGTCCCGCGATGTTGGCGCGGGAACTCAATGTCTCGGTGCGCACGTTGCAACGCGCCTTCACCGAGGCGGGGGAGCCCGCGGCGACCTACATCCGGCACCGGCGACTGGACGCGGCGCGGCGTGCGCTCACGCGCCCCGGCCGCCGGCCGACCATCGCGGAAGTCGCTGCGCGCTGGCACTTTTCGGACAGCAGCCACTTCGTCCGCGCGTTCAAGAAGCGCTACGGCCGGACTCCGGTCGAATACGCCCGCTCAGTGGGGGACGCCGGTTGCTGACGGTGCAGGGGTCAGCTGGCCGCGCGGTCCGGTGAGGTCGGCGACGCCCAGACACGCGTCGCCGCGAAAGACGCCGAGTTCGTAGTGCACGGTATCGGCCTCGAAAGAGCTGACCGCGACACCGATTTCATAATCCCCGGGATAGGTGACCTCGCCGATGTAGTCGATACGGTGCGCCGTCGGCGCCAGATCGGGCACCAGGCCCGCCGCGCCGAGCGCCGTGGCCGTGAACGCGGCGACCGCCTCGTCGTACCAGGTCGCCAGGACGATGGCGTTGACGTGCTGATTGATGTCGACGTCGGCGATCCGTGCCCGCAGGGGCGCGAAAAACGAGTAGTGGCCACGGGTTCGGCGCTCGACCGCCGGCCGAGCGGGCGCCGGTTCGGTCGAACCCGGGAGGGACAGCTCCGTGAGATCGGCGATCATCTCCTCCGGCAGTGCGAGCGGTCCCGCGTGGCCGAGCAGCAGGATCGTCGCCCCGCCGCGACCTACCTGCTCGGCGCCCGCGAACACCGCTTGCTCGTAGGTGAACGACGACCGGCCGAACCGCCGGATTCCGGTGTGCACCGTGATATCCGGGTCCGAGAGGCGCACGGGCGCGAGCCGTTCGGCACGCTCGCCGACGAGCACGATCTGGAAGGGACCGAACGCACCGGAGTGCACCAGTCGCTCGAATCGAGGCAATCGCAGCCGTCTGCGGGCCTCCAGCAGCCACTGCGCCAGCGCGGTTGTGCTCGCGGTGCCGTCTCGGCCTAGATCGGCCTGCCGCGGTTGGATATCGCACTGGACCGGATACCGGGAAACTTCGACAGAGCTCATGCACGGGACCTTAGAGCGGTGCGCTGGCCCAATGCCATCGCAAAAGGCCTGGTGGCGGGAACGTTCCAGCGGATTGGCGCGGATCTACCGGGCAGTGTCCGAAGGCGCTCGGGCGGCGGTGCGCCGGGTCCATTGCTCGATCGCGTGCTGGAACGCTTCGTTCACCAGCAGCAGGAGTTCGGTCGAGGCGACGAACCGGGCCCCCGCCGGGGTGTCGACGCCGAGAATCTCTGCGGTGCGCCGGGATTCGGCGGCGAGGGCCTCGTTCATCTGCCGCGTCGCGTGCAGGTTGCGCAGCCAGAGGTCATCGTCGATGACATAGCGCTCGCGGCGTCCACCGGGCACTCGTTCGCGCCGGAGCATGCCCAGTTGTTCGAGGAAGGCGACGGCGTGCGAGATGGACGCCGGACTCACCTGGAGGAGCTGGACCAACTCGGCGGCGGTACGCGCGCCGGAGTCGGTGAAGTGCAGGCAGGCCAGCACGCGCGCCTCCATCCGAGCGAGGCCCTGGCCGACCAGCAGCGCGGTGAAGGAGTCGGCGGCGTCCTGGACCTGCTGCGGGTCGCGGCCGTAATCGCTGTCCGGGAGGGGGCGCGTCGTCGGCTGCGGTCGCTTCTGCCGGCGCGCACGCTGACGGGTCTCCTCTTCCGCCCGATCCGCGCGGTAGCCGTCGGCGCCGCCGTTGCGGGTGACCTCGCGCATGATGGTCGAGGCGGGCCGGCCCAGTCGTCGGCCGATCTCCGCGTAGCCGAGTCCCTCGGCCAGGCCGGTGGATATGCGCTGGCGATCTTCGTTGCTGAGCCTGCCTCCGGGCATACGGTCCCGATCTCCTCGGTGTGTCGGTGGGCGAGGCCCGCCGCTGGCTGCCCAAGTATGTCGCCTTCCGGACCTCATTGCAAAGAAGGTGAGCGAGGCGCATTGCGTTCATCCTCAATGTCATTGCAATGGAGCATAGAACTTCGAGTTGAATCGCCGTTTCTATTGCAAATTCAATGTTGACGAATCTCTGAACGCAATGTACGGTCGACGATGTTCAGAGATTTCCGAACATGGGATCTCGAAGCGCAGACAAACGCACCGAGGAGATTTTGATGAGGACCATGACCGCGCAGCACTCGACCGCCGACTCGACCTGGACCGGCCTGGTGCCGGTCGAGGACACCGCACTCGCGGTGACCGACACGGGTGGTTCGGGCCCGGTCATCCTTTACCTGAACGGCGCCTACGCCGATCAGCGCCCGTGGCGGCCGGTGATCGCCGATCTCGGTACCGGATACCGGCACATCAGCTACGACATGCGGGCGCGCGGCAAGTCGCGGCAGTCCGCGGACTACACCTTCGAGGCCTGCCTGCGCGATGTCGACGCCGTACTCGCCGCACGCGGCGTGGATCGGGCGATCCTGGTGGGCTGGTCCTACGGTGCGACCCTCGCGGCGCATTGGGCGGCACGGAATCCGGAGCGTGCGCTCGGCGTGGTGTCGGTGGACGGTGCGATGCCGTACGGGCTGACCGGCGCCGAGGGGCAGGAGCGGATTCGGAAGTTGTTCCGCCGCATGCGTTTTCTGCTGCCGCTGGCGCGTCCGTTCGGCATGGCGGCGCGGATGAGCGCGGCCGAGCACGCCGAGGTCAACATCGAGATCAACGAGATCGTCGCGGCGATCGCACCGGTGCTCGATCAGGTGCACTGCCCCGTGCGCTACGTCCTGGCCACAGGGGCGAGCCTCGGCGGCGGCGAGGAGGAGATGGAAGCGGTGCGCGCCTCCCTCGATCCGGTGCTCGCGCGCAACCCGCACATCCAGGTCAGTGCGAAGGTCGCGAGCAACCATTCCCACATCCTGCGCAAGGACTTTCGCGCCGTCGCCGCGGCCGTGCGCGAGGCCGAGTCGGCTCAGCAGCCGACGCGTCGTTGATCGACCGGCGTACGAGGAACGCCCATGCTGGAGCGGCACGAGTTGGAGGCTTTCCTCACGCTGGCCGAAGAGTTGCACTTCGGCAGGACCGCCGGGCGTCTGCGGGTGACCACCAGCCGGATCAGCCAGACCATCGGCAGACTCGAACGCCGGATAGGCAGCGCGCTTTTCGAGCGCAACAGTCGCACGGTCGCCCTCACTCCGCTGGGCAGACAGCTGCGCGACGACTTGCGTCCCGCGTACGAGCAGATCACCGCGAGCGTCCTGGCCGCCAGCCGGGGCGGTAGCGTCGAACGGACCATCACGGCCGGTTTCTCGACGCCATGGTGCGGGAACCTGCTCGTGCGCGCGGCCGATCCGTTCCGTCTCCGCTACCCCGGCGCCCGCGTCGGCATCGAAGAGATCCAGCTGACCGACCCACTCCGCCGGATGCGTTCGGGCGCAGTCGATCTCCAACTCACCGAATTCCCGATCGCCGAACCCGACATCATGACCGGGGCGGTCGTCTTCACCGAACCGCGCGGGCTGATGGTGCCCGAGCGGCATCCCCTCGCGGCGGCGGAATCGGTGTCGGTGGAAGACCTCGCCGACACGTTGCTGATCACCCTCGCGGATGAATCGGTCCCGCGCTACTGGATGGACTGCCACTTTCCCCGCCGGACTCCCGCGGGCCGGCCGATTCCGCAGGGACCCGCGACGACCTTCTGGGCAGAGGTGCTCGTGCTCGTCAGCCAGGGTATCGGCGTCAGTACCGTCGCCCTGCGCGCGGAACGGTTCCACTCGCACCCGGGGATCGTGTTCGTCCCCTTCCGGGACACGCCCGCCATCGAATACGGGCTGATGTGGCCGCGTGCCGGACAGCACCCGCTGGTGCCGCCATTCCTCGAAACCATCTCCGAGGCAGCGCTTTCGGCGTGAGCCGCCGCGTCGGTGATCGTTTAGCCGCGCTACATCCGGCGTTGCCGACTCGTCGCTTGTTGCGTCTGGCGCAGGCTGTTGAGATTCGTGGTGCCGCTGAAATTGTTTGCTGAGAAAGGCACGAATGGTGCAGACCATCACCACGCCCGGAGGCGTAGACATCGCCTTCGATCGGATCGTCGGCGGTAGCGCCGGAACGGTCATCTTGATCGGTGGCGCGTTCAGCTATCGGAAGTTTCCGAAACTGGTCGAGCTGGCCGAGATCTTGGCGCAACAGTATGGGTTGACGGTCGTGAATTACGACCGGCGCGGACGCGGCGACAGCACCGACTCGCCCGGTGTCTACAGCGTAGCGAACGAGATCGACGACCTCGCCGCGCTCATCGAGGCGGTCGGCGGCCGCGCGGCGGTGTTCGGGTGGTCGTCGGGCGCGGGCCTGGCGCTGCTCGCTGCCGCCTCCGGGCGGGTGCGCGGCATCACGAAAGTGGTGGCCTACGAACCGCCCTTCGTCACCGACAAGGAAAACTTCGTCCCCCCAGCGGATCTGGCAGCAAGGCTACACGAGATGATCGCTGCGGACCGCCGCGCGGAGGTGGTGCGCTACTACATGACCAAAGGCATGGGCATGCCGTGGCTGCTCGCCGCGGTCATGCGATTCACCCCGTTCTGGAAGGCCCTGTTGGCCACCGCTCCCGCCACGGCCCACGATTGGGCGATCATGGGCCCGTACATGCGTGGTGAGGCGCTGCGGCCCACCGAGTGGGCGAGCGTCGAGGTGCCGACCCTGGTCATCTCGGGCACCAAGAGTGGAGCTTTGCTGCGGTCGGCCGCCCGTGCCATTACCGCCGTGCTTCCGAACGCGCGGCACGAGGAAGTGGCGAAACTGAGCCACGATCCGAAAATCGCTCTCCTGGCACCGGTTTCCGGCGCCTTCCTCGTCGGCGCGGATCACTTCGCGGCCTGACGCCCAGCAATCTCGAAGAGGATCACCCATGCGAATTCGCATCGTGTCATTGGCCGCCTCCAGCGCCCTGGTCCTGTCCGCAGTGCTGCTCACCGGCTGCGGCGGTACCGACAACACCGACGGCGCGGTTGCGTCGGAAACACGTTCTGCCGCAGATGATCCGGTGTCTGCCGACGGCAAGGGCCGGTATGCCGAGATCAACGGCGGGCGGCTGTACTACGAGACCCACGGCACCGGACAGCCGTTGATCCTGTTGCACGGTGGGCTCGCCACCGCTGAATCCACCTTCGGCACCTACGTGCCCGAGCTGTCCAAGACGCGCCAGGTGATCTCGGTGGACCTGCAAGCCCACGGTCACACTCCCGATCGCGAGCGAGAGTTGAGTTATGAGTCACTGGCCGATGACATTTCGGCGCTGATCACTCATTTGGATCTCGGCAGGACAGATTTGTTCGGCTACTCACTGGGCGGCGGCGTCGCCATGCAGGTCGCGGCGCGCCGACCGGATCTGGTCGGCCGTCTCGCCATCGCGTCCGCCCCGTACCGCTCCGACGGCTGGCTGCCCGAGACCCGAGCCGGGATGGCCGCGATGAATCCCGAAGCGCTGCGCGAGACTCCGCTTTACCAGCTGTACAGCGGGGTCGCTCCGGACCCGGCGGGGTGGCCGGGCCTGGTCACCAAAACCAGGCAGATGCTCACTCGAGACTACGACTGGACCGCGCAACTCCCGAAAATTCAAGCATCCGCCCTCATCCTCACCGCGGAATCCGATGCCCTGTATCGCGAGCACACCACCGACCTCGTCGCCCGGCTCAACGCCGGAAAAGGCGCGCGCCTCGAAATAGTCCCGGGCACAACCCACTACGACATCATGTACCGCCCAGATCTACTCGTGCCGCTACTCACCTCGTTTCTCGATTCGGCACCGGTTCGATAGCCGGACAGCCGCTAGCCGGTCACGAGGATCGGCCTGGCGGTCCGGATTGCAGGCTGCACCGGCCGTCGGCGCAGACCCGTTGCAGGCGTCCCCGCGACAGCGTCTGCGCCAGGCCGATCGCCCAGCAGGTGGGGCAGCCGCGCAGTGCCACCAGGCCCGGGACGATGAGAAGCAGGCCGATCCAGCCGAGGATCGGCAGCAGTGCCATCGAGGCGGTGAGGAAGCCGAAACCGATGGCGCCCTTGGCCAGGTGGACCGGCAGGGATCTGCTGGCGAACGATGGTGCGTCGGTGTTCAACTCGGTTCACTCCCCTCGACGACGGACAGATGCGCCCGCACCGCCGCCCGGGCACGATGCAGCCGCGACTTCATCGCCGCCGCGCTGAGCCCGAGCGACGCGGCGACCGTCTTCCCCGGTAGCCCCTGGATGTCCCGCATGATCAGAACGCGACGCTGATCCTCGGGGAGCAAGGCCACGGCGGCCGCCACCCGTTCGATCTCCAGCCTGCTCAGCACGTCGTCCTCGGCCGAGGGCGAAAGCTCCTCCGCCCTCGGCGCAGTGCGGCGCGTGAACAGCTGGGCCCGGCGCAGGCATTCGTTTCGCACGATCCGGAACACCCAGGACGCGAGCGCCGTGGTCGCGCGCAGCGTGCCGATCTTGCGGAACAGCACGATGACCGCTTCCTGCGCCGCGTCCTCCGCGTCCTGACTGCTCGCGCACAGGGACGTCGCGAACCGCCGGATATGCGGATACGCACCGGAAACCAGTGCGGTGATGGCGGTTTCATCGCCGTGCTGGGCCGCCAGCACCAGCTGGTCGCCGGGCCACGTAGCCGTTTCACTCATGCCTGTCCGACCTTCCACGCCACCGCAGCACCGCCACACAGCTGCACACCGACACCGCCGCCAGCACGGCGACCACGATCACTGTCATCGATCCTCCTCGACACCGGCCCTTTCGGCCGCTCCTACATAAGAGCGACCGAGGCGGAAAAAGGATTCGGCGACACCAGCCCCGATGTCGTCGCGGTGCGCGGACGGTCAGTTCTGGCGGGCCAGACCATAGATCAACTCCGCGAGGTTCCCGGCCACGAGGCGGCGCAGTGCGGCGATCCGGGTGCGGTGATGGTGGTTTTCGGCGTAGGTGAACTCGATGCTCAGGCGACCTCGGAAGGTGTAGACGAAGTAGCTGAGCTCCGGGACGGAATCACCGGTGACGAAGCCACGGAAGTCGACCACCTCCATCCCTTCCGGGCACTCCAGCGCGGGCACGACGCCCCAGTTGGTGAGGATGTTGACGGCGGTGTCCGGTGTGCTCTGCCCGCTGCGGGCCGCGGCGAACATGGTGGCCAGCGCGGTGCCGCTGTCGATGCCGTACACGATCTGCGCCTTCACCTCTTTGCCGAGGGTGAGCAGGTCGGCCTCCGGTCCGCACAGGGTGACGGTGGGCGCGTACCCGAGACCGTTGCTGGTGTCGGTGACCGGAGCCGGCGGTGTCAGGTGCGGGCGCAGGTCGACGGCATGTCCGATGATCATGGGCAGCTCGTCTTCGGGTGCGGCGCCGGAAGTTTCGGCGATCATTGCCCGCTCGGCCCGGATCACCGCGGCGCTGAGCAGCGCGTGCACCGTCGTGCCCTGCGCTCGGGCGAGGCGGAGCAGCGCGCCGGTGTCCCTGTCCGACAGCGTGATCCGCTCTTCGGTGGCGAGGCGCAGCCCCGGTCGGCCGAGTGTCTCCGTCGGCGTGAAGCGGTAGAGGCCATTGGGTGCGGGCAGTGCTACGTCGGGGACGGGAATCCCACGCTCGTGGAGTAATTCCTCCAGCCTGCGGGGCAGGACCGGGGCGGGGTCCGCGAGTGCCCCGGCGGCGAGTGCGGTGGCCGTCCGCCAGAGTTCGGTGAGGAGTTCGAATCCCAGGTGCGCGTCGCCGATGGCGTGGGATACGCGCAGTGCGACCGCAGTGGTCGCGCCGGCGTGCACGATCTCCAGGGTCGCCAGCCGAACTGCCGGATCGACTGTGTCGAGCCCGCGTGCGAGCCACTCGGCGACGCTGCTGTGCACCGTCTCGGTGACGGCGTCGTCGTGGTCGCTATCGATAACGTGGACGTAGCAGTCGCCAGCGTCCGAGCGGAGCCGCCCGCACAGCATCGGATAGCGACGGCACGTGTGCGCGAAGGCCCGCCGCAGTAGGTCGGTGTCGACCACGCCCGCACAGATCGCCACGTATGAGACGGTGAGTCTGTTCGGTGCGAAGTTCTGGTCGATGGCGCCGATTCGGTATTTCACGAGGTTCTCCTCAGGGGTCGGTTCATGAGATTCACGGCACCAGGACGGCCTGTGCGCCGCGCAGAACGTGCGCGGTGCAGGGCCGGGCATCCAGTGATGTGCCGTCGACGATCGCGCTGCCCGCCGGACACCACACGGACACGGCGGCAGCTTGGTGGTAGGTGACGGCGGGGTGAGCGACCGCCCGGCCGGCGGCCAGCGCGGCCAGCACACGGAGTGTCTGTCCGCGCGGCGCGGAGCCGATCACGGTGACGTCGAGCAGACCGTCGTCGAGCCGCGCGTCGGGGCAGATCCGCTTGCCGCCGGTGCGGCCGATATTGCCCACGGTCACGAGCGACGCCTCGGTGTCGATTACCGTTGACGTGGAAAGGTCAGTACCACAAGCTAATTCGATCCTTACCGGTTGTGCGGAGGGTGCCAGCAGCGCCGCGGGAAGGCCGGGGGACCACGGCCGATACGGGCGCTCCAGCAGCCGGGTGTCGGACCCGATGTGCACGGCGGTGGTGAACATGGTGGGCGCGGCTGGTGCAGTGCCGGCCACTCCCACGTCGATCTCGCGGAGCTGTCCGGCCAGTACGACCTCGGCCGCCGCCCGCGGGTCGCTCAGCGGTATGCCGAGTGCTGCGGCGAGATCGTCCCGGTGCCCGGTCGGCAGCACGCCGAGCGCGACCCCGGTGCCGGAGATAGCTTGCAGGACAAGTGATATCAGGTCGTCACCACCTGCGCAGGCGATGACCTCCGGACGGTCGGGCCGGCTGAGCCGCTCGCGTATCAGGTCGATCGTCGTCGCGGGAGTGGTGCCGCGCAGTTGACGGACCCGGGCGCCGCGGGCGGCGAGGTGGTGCGCCGCCGTGACGGCCGTGCGCAGCCCTCGTCCGCGCGCACTGCACGGATACCCGATCACATCGATGGTCTTGCTGCCGATAGTGGCGGCGAAAGGCATGGTGAACTGCTCCGATCGGACCGGGGAACGTGCTGTCGATCCGATCTTGGGCGGTGTGCTCGAGCTGGCGTTGAGCCGCGAATGAACGCCCGCCCGACCTGGTGCGATGGGCGAGACGGTCCAGGGCGGCCGTCAGGGGCGGCCGGTGCTCCCCGCGCCGACGACGTCGAACTCGGCCGCCCTCGGTGGTGTGCGGCCGATCCGGGTGGCCAACTCGGCGAGCTGCGCGCGCACCTGCTGGGCTTCGATATCGCGCCCCAGCGCGGCCAGTGCTCGGGCCCGATAGTCCAGCGCGTGTCCTCGGCGGATCGGGTCCGCGGCCTCGGTGAGTACCGAAACAGCTTCGGCCGCAGCGGCTTCAGCGATATCGAAGTGTTGCCCGTACAGGCCGACCTCCGCCTGCCGGTACAGCGCCCAGCCCAGGAGCAACCGGCGTCCGTGCCCACGGGCCGTGCGCACCGCGTCCGCGCAGAGCGTCACGGCCCGCTCCGGATCATGATCGCGCATCAGGACCACCCGGCCCAGCTGACTCCGGGCCAGCGACTCGAAGGCCGCGCCACCCAGTCGCTCGGCGAGGTGCAGTGCGCGCTCGGCGGCATCGGCGGCTCGATCCCATTGCGCGGCATCGCCGTACCGGTCGGCGAGGGTGGCGCAGGCCCATCCCTCCCAGGCCGGGTCGTCCAGGTCGTGGAAGATCTCGACCGCGGCGGCCATGTGGGTGATCGCGTCGGCGGCACGTCCGACGCTGAGCGCGGCGGCGCCCAGCAGGTGCTCGGCGAAGGCCAGCAGCAGACTGCTCCCGTTCGGTCGCAGTATCTTTCGCACGGGTTCGAGCACGGCGACGGCGTCGTCACCGCGGCCCAGGTCCAGGGCGAGGATCAAGCCGAGTGCCACGCGGGCGCGGAGCTCGGTGTCCGGGTCGTCGAATCCCGCTGCGACAGAGAGCAGCCCGCGCACCGCGGCGGCCAACTGCCCGGACTGTGCCGACGGGTCGACGCTCTCGCTGACCAACATCGCGACGTCCACGCTCGCGGGCACGAGTGCGGGGTGATCCACGGCGATCTGGCGGTGCAGCGCGATCAACGCCGTGCGCTCGGTGTCCAGCCAGGTCTGTGCGGCGGCTTCGGTGCCGATCGCGGTGCCGGGTTGCGCTGTGGGTCGGACATAGTCGAGCCGATGGCCGGGATAACGATGGCGGACGATGTTTTTCGCGGTCGCGAGGTAGTAGTCCAGCAGGCGCGACAGCACCTCTGCCCGGTCGATCTCGGTGTCGACGGTGTGGGCGAACAGCCGCAGCAGATCGTGGTAGCTGTACCGATCGTCGCCGACGGATTGCAACAGCCCAAGGTCGACGAGTGACTCGCAGACCTGTGCCGCCGCAGCGGTATCGAGACCCAGGATCGACGCGGCCGCGGCGACCGAGAGGTCCGGCACCGCGGGAACGGCCAGTGCCACGAACGTCCGCGCGGTGGCGGCGGGCAACTGCCGGTAGCCGAACGCGAAGCAGGCGTCCACGGTCAGGTCGCCGCAGCGCAACTCCGGGAGGCGATGCCGTTCGTCGGCCAGCCGCTGTGCCACGGCGGCCATGCTCCAGTGCGGTCGCGCCACCAGGCGGGCGCCGATGATCCTGATCGCCAACGGCAATCGACCGCAGGCCGCGACGACCGCGTCGGCGGCTGCGGGTTCCGCGGCGGTGCGGTCCGTTCCTACTATGCGTGCCAACAGGTTTCGCGCCTCGGCCGCGGACAGGACGCCGAGCGGCCGGTACGTCGCGTCCGGTAACGGCAGCACCGCACGGCTGGTGACCAGGACAGCGCAGCCGGACCCACTCGGCAGCAACGGCCGCACCTGATCCAGCGTGCCCGCGTTGTCGAGCACCAGCAGCATGCGGCGGTCGGTGAGCATGCTGCGCAGCAGCGCCGCTCGTTCGGACTCGGTGGGTGGGATATCGCTGTCCGGCACCGCCAGTGCGCGCAGGAAGGCACCGAGCACGCCGACCGGTTCGGCGGGACGATCGTCCATGCTGTGCAGGTCGGCGTAGAGCTGTCCGTCCGGGAAATGCGCGCTGATCTCGCGCGCGACGTGCGTCGCCAGAGTCGTTTTACCGACCCCGCCCATCCCGGTGAGCACCACGATGGGCGGGGTGTCTCCCGCGGGGATCAACGTCGCACAGAGCTCGTCGACCAGTGCCGCGCGTCCAGTGAAGTCCGCTATGCCCCTGGGTATCTGGGCTGGCCGGACGTTCTTCCGGAGCCAAGGACGGACAGCGTGCGCCGCGGGTGGGGCCAGATCGTCGTCGAGGATGCGCTGGTGCAGTTCGGCCAGCTCGGGGCCGGGTTCGATGCCGAGTTGGTCGATGAGCAGCCGCCGGGTGTCGGTGTACACCGACAGGGCCTCACTGCGTCGGCCGCAGCGATACAGGGCGGTCATCCGCAGTCCGCGCAGTCGCTCGCGCAGCGGGAATTCGTCACTGGCAGTGGCCAATTCGCCGAGCACCTGCTCGTGTCGCCCCCGTTGGAGATCGACCTCGAAACCGGCTTCCAACAGGGTCGTCCGCAACTCGGTGAAGTGCCGCCGCCGATCCGCTGCCAGCGGGCCCGGCACACCCGCCAGCACCTCGCCACGCCACAATGCCAGCGCTTCGTCGAGCTGTGCCCGTGCCTGCTCGAAATCGCCCGCGGCCCGGGCCCGGTCGGCCGCAGCGGCCAGCGACTGGGCCTGGAAGGCGTCCACCGATTCCCTGGGGACGCGCAACTCATAGCCGTCGCCGACCGATACGAGCACCGTGGCCGCGCCGCGGCGCACGCGATCGGGTTCGACGAGTTTGCGCAACAGCAGCACGTGTGAGCGCAGCGACGCAATCGGGTCGCCGGGCAGCTCCTCGCCCCACACCGCGTCCACCAGCTGTGCGGCGGTGAGCGGGCGCCCGGCCGCGAACAGCAATGCGGCGAGCACGGCCTGGGTCCGCAGGCGTTCCGACGCCAGCGTCAGCGCACCGCGCCGCACCGTGACGCGGCCCAATACCGTAAAACTCAGGTCGGCAGCGTCCATCGGCTTCTCTCAGTGGAACATGGGATCACCCGATCTTAAGAGTCGGCGTCGCACCGTCTGCCATCAGCCGAGGAGGCGGTCCTTGACCTCGAGCACCACACACCCCACCGCCACGAACACGAGGACCAGCAGCCGCTTCACCCAACCCCACGGTTCGTGCAGTGCGGCCAGTGGCGGAGGAGTCCGATTCGTCATGTTTTCGGACCGTAGGGACAGTGGATCAACAGCCACTGTCTCGCGCTGAACGGGGAATGAACGCGACTGGTGAACGGCAAGTCCTGCGGCACAGTGCCACTGTGCCGGAACGTGCCCGGCCAGGGGAGCGGTTGGGCTCAAGCGACTTTCAAAGCGGTGTAGGTGAGCGCGAGCAGCCCGGCGACGATCGCCGCGCCGAGCAGAATGCCCATCGTGGACAGAGCCAGCCAGCTCAGCCCGGCCACGGCGGCCACCGTCACCCAGGCCAACCTGGGCGCCACCCGCGACATCAGTTCGAAGCCGCGCCCGGGCTTGACCACGTGCGCTTCGCCGCCTGCCGCGCCGGTGCGCACGTAGTCGACGACGGCCGAAAGACGGTCGGTCACCAGGGCCGCGCCGTGTCCGCCCGCGATGTGCCGGATCTGCCGGGTGCCCGGCGGCACCGAATCGAAGCCGGTGAACCCGCCGACCCCGACATCGCGCATCCGGAACGCGCGCAGGCCGCTGCACAGCCAGCCGACCGGCTTGTCCTGGTTGGCACAGATGTTGACCAGCGACCCGATCTGCCCCGCGTCGGCGCAGCGGACCCAGTCGAACTCGCGCGGCAGCACGCTGCCCGCCAGGAACACATGTTGGAACTGCAGGGCCGGAATCTGTTTCAGCGACTGGCCGAACAAATAGGTGCCGTTGCTGTGCCCGACGAAATGGAACGGAATGCCCGGGTGGCGCGCGAGGTGGTAGCTGTACATATCGGCGAACCAGCGCAGGTTGCGCCGGCGCGTGAACGGGAGCGCGAAATCGTAGGCCGACAGCCGACCGTAGGAGGGCGTCACCACGAGCACATTCTTGTCGGCCGCCAACAGAGCCGCTTCCAGCTCACTCGGCCATTCGCCGTTGCCCGAGCGGATACCGTGCAGGGCGAACACCACCGAGGTTTTCGCGGCCTCGGCGGCGGGCAGTGGCTCCGGATTGCTGGGCGGCAGCGGCTCGGTGATCGCCGCGCGCAGAATCTCGTACCGCTGACCGGCGTAGTCCTCGGACAAGCCCGCTTCGATGCGGATGATGTCCGCGTGCGTGGCGCCGGGTACCACCTTCTGCACACCGGTCGGCAGCGTTTCCAGATCGCGGCTGTCCTCCTTGACGACGGCCCGGTCCTTCTTCCCGCTGACCTGCACCACGATCGGCGCCTGGTTGCCCAGCTGGGCGATCTCACGCATCCACAGGATCCGCAGATTGGTGATGAACGGTGCGCCGCAGATCAATTCGACCGCCGTGAACCGGCGCAGCAGCGGCGCCAGCACCTTCGTCGGATAGCGCTGCCACCACGGCAGCCGATCGGGATCGACCCCGCGATTGGGCGCGGCCAGCAGCACGATCCTCGTCACCGCGTCCGCCCACGGCAGCCGATGCCCGTCGATCCCGCGCAAAGCCTGCAAGTAGGCGTACCGGTGCATGATCCCGCCGATACTGTGCCCGATGAGCACGATCTCCGGCGTCTTGCGCGGTCCCGTCCAATACGCGTCGATCCGGTCCGCCAGATCCCGGCACCGGTTCACCAGCGTGCCGCGGCTGAAGCGGCGAATCCCGTCCGGAAACTGCCAGTAGATCGTTTCGTCGGTGCCGTAGCCGGGTTCGGTTTGCAACCGCGCGAACAGGCCGTCTATCGCCCCGGGATGTTCGGTCAAGCCGGGTACGTAGACGATCAACCGTCGATGGTGCACTTGCGCGGTGGTCATCTCGCCCCCGAGGTGTTCCGTCGCGGGCCGTCCGGCCTGCGGTGATGCTCTTATCACATCATCGGCGCCACGCTGCCCGGCGTTTCGTTTCCGCGGATTCTCCGCTCGCTGCACCGCGGCGCACGGGAGTTCAGGCCCAGGGCAATTCGGCGCGGGTACGCCAGAAAGTTTCGGGGGATTCGGTGAGGACGGCCAGCTCGTGCAGGTCGGCGGGTGTGAGGTCGAGTTCGGCGGCGGTGAGATTGGAGGTCAGCTGATCCAGGGTCGCGGCGCCGGACAGGACGATATCGGCCCAAGGTTGCGCGGCTGCCGCGGCCAGCGCCAGCGCGTCGGTGCTGGTGCCGAGGCGGTCGGACACCGCGCGCAGGGCGGCGGTGCCGGGGCCGGTGGCGTTGCGGCCGGCGAGGCGGCCGTTGGCCATGGCTTCCTTGATCACCACCAGCCACCCTGCCGAATGTGCCTCGGCCAGTGCGGGTCCCGCGGACGAGTCGAGCAGGTTCCAGGTGGATTGGACAGCGGCGAACAGCGGCTCACCGCGCACGGTGACGTCCAGCGCCGCGCGCACGGTCGCCGCCTGGGCGGGCCCGCTGGTCGACAGCCCGACCCGGACGCCCGCCGCGGCCAGGTCCGCCAGTCGCGCGTGCAGCTCGCGATCGGCCAGCGCGGGGCTGTCCGGAGTAACCGAATGGATCAGATAGACATCCAGGTGCTCGCCCAAAGCGGCACGGGTTTCCCGGATTTGACGATCGAACACGGCGACCGAGTGTTCCTTGACCTCATGGGCCGAAACGCCCGACGCCTGCCAGTCGGCGGTATAGGTGTAGCCCCATTTGCTGCCGATGGTGGCCGCTGCCGCGGCCTCCGGCCGCGCCGTCAGCCATTCGCCGACGAATTCCTCTGCGCGGCCGTAGGAACGAGCGGTGTCGAAGTACCGCACCCCGGCCGCCCATGCGGCGTCGAGCAGCACGTGCGTGCGGGTGCGCATCGCGTCCACCGTGCGCTCGGCAGGCAGGTCCAGTTCTCGCCCGAGCGTGATGTAGCCCGGCCGTCCCACCGCGGCCGTCCCCAGTCCATATCTGCTGATCGGCGCATCGGTCGGGGAACTGGGAGGGAAGGAGGCGGGCATAGCTACAGCGTGGCACGAGGCAACTGCCGGGGTGTGGCGGCCTCCCGATCGCACCCGCATCGCAGCGCCTCCAATACCGGCGAGCAGTCGACGCCTCGGTGCCGGTGAACCAGTACAGGGCGATGTCGTCCAGCTGCTGCGCCGCGCTGACGCCGCAGCCTCCGCCTCGGAGAGAAACGTCACCGGCTGCCTGCTTGCCACCCGTGCACCGAGTTGCCATCGTGGAAGGCAGGTCCCGGCAGGGGCCCCCGGACGAGGGAGCCGTACCCGGTGCGCGACAAGACGGCCTCGGAGGCTCGTCATGTCTTGGTTGATTCTGGTGTTGTCCGGCGTGTGTGAAGCGATCTGGGCCACCGCTCTAGGCAAATCGGCAGGTTTCACCCGGCTGATCCCCACCCTCGTCTTCTTGATCGCGCTCGCCGCCAGCATGGCCGGCCTGGCCTTCGCCATGCGCGACCTTCCGGTCGGCACCGCCTACGCCGTCTGGGTAGGCATCGGCGCCGTCCTCACCGTCGCCTACGCGATGACCACCGGCTCCGAGCCGATCACCCTCCTCGAAGTCGTCTTCCTCCTTGGCATCATCGGCAGCGTGATCGGCTTGAAACTCGCGCACTGAGCGGTGAGGTGGGCGAACGCACATCCGCGTCGAGTGGAGAGCCACGCGGCCGTCCGATAGGGTCTGCCGTGGTGCGGCAGTCGGGGGCCGATCCTGCCGCCTATTCGAGAAGAACTGCCAGCTACGGGCACGGGCCCGGGCCGGTTGGGGGGAGATTCGCCACGAATCGCCGCGCGGACCGGGTTGGCAGACGTACTAGGAGGTACCGATGCCCTACGCGATCGTTGGCCTGCTCACGTTGGCACTGTGGGTCTACTGCCTGATCGACATCATCACCTGTCCGGAGGCAGGCATCCGCCACCTGCCCAAGATGGGCTGGCTGATCGTCGTCATCCTCATCCCCACCGTCGGCGCGCTGCTCTGGCTCTTCGCGGGCCGTCCCGAGCACGAGGGCCGCCCGCGCTCGACCACCGCGTACGCCGAATACGACCGCCCCGGCCGCCACGTCGCCCAGGACGCGGCCGCCGACGAAGCCTTCCTGCGCGGCCTGCGCGAGCGCGCCGAACAGCAGCGCGCCGAGGCCCGCCGTCAAGAAGCAGAGCGGCAGAGCGACCTGGATCGACGCCGGGAACAAGGCGAACAACTCTGACCCTTCAGGGATTACCCATCCCGCTGCCCAGTTCGTGGTGCGCCTGCGCGGGCTGCAACGTAATCCGCCGACGATATTCCCGCAGATAAGCAGCTTTCCAACGAGCCCAGTCAAGATATTCGGCACCGGCCCCGCGCCGATACATCCGATACTGCTTCTTTTTCGTCGAAGTGAGCGATCGTTGTGCCGCACGCGCCGCTCGCCGTGCGTCCATCACCCCACGACGTCGCTGCTCACCGGTCAGCGATATCGGTGGATCGGTGAAGATGCTCTCCCGCCGTAGCCAATTCATCGTCGTGCTTGTTCTATAGCTGTCGGTAGTGGCGTCGCGGTCCCTGTCGCTGTGTTCGCAAAGCATGGCGAGGTACCTGCCAGCGCGAGACCGTCCGCGCCGTCGGGGCTGCTGGCCGGCGAGATCTGGGCAGCGAGCATATAGCCGTCGAGTGTGACGGCATTGGATTGCTTATCGGGGATCAGCGGCCAGGTCTGCCACAATCGGTTGCTCCAGATCCGGATGACGTCGTTCAGATACCGGTTGACTTCGCCTTTGGGGATGCCGATCAGAAAGTATGCGACCTGCGCTTTTTTCGGCCCCTCGGTATGGTCCGGGTTTCCGTCACAGGGCACGGCCGGCAAATTCGCGAGATCGAATTCGAGCTTTTTTCCGTCGACTTCGCTGGGTGGTTTGGCGAGGGAGACGCCAGGCGGCAATGCGTTCAGGGTCTCGGTCAGGTATTGCTGGATTCTGGCTTGCGCGCGGCTCTCATCGAGCTGCTCACCGTGCGCAGTGCCCGGCGCGGGTTCTTGTTCGGAGCAGCCGACGAGGACCAGCCCGCAAATGACAGCGATCGCGATCGGCCCGAGTCGCGCCGTGAACCGTAATGGCGGACCACCATCATTTAGTCGGTCGATGCTCATGAGCTCGTCCTCTTCTGGTCGACGTCTATTGTCTCGCGGGAACTACGGGAACGAACGCGCCCATCCTTTCGAGCGTCTTCACATCCTCGAGCGTGATATCGGTCCATTTGCCTGGTTGACCGACGATACCGGTGCCCCACCCGTAATAGAGATCTCGGACCTGGTACATCGGCTCATAGGTGACTGCCAGGGTCGGTTGCCCGTTGTAGTCGAACGACGACACCATCATCGGCTTCAGTCCCACGATTCGTAGCTGGACCTTTTTGGTGATATCGAGATCGAGGCTGTTGTTCGTCGGATTGGGACCATTGCCCCCGGTGGGGATGGAGATTCCCGTTTTCCCGGTGATCGGATCAGGCTGGAGGACGTTGCCCGACCATGGGCCGACCGCGCCGGGGGTGGTATCGGGATCAATCCGAATCGGCGTGCCGTATCCGCTGTAGGGGCCGCTGTTCGGTCCGTACACACCTTGCACGCCAGGGTTGTCGTTGAAATCTCGGGAGCTCAGCCCGGGCGGTGCATAGACGCCCGGGTAGAGGCGGGTGATGTCGAACCGTGAGGTCAATACCGGGGTTCCCGGTGGTACCGGCGCGACGGGCGGTGGTAGGCCGGGCAAGCCGTCGAAGGTCGAGGGCTGCACAGACGGTGAGTCCTTGTCCCTGACCGACCTGCGTCCGACAGCCACGCCGCCCGCGGCAACGGCCAGCAACAGTGGCAACAGCAGCCAGGTCAGCGGTGAAACGCTGCCGCGCGGCTCGGCTCGGGCGGACGTTTGCGTGGCGTCGGCCGGTGCACCGGGGTCCCGCGACGCCACCGGCAGTGGTTGTTGCGGGAGCGGTGAAATCGGTGGCGGAGTCTGCGGAGGATTGGAGGTCGGTGGTAGGTCGGCTTCAGGCCGGTTCGGCTCGGCCGGTTCGGCGAGTTGTGGTTGCGGGACCGGTTCTTGTCCAGGGACCGGGACGATGGGGGTTCCGTTACCCGGCCCGGCCGGTGGGGGCGTGAGCGCGCCTGCGCGGCCACCGGTCCCGCTCAGATTCGGGGCTTGGCCGGGGAGCGCCGGTGTCGGCGCCGGTTGTGCCGTCGTCGGCGGTCCACCGGGCCCGCCCGGTGTTCCGGGCGGTGGGCCCGGCGGCGGTTTCGGGACCGGGATACACGGCCAGCCCGGGTGCATCTGCTGCCACTGCTCGCAGGGGATGTCGGGTTGTGCGACAGCGACGGGTTGGTCGATCGTCGCTATCAGGACCGTGCCGGTCGTGATCGAGCCGAGTACAGCGAGTGCGACCGCGCCCTTGCAGAGTGTGCGGCGAAGTGTGTCTTCCAGCGGATGTTGCATGGTCCCCTCCCATTAGATCCGAAGCCGGAGCAATCCCTGGGAATGCCTACTTCTCAGCAGCTTCAGGATCCATGGAACCATTGCAGCAATTATTCAGCAACCATCCGGGAGTCTGCATGCGGACGGTCGTGACCTGCGATTGTGAGCAATGGCCGCTTTCGCCCCGCTCGGCTGCGGTAGCCGCGAATTCAACTACAGCGTTGTCTGTCCCGTCACACCGCCCGCGGTGCCCGAGGCCGCTTTGCGACGGCTGCGGAGCATGCGCAGCAAACCTGAAGGGGCACATCGCAGTGGCGTCCCTGGGCCCGGAAGGTGCCTGACGGTGGCAGTGGACAGGACACGTCGGGGACAGGTGCGTGTCGCGGGGAACCTGCGATGCTGTGCGCGGGTCCAACTGGGTATGAGCAAAGACGAACGTTGTCGGTGGGTACCGCCGAGCATGAGTAAGTCGGAATTGCGTGGGCGCAGCAGTGACAGGCGAACGTGCACGGCAAAGGGCGCATTTGTGGCGCGTTATCACCGTCGCAGAGACCCGGATGAGGGGAACGGACCCGAACTCTGAGCCGGTCGGCGGAAAAGGCTGGCCGGTCTCGAGGTGCGTGGTCGGTGTTCGTGACGCCGCGTGGCCCCGTCCGGGCTCAGAGCACGATGAGGGCGATCAGGATGGCGCAGGCGGCGAGGGCCGAGTAGGACAGGTACAGCCCCCAGGGGCGACGCTCGATAGGTGGTGTGGGGATGCAGGTTTCGTGGATCGGGCGTTCCTCGAGGTGGGCGGTGAGGAACGGCAACCATCGGCTGTTCATGTGCCCGCGTTCGAAGTATTCACTGTGGGCGAAGGTGAAATTCTCTTGTTGCAGTCGAGGGCATTGTGCGGTGAACCCTTGCAGCCCGGAGGGACCGGTGCCGGAGACGAACCAATTGACGGCGCGGGTCCACACGTCTTCGCTGCCGAATTCGTTTCGTACGGCTTGTACTTGGCCGCGTTCGATGAGCTGATCCCAGGGGAAGTTGGTCGGCAGGATGGATCCGCAGAGCAGTACTTTGCGGAATCGCAGGTAGGGGTAACGCAGTAGCGCGTTGCCGAGGATGTAGGTGCCGAAGCTGTGCGCGACGATCGATGGCGGTTCCTGACTGCCGGTACCGAATTCCTGCTGGTACACCTGCCGGAACCAGCGCACCTTGGACAGGCGCGCCCACGGCAGCAGGAAGCGGAGAACGGAGAAGTACCCGAAATTCCACAGGTCGACGTGCGTGCCCAGACCCGCTCGGCCTGCGACCTCGGTGAAAGCGCGCTGCCAGGCTGCGTGCGTCCGAATCCCGTGCAGCGCAACAACTACGGGACCCTGGGCGGGAGGCTGCGATGCGCGGCGTGAGAGCGGGGCGAGGCAGTCGTGCAACTCGCCGATACTGGTGAATCGATCCTTCGGGTTCCGGCACAGCCCGCGGATCAGCGCCGATCGGAGGCGTTCGGGCAACTCGGCGAGCGCTTGCTGATCCGGCTCCCACCCATCCGGCATGGGAAACGGCAACCGGGCGCCGGTCACCAGTTCGTACAGGACCGCGACCACCGCGTAGATATCGGCGCGGCGCCCGACCTGGTATCCCTGGTGCATCTGTTCAGGCGCCGCGTAGGCGAGATCACCGACGAATATGCCGGTTTTCGTGAACGAGTCGACCGCCGGGTTCTCGTGTCTGGCGATGCCCGAATCCAACACGGTGACAAGCAGATCCTTTCCGGCGACCAAGATATTGCTCGGCTTGATCTCGCGGTGGACGATGCCGCTGGCGTGGATGTGTTCGAGGGCGGCGCAGACCTGAACGACGATCCAGATGGCTTCATCGAGGCGCAGATCCCGGTTCTTGATGAGTTCGGCGAGATCGATGCCGTCGACGATTCTGCTGACGATGTAGGGCGGATCTGTGCCGAGCTGATTCTGCACATCCATCACCTCGACGACATTGGGGTGCGGCTTCAACTTGAGCCATACCCGACCGCCTCGCTGGAGTCGTTTCTTGGTGTCGGCGTCGACGGTCTGCACGACCTTCACCGCGACCAGTTCGCCGAGTATGTCGTCATAGGCCTTGTAGAGGTCGCCGGAAAGGCCGCGGGCCATGTATTCGAGCAGATGGTAGCGCCCGCCCATCCGGTGCCCGCACAAATCCCCGGAAGCCTCGACAGGATTGGCGGATGGCGTCACCTGAGTGACGCTCTGGATGATCGTCGGACTGTCGTTGCTCGGGCCGGAGGGAGATCCCCACGCGACGTCGACGCTCTGGATGGGGCCGATCACGGTGGGAAGTTCGGGCAGCGCACTGTCCAACGCGGCCTCGGCGGCGGCCGCGAGTTCTCCACACGTCGCGAAGCGGTCGTCGCGGTTCTTCGCGAGTGCGCGTTCGATGATCGAGTCGAACGCGCTGAGTTCGGGGCGCGCGCCGGGATGCCGGCTCGGACACGGGATCGGCGCGAACAGATGGGCCTGCAGCAGGTTCGCCATATTGTCTGAGCCATAAGGGGTTTCGCCGGTCAGCAGCTGGTAGAGGGTGCAGCCGAGTGCGTAGACGTCGACGCGACGATCGAGATCCTGCCCGCTCAACTGTTCCGGCGCGGCATAGCTGAGGCTACCGACGAACAGGCCTTCGACGGTCAACTCCCCAGCGCCCTGGGTCATCTTGGCGATACCGAAATCGGCGAGGAACACCCGCTCGGGTTCGTCGGCGGTCGGCCGTTCGAGCAGGATATTCGACGGCTTGATATCGCGGTGCAGCACGCCGCGCTCGTGTGCATGATCGAGCGCCTTCGCGATCTCGGTGGTGATCCGCACGGCTCGCGCGACCGGCATCGGCCCGTTGCGGATCGCGGCGAGCGCGTCGGTGCCGTCGATGAACTGCATCGCGATCCAGGTCGCGTCGGCGGTGTGGCCGCGATCGTAGATCGAGACGATGTTGGGGTGGTCGAGCCGGGACGCCGTTTCGGCCTCGCGCTCGAATCGGGCTCGGCTACCGGAATCGCCTGCGAACATCTTGTCCAGCACCTTGAGCGCGACCAGCCGCGGCAGTCTCGGGTGCCTGGCCAGATAGACGCGTCCGACGCCGCCCTGCCCGATCAGTCGTTCGATGATGTACCCGGCGAAAGTTCGCTCAGGATGCGCGTCGGTGCTCACGAGCGGTTCCCGGATCGGTGGCGTCGGCGGGGTTCATGTGTTCCTTCCCCTGGTGCCTTTACGATGCGGACAGGTGGGCCTTCTTTGTCCCGACCGCGTCGCGCTGTCAACCAGATGTAGTAGCAATCGTCTATCGCGTACACCGGTGTTAACAGCGTTTTTGCAGAACCGTTTCTGACGGAGTTCGTATGCTGGTCACACTGCTTTCGCCGGGAGGGCTCATGCTGTTCGTCGTCGCTGGCGTGGTGCTGATCGCCGCCGCCGCGCTCGTTGATTTCTCCCTGACCGCCGCCGGTATCTGCGTGCTCGTCGCGGCCGCGCTGGTGGTGCTCGGCGTCCTCGGACTCCGTCGCCGCCGCGACGACAAGCCAGCTGGGAACGGCGTCCGGCGCAGCGAGGAAACCAGCTCCTCATCCTCGGAATTCCACGCCGGTGGTGGCAGTAGCGGCGAGTGAGAGACGCCGATCACCGCGCCCCGAAGCAGGCCGCTACCGTTCCGGGCTCAACCTGCGGCGAGGACCTCGTCGGCGGCGCGTTCGCCGGCTTGAATCGCGCCGCTCATGAATCCCATCCATGCGTCGGCGGTCTCGACACCCGCCCAATGGACGCGGCCGACAGGTTCTTTCGGCAGGCGACGCGTCGTGGTCAGCGCGCCACAGGCCAGCCCGCCTTCGCAGCCGAAGGCGAAAGGCTCATCCGCCCAGTTCTTTTCGACGTACGCCAGCGGTTCCAGCGCTCGCGGGCCGAAGAGCCGGGCGTACGCCGCCAGCACGGCGGCCCGCCGAGTGTCCGGGTCGACCGTGGTCTCGTCCACGGCGACGTAGCTGGTCAGGATGCCCACCCCGGGGTCACGGGGCGATACATCGGTCACCCCGGGAATCGGCCCGAGATCGCCCAGCGCGGCGCCGGAAAGCCCGGCCCGGCGCCAAAACGGTTCTGGATAAACGACATTGATCTTACGTCCGTGCACCGGTAGCCAAGCATCGTGCAGCAAGGCGCGGTCGCCGGGTAGTTCCGGCACGAAGCGCACTTCACGCATGCCCGACGGGGTGAACGCGACGATCACTCGCCGTGCCGCGAATTCCGCTGTCGCGCTATGCACTATGACACGGTCGCGCTGTCGATGGATGGCTCGCGCCGGGCTGCCGAGCTGCACTCGATCGCCGAGTGATTCCGCGACGGCCACTGCCAAACCCGCTGCACCACCGTTGAACCGATAGACCGAGCGCTGCTGTCCGAACAGCAGTGACCCGACACCACCCCAGGTGTTCAAGAAGTGCAGTGTGTAGAGCAGCGAGGTCGACAACGGGACGAACCCGGCCAGGCTCGACTCGACTACCGCGCGTGTGGACGGCGAGGTCAATTCGTCGGCCAGCCAGGACCCCAGCGTGCGCCGATCCAGCGCGACCGCGTCGGGCGCGGTCCACGGTGCCTGCGCCGGCACCGTGGCCGCCAAGTCGTCCAAACGTCCGATCGCGCCGAGCAGTTCGGTCAGATCCGCGGGCGTGAGCGGCAGGTCGAGCCACCGTGCCGTGAGACGTAGGGCTATCCGTAGCAACGGTCGCAAGCTGGGGCGGCCGAGTAGGCGAATACCGGGTGTCGAGCCGAGCCGGAGGGTGTGCGTCACGCCCTCGGAAACGAACAAGAATCGTCCGTCGAAGTTCCCCTCGAACAACTCGACCCGGTGCGCCGCAGCGAGCCGAAACACGTTGTGGTGCACGGGGTATACCAGTGATGCGCCGTCGTCGACGCGGGTCGTGCCCGCCCAGCCGTCGCGGGTGCGCCCGCCGACCTGCGTCTTGGCTTCCAGTACCACGACCGAGCGGCCGTTATCGACCAGGCGTCGCGCCGCGGCCAGGCCGGAAAGGCCTGCGCCGATGATCACGACATCTACCTCATGAGTTTCGTTCCCCGACAAAGTTTCTCCCTCGATCCAGGCGGAGCGAGCACGCTGCCGTCCGCCAGTTCGTACATAGTACGCTCGACCCGTACGTTGTACGGATATGCGTTCAATGTACGTGTCGCCGTAGGATCGGGCAATGCCCGAACGGAACTCGGTGTGGCTGCGCCCGGCGAAGCCGACGCGCAACCCGCCCGCACTCGACCTCGACCAGATCGTGGCCGCCGCTGTTGCGCTGCTCGATGAGGAGTCGGTGTCCGGTCTGACCATGCGCAAGCTCGCCGCCCGGCTCGATGCCGCGCCGATGACGCTGTACGGATACGTCGCCACCAAAGACGATCTGCTGGAACTCGCGGTCGACGCGGTGTTCGCGGAGGCGCTCGCGGCCGACCCGGTGGCGGATGACTGGCGAGCCGCGCTGACCGCGATCGGCCACCGCACCTTCCTGGCGTTGGTGCGTCATCCGTGGGCCGCCGCGCTGGTCGGTGACAACCCGCCGCTGGGCCCCGCGGCCGTCGCGCAATTCGGCACGATCCTGCGGGTGCTGACCGCCGCGGGCTTCACCGGTGGCCACCTGGATTCGGCACTGACAGGCTTCTACTACTACGTGCTCGGTGCCGCACTCGCGGAATCCGCTTGGACGTGCGCGGGTCGAGCGAGTTCGTTCACCGCGGCTGACATTTCGCGGTTGACCTCAGCCGATGGGCAAGACGTCACGCCGGTCACCGCCTACTTCGAACGTTATCCGAACACCGACCCGGTGCAGCGTTTCGGCCACGGGCTGCGCGCCGTGCTCAACGGTCTCGATCCCACCTGAAATCTCGCTACAGGACTCAGGGACGCCGATCGTGTCCGCGGCTGTTCTGCTGAATCCGGCTCTCACCGGCAGGTGTCGAACTCCTGGCGCATCCTGTGCTGGACGGTTCGTGCTGGGGCGCTGAGTGTTTCGTCGGCGGTGGGGATCGTGTAGTTGCAGCCCGCGGCGTGGACGGAGCCTTCGTTGCGCTTTCCCTCGGTGTAGGCGAAGAACCAGCTCCAGTTCAGGAGCAGGGGATGCGCGGTGGTCGGTCCCAATTTCCTTATGGTGTCGGACAATTGGGTGTAGGCAAGGTCGGGATCGACGGCCGACGGTGTCGTGTTGCGCACGGAAAGCTGGACGACCGCGCCGTTCTTGACGACGACTAACTGTGTGGCCCAAGGGTTTTCGGGCAACTGGCGGCGAAGCTCCGTTTCCCGCTCGACCGACAGCGGTAGGTCGACGTTCCATCGCCCGGTCGCTTCGATCGAGACGTCGGCGGCGGTCGTGGGGCCGATCATCGCCCGGATCGCGGCGAGCGGCTCGGCCGTGCCGGTACGCTCCGCCCCGACGGAGATCCGCGGTGTGGGAAGCACTTCCCAGGATATGGTGTCCTCGCGCCTCGCGCCTCGCGGCGCTGTAACGGCGGACGTTTCGGACCGCGTCCAGGAACGAGTCCACCTCCGGTGTCCTGGGAGTGCCGACCCGGGCTCGGTCGCCGACGACGAATTCGAAACTCCGATCCCGCAAACCGCCGAACTTGCCCAGGCGTTCGCCGATGCGGGCGATCACCCGGCCGATCTGCGGCTCGGTCGCCTCGGGCATGGTCGCGGTGAGTCGAAAGTAGTTGTCCCCGAGGAAGAAGTCGCTGGCGACGGAGAGTTCGAAGTGCTGCACCCCCGGCATCGCCGAGATCTCGTTATCGAGCTTTTCGGCTTCGGCGCGATAATCGGTCAGCGACGAGGAGCAAGCGGCAATCAACACCACGACCCCGGCGAGTGCGGCCCACAGCGGCGTTCTGATCCTGTGCACCGCACCGCGACAACGGCTTTCGACCATCGGGAACGCTCGATCAGTTTTTCGTGTCGAGGACTTCGTGGAGGACCTGGGCGAAAGCCGCGGGCTCACCCGGATAGCCGGACTCGGGGCCGGTGAAGCCGCCGTGGTGGCTCGGGAACAGCACAGGCTTTTGGCCGAGTTGATCGGCCAGCGCCGCCGAGGTGCGGTGGGTGACCGTGCCGGTCGACTCTTCGCCGTAACCGAGGACGATCCGGGTCGATGCCGCGTTGAGTGCGGCGATATCTGGGCGGTAGTCGAGGACCGGCCGGGAACGCTCCGACAGCAGCGGGTGGTCGCGGTCGCCGTCGTCTTCGGTGGGCAGGCCGAACATCGCGGGATCGGCGGCGGGCGCAGCGAAATAGTCGTCGGTGAATTCGCCCTGCCAGGAGGTCATCGCGATGAAGGTCGCCATGCCCGCGCCGAAACCGTTCGCCGCGTAGGCGGCGCGGTACCCGTCTGCCGCGCGTTGGGCCGCGGCGGCATCGGGGAGCACCGACAGCAGCGGCGGTTCATGTGCCACCAACGTGCTCACGTCGTCGGGGTGGGCGGTCACGAGCGCCAGTGCGACGATCGCCCCGCCGCTGCTGGCGAAGACCTCGACCGGGCCCGCGTCGAGCGCCTCGATGACGGCGTGCACGTCGCCGGCGTGGACCGCGGGGACGTTGTCGACCTCGCCGTCGGTGCGCACGCTGCGACCGAGCCCGCGCGGGTCGTAGGTGACGATCGTACGGTCCGGGAAATGCGCGGCGAGCGCGGTGAAACCGCTGGCGTCCATCGGGAGGCCGGTCATGAGCAGCGGCGGCCGCCCGTCCGCGGTCGGGATCGGTCCGTGGACATCGTAAGTGAGCGTCGCGCCGGAGGTTTCGAGCTTGTGTGTCGTCATGCCGGTATCGACGGTACCGGAGGCGAGAACTCATCGGTGGTCACCGATCTCATCGCACGGTGCCCGGTATTGTCGAGCCGCGGAACTCTTTCCGTCGGCTCCCATTCGGCAGGTAGCCGCAACGGCCCACCGTGCTCGGACGGCGTTGCGGCGGAAGGTATGTCGAGTATCGGAACCGCGGACCGGCTGATCTCGTCCGCCGCCTCTAGGTCGACACCCGGCGCAGCAGCCGCCGGCGACGCAACCACCGAGCCATCGCCGCGCCCGTCGGTGGCGGATCTGGGTCCTCGTTTTCGTGCGGTGCGTCGGCGATCGCGTCGCCCGACGCGTCGAAGCGGCCTCGGTGCAGAAAGCCGGGGCAGTCGTTGGCCAGCGTCCGTTCGCGTAATCGGGACGGGGGGCTGCTGAGGATGCGCGAGATCTGCATCTGGGAGACGCCGAGTAGTCCGGCGATTCGGAGTTGGGTTTGCCGCGGAAGAAGCGCAGTGCGGGACGCGCCGCTCGCGGGGCGGGAGTTTGCCGAGTGTCGCCGATTGTCTATGGGGGTATGCCAAGAGCAGGCTGATCGGAAGGGATTCGGCACGTGGATCGTGCTCGTCGGGTTGTAGGAGGTGGGCTGGTGGCATCGTGGACGCGGTTCAGCGGTCGGGACGTGGCCGCGATCGAGGAGTTCCTGCGTGTGGTCTGTTCCGGCGGATATGACGGGCCTGCCCCCGATATGCGCGCGGTGGAGTTGGTGCGGTCGGTGATCGCGCATCAGCACACCGTCGAGGCCGAGACCGGCGAGTTGGGGTTGGCCGAGGACGCGGCGGCCTACCTGGCCGCCTGCGCGAACGCCGTCGTGACCGCCGATTCGGTGCCGGTCGAGCCGCCACCGGAGCCGCGTACCGCCGACGAGCCGGTGCGGCGCGCGGTGGCGTTCATGCAGAAGCATCTGCGCGACGAACTCGCCATCGCCGATATCGCGGCCGCGGGTTTCGTGTCGGTGCGGACCATCCAAATGGCGTTTCGGCACCATTTGCACACCACTCCGATGGCTTACCTGCGGGAGCTGCGCCTGCATGCCGCGCACGACGAACTCGACCAATGCTGCGCCGGAGACGGTTGCACGGTCACCGGGATCGCCATCGAGTTGGGCTTCGGCCATCCCGGCCGTTTCGCTGCGGCCTACCGGCACCTTTACGGCCAATCCCCGCGCACCACCCTCAACGCGCCGGGCTCGCACGCCGTGAACGCACCGAGGCCCGAGAGTCAGGACCGCCTCGATCCCTGAGCGAGCAGAGGCGACCCGCTGGGAAACTGCTGCTCAACTCCTCACCGGCAGTGCAGTTTCTGGGTGTTTGAGCGCTTCCCGAGATGGGTATCCCCGCTCTGACCCGGAGTATATCCAGGTCAGAGCGGGTGTGGCGCCCCCGGCAGGAATCGAACCTGCGACCTAGGGATTAGAAGGCCCTTGCTCTATCCAACTGAGCTACGGAGGCAGTGGGTTCCACCATGGCCGACATTGGTCGTGCTGTCCAGCGCGCCAATTATAGCGACCGACCAGATGGCTAAGGGTCCAGCGCGACGGCGAGTACGAGCATCGCGGCCAAGATCACCTCTAGCACCAGGTAGAACCAAACGGGGTAAAAGGCGGACGGGCTTTCGACGACGGACGACCACACTCGGCCGAATGCCATACCGCCGAGCGCGGCGGCCACCGCCACGCACGCCCCGAATCTGAGGTCGCCGACATCTGCGGCGGCCAACCCGAGGATCACCGCGATGGCGATGCCGAAGCCGCCGTAGACGGCCCGCACCTCGGCGCGGGCGTCCGCGCGGTCGGCGAGCAGCCCGAGCGGGTCGACGAGTTGGCTGGGCCGCAAGAGCCCGAAAACGCCCATGGCAGCGAAGAACAACGCCACCAAGGCAATCAACACGATCGACACGACCGACACAGCACCTCCGTGATCCGCAGCCCACCATATCGGCCCAAACCCGGCGCGGCCACGCGATAACACTGGAACTACGCTCAGTCGTATGTCGTCTGCGCTGGACCCGTCCGCTTCCCCCGATCTGGAAAGCAACCGGCCGGCGGCGACATACGCAGTGGTGATCGCGCTTTCGGGGGCGATCGCGGCGGTGGTCGCGGCACTCGTGGTGGGCCTGTCCGCGGCCCAGGCGCTGAGTTTGCTCGGTATTCCGGATCCCGGCGCGTTGACCACCTACGGGCTGCCCGCGGTGCGCGCGCTCGCGGATCTGTCCGCGGCGTTGACCGTCGGCTCGCTGCTGTTCGCCGCCTTTCTGGTGCCGCCGCAGGCGAGCGGGCTGCTGGACGTGGGCGGCTACCGTGCGGTGCGGCGCGCCTCGAACTTCGCCCTGCTCTGGGCTTGCTGTGCGGCGCTGCTGATTCCGTTGACCGTGTCCGACACCACAGGACAACCGGTGCGCGACACGCTGGATCCGGTGGGGCTGTGGCGGGCGATCGATCAGATCGAACTGGCGGGCGCGTGGCGCACGACGGTGCTGTTCGCGGTGATCGTCGCGGTCGGCGCCCGGCTCGCATTGCGCTGGGGTTGGATGCCGGTGCTGTTCGGCGCGGCGATCGCGACGATGATGCCGCTCGCGCTGACCGGCCATTCCTCCTCGGGCGGCGCGCACGATGTGGCCACCAACAGCCTGATTCTGCACCTGGTTTCGGCCGCGGTATGGGTCGGCGGCCTGTTCGCGCTGCTGGCGCACGCCCGTCGCGGCGGCGCGCACACCGATCTGGCCGCGCGCCGCTTCTCTCTCACGGCCACCTTCGCCTTCGCCACGATCGGGGTGAGCGGGGTGATCAACTCGTGGGTCCGGGTGCCCTGGGACGAGCTGTTCACCAGCACCTACGGCAGGCTGGTGCTGGCGAAGGCGGCAGCGCTGGTGCTGCTCGGGCTGTTCGGTTACGCGCAACGACGCGCCGCGCTGCCCGCGCTGGCGGCGGACCCGAAAGACCGCGGCGCGCTGATCCGGTTCGCCGGAGTAGAGGTGCTGGTGTTCGCCGCGACCATGGGTCTCGCGGTGGGCCTGGGCCGGACGCCGCCACCACCGCCGACCAGCATCCCCACGGCCGCGGAGGTGGAGCTCGGTTACAACCTGGCCGGGCCGCCGACGGTCGGGCGGATGCTGTTCGACTGGCGCTTCGACCTGATCTTCGGCACGTTGGCGATCGTCCTCGCGATCGGTTATCTGCTCGGCGTGCGCAGGCTACGGGCCCGCGGCGACGCCTGGCCGATCGGGCGGACCATCGCCTGGCTGTCCGGCTGTGTGGTGTTGCTGCTGGCGACCTCGTCCGGGGTGGGCCGGTACGCGCCCGCGATGTTCAGCGTGCACATGGGCGCGCACATGGCGTTGTCCATGCTGGCGCCGATCCTGTTCGCGCTCGGCGGCGTGGTGACACTGGCCTTGCGCGCCCTGCCGCCCGCGGGGCGCGGCGGGGCGCCGGGACCGCGCGAGTGGATTCTGGCCGCGGTGCACAATCCGGTGTCGCGGTTCCTGACCCACCCGATCGTGGCCTCGGTGATCTTCGTCGGCGGGTTCTACGCGCTGTATCTCGGCGGGATCTTCGACACGTTCGCGGATTCCCATGGGGCGCATCTGCTGATGAACCTGCACTTCCTGCTCAGCGGCTACCTGTTCTACTGGGTGGTGATCGGTATCGACCCGAAACCTCGTCAGGTGCAGCCGCTGACCAAGCTGGCCATGGTGTTCGGCTCGCTGCCGTTCCACGCGTTCTTCGGGATCGCGCTGATGAGCATGACCACGGTGCTCGGCGGCTGGTTCTATCGCGGCCTCGGGCTCGACTGGAACGGTGACCTGCTCGGCGATCAACGCACCGGCGGCAGCCTGGCGTGGGCGAGCGGCGAGGTACCGCTGGTGGTGGTGATGCTCGCGCTGCTCATCCAATGGTCGCGCAGCGACAAGCGATTGGCGCAACGCACCGATCGGGCCGCCGACCGCGACCATGACGCGGACCTCGCCGCGCACAACGCGATGTTCGCCGAACTGGCCAAACGCGATCGGGGAACACAGAAGTCGGCGGGCGATCCGGCACAACCGTGATTTGAGTGGCACAGTGTGTTCCACTGACACAGTGTCCTGCGAAGGCAATCGTGCGAAATCCGTCTTGCGGGACGGTGCTCCACGATCGGACACTGTGCTTTCGGACATGGTTGTGCAGTCGTGGTCGAGTCGAATGTGGTCAAGGTGTGGTTGTGAACGAGCGTTCCATGGTCTTCCCCGAGCACGACCACATCGACCGCGTGCACCGATCCGATGTGCGGGCCGCGCGCAAGCGGCTGGCCGGACGTATCCGTAAGACGCCGGTCTTCCACACCTGCGTCGCCGGACCGGACGGACCCGTGCCGGTCACGATGAAACTCGAATACCTGCAGTACGGCGGCACTTTCAAGGTTCGCGGCAGCCTCAACGCGTTGCTGGCGGCGCCGGACTGCGCCGAGCAGGTGGTGATCGCCTCGGGCGGGAACGCGGGCATCGCCGCCGCGCTAGCCGCCGCGCAGCTCGGAAAGTCGTGCACCGTGGTCGTTCCCGAGTCGGCGCCGCACACCAAGGTCGCCGCGATGTGGTCGCACGGCGCCGAAGTGCTCTGGCATGGAACGACTTACACCGAGGCGCTCGACTACGCCACCGAACTGGCGGTGGAACGCAAGGCATTGCGTCTGCATGCTTACGACCTGGCCGCGGTCGTCGCCGGGGCCGGCGTGGTCGGGTTGGAGCTCGAGGAGCAGGTGCGCGGGCGGCCGCCGGTGCTGGCCGCGGTCGGCGGGGGCGGACTGATCGCGGGCATCGCCGCCGCGATCGGCCGGCGCCAGCAGATCATCGGCGTCGAACCGGAAGGCATTCCCACGTTGCACGCCGCACTGGGGGCGAACCGGCCGGTCGAGATCGCGGTGTCCAGTATCGTCGCGGAATCGTTGGGCGCCACCAGGATCGGCGATATCGCGATGGACGTGGCACGTCGGCACGAGATCCGCTCGCTGCTGGTCACCGACGATGCGATCACTACGGCACGGGACTACCTGTGGCGTGAGTTCCGGATCGTGGTGGAACTGGCCGGTGCGGTCGCGCTGGCGGCCGTGCAGAGCGGGGTGTACGTTCCGGCTCCTGGGGAGCGGCCCGTTATTGTGCTGTGCGGGGCGAACACCGATCTCGCGGCGCTCTAGCTCTGAACGCGAGAGCGGTCGCGTTAGCGCGGTCGGTCGCTGCTGCGGCGTCGGCTACGGCTGCGAGGTCGGCCGTGAGCGTGGGGTCGGCCGTGAGCGTGAGGTCGGCTTTGAGCGTGAGGATCGGGCGCGAACGCGAGTTGGCTGTGAGCGCGAGGTCGGCCGTGGGCGCGAGGATCGGGTGCGAGCGCGAAGTCGGGCGTGGGCGCGAGGAGCGGGCGCGAGGCTAGATGGGCCGTAGGCGCGAGGATCGGCCGCGAACGTGAAATCGCCTGCGAAGCAACGGTTATCCACATCCGAGAAAGTTGTGCACATTCTCGGCTCGCACCGTCCGATCGGCATCCGGATCGGCGACGCTGGTGGCATCCCATCAAGGGGCGGAAGTTCCCGGGCAAGCGGGCGGAATGCGAAGGGGCGTCACCATGTACGAGGCGAATACGACCGTGATCGGCACGATCGTGAACAATCCGGTGAAGCGGGATCTGCCGAACGGCGAGCAGGTGCTGACCTTCCGGATGGCAAGCAATTCGCGCAGACTCGACCACGCGACAGGGGAGTGGGTGGACAACGGCGCGCTGTTCCTCACCGTCTCCTGCTGGCGTCGTTTGGTATCGGGCGTCGACGTATCGCTGCACCGCGGCGACCCCGTCCTCGCCCACGGCCAACTGCGCTCGCGCGAATACCGCGGCAGAGACGGCGTAGAGCGCCGCGACCTGGAAATGCGCGCCTCCGCAGTAGGCCCCGACCTCGCCCGCTGCACAGCCCAGGTAACCCGCTGGTCCGCAGACCGCTGGACCGATGACCAACCCCCACAGGAATTCTCGGTCGCCGAGTCCGGCGTCCTGTCCGCCCCCCTTGCGCCCACCCAGCCGCCACAACACGTCACCGCTGACGAAGCCGTACCTACCCCGGTCTGATCGCCCCGCGAACCCCCCGCTCCGCTCCGATGGTGTGGAGACCAAGCCCGGAGCGGGGCTCCAACCGTCCTGCGACCGGGCGCGATGAGTGCCGGTGGGGTGAAATCTCGGTGATCAGGTCGCCAGCCTCGTCATCCGAGTAGATACGCGACGACGTTCCGTTGGCGCCGAAGCATAGGATGCACTCGTGGATCTGGCCTACATCCCGGCGTCTGGCTTCATGAGCTGCGGCGGTGGCGCACCGCTGCGCGAGCATCCCAGGGATTGGCTGGCTTGGCACTTCACCCATGCTGGCAACTTGGGCCGAATCGCGTCTGAGAAGGCTCTTCTCCCAGCCTCAGCCGTAACGCCGAAAGTTAACGTGGCGAACCCTGGCGTCAAGCAGCGGCGTGCCCAGATAGTTGTGAGACCTGACAGTGAGTACCCTGCATGCTATGTGAATGAGCATGTCCCGTTCTATATAGCGGCAAAGTCCCCCATGCTCTACGTAGTTAACCGTGGGCACGCGGACTACAGCGGTGGCAGTGACGATTTGGTGTTGCTCGGTTTCGTATTAGGCAATCTGGCAGTTTCGGGAAGTCTCTGGTGTGCTACGGACCAGAACGCTGCGACGTCGACAGTAGGCTTCAGTCGCAAGCTGGATGATCTCGGTCACTTTGTAGACTTCGACCTCCTGTGCCAGAGAGACTGGTACAACACACCCGACGATCAAAACCGGATGAGTCGTCGAGCTGCGGAGGTGCTGGTGAAGGACCGATTCGACCTGCGATTGGTCCAGGTGGTGATAGCGAAGAAGGCTTCGGCCCTGGAAGTTGCCAAGGTAGCGTTCCAAGATGTCGGTGGCGTACGCGAGTATCACGTAGTACCGGAAATGTTCTACTGAAGGAGGAGTCCGCATGGTCGTTGAGCAGGCGAGCGGCGATCTCCTTGCCGCCGACGCCGAAGCGCTAGTCAATACGGTCAACTGCGTGGGCGTCATGGGAAAAGGGATCGCTCTACAGTTTAAAAGGCGGTTTCCAAGTGTATTCAAGGAGTATGAGGCTGCGTGCCGAAGAGGTGACGTGCAGATTGGAAGAATGTTCGTCAGCTCTATCGAACAACTCGATGGTGCGCGATGGGTGATCAACTTCCCGACAAAACGTCACTGGCGTTCGCCGTCGAAGCTTGAATACATTGAATCTGGTCTAGATGATCTAAAGCGTGTGCTGATCGAATATGGGATAAACACCGTCGCCATACCACCGCTTGGTGCTGGGAACGGTGGATTGTCGTGGGCGGAAGTCGAACCATTAATTCGACGTAAGTTGAGTGGAATGGAAGGTGTCCGGGTTCTCCTCTTTTCGCCCTCGTCGGTTCAGCGACCAGTCGTTGCGCCAGAGCATATTAATATGACTTGGGGTCGTGCGCTCGTGGTGTCGCTGATTGGATCCTACGTCGCTCGACGCGCTATCGCTGAGCCATGGGAAGACCAGCATGGTGCCTCCCATCTTGAGATACAGAAACTTATGTATTTCGCCGAGTTGCTTGAGCCGCGCCTGAAATTGGACTTCAGTCAAGGCCGCTACGGGCCTTATAGCGAGCGTGTTCGGCACCTCCTGCAGGGAATGGAGGGTGCATACGTCACGGGCCTCGGTGACGGTGCTTGTAGGGTGCTTGATCTAAGTCCGATAGCTCCGACTGAACGAGGCTATTCGGAGGCCAAGATGTTCCTTGCCAATGGCGACTACGATCAGGTCTATTCTGTAATCGACCGTGTGATGTCGTGGATTGAAGGGTTCGAAGGGCCCTACGGTGTGGAATTGCTCGCGAGTGCGGATTGGGTCGCGCGGCATCATCGCGCCTCAGATGCGACTAAAGCTGCTGAAGTGGTCAGGAAATGGACCGAGCGCAAAGGGCGTCTCTTCACGGATGAGCATGTCGCATCAGCGTTGGGGCATCTTAAAGCTGTGGGTGCACTGCAGGGTTGACACTTGGTATTGACGACCTGGTGACGTGAGGAACTGGTGGCGCTGGCGGACGATGCGCAGGAGTTGTGAATCTCACGAGGTCCTCGAGCGATCAAGCACTGTACCGAAGCTGGTAAGGATGGATCAGCCGTACTTTGGAAATGGCACTCGGCTTCCGTGCACGACAGGACTCGAAATCGGTGGTGTCAGGGGGCGTACTCGACTTCGCGTGCCGTCTGGCGCTTAGGCTGCTTGCTTTTCGCGCGGTGGCGGCGGACGTTTGAGCGGTGCTCATGGGGTCTGCGTCGGCGCTCCGTGCAACGATCGTGCGAGCCAGGCACGACTGGCGTCGGGTACCTTGACTACTCGCCCCCGTGCCCACCCTCGGTGGGAACGCGCGGCGACTCCGCCCCGGTCCTTGGCATCACGACCGCAGCTGGAGCGGGGGTGAACTGGTCGACCGTGGGGTGTGCGGGATCCCGGTGGGGGTGGGAATCTCGGTGATCAGGTGCTGGTTGAATGTACGGGCCCGTGAGCTGCGAGGGTGGGGCAGTGGGGCGTAATCGTTGATCCCCTTACCGATAGGCTTCCCTGTATGGCTGAGTTCATTTACACGATGAAGAAGGTTCGCAAGGCGCACGGCGACAAAGTCGTGCTCGACGATGTCACCTTGAACTTCCTTCCCGGCGCCAAGATCGGTGTCGTCGGCCCGAACGGTGCTGGTAAATCCAGTGTCCTGAAGATCATGGCCGGACTGGACCAGCCGAACAACGGCGACGCGTTCCTGGCGACCGACGCGACCGTCGGCATCCTGATGCAGGAGCCGGCGCTCAACGAGGAGAAGACGGTCCGCGGCAATGTCGAGGAGGGCCTCGGCGAGGTCAAGGTGAAGCTGGATCGCTTCAACGAGATCGCCGAGCTGATGGCCACCGACTACTCCGATGAGCTCATGGACGAGATGGGCAAGCTGCAGGAGTACCTGGATCACGCCGACGCCTGGGACGTCGACTCCCAGCTGGAGCAGGCCATGGACGCCCTGCGCTGCCCGCCGCCGGACGAGCCGGTCACCAACCTCTCCGGTGGTGAGCGCCGTCGCGTCGCGCTGTGCAAGCTGCTGCTGAGCAAGCCCGACCTGCTGCTGCTCGACGAGCCGACCAACCACCTCGACGCCGAGAGCGTGCTCTGGCTCGAACAGCACCTGGCCGCGTACGCGGGCGCCGTTCTCGCCGTCACGCACGACCGGTACTTCCTCGACAACGTGGCCCAGTGGATTCTCGAGCTGGACCGCGGCCGCGCCTACCCGTACGAGGGCAACTACTCCACCTACCTGGAGAAGAAGGCCCAGCGACTCGAGGTGCAGGGCAAGAAGGACCAGAAGCTGCAGAAGCGGCTCAAGGACGAACTGGCCTGGGTCCGCTCGGGCGCCAAGGCGCGGCAGGCGAAGAACAAGGCGCGCCTCGGCCGCTACGAGGAGATGGCGGCGGAGGCCGACAAGCACAGGAAGTTGGATTTCGAGGAGATCCAGATTCCGGCGGGCCCGCGCCTGGGCAACGTGGTGGTCGAGGTCGAGCACCTGGACAAGGGTTTCGGCGATCGGCAGCTGATCAAGGATCTGTCGTTCACGTTGCCGCGCAACGGCATTGTCGGCGTGATCGGCCCGAACGGTGTCGGTAAGACGACGCTGTTCAAGACCATCGTCGGTCTGGAAGCGCCGGACAGCGGCACGGTGAAGATCGGCGAGACGGTCAAGCTGAGCTACGTCGACCAGAACCGCGCGGGCATCGACCCGAAGAAGAATGTGTGGCAGGTGGTTTCCGAGGGCCTGGACTTCATCCAGGTCGGCAATCAGGAGATGCCGTCGCGGGCCTACGTCAGCGCGTTCGGTTTCAAGGGCCCGGATCAGCAGAAGCCCGCGGGCGTGCTCTCCGGTGGTGAGCGCAACCGGTTGAACCTGGCGTTGACCCTCAAGCAGGGTGGCAACCTGATCCTGCTCGACGAGCCGACCAACGACCTGGACGTGGAAACGCTCGGCTCGCTGGAGAACGCGCTCGAGCAGTTCCCCGGTTGTGCCGTGGTCATCTCGCACGACCGCTGGTTCCTCGACCGGACCTGCACCCACATCCTCGCGTGGGAGGGCGACTCGGACAGCGAAGCCAAGTGGTTCTGGTTCGAGGGCAACTTCGAGGCGTACGAGGCCAACAAGATCGAGCGCCTCGGTGCCGAAGCGGCTCGCCCGCACCGGGTCACGCACCGCAAGCTCACCCGCGACTGATCCCGGTCGTGTCGGGGTAGGTGCGCCGCGCACCTACCCCGATGAGTGATACCCGAAGTACCTCAACGCACTGTCTCGGATCCGGCACAACGGCGACCGGCCCGCGCACACGACCCGCGCGGATCTCGCTAGGGTGGGATACGTGAATGCGAAGGCGCAGTTCGATCAGTCGGCGGTCCGCACCGCCGAGGTGGTGGCCGAGCTGAACCGAGGTGCGTCGGCCCCGTTGCCGCCGCGGAAAGCACCTGTCGCACACACCTGACGTTCGTGGGTCCGAACGATGCTGTGTGCCGAGATCATCCGTTCGAGATCGGCAATCGCGTGGCGAACACGGCGGTTGTGGTGAACACCCCAGGATTGGAAGGGATTTCACCCCCGCGTCTTCGACGTACAGCTACTCTCGGACCGGCGTCGCTTTGTTACGGAACCGAATCCGAGGAGTTGGCGAAAAAATGACGGTCTCGTCCGAATTGTCCAGTGCGGCGTGGGCCGCGGGTTTGCCGCAGGCACTGCGCGGCGAACTGGCGACCCTCGAGGAGGCGTATTTCCGCCACGTCGACGCTGGCGATGTGGACTGCGCGATCACCGGCATCACACAGATCTTCCGGCGGCACATGGAATTGGCCATGCACCGTCCGGCCGGCCGGGCGCTAGTACGGGTGTACCACCCGGATGACAACTCCGGCCTCGGCGCGGCGGTACAGGTCGTCACCGACGACATGTCGCTGCTGGTCGAATCGGTCACCGCATCGCTGAGCAGGCTCGGCGTGAGCGTGAGCGAAGTTATCCATCCGATTTTCGAGGTCGAGCGCGACGCGGACGGACGCCTCGAACAAGCCGCCCCGCACGAGGTGGACGGCAACGGCGCGGCCGGGCTGCGCGAGTCCTGGATGCATCTGCAACTGCATCCGGCCACCAGCCGGGCGCAGCTGAGCCGGATCGAATCCGGCCTGCCGAATGTGATCGCCGACGTGCGCCAGGTCATCGGCGACACCGAAGCGATCAAGGATGTCCAGAGCAAGCTGGCCGAGGACCTGGAGTTGGCCGCGAAGTCCGGCAAGGCGCCGTTCTCGGAGACCGACCTGGTCGACACCGCGAACCTGCTGCGCTGGCTGGCCAGCGGAAACTTCACCGTGCTCGGGTACGCCCGCTACCGGTTGAGTTCCGAGCAGGAGCAGCAGTCCTCCAACGCGCTGCCCGGTACCTGCCTCGGCGTGCTGCGACCCGACGTCGGAACCGATTTCCAGGTCCCGATCAACGCGATCGACCGGCCGCTGCTGATCCTGACCCAGGGTCTGGTCCCGGCCACCGTGCACCGCTCGGTCTACCCGTACTTCATCGGGGTCGCCGATTTCGACGAGTCCGGCACCATCGTGGGCGAGCACCTGTTCATCGGCGTTTTCACGGTCACCGCGGTGCACGAGAACGTGCTCGACATCCCGGTGATCGAGCGGCGTGTGCGCTCGGTGATCGAGGAGAGCGGGTTCGATCTGGACTCCTTCTCCGGGCAGGCGATGCTCGAGGTCATCCAGTCCTTCCCGCGCACCGAGCTGTTCTCCTCCGACGACGACACGATGCGCAAGACCGCCGTGGCGGTGCTGAACATCGGGCTGCGCCGGCAGGTGCGGTTGTTCCTGCGCGCGGACGGCTACGGCCGCTTCGTGGCCTGCATGGTCTACCTGCCGCGTGATCGGTACACCACCCGGGTGCGCCTGGAAATGCAGGAGATCCTGGTCCGGGAACTGGGCGGTGTCGATATCGACTACTCCGCTCGGGTCGCCGAAAGCGATTTGGCCAGCGTGTATTTCACCGTGCGCATGCCCGCGGCCGAACACGGCGCCCCGCGCTACGCGGCGACACCGGCGGCGGACACTTCCGAGGCCAACCGGCTGCGCATCCAGGGATTGCTCGCCGAGGCGAGCCGCACCTGGGAAGACCACCTGAACGACGAGGTCAGCACCTCGACGATGCTGGACCCGGCGGTGGTGCAGCGCTACGCAGTGGCCTTCCCGGACGCCTACAAGGAAGATTTCGCAGCCGACCGCGCGCTGGCCGATATCGTCCGGCTCGAGCACCTGCGCGACGGCGGCATCGACCAGTACCTGTACCGCAACGCGGGCTCGGATCCGGGGAGCTGGCGCTTCTCCCTCTACGTCGGGGGCGCGGGCATCTCATTGAGCCAGGTGCTGCCGGTCTTGCAGAGCCTCGGCGTCGAGGTGGTGGACGAGCGGCCCTACCAGCTGGAGCTGGAACCGCAGCCGGGCGGCGACCCGAGCAGCGGGGGCGAGCGCTGGATCTACGACTTCGGTCTGCTGGCCCGCCCGGAGCTGCTGCGCAGCGCGCTCGACCGGGACCTGGACGCGGAACTGCTGGAGTCCTCCAAGCGCGCCGCGGTGCTCGAGGCCGAAGTGCGTGGCCTGCGTGAGCGGTTCACCGAGGCGTTCGAGGCGGCCTGGTACGGCCGTGCCGAAGCCGACGGACTCAACGAGCTGGTGCTGCGTGCCCGGCTGCCGTGGCGTGCGGTCTCGATCCTGCGGGCCTACGCGAAGTACCTGCAGCAGGCGGGCTTCCCGTACAGCCAGGCGAACATCTCCCGGGTGCTGCTCACCTATCCGGATGTGGCCCGGTTGTTCGTCGACCTGTTCGGGGCGCGGTTCGACCCCGACACCGTCTCGGCCGAGCACGCCGCCGAACTGGAAACCCAGGTGCGCGGCCGGATCGACGAGGTGGTCAGCCTGGATGCCGACCGCATCCTGCGCGCCATCCTCAACCTGATCCGGGCGACGCTGCGCACCAACTACTACGTCACCGACGCCGAGGGCATGCCGCGCGACTACCTGTCGATGAAGGTCGAGCCGCGTGAGATCAGCGAATTGCCCAAGCCGCGGCCGCAGTTCGAGATCTTCGTGTACTCGCCCCGGGTCGAAGGTGTGCACCTGCGGTTCGGTCCGGTCGCGCGCGGCGGGTTGCGTTGGTCCGACCGGCTCGAGGATTTCCGCACCGAGGTTCTCGGCCTGGTCAAGGCGCAGGCCGTGAAGAACGCGGTGATCGTTCCGGTCGGCGCCAAGGGTGGCTTCGTGGTGAAGCAGCCGCCGGCCGCCACTGGTGACCCGGTCGCGGACCGGCAGGCCCTGGGCGCCGAGGGCGTCGCCTGCTACCGGACCTTCATCTCCGGCCTGCTGGACGTGACCGACAACGTCGATCGCGCCACCGGCAAGGTGCTGCCGCCGGCCCGGGTGGTCCGTCGCGACGGCGACGACACCTACCTGGTCGTCGCCGCGGACAAGGGCACCGCGACCTTCTCCGATATCGCCAACGATGTGGCCAAGCGCTACGGCTTCTGGCTCGGCGACGCGTTCGCCTCCGGTGGCTCGGCGGGCTACGACCACAAGGCGATGGGCATCACCGCCAAGGGTGCCTGGGAGAGCGTCAAGCGCCACTTCCTGGAGATGGATATCGACACGCAGACAGAGGATTTCACTGTCGTCGGTATCGGTGACATGAGCGGTGACGTGTTCGGCAACGGCATGCTGCTCTCCGAGCACATCCGCCTGCTGGCCGCGTTCGATCACCGGCACATCTTCTTGGATCCGAACCCCGACACGGCGGCGTCCTACGCCGAGCGGCAGCGCATGTTCCAGCTGCCGCGCTCGTCGTGGGCGGATTACGACGCCAAGCTGATCAGTGCCGGCGGCGGCGTCTGGGACCGGACGGTGAAGTCGGTGCCGATCAGCCCGCAGGCGCGAAAGGCCTTGGGTCTGGGCGACGATGTGGAATCCCTGTCGCCGCCCGAGCTGGTGCGCGCGATCCTGCTCGCCCCGGCGCAGCTGCTGTGGAACGGCGGCATCGGCACTTACATCAAGTCGAGCACCGAATCCAACGCCGACGTCGGCGACAAGTCCAACGATCCGGTCCGGGTCAACGGAAATCAGTTGCGCGTCAAGGTGATCGGCGAGGGCGGCAACCTGGGTGCGACGGCGCTCGGCCGGATCGAGTTCTGCCGCAACGGCGGCAAGATGAACACCGACGCGCTGGACAACTCGGCGGGCGTCGACTGCTCCGACCACGAGGTCAACATCAAGGTGCTGCTCGACGGTGTCGTCAGCAGCGGCGAACTGGCGGAGCCGGATCGCAACCCGCTGCTCGCCTCGATGACCGACGAGGTCGCGCAGATCGTGCTCGAAGACAATGTGGCGCAGAACTTCCTGATGGGTATCTCGCGCACCGACGCACCGCAGATGCTGAACGTGCACATGCGCCTGATCGACGATCTCGAGGAGCGCCGCGGTCTGGACCGCGAACTGGAGGCGTTGCCCTCCGAGGCGCAGATGCAGCGCATGCTCGAGGAGGGTGTGGGCCTGACCTCGCCGGAGCTGGCGAATCTGATGGCGCACGTGAAGCTTTCGCTCAAGGCGGACCTGCTCCAGACGGATCTGCCGGACAGCGCCTACTTCACCACCCGGTTGCCGGACTACTTCCCGACGCCGCTGCGCGACCGGTTCGGTGCGGCGATCAAGAAGCACCGGCTGCGTCGCGAGATCCTCACCACGATGATCGTCAACGAGATGGTGGACTACGGCGGCATCACCTACGCGCACCGGTTGAGCGAGGAGACCGGCGCGACCGCCACCGACTCGGTGCGTGCGTTCGCCGCGGCCACCGAGATCTTCGGCCTGCCGCAGATGTGGGCGCGGATCCGGGCGGCCGACGCCACCACCTCGGTGCGTGACCTGCTGGAACTGGAGACCAAGCGCACGCTGGACCGGGCGTCGCGGTGGTTCCTGAGCAATCGGCCGCAGCCGATCGCGGTCGGCGCCGAGATCAACCGGTACTGCCGGGACGTGCAGGAACTGGCGCCGAAGGTGCCGGGTTGGCTGCGCGGGCACCACGTCTCGACACTCACCGATCAATCGGCCGAGCTGATCGCGCGCGGGGCGCCGACCGACCTGGCCACCGAGGTGTTCGGGCTGCTCAACCTGTTCCCGCTGCTGGACATCGTGGATATCGCCGATATCACCGATCGGGACGGCGACGAGGTCGGCGCGCTCTACTACGCGCTGAACGAGCACCTCAAGATCGACTGGTTGTTGCAGGCGGTCAGCCACCTGGAACGCGGCGACCGCTGGCACTCGCTGGCCAGGCTCGCGCTGCGCGACGACATGTACGCCTCGCTGCGCTCGCTGACCCTGGACGTGCTCTCCGCCGGAGACCCGGAGGAGAGCGCGGACGAGAAGATTGCATACTGGGAGTCGAAGAATCAGTCCAGGCTCGGGCGTGCCCGTGCCGCACTGTCGGAGTTGTTCGAGTCCGGAACCCACGATCTCGCCACGCTGTCGGTTGCAGCGCGGCAGGTGCGAAGCATGGTGAGCGGGGTGGGCGCCCAGTCGGAGGTAGCAGCACGGTGACGAGTCCGTTGAACGGTCACGGGAAGGCGCAGGGCGGCCAAGCCGTGCTGCCCAAGCGTTTCCACACCCAGGTCGAGGTCAGGTGGTCGGACATGGATGCTTTCCAGCATGTGAACCATGCCCGCATGGTGACCCTGCTGGAGGAAGCGCGCATCCCGTGGCTGCTCGAGCCGGGCCGGCCCACCGCCGCGCTCGGCACGGGCTGCGTCCTCGCCGACCTGCGGGTCCGTTACCGCGGACAGCTGCGACACGAGGACACCCCGCTCGATATCGCCATGTGGATCGAGCAGCTGCGGGCCGTCGACTTCACCATCGGCTACGAGGTGCGGGCCGCCGCGGCCGCCCCGGACTCGCCGCCGGCGGTGATCGCTTCCACGCAGATCGCCGCGTTCGACATGCAGGCGCAGCGGTTGCGCCGACTCACCGATGACGAGCGGGACTATCTCGCGCAGTGGCGTAACGACTGATCCAGCAAAGTCGTGATGTCAGAACAACGTGTGTTGCACGTGCCCGATCCGGCGGAGCGGGAGAATCTCGCGACGTTCCTGACTCGGGCGGTGCGGCTGGACCCCGCGGCGGTGGTGCGTATCCGCCGCCGCGGGGAGCAGTACGTTTCGGCCTGGGTGGCAACGGGTTTCGAGACGCTCGCGGTGCGCACCGTGGTCGCCGAACTCGGCGTCGACGATGCCACCGTCGACGCCGAGCTGGTGTTGACCGGTTTGGGCTCCGGCCTGCCGATCGACCTCGGATACTCGATGGATTCCGCCTGGCGCGGTGCACTGCCGCCACCGGACGGTTTCGCGCACATCGATGACGTTCCGGCCCGCACCCTGGTCGAACTGGCCGAGCAGGGGGCGCAGTTGGCGAAGGAGCACGGCAGCAGCCACGGCCCGCCCGCCTCGCTGCTCGACCAGACGGTGCTGACCGTTTCCGGGGCGGGCACCCAGGTGCAGGTTCCGATGCGAGTCGTCTTCGCCCTCACCGCAATGGATTTCATCCCGCATTCGGGTGACAAGGCAGACTCTCGGCGGATCATGCCCACCGAGATCGTCCGCGTCCGGGCCAGCCGCACCTGGCTGCGCATCGACGCCCGCTACGGTTCGGTCGCCCGCCGCCTCGGCGGTGGCATCTCCCTGTCTCCGAGCTGATCGCGCGCACCCGAGAAGTCGGGGCACCGAATTCTGCGCCTGGGTGATCTTGCCGCGCCTGGCTAGCCTTTCGACACCGAGGCCACCGTCCCGCCGACGGACGGTATCCGCGCGTTCGTCGCGGATCTCCTCGAGCGCTGGCCGGATCTCGACGGGACCGATGACGATGACGACCGCCCGTGGGCAAATGGGCCGTTGCTCGAGGGGGCCAGCGGCCCGTACATCTACTTCACCATGGTCTATTCGATGGCCGAGGAAGTGTCGGCCTACTGCGTCGAGCGAGCGGTCGCGCACGGCCTGGTGTGTTACGACATCAATCAGGATCGGTTGCGCACCGAGGCGGCAGTGTGACTGTCGTGCAACGGATCTCGTCGATCAAGCGACGCCGAGGAAGCGGAGCAGCGCGGTGGTCCCGGCGGCCGCGAGGATGACCACCAGGATCGGCAGCTTGCGCCAGGCCAGCACCCCGGCGACGAGAACGCCTGCGGGCAAGGCGAATCCGAGGTGGCCGGTCCCCGCGGGTAGTGCGGTCACCGCCACCAGGGCGGCGAGCAGCACCACCGCGCCGACCTCGAGGACGCGAACGATCCGCGCGGGGAAGCGAATACGCTCGCGCAGCGCCGGTCCGGCCCAGCGGAACGCGAACGTGCCTGCGGCGAGGGCGAACATTCCGGCCACCAGCATCATTCGCAATTCGCCTCCGAGTTCGTGGGTGTGCGTTCGGGTACCGTGACGGGCTGCTCCGGCGTGGGTGTCTGGTCGTCTCGTCGCGGGATCGCTACCAGCACGCCCAAAAGTGCCACCAGCACAGGCATTCCGGCGGGCAGGAAGGGTTCGCTGATCAGGGCCAGAGCCACACCGACCAGCACTGCTCGCAGTGTGGTGCGGTCCGCCAGCGACGGAATGACCAGCGCGAGCAGTACCGCGGGAAACACCGCGTCGAGCCCGAGGATCGAGGTGTCGGGCACCACCGACCCGATCAGCGCGCCGATCGCGGCGCCGCTCGGCCAGGCGAGCAGCACGCCGAAACCGGTGGCCCAGTAGGCCGCACGCTTACACTCGGCGTCGGGTTGGGCCAGAGCCATTGCCACGGATTCGTCGTTCATCAGATGCACGCCGAACATTCGGCGCCAGCCGGTTCCGACCACGTCCGGCACCGAGAGTCCGTACGGCAGGTGCCGGGCGTTCACCACCAGTCCGGCGAGCACGGCCGCGACCGGGCTGCCGCCCGCCGCGACGATCCCGATGAACAGGAACTCGGCGCCGCCCGCCAGCACCATGCAGCCGAGGACGATGGGCACCCAGGCCGGCAGGCCACTGGTCACCGCGGTGGCGCCATACGAGACGCCGATCACCCAGACCGCGAGGCACACCGCCGCGATCCCCGTGCACGTGTCCCGGCCGAGTGTTCGCCATATCGAACGCATGTTGTTTATAGTGAACATGGTCGTCCGGTTCGTCAATATGGTTTTCTGTTGAGCGGTCTGCTACGTGACAGGAGTTGGGGATGGCGCAGGACGAACCGACGGTGACGACACCCCAGGCGATGATCGCGGTCGCGTTGCGACGCGAACGTGCCAGGGCCGGGTTGTCCCTCACCGAGGTCGCGGGCCGCGCCGGCATCGCGAAGTCCACACTGTCGCAATTGGAATCGGGCACCGGCAACCCGAGCATCGAGACGCTCTGGGCGCTGTGCGTCGCGCTGGACATGCCGTTCTCGCGCTTGCTCGATCCGCCGCGGCCGCGGGTCCAGGTGATCCGGGCGGGGGAGGGGCCGGTGCTCGCTGCCGAACGTTCCGACTATCGCGCCACACTGCTGGCGGCCAGCCCGCCGGGTTCGCGTCGTGACCTGTTCCGGGTGACCGCCGAGCCGGGGCATGCACGCAGCTCCGACCCGCATATGCCGGGCGTGGTCGAACACGTCCTGCTCGCGGCCGGCCGTGCCCTGGTCGGTCTGGCCGACGAGCCGGTCGAACTGCACCCCGGTGACTACACCTCGTATCCGGGCGATCTTCCGCACGTCTTCGAGGCGCTCGAGCCCGGAACCTGGGCCGTGCTGGTGAACGAATACCCGTGAGCCACTAGCGGGTTCGCCGATTACAAGCGGTCAGGCCGCGCCCTCGCCGAGGTACTGCAACCAGACCGGATCGAGATCGGCCGTCGTGGACAGCAACCGCCAGTGCGGGCCCTTCGGCGAGACGAGCGGCGAACGCAACGTCCACCCCAGCTCGCTCAGCAGCTTGTCGGCCTTGCGGTGATTGCACGGCGCGCAGCTGGCCACGCAATTCTCCCAGGAGTGTTCGCCGCCCCGGCTGCGCGGAATCACGTGGTCGATGGTTTCGGCTTTGCTTCCGCAGTAGCCGCAGCGATAGCGGTCGCGGTGCATGAGAGCGGCGCGGGTCATCGGGACGCGGGCCCGATATGGCACGTGGACATAACTGCGCAGGCGGATCACCGAGGGAATGGTCACGGCCGATTCCGCGGAATGGACTACCGGACCTTCGGCGTCATGGTGGACGGTGTCGGCCTTGTCGCAGATGAGCAGGACGATCGCGCGGCGCGCGGACAGGGCGGTGAGCGGCTCGTAGGTGGCGTTCAGCAGCAGCACCCGGCGCTTCAACCAGCTCGGAGTCTCACTGGGCGGCGGTGCGTAGCGGTGCGCATGATCGGAATGACCGTGATGCGCGCCCGGATAATGATCGGACAAGATATGCAGCGGAGTAGCCCCCGACCCACGATTGTGGACGTCGGCGGGCTGGAGTTGTCGGTGTGTCCGCGCCTCGTGTGACCTGGCGCTGTGCCGCTGCTTCATCTGGACCTCAATTTCATGATTGGCAGGATCATGCTGTTAGCTCGGCAGAGATTGCCACTCAGTTGACCATGGAACGTCGGCCATTGCACGGTGATTTTCAACAATGTCCGGTTAACTGTGGCTGAAGAGCCACCGCTCCGCGATTTTCCACCCCCGGAAACGGCCATGTGGGCGAGCTTTGGGGGCCAGTGCGGAGCGATCAGGCAGCACCTGCCGCGGGCGATGCTCGGCTGCGGAGTTATCGCCTTGCGCGACGGGAGGGGGATGGGGGCAAGGTGACGGTGGACTCCGGAGGCCGCACAATGGTGGTGGCGCATCCAGCGAATCGAGAGGGTCTATGACTTCGGGCGAGCAGGCAGCAGCGGCAACGGCGGGCGAGCCGACGACGTCGTTCTACGAGGCGGTCGGCGGGGCGGAAACGTTCCGGCGGATCGTCGCCTCGTTCTACCGCGAGGTGGCGGCCGACGAGGTGCTCCGCCCGCTCTACCCCGAGCAGGATCTCGGCCCCGCGGAACGCAGGCTGCGCATGTTCCTCGAGCAGTACTGGGGCGGTCCGCGCACGTACTCCGAGGAGCGGGGCCATCCGCGGCTGCGGATGCGGCACCACCCGTTCGTGATCGGGCCGATCGAGCGCGACGCGTGGCTGCGGTGCATGCGAATCGCCGTCGCCGAGATCGAACCGGAGCTGCTCGACGACGAGCATCGCAAGGCCCTACTCGACTACATGGAGATGGCGGCGAATTCGCTGATGAACGCACCCTGGTGAGGTCGTTTCGCGCGCACACCCCTACGGCCCGAGGTAGTTCCCGTCCTGGCCGGAGTACGCGCGTGCTCGCTGGTAATTTGCCCGAAGTCGAGATTGCTGCTCCGCCTAAGGGTTTTTGCCGTAGATCTTTGGCACTATTGGCTGTGTGACTGATACACCAGCCGGGCCGGCGACGGTGGATCGCACCACACAACCATGGTGGCGGTCGGCCGTGTTCTACCAGGTATATCCCCGTTCCTTCGCGGATTCCGACGGCGACGGCGTCGGTGATCTCGGCGGGATCCGGGACAAGCTGGGCTATTTGGAACTGCTCGGCGTCGACGCGCTATGGGTGTGCCCGGTGATGCGGTCACCGATGGCCGACGGCGGCTACGACGTCGCCGATCCGCGCGATATCGATCCGATGTTCGGCGGCTTGGCCGCGATGGACGAGCTGATCGCCGAGGCGCACTACCGCCAGATCAAGATCACGATGGACCTGGTGCCGAACCACACCAGCAGCGAACATCCGTGGTTCCATGCCGCGCTCGACTCGGGGCCGGGCAGCCCCGAGCGGGCCCGCTACATCTTCCGCGACGGTCGCGGGCCGAATGGTGACGAGCCGCCGAACAACTGGCCGAGCATCTTCGGCGGCCCGGCATGGACCAGGGTCCGCGAGTCCGACGGCAGGCCCGGTCAGTGGTATCTGCACATTTTCGCGTCCGAGCAGCCCGACCTGAACTGGGAAAACCCCGAGGTAGCCGCCGATTTCGAGAAGACGCTGCGCTTCTGGCTGGACCGCGGCGTCGACGGCTTCCGGCTCGACGTGGCGCACGGGATGGCCAAGCCGGAAGGCCTGCCGGATATGGCGAAGGTCACCTCCGCGCTACTCGTCAACGACGACGACGATCTGCGCTTCAACAATCCGGCGGTGCACGAGATCCACCGCCGGATCCGCAAGGTGCTCGACGAATACCCGGAAGCGGTGTCCATCGGCGAGGTGTGGGTCAACGACAACGTCCGCTTTGGTGAATATGTCCGCGCCGACGAACTGCATCTGGCGTTCAACTTCCGACTGGCCGAGACCACGTTCGACGCGGACAGCGTGCGCGACGCCATCGACAATTCGCTCGCCGCGGTCGCTCCGGTGGCGGCCGTGCCCACCTGGACGCTGTCCAACCATGACATCAAACGTGAGGTCACCCGGTACGGCGGCGGTCCCGAGGGCGTGGCGCGGGCTCGCGCGATGATCATGCTCGAACTCGCACTGCCCGGCGCTGTATTCATCTACAACGGTGCGGAACTCGGCCTGCCGAACGTGGACGACCTGCCGGACGAGGTGCTTCAGGATCCGGCGTGGGAGCGGTCCGGACACACCGAACGCGGTCGCGACGGTTGCCGGGTGCCGATTCCGTGGGAGGGTAAAACGCCGCCGTTCGGATTCACCACTGGCACACCGTGGTTGCCGATGCCGGTCGGCTGGGCCAACCAGACGGTCGAGGCGCAGTTGGAAGAACTCGGCTCCACCCTGTCGCTGTATCGGATGGCCATCGACCTGCGCAGCATGCGGCCGGAGTTCGCGGGGGACCGGATCGAGTGGTACGGCAGCCCACCCGGCTGTCTCGCCTTCCGCCGCCCGGGTGGGCTGGTCTGTGTGCTGAACGCCTCGAACACGCCGACCCAGTTGCCGCCCGGCGACGTGCTGCTGGCCAGCATCCCGCTCGACGGCGGTCACCTTCCACCGAACGCCGCGGCCTGGCTGGTCTAGCGATTTGCCGCGTCGCCCTCGCGCAGGGAACGGATCATGCTCTGCAAGACCCGGAACGCGGCTGACTGCTCGGTTTCGCTCAGCCCGGTCAGCATTCTGAGCTCGACGGATCGGACCGCTGCGGACGCCTGTTCGAGGCTTCGCCGTCCGCGGGGCGTGAGCCGCGTGGGCAGCACCTTGCCGACGGGCGCCGCCGCGGGCCGGGTCACGTAGCCGTCGCGTTCCAGAGCTTGGAGCAGCACGTTCATCGTCTGCCGTGTCACGAACGCGCCCCGTGCGAGTTCGGAGTTCGACAGGCCCGGTCGTTGCGCCAGCAGTTCGAGGCAGGAGTAGTGCGTCACGCTCATTCCGAGTGGGCGCAGCACCTCGTCCATGGCCGTGCGGAGCGCACTCGATGCCTCTTTCAGCAGGTAGCCCAGTGACGTCTGCAGGTCGACTCCGTCTTGACTCATGTCAGTATTCTGACATAGGTTGTGTTGTGTCAGAAGACTGACACGCAATGAAGGAGCATCATCATGCCCGTTACCGGCCCCGATTTCATCTCGCTCCAAGCGCGCGACCTCGCAGCGTCGCAAGCGTTTTACGAGCAGTACCTAGGTCTCGTCCGTTCGCAGGCCGGACCGCCGCACGCGGTCGTCTTCGAAACGAAGCCGATCGCGTTCGCGCTCCGCGACCTCGTTCCCGGTACCGATCTCGCCGCTGTGGCGCAGCCCGGCATCGGTGCCGCGATCTGGTTGCACGCCACGGATGTCCAAGCGATCCACGATGCGCTCGTCGCCGACGGGCACCCGATCGTCGCCGCGCCGATCGACGGGCCCTTCGGCCGGACCTTCACCTTCGCCGATCCCGACGGCTACCAGGTCACCCTGCACGACCGCGCCTGAGGTCGGATCGCGATCGAGTATGCACAGTTGAACGGGAATGCAAATGCAATTGCAAAATCACTGGGTAACAATGGATTTGTTGGAATTCCCAACGCGTCCATCTACGGTCCAATGAACTCTGTCGACAGTGTGCGATAGTAATTGAACCTGCAGGTAGGGACGTTGTTTGGACCGAGTTGTACATGAATTGTGTGCGGCGGGTGCATCTTCGGGTCAATAGGGCTGGATACGGTTGGTCGAACCGTGAAAGAATTGGCGCTGCCTTCGACTGACGTATTCGTGAACCACAGCGTGGAGTCCGTGACGCAGGAAGATCGCTTCGCTCGACCGGTGCATCGTGGCCCGCCGCGTACCGCGGTCGGCCGCGATCCCGCCGCCCGCAGAACTCCTTGCCGGACTTGAGGAGTGCTCGTGACCATGAACGGTCTGCTATCCACGAACGTCGGTGCGACGGCCGGACGGCGGTGCGCCGCATCGCCCGAAGCCCTGGATTATCGGCACCGCGACCGGTGAACACGGCGACGTCCACCGCAGTCCGGGAAGCCCTCGACGCCCTCGAGCTCGAAGCGGAAACCCCCGAGGAGTTCTTGGCGATCCTGCGCGCCGCACGCACCGCGTCCGGCCTGACCCCGGGCCAGCTCAGTTCCTACGCCGGCATCTCCCGCAGCACCGTCTACAACTGGCTGCGACCCGGCTACACCGCGCTGCCCCGCAACCGCGTCCAAGTCGAGGCGATCTTCCGCTACTGCAAACTCACACCCGATC
>NZ_BAUA01000158.1 GCF_000710915.1 Nocardia brasiliensis IFM 10847
TCCCTCACTCTCCTGCTTCCGACATTCTGGCAACAGACGCCGCAGTGTGCTGTGTAACAACCGTGGGCGTCAGCCTGCCATGAAGCCCGGGGGTCGTGGCCCCCGACTCCACTCTAGTTGCCGGGGGGTACTGCCGCCGCCAGTCCACCCTATTGGCGACCGGCGTCAGCACGGTCATTCACTCATAACGTGAGCGTTGCATGATTCGTTTCCGACAAGGTTTTGCCCTCAGCGAACAGATGAAAACGTGGCAACCCGAACGTCCGTGCACAGTTCTTGACCGACCGAGGTCACCGCGCCGCTGCTCGCTCTCGCCTGCTTGCCCGTGGCGGCACGACTGTTCGGCGCGGGTGGACTCGGCCGGACCGGCGAGCGGATGTGCCGATGGCGGGCCTGGCGCTCGCTTCCACCCTACGGGAACCGACCGGTCAACGGTGATCGGCGCAGACGTCCGGCGACGCGCTGTCAGCGTTTGCCCGCCACCTCGAGCGGTGCGGCCGCCGTGTCGTGCCTGCCCTCGCGCCACGGCAAACCGAAGGCGACCAGCAGGGCGCCGGCTCCGGTCGCGATCGCCGCCGTCATCGACGTCCAGAAGATCGCACCCGAGAAGGCCGCGCGCACCGCGTCGTATGCCTGCTCCCGCAGCGCGGGGATCGGGATCCGCCGGGCCACCTCCAACCCGCCGACCACCGAGGACACCGCGGCGTCGGCGGCCTCCGGCGGCAGGCCGGCGCCCTCGACTCGCGGCCGGATCGCCGAGGAATAGTTCGAGGCCAGCACCGACCCGATGACCGCGACGCCGAGCGCGCCGCCGATCTCGCGCGTCGTGTCGTTGATCGCGGCGCCGACACCCATGTCCGCCTCGGCGAGGTTGGACATCAGCAATTCGGTGGCGGGGCCCTGCACCAGGCCGAGTCCCGCGCCCATCACCAGCGTCACCGGCAGGATCACACCGACGTAGGAGGTGTACTCGTCGGAGTAGGCCGCCACGATGAACCCGCCGCAGAAAATGGCCAGACCGAGCACCACCGGTGCGGCGGTGCCGAAGCGGCGGCCCGCCCACATGCCCACCGGTGCGGTCAGCGCGACGCCGAGCGCGTACGGCAGCGCCCGCACACCGGTCTCCAGCGTCGAATATCCGCGTATCGCTTGGAAATACAGTGTGAAGAAGAACACGAAACCGAACAGTGCGAAGAACGCCACCGAGATCGCCGCGGCCGGAACGGCGAAGCGGCGGTGGGTGAACAGGCGCACGTCGAGCAGCGGATACGGCACCCGCAGCTGCCACCAGACGAACGCGGCCAGCGCGAGCACCGCGCCCGCCGCACCGGCCAGGGTCACCGGAGCGGCCCAGCCGTGCCGCGGCGCCTCGATGATCGACCAGACGAGCAAGCTCACGCCGAGCACCGAGAGCACGAGCCCCAGCGCGTCGAGCCGAGAAGGATTGTCTGCCTTGGCTTCCGGGACCCACAGGACGGTACCGGCGAAGGCGAGCACGGCCACCGGCACGTTGATCCAGAACACCGAATGCCAGCTGAAATGCGCCAGCAGCCAGCCGCTGACCAGCGGCCCGCACGCGATCGCGATGCCCGCCACCCCGGCCCACAGCCCCACCGCGATCGAACGTTCTCGCTTCTCCGTGAACAAGACGGTGACCAGCGCGAGCGTCGCGGGGAACACCGCCGCGGCGAAGACGCCGAGCACCGCTCTGGCCGCGATGAGCGCCCCGAGCGAGTCCACCGAGGCGGCGATCGCCGAGACCACCCCGAAGCCGGCCATGCCGATGAACAGCACCAGCCTGCGTCCGTATCGGTCACCCAGATTTCCTGCGGCCAGCAGGAATCCGGCGAAGGTCAGGGTGTAGGCGTCGACCGACCATTGCAGCCCGCTCACGCCGGCGCCCAACTCCCGGCTCAGGGTCGGCAAGGCGATGTTGATGATCGTGTTGTCGATCACCACGAGCACCTCGGCCAGGCAGAGCACCGCCAGGCCGAGGTAGCGGGTCCTCACCTAGCGGCCGCCTTGACGAGCACCGTGTCGAGCACGCTGTCCGGCAACAGGCGCGAGGCGAAAGTCGCTGCCCACGAGTCGATACCGACCCGGTAGCGCACCTTGGGACGCTGCGCGGTCATCGCGTGCGCCACCGCGGCGGCGAACTGGTCCGGCTTGGTGCGGCTGGCTTTCGCGCGGCGCTCGTTCATCGCGACGAACGCGGTGAACGGCTTCCGGTACACAGCCGCGACCTCGGGCGAAGACTCGCCGAGGATGCGCTCGGCGGTGTCGGAAACCTTGTCCCAGATCGGCGTGAGAATGGCGCCCGGCTCGATCACCGACACACTCACCGACTGCGCGGTGAGCTCCCGGCGCAGCGAATCGGACAGGCCCTCTTTGGCGAATTGCGAGGTGGCGTAGACGCCCAGGAACGGCGAGGCAACCCGCCCGACACCGGAGCTGACATTGACGATCCGGCCCACCGGGCCGCCCGCCGACCGGCCCGCGCGCAGCAGCGGCAAGAAAGCCTGCGCCATCGCCATCGCGCCCACCACGTTCACCTCGAGCTGATAGCGCAGATCTTCTGCGGAAACGCATTCCAGCGGGGCCGAGACGCACACGCCCGCATTGTTCACCAAGCCCAGCAGCCCTTGTTCACCACACGTTTCGGCGACTTTTTCCCGGGCCGCCGAAATCGCCGCCGCCGAGGTGACATCGAGTTCGAGCGGGATCAGGTGTTCGGATTCGTTTGCCAAATCTTTCGCAGCTTCTTCCGATCGCACACCGGCGAAAACTGTAAAACCGCTGCGTGCGAGATGAATTGCGGCCGCCCGCCCCAAACCGGACGACGCTCCGGTCAGTACGACGGCGCCACGTGCTGTTCGATCACTGGGTTGCATATCCACCTCATCTACGTCAAACCATCTGCCGCCCAACGTGAAACAAGTCACGATCCCGAGTCTCGGGGCTTGCTACGCACGGGCACCACCCGCCAAGGTATGCATAACGGTGGGGTGCCGCAAACTGGGCAGCAAATGTGCGCAATGGGGCGCGGGGCGGGGACGGCGCTGCCCGAATTTCTCGTCGCAACACCGGCTTTCGTGCAGATGGGACGCATTTTCGCGGCCGGTTTGTGCAGTGCGCCAAATGCTAGAGAGGCTTCGATGATCGACCGTTCCCATTCGTCCCTCCCCCCGACGAAAAGCTGGCCGCTGACCGCTTATCAGCGCGACATCATGGCCATCGCCTCGCGGCACCCGGATCTTCCGATTGTCCAGGCGGCAGGCTACAGCCACATCGAGCAATCGGTCGATATCGCGCGGATCACTCGCTGCATCGAACTCGCATATCTCCGCAACGACGCACTGCGACTGCGGATCACGACCGTCGACGGCGAACTCCGGCAACATCTCAGCGACGACACGCCCGAGGTGGAGGTGCTGGACTTCAGCACGGCACCCGATCCCGAGCAGGCCTGCCAGGAGTGGATGCTGGCCGCCAATCGGCGTGTCGTGCCGGCCGACAGCCAGATGCTCCGCTTCGCCGTCCTCGTCGACGGCCCGGACTCGTTCTATCTCTTCGGCCGGATGCATCACGCCGGCGGCGACGGCTGGGCGCTGAATATCGTTACCGGACAGATTATTACCGAGTACGAGAGTGAGGCGCCGACCGAGGCGCTGCCGCTCTACCAGATGCCGTCGTACCTCGCCTACGCCGAGCGGACGGCCGAATATCAGGCCACGCCGAGCTGGGCCGCCGATCGCGACTGGTTCGTCGACTACCTGGCGGACGTGCGGCCCGCCCTGTTCCCCAGGACCGCGACACTGGACACCGTCGAGCGGGGGATGCACTCGCTGCGGCTCGACCGCGAACTGGTGAACGGTCTACGCGCGACGGGTATTTCGCTGTTCTCGGTGACCTCTGCGGCGATCGCCGCCTATCTGGCCATGACGCACCGGACCGACGAGGTGGTGCTGGGCGTGCCGATGCTGAACCGGAACACGCCCGAGGAGATGCTCACCGTCGGCGATTTCACCAATGTGGCGCCGCTGCGGGTACGGCTGACGGGCGCGCCGACGCTGCTGCAGGTGGCCGCGCAAATCGCCGCCGAGGTGCGAGAACTGAAGAAGCGGCAGGGTTTTCCGTACGGTGACATCGTGCGTGCGCTCGCCGAGCGGCACGCCATGGTGCCGACGCTGTTCGACGTCACCTACTCCTACAACCGGATGCCCTCGGCCGACCATATCGAGCGGCTGATGGCACGCTCCAAGTTCTTCTCGGCGGGCACCGTCGCCGAGGCGGTGAATATCGTTGCGGTGGAGCATGAGCGAGACGGCACAGTGGATCTGCACGTCTTCGACTCACGAGACGTGTTCGACGAGAACTTCCCGATCACGGCCGCCATCCGGCAGGTCGGCGGGCTGCTCCGCGCGGCGCTGGCCGCGCCGGACGCGCCGATCGCCGAGTTGGACTGGCTGCCACGACCCGATCGCGCCGCACTGGAATCCTTCGAACACGGGCCCGACGCCGGGTTTCCCGACACCACGCTGGATCAGCTTTTCGCAGCGCAGGCGGCACGCACACCCGACGCCGCCGCGGTGCTGTTCGAGACCGGCACACTGACTTTCGGACAATTGCGCGACAAGGCCGACGGACTGGCCGCCGAACTGCTCCGGCGCGGGGTGCAGCGCGACGAGCGGATTCCGATCGTGGTACCCCGCTCCCCGGAACTCCTGATCGCGATCCAGGGCGTGCTGCGCGCCGGCGCCGCCTACGTCCCGATCGATCCCGGCTACCCGGCCGACCGGATCGCCATGGTCATCGCGGAGAGCGGCGCGCGGTTCGTCATCGCCACCCCCGAACTGGACGAGCAGGCCACGCCGGGGTCGGTCCGCCGGATCCCGGTGGACCAGCAAGGCGCGACTCTCGCCGAATCGACTGCAGCCCCAGCAGATCTCGCGTACGTGATCTTCACCTCCGGCTCCACCGGCAAGCCCAAGGGCGTCATGGTCGAGCATCGGTCGGTGGTGAACCGGCTGACCTGGATGCAGCGGCGGTATCCGCTGGACGCGAGCGATGTGATCCTGCAGAAGACCCCGGCCACCTTCGACGTCTCGGTGTGGGAACTGCTGTGGTGGTCGATGACCGGCGCCAAGGTGGCGCTGCTCGGTCCGGACGGTGAACGCGATCCACGCCGGATCATCGACGCCATCGCGGCGCACGGCGTCACGGTGCTGCACTTCGTGCCGTCGATGCTCGGTCCGTTCCTGGCCGAATTGAGTGCCGATCCCGCTGCGCTCCAGCGTGTTTCGACCCTGCGGCGGGTGTTCTGCAGCGGTGAGGCGCTGCCGGCCGAGCTGGTGTCGCGCTTCGCGCAGGTGTTCGCCGGGACCGGGCAGGCCCCCCAGCTGGTGAATCTCTACGGCCCGACGGAAGCGACCATCGACGTCTCGTACTTCGATTGCCCGGCCGACCCGGCGGCGCTGACTGTCGTGCCGATCGGCCGCCCGATCGAGAACATCTCGCTCTCGATCCGCGATGCCGCGGGCCACCGCGTCCCGGCGGGGGTGCAGGGCGAGCTGAACATCGCGGGCGTCGGTGTCGCCCGCGGGTACCTCGACCAACCGGAACTCACCGCGGCGGCGTTCGTCCCGGACCCGGCGGTGCCGGGCGGGCGCCGGTACCGGACCGGCGATATCGCCCGCTGGCGCGCCGACGGCACCATCGAATACCTGGGCCGCACCGATGATCAGGTGAAGATCCGCGGCAACCGGGTGACCCTCGGCGAAGTCGAGAACCAGCTGCTCGGCGCACCCGGTGTGCGGGCCGCCGCCGTGCTCGACCGTCCCTCGGACACCCATGGCGCGTACCTGGTCGGCTATTTCGTCGCGGAGCACGCGGGTAGCGCGACCGCGGACACCGTGGCCGCGCATCTGGCGGCCCGCGTGCCCGGTTACCTGGTGCCGAGCCGTTTCATCGAACTCGACGCCATTCCGCTCACCGCGAACGGCAAGGCGGATCGCCGCGCGCTGCTCGCCGCCGAGGCCGCCGCGCGCGGTGCGGGCGCCGGGCAGCCGCGCAACGCCACCGAGGCGGCGCTCGTCGAGATCTGCGCGCAAGTGCTCGGCACCCCGATCGGGGTGCACGACAACTTCTTCACCCACGGCGGCGACTCGATTCTGGCGCTCGCGCTGCGCACGGCCGCCGAGCAACGTGGTCTCTATCTGGACGTGGACCTGCTGTTCGCCACGCCGACCATCGCCGAACTCGCCGCGCAGGTGACCGCGGCGCCGCGGGCCGAAGCGGACCGGGTGACCGAGCCGTTCGCGCTGCTTCCCCTGGTCGATCGGGCGGCCCTGCACGCTGCGGCGGACGCGTTCCCGGCGACCTCGCTGCAACTCGGCATGCTCTTCCACGCCGCGGAGCGCGCCGATGCCACGCTCTACAAGGATGTCTTCCGGTACCGGATCGCGATGCCGTGGCAGGAGGACCGGTTCCGTGCCGCCTTCGATCGGCTGGTCCACCGCCAGCCCGCGCTGCGCTCGGCGTTCGACCTGACCGGATACTCGGTGCCGCTGCAGATCGTGCGCCACCGCGTCGACGACGCCCTGTCGGTGGCGCCGGCCGACGATGCGGCACAGATCGACGAATACGTCGAGCAGCGCAGACATTTCGCCTACGACATCCGCAGCGCGCCGCTGTTCCACCTGCGCGTCTACCCCGCGGCCGAGCGGGTGGAGCTGGTGCTCAGCTTCCACCACGCCATCCTGGACGGCTGGAGCGTGGCCGACCTGATGCGGAGCCTGCTACAGGACTATCTGAGCCACATGGGATTTGCGCTGCCGGACGTCGCGGCGGATCCGCTGCCGACCACAGTGCTCGCCGAGTACGCGAAGATCGAACAGCAGGCCGCCGACGATCCGGCGCACCGGGCCTACTGGCGCGAGTTCCTGCACAACGCGAACCCGACCGCGCTGCCGTCGCTGTGGCAGCACCTGCCGGACGAGGGCCCCGCGGTCCGTCCGCAGACGACCCTGCTGCTGCCGCGCGGATTGCAGGCCGCCGCACAACGTTTCAGTACCGAGCACCAGGTCCCGCTGAAATCGCTGTTCCTGGCCGCGCACTGCCTCGCGCTACGCGCGCTGACCGGGCAGGACGACGTGACCACGGGTGTCATCGGGCACGGCAGGCCGGGCCGGGCGGACGCGGAATCCATTGCGGGACTGTTCCTCAACACGCTGCCGATGCGACTCGACGCCACCGCGGCGACATGGTTCGACGCTGTGGACCAGGTGGCGCGGCGCGAGCGCGAGAGCTACCCGCACCGGCGCTACCCGCTGCGGTCGATCCTCGCCGATCGCGGCGCCACGGTGTTCGAAACGGCGTTCAATTTCGTCAACTACCACGTCTTCAGTGCGGTCACGGCGGTCGAGGGCCTCGAGTTCCTCGGCTTCGACGCACGTGAGGAGACCAATTTCCCGGTGCTGCTCACCGTGGCCACCGATCCACGCGACGGCCGGATGCTGGTCCGGGTCGACGGCGACACCTCGCTCACCGAGCAGCAGTGCGCGGCGCTCGCGACCGCGTGCCTGCGGCTGCTCAGTTGCATCGTCACCGAACCGCACGCGGCGATCGATGTCGGCGCCGACCGCGCCAATGCCCGGGATCTGGCCCAGCTGATCGCGGATCAGGCTGCCCGGCAGCCGGATTCGATCGCCATCCGGTCGCAGTCGCACGCCTGGACCTACGACGAACTCGCGTATCGCGTCGAGGTGATCGCCGGCAAGCTGGCCGCGCTCGGCCTGCCGCCGCAGGCTCGGGTCGGCGTGCTGATGCAGCGCAGACCGGAACTGATCGCCACCGTGCTCGCGATCGCCAAGGTGGGCGCGGTCTGCGTGCCGCTGGACGTGCACTATCCGCCACAGCGGTTGCGCGCGATGATGGAGCGCAGCACACCGGCCAGGATCATCGCCGACGCCGAATACGCCGACCTGGTCCCGGATCCGGGACTGCTGCTCGCCGCCGCCACGCTCACCGACGGCACCGGCGAGCCGGTGGGCCCGCTCCCGGTGGTGGCGCCGGACGCCCCCGCCTACGTACTGTTCACCTCCGGCTCCACCGGCGAGCCGAAGGGGGTGGTGATGCCGCACCGCGCGCTGGCCAACCTGGTCGAGTGGCAGAACAGCGCGGAGTCCGGCACCCGGGCGATGAGCACCATGCAGTACGCGCCCCTGAGCTTCGACGTCTCGTTCCAGGAGATCTTCGCGACGCTCACCGCCGGCGGTCTACTGCGCCTGGCCGACGCCGCGCATCGCTCCGATCTGACCGCGCTGCTCGACACCGTGATCACCGAGCGGGTGCAACGGCTGTTCCTGCCGTTCGTGGCGTTGCAGGCGTTCGCGGAGGCCGCGATCGCGACCGGCCGCTACCCCACCGACCTGGCGGTGATCGTCTCCTCCGGTGAGCAGTTGCGGATCACCCCTGAGATCCAGAAGCTGCTGGCCGCGATTCCCGGAGTGCTGCTGGAGAATCAATACGGGCCCACCGAAACCCATGTCGCGCTCAGCTATTCGATGCAAGGCGCACCGGACCGGTTCCCCGCGTTGCCGCCGATCGGACGCCCCATCGCCGGCGCGCAGGCACACCTGCTCGATCATCGGCTGCGGCCGGTGCCGACCGGTATCGAGGGCGAAATCTATCTGGGCGGTGCGGCTCTCGCCGCCGGGTACGAACAGCGCGGCGACCTGACCGCGCAGCGCTTCGTGCCCGCCGGGCCGAACGGTGAGATCCTCTACCGCACCGGCGATCTCGGGGTGCGGCTGGCCTCCGGCGATGTGGTGTGCCGGGGCCGGGCGGACAGCCAGGTGAAAATTCGCGGCTTCCGGGTGGAACCGGCCGAGGTGGAGTTGCAGATCGCCGCGCTGGCGGCGGAGTTCCCGGGTATCGCCGAAACCGCGGTGGTGGCACGGGAGTTCGGCGGTATCGACGCGGTCCTGACCGCCTTCCTCGTCGGGGACGAACTCGGCACGGAAGTCGCGGCGCTGACCGACCGGCTGCGTACCGTGCTCCCGGCGCATATGGTGCCGGCCCAATTCGCCTGGCTCGACGAACTACCGAAGACGCCCAGCGGCAAACGCGACGACCGGGCGCTGCGGGAAATGCGGCTCGACTTCGCCGCGGACACCCCCGAATACCTGGCACCGCGCGACGAGGTGGAGGCCGCGGTCGCGGCGATCATGGCCGAATTCGCCGGCATCCCCGCCATCGGCGCCGATCAGAACTTCTTCGCCGCGGGCGGCACCTCGGTCGGCGCCATGCGCGTGGTACTGAGCCTGAATCGGCGGTGGGACACCGAGATTCCGCTGGATACGTTCGTGAGCACGCCGACCGCGGCGGCGCTCGCCGCGATCGTGCGCAACGATGGACGCCGGGCCTTCGATCCGTTGGTCACCCTGCGCGCCGACGGTGCGGGCGCGCCGCTGTTCCTGGTGCATCCGATCGGCGGAAACGTCCTGTGCTACTTGGCATTGACGAAGCACCTCCCCGCGGATCGCCCGGTGTACGCGTTGCAGGCGGCGGGCGCGGATATCGGCAGCGAGCCGATCCGGTCGATGCAGGAGATGGCCGCCTCGTATCTCGCGGCGATCCGGCGCGTCCGTCCCGAAGGGCCGTATCACGTCGCCGGATGGTCGTTCGGCGGCTATGTCGCGCTCGAAATCGCCAGGCAGCTGCCGAAATCCGAGGTGGCCAGCGTCACGCTGCTCGACACCATCGCGTTGCGGCCGGGGGAACGCGCGCCGATCAAGAAGCAGGCGCAGATGAAGTGGTTCTTCCTGGAACTGCTCTGGTACGCCCGCGGGGCGGCGGCCGCGGAGTTCGAGTTCGACGAGGACATCGAGGACACCGACGAGCTGTTCGACCGGATGCTGACCGAGGCGATCGCCGTCGGCATCCTGCCGCCGGGCAGCTCCGCCCGCTCGATCCGCAGGCTCTACGACGTCTTCGAGGCCAATTCCGCTGCGGCGCGGGACTACCGGCTCGAGCCGCTCGACCGAGACGTCACGCTCCTGCGCGCGGAACAGGGCTTGCCGCCCGGTGTGGACATCGCGCACCAGATCGTCGGCACCATGTTCGACAGCGACTCCAACGGCTGGGCGGACTACATCGAGGGCGCGCTCGAGGTCGTATCGATCCCCGGCGATCACCTGAACATGATGATCGACCCGCATGTGCGGACGCTGGCCGAGAAACTCTCGGCCAGCCTCGACACGGCGGAATCTGCTACGAGTACGGCAAGGCGGTAGACGAATGGGAACAACGAAAGCGATTGTGCTCGGGGCAGGTATCGGCGGACTGACGGCCGCTGTCGCATTGCGCCGGGTCGGTGTCGAGGTCGAGCTCTACGAGGCGGCAGCCGAGCAGCGCAAGACCGGGACCGGACTCGGGCTCGCACCGAACGCGACGGCCGTGCTCGCCGCGCTCGACCTCGACATCACCACCGTCGGGCAATCCCTGCGGACCTTCGAACTGCGGACCGCCGCCGGAAAGCCGCTGCGCGAACTGCCGATCGCGGCGATCACCGCCGAACTCGGCCATCCGGTGGTCAGCATCCACCGCAACGAGCTGATCGAGACGCTGCGCGCCGCGGGTGGGCCGCATCCGATCACCTACGGCGCCAGGGCGACCGGATACACGGTACGTGCGGACGGCGGTGTCGAGGTGGCGTTCGCCGACGGACGGGTAGTCACCGGTGACCTGTTGATCGGCGCGGACGGCATCCGGTCGACCGTGCGCGCCCAGTTGCACGGCGAGCAGCCGGTGAGCGAGTACGGCTACCTGTGCTGGCTGGCTGTCATCCCGTTCCGTCATCCGCGGATGACCGAGGGGTACGCGGGCCACTATTGGGGACCGGGCCAGCGCTTCGGGCTCATCGATATCGGCGGTGGCCGCGCCTACTGGTGGGGCACCAAGAACATGCCCGCCGAACAAGCTCGTGACTGGCAGGGCGGCAAGGACGAGATCGTGGCCGCGTTCGCGGGCTGGGCGCCGGAGGTGCGCCAGGCCATTGCGGAGACCGACCCGGCGGCGATCGTGGCGGTACCCGCCCAGGACCGGCCGTTCTCGGACCGGTGGGGTGCGGGACCGGTGACGCTGCTCGGCGATGCCGCGCACCCGATGCTCACCAGCCTCAGCCAGGGCGCGGGTTCGGCCATCGAGGACGGCTACGTGCTCGCCGAGTCGTTGACGGGCGCCACCGATATCGTTGCGGCACTGCGCGACTACGAGCGCAAGCGGATTCCGCGGACCAAGAAGCTGGTCGCCGATTCGCGGCGACTGAGCATGACCGAGCAGCTGGCCAACCCGGTGGCGGTCGGCGCTCGGGATCTGGTGCTGCGCTACGCGCCCGCCTCGGTGGTCAAGCGCGTGAACATGGAACCGATGCGCTTCACCGTCGACCCGCTGCCCGCGCGCGTGCAAGGCAGCGTGGACTGATGCCCGGCACACTGTCGCGCCCGCTGAGCCCGATCGAACGGTGGTACTGGATTCTCGACCAGGTCTCGCCGCTGAACGTGATCTCCCGGGTCCGGGTGCACGGCGCGCTCGACGCCACGCAGTTGCGCGCCGCGGCCGACGCGCTGGCCGCCAGGCACCCGTTCCTGCGCGTCGCCATCGCCGCCGACGCCGACGGCACCGACCCGAGATTCGTCCCGGCCACCGCGCGAATCGAGGTGCGCACGATCACCGGCGACGACGCGACCTGGGCCCGCGAGGTCGACGAGGTCGAACTCGCGACCGGCACGGACTGGGCGAGCGGTCCGCTCGCGCGCGTGCTGCACGTCGATCTCGGCGCGGACCACGATGTGGTGCTGGTGGTGTCCCATGTCATCGCGGACGGCACGTCGGCGCTGCGCCTGCTCCAGGACCTGGTGGCCTACGCCGAAGCCGCGCAGCGCGACCCGGTTCCCGTCACGAGCCTTGCCACGTTCGATCCGCCGGAAGCGCGGCTGCCCAAGAAGTTCCGGGGTGCGATCGGCGCGGCACGGTCGATGCGGGTCGCGCTCGCCGAGGAACTGCGGATGACCGCGGCCCGGCCGAGGCGGCTGGAAGCGCAAGCGGCGGTGGAGCCTTCGCGGCGCCGCACGCGGTTCCTGCGGCGGGAGCTGACCGGCGACGAACTCGACCGGCTGGCCGATACGTGCCGGGCCAAGGGCGTGTCCGTGCACGGTGCGCTGAGCGCCGCGTTGGCGGCCGCGATCGGGGAACAGATGACGCCGGGCCGGGCGGGCAAACTGGCCATCGGCTCACCGGTCGATTTCCGCGGCGAGTTGCAGCCGCCCGTCGGGGCGGACGAAGCGGGCGCCTACGTGTGCACGCTGCCGACGGTGCTGCCCTACGGGCCCGCCGTGGACTTCTGGGATGTCGCCGCGCAGACCAACCAGGACCTGCGCGAACGCTGCGCCGCGAGGCAGCACTTCGCATTGGTCTCGATGCTCGGCGTGGTCACGCCGAAGTCGTTGGGGCACAGCGGCAAGACCATGAAGATGGCCGAACAGCGCGGGCCGGGCAATATCTGCCTGTCCAATATCGGCCGGTTCGATTTCCCCGGCCGCGTCGGCGGGTGGACCGTCTCCGGCGCCCAGTTCATCGCCGGTATCTCGATGAGCGGGTACTACGTGGGAACGGTGAATTCCAGTCACGGGCAGCTGTTCTGGAACTTCACCTATATCGAGGACATCGTGTCCGAGCAGCGTGCGGTGCGCATCGCCGACGACGCACTGGACCTGCTGCGCAAGGCGATCGCCTGACCGGCGCGTACCGCTGCCCGCCCGAGTCGAGCGGGCAGCGGTACGCCTATCCGGTGAACGGCGGGATGAATTCGCACGGCACGGGACCCGGGTGCGCCGGGTCCAGTGCGTTCAGCACGTACGCCGCGGCGCGAGGGCTGCCCGCGACACCGGCGTGCTCGGAGTAGTCGTCCGAACACCCTTGTTGCACCACGATATTCGTGGCGTTCGGCCCCGGCACCAGTCCGGCGGTGTACGGCACCACGATCTCGTCGTAGCGGGTCGCGATATTGGTGTAGGTGACGCTCGGGTGGTAGACGCCGTCGGCGTTCAGCGCCAGCAGGAAGTCCGAGTCGCGCACCGCCTGACGGCAGGCCTGACACAGGGATCCGACCATGGCATCGAACGCGGGCCCGGCGCCCAGTCGCTTGCTGAAGGCCGCGATATCGCCGGTGGCAAGCACATTGGAACCGAGCCACGGCGGCGCGAGGGCGACCAGCTTGTCGACCTTGTCCGCACCGCCTAGCCGCTTGACGTAATAGTTGCCGATCAGGTTGCCCTGCGAGTGCCCGATGATGTCGACCCGCTGCGCACCGGTGGCGGCGAGCACCCGGTCGACGAAGGCGGCGAACTGCGGTCCGCTCTGTTCGATGGGCAGCATCCCGCCGATGGCCGAGATCGGCCACGGCAGGTCGTAGGCGCCGAAGGTTAGTGAATACACGCAGTAGCCCTGATTGGCCAGCAGCGGGGCGTACACGCCCCAATTGGTCTGCGCGCCACCGCCGGTGCCGTGCGCCAGCACGACCGGGTTGGGATGCGCGGCGCTCGGGCGGCAGGACCAGTCGTTGCTGCCGGGCAGCGAACCCCCGTGATTCAGCAGCTCGTTCGGGATACCCGCGAAGAAGTTGTAGTCGACCGGGTAGTCGGCTCGCGCGGGGCTCGCGGTGACCGTACACAGCGCGGCGAGCAGGACGACGAGTAAGGAAAAACCGGGAATGTGCCGCACGGTGGGCCTCCAGATCTAGAACGTGTTACAGAAAGTACCGCAGGAGGTGTCTCAGTCGGGGCGTGTCGCGAAAGTTGGTCCGACCCGGCGCGGACGGCCGCAACGTTCTGGTCGAGCCGCCGCGGTGACCGGTAAAGTTCGGCACAGACTGCGATTGTTTTGTCCCGACGTCCGATTGCGGCTCAGCGGTCGAACAAAGAGGCATGGTGCGATTCAGACAGCGAGATCCGGCGACCGAACAGGTCCATCAGTTGGTGCGGACGCTCGCGTTGCCGCGCACCTGGCAGCGCGACACCTTCCTCGAACAGGTTGCCGCGCTGGTGGGCAAGCGGATTCGGCTGCTGCCGCTGGCAACGGAGGTGGCCGGGCAACTGCCGTGCGGGCTGGTGCTCGAGCGTGCCGACGATGTCGTGATCGCCTACGACGCGACCGGATCGGAGTACCACGCCGATCACATCATCCTGCACGAGGTGGGGCACCTGCTGCTCGCACACGGCGGACGACGATCCAGCACGCCGGACGCGGCCGTCCAGATCCTGTTCCCCAACGTGCGACCGGAGACCGTGCTGCGGGTGCTGCACCGCGGCGACTACGACGATCTCGCCGAACGGCAGGCCGAGCTGTTCGCCTCGCTCATCATGTCCACGGCGCGGACCGAGACGTTCGAATCCCCGCTGCGGCGAGTGCTTTTCCGGGACTGAGCGCCCCCGCGTGCTGCACTCGTCCTGGCCCACCGCGCTGTCCGCGCCGATCGTCGGCTGCGCGCTGGCGCTGGCGGCGGTGCGGGCCCTCGTCTTCCGCGCGACGCTGCTCGAACGTCAGGGCACCCTCGTGCTCGCCGGTCTGGCCTGCTCGGCCGCGCTGCGGGAACTGACCTGGCAGCGGTGGCTGACGACGGCCTCGGGCGGCCGCCTCTCCGCGGCGCTGCTGTTCCAGCTCACGATCTGTGTGCTGGTGTTCGTCGCGGCCCTCACCATCGTGACGCTCGGCGCGGTGCTCGGCGAGCGTCATCCGCTGCCCGCGCTGCTCGGCTTCGCATCGGTCTGCTGCGGTATAGGTCTGGCCTTCGGCAGCCGCGCGAGGGCCGCGGGCCTGCTGATCGAACAGGACGTCGGCTGGCACGCGACCGGATTCTGGCTTTCGCTGTGCCCCTTGATCTTCTGGATGGACACGCTGCTGGTCCGGATCGGTCTAGCGGAGCTACGAGCGAGCACCGACCGACGCGGTCTCGTCGTGCCCGCCATGACGCTCGGGGTGGTCGGCCTGCACGTCCTCGGTTTCGTCTGGGGTCCGCTCTCGTGCGCGTACCAGTTGAACGGAATACCCAGTGTCTTCACCAGGATTCAGATCGCCACCGATCGTGACTTCGCGCTCTATCAGCTCACGCTGTTCGCCGCGGTCATGGCCATTCCGGTAGTCCTGCACGCCAGAGCCCGCGTCGGCTTGGACTACCCGGCCCGATGCCGGCGTCGGTTGCTACCGCTGTGGTCGGATCTGACCGCCGCGTGCCCCGAATGCGTCTATCGCGATCCGGTCGCGCCCGACCTCGGCAGCCGATTCCTGCTGCACCGCACGGTGATCGAGATCCGCGACTGCCTGCGCATCCTGGCACGCTACGACCTGGCTACCCCGGCAGCACCACCTTCGAGCCGAGATCCGTTGGCGCGGTATGCCGTCCAGCTGGCCCGGGCTTGCGCGGCGAAACAGCGTGGCGTGGCGCCGGTCGGGGCGACGGTGCCGCTGCCCTCGTCCGCCGAGGACGTCGAGGGGGAAATCGCCGAACTCACCCAGCTGGCGAAGCGGTGGGGTCCGGCACGCAAAGCCGTAGCCGCCGAGGCGATCCGCGGCACCCGATGACAACGTCCCCGCCGGACCTGAAGTCGAGCGAGGACGGGGGTCATCGAAACTGTTGCGGCGGCTGCCCTCAGCCCTGACGGTAGGCCGCGACACCGGGCTGACCGGGGAACTGCCCCTGCGCCGCCTGCGGTCCGGCCGCCGCCGAGCCCGCAGCGTTCGCCTTGCCGTGCTGGCTGCCCGCGACGAACAGCGCGCCGCACAGCACCAGGAAGGCCAGCGTGTGCAGTACCGCGCGGACGATGTTCCAGCGGACCCAGACGGATTCGAAATCGGCCCGCACCGCGGCCAGATCGGCGATCTGGGAGACGTCACCGGCGGCGGCGAGTTGATTGTTCAGCGGCACGTTCAGGCCGGAGGTGACCGCGAAGGCGATCACGTTGATCACCAGGCCGACACCGATCCAGAGCAACACGGTGCGCTGTTCCTTACCCAGGTGCAGCAGCGCCGCGAGGATCGAGAAGCCGACGGTGCCGAGGAACCCGATCATGAAGACCGGATTGATGATGACCACGTTGATCTTCTGCATCACGTCGATCATCGTGCGGTCGTCGGTGCGGTTCAGCGCGGGCATCACCGAGTTCGCGTACCCGTAGAAGAGGCCTGCGATCAGGCCCGTGGCCAGGGTGGCCACCACCAGGGCGATGAGACGTGCGGCGGTCATTGTTCCTCCTGTGCGAAAACCCGGCCGGAGCCCTCATCGCTCCGGTTGCTGGTTCTCAGTCAAGCCGGTTCGGACACGGCTATCCATGGCCGAGAAGCTCGGCCGGCTAAGCGATCGTCTACGGGAGTCTCACAGGTCGCGGTCGGAGATGAGGCCGCTTTGAATCGCCAGAAACGCCAGGCGGACCCGTTTCGCGTTCTGCGGCAGGTCCTCCACCCCGAATTTGCCGAACAGCACCCGCAGGTGGGTCTTGATCGCGTCGACGCTGAGGAACAACTCCTCGGCGATCTGCTGATTCGACGCGGGGGTGGCGAAGGCCGCACCGTTCTTGTACGGGCGGCACAGCGCGATCAGCACCGAGCGCTGGGTATCGGTGAGCTGGCTGGTGGTGGGCGTGGAGCCGGTGGAGGTGCGGGTGATGTCGTCGGCCACGCCGCCGAAATCGTGGAAGGACACCCGCGAGGTGCCGACCCGGATGACATCCCCCGCCATCAGCCTGCGCCTGCCGACCAGTCGGTCGCCGTTGACGAAAGTGCCGTTGCGCGAAAGACCGTCGTCCACGATGGTCCACTGGGCGCCGAGATATTCGATCGCGGCGTGCAAACGGGACACCTCGGCGTCCCAGGACAGGGCGAGGTCGGCCTGCGGGGAGCGGCCGATCGTGATGCGCTCCTGCTCGGGCGTCAGCATGAACTCCTGCTGCCGTCCCGTGTCATCTTGGAATCGCAAAAATGATCCGACGAATCCAGTCACTGCGCCGATACCTCGCCTCTCCATACCGCCAGTGACCGTTGCACGTTTCCATGGTGCCGTGTCCTGGAACTACGAGCAAGATCGAGCCGCGCGCCACGCCGGAGCGCGTGTCCGCCGTCGGTGCGGCAATATCCGCTGCCTATGAACGACGACGCCGACCGCAACCGCTAAATACAAGACCGCCGCCCCGACGTCGCACGATTCGCGGGGGCGGCGGTGTGAAAAATACGAAACTAACCCTTGGCGGCCTTGTTGTACGCGTCGGTGATGTCGGCGGAGATACGGCCCCGCGCGGACACCTTGTGCCCATTCCGACGTGCCCATTCACGAATTGCCGCGCTTTGTTCCCGGTCGATCGAGACCCGGCTCTTCGGGGCGCCCGTCGCGGTGGCGGCGGCCTTGACCCGGCGCCGGCCACTCACGCGGCGCGCGCTCGAAACCCACTCCTCCAGCCCGTCGCGCAGCTTCGCGGCATTTGCCGACGACAGGTCGATCTCGTACGACACACCGTCGATCGCAAACTCGATGGTCTCGTCCGCGATGGACTCACCATCGACATCGTCGATCAGGCTAACGGTGACCTTCTTTGCCATGAGATGAACGTCCTCTCGAAATCGTGCGACCCGCATACTAGGCCGATTACCCGAGGCAAGAATACCTCGAATTCCCAAATTTCCAAGACGGGGCCGAGATTTTGCAATCAGCTCGTCAGCGAGTGACCGGTCGCACAATTGGGAACAGTATTGTTTCCCGGATTCCGAGACCCGTCAACGCCATCAAGAGACGATCGATTCCCATACCGGTACCGGTGGTCGGCGGCATGCCGTGCTCCATCGCGGCGAGGAAGTCCTCGTCCAAGGCCATGGCCTCGTCGTCGCCTTGGGCGGCCAGCCGGGCTTGATCCACGAAGCGCTCGCGCTGGATCACCGGATCCACCAACTCCGAATAGCCAGTAGCCAACTCGAAGCCACGGACATACAGATCCCACTTCTCCGTGACGCCCGCGGTGGACCGATGTTGCCTGGTGAGCGGTGATGTCTCCACGGGGAAGTCACGCACGAAAGTCGGCGCGTACAGCTTGTCGCCGTACTGGTGTTCCCACAGTTCCTCGACAAGTTTGCCGTGCCCATAGCCCTTGTCCTCGGGAATTTCCAGACCGACCCGATCGGCAAGCGCACGTAATTCGGCTATCGAAGTTTCCGGTGTCACGGAGACGCCGAGGGCGTCCGAGAGAGACGGGTACATCTGCACCGTCGCCCACTCACCGCGCAGGTCGTATTCGGTGCCGTCGGCGAGGGTCACCACCTGGGTGCCGAACACCTCCTGAGCGACTTCCTGCACCAATTCCCGGGTCATCCGCGCGGAGTCGTCGTAGGTTCCGTACGCCTGGTACGTTTCCAGCATCGCGAACTCGGGGGAATGCGTGGAGTCCGAACCCTCGTTGCGGAAGTTCCGGTTGATCTCGAAGACCTGCTCGAGTCCGCCGACCACACAGCGCTTCAGGAACAGTTCCGGCGCGATACGCAGGTAGAGATCGATATCCAAGGCATTGGAATGCGTGACGAACGGCCGGGCCGCCGCGCCGCCGTGCAGCGTCTGCAGCATCGGCGTCTCCACCTCGAGGAAACCGCGGCGCTCGAGCGCGTTACGCAGCGCACGCACCACCGCGATCCGGGTGCGCGCCATTTCCCGGGCCTCGGGTCGCACGATCAGATCGACATAGCGCTGCCGGACCCGCGACTCCTCGTTCATCTCCTTGTGCGCCACCGGCAACGGTCGCAGCGACTTGGCGGCCATGAACCAGGAATCGGCCATGACGCTCAATTCACCGGTTCGCGAGGAGATCACCTCGCCGTGCACGAAAACGAAGTCACCGAGGTCCACATCGGCCTTCCAGGCCGCCAGCGCGTCCGCGCCGACCCCGTTCAGGCTGATCATCGCCTGCAACTTGGTGCCGTCGCCCTCCTGCAGCGTCGCGAAACACAGTTTGCCGGTATTACGCATGAATATGACGCGCCCGGCGACACCGGCCTGCAGGCCGGTCTGGGTGTCGGCGGCGAGATCGGGATATGCGGCGCGAATTTCGGCGAGGGTATGCGTCCGCGGCACCACCACGGGATACGCGTCACCGCCTGCCGCGAGCAACCGTTCCCGCTTCTCCTTGCGAATCCGGATCTGCTCGGGGGCGTCGTCGGCCTCGGGTGCCACGGCAGGCCGCGAATCCGATGCGGGATCGCTGGAGGGGGAAGTGTTGGCGGTGCTCACATCCGACAACCCTAGCGTGCATCGGAAATCGTTTTGCGGGCCGCCCGTCCCGGTACCGCGTCCGGAGCAGGCCACGGCAACGGCACTAACGCGCGAGGTAACACCGGCGGCATCGGAACAGCCCGGTGCACCTGCCGGATTTGTGCGATACCGCACGGTCGGAAATAGCCGTCACGGTGCGGCGAGCTGCGAGAACTCTTGGCAGCCCGGATCTTTCGAGCTGGAAGTGATTACGCCGCAATTACAGCGAGGCGAGCGCGGCGACCTCGCGGGCGAAGTGCGGCGCGCGCATTCCGATGTGCAGCAGTCCCGCCGCCTTCAAGGCGTGGAAACCGCCGACCAGGTCGGTGGCCCGGCGCAATCCCAGTTGCTGCAGCGAGGCCGCGGCGAGACTGGACGTATAGCCCTCCGAGCAGGCGATGATCCATTCGATCTCGTGATCGGTGGCCAGGGCCAGGCGCGCGGAACTCGACGGATCGAGCCGCCATTCCAGCACATTCCGCTCGATCACCAGCGCGCCCGGCAGGGCGCCTTCGCGCACCCGCTGCGCCTGCGGCCTGATGTCGACCAGAATCGCGCCACGGGCGAGGGCCTTCGGCAATTCGAAAGCGTAGATCCGGGTCAGTTGCGCCCGGGCGTTGTCGAGCATCTGATCGATAGTCAAATGTTCCATCACATATCACCTTCGGGCTGGTCGGTGAGAACGGTTCGGGAGCGCCGCAGAGTGCCGTGGCCGGTGACCTCGTAATAGGACATGGCGGTGAGCGGCGGCGAATACGCGTGCACGCTGAGCGTCGGTTCGAGCAGTGCCGGGTCCGCCGCGGCGGCGTCGACGGTGCTGGTCACGGATTGAGCGGGGGCGCGCATCACATCGTGCACCCAGCCGATCGGAAACGACGCCTGATCGCCGGCGGTGAGGATGCGGCGGCGCAGTTCGGTGCCGTTCCAGCGAAATTCCGAAAGCGCACCACTGAGCACGGTCAACGCACCCAGCGAGCCGGCGTGATCGTGCAATTCGGTGGATTTCCCCGGCGTCCAGCTGATCAGCCAGACATCCACCTCGTCATCGGCGAGCAGCCGGGCCGCCCAGCGTTCATCGGCGGGCCAACTGCCATTCGCGGGCAGCAGGTGGTCGTATCGACCGGCCAGTACGTCTTCGGCGCCTTCGTCGGTCAACCGCAACAGATCGGCGGGACGCAGCCGCGTCGGTAATGCGGAAGCCACGGCACGATCGAGCGGCGGGGTAGCCGAAAAGTCGTCACGTGCGGAGGAAAGGGAAAGAACAGAAGAACGCATGAGCGAATCTCCAGGAGTTGGTGAACGGTCGAGGGCAGATGGTCAGCCTCGAACGGTCGAGGCCAGATCAGCCTCGACAACACTCCTGGGTGCGCACGCGGAAATACACAGCGGTGAGTGTATCAGTACCGGACGCGGACTCGGCAAGTCCGTTCCGGTGCGACGAATCCGACACCCGGAACTCAGGCGGCGCCCTTGCGCCGTTGGTTGCGCTCGTATACGAGACGCAAGCCGGTCAACGTCAGATAGGGGTCGTGATCTTCGATCGTTTCGGATTCCGGGACGATCAACGGCGCGCTCGGGCCGGTCGCCACCACCGCGACATCGTCGCCGGCGAAAGCCTCGAACTCGTCTCGAATCCGGTCCACCAGTCCGTCCACCATCCCGGCGAAACCGAAGACCGCCGCGGACTGCATGCATTCCATGCTGTTCTTGCCGACCACCGAACGCGGTCTGGTCAGCTCGACCCGGCGCATCGCGGTGCGTTCGACCACGGCCTCCATCGAAATCTCCACCCCGGGCGCGATGATGCCGCCGAGGAACTCGCCCTTACCCGACACGAGATCGACGCAGATGGCCGTGCCGAAATCGACGACGATCGTCGGCGACGAATAATGCTGATAGGCGGCCAGACAGTTCACGATCCGGTCCGCGCCCACCTCTTTCGGGTTGTCCACCAGCAGCGGAATGCCCGTGCGCACCCCCGGTTCCACCAGCACGTGCGGCACATGCGCCCAATACTGGGTCAGCATGGTGCGCAGTTCCCGCAGCACCGGCGGCACCGTGGACAGCGCGGAAACTCCGATCACCTCGTCCAGCTGCGCGCCGATCAGGCCGCGCACCTGCATGGCGAATTCATCGGCGGTCAGTAACGGGTTGGTATGAATCCGCCAGTGCCGCACCAGTTTCGAATGCGCGCCGCTGCCCGAGAAAAGGCCGAGAACGATATGGGTATTGCGGACGTCGATCGTCAGCAGCATCTCATGCCCGCCGGTTGCTCAGCCCGCGAAGGACAGGGATCGCGGCGAGGTCAATCCGGAGCCCTCGGGCGCGTGCGCGGGGTCCGAACCGAGTTCCACCGGTCGATTGCGCTCGTCCACGAAAACCACCTTCGGGTCGTATTCCGCGATTTCCTGCTCATTCATCTGGCCGTAGGCGATCAGAATGACGAGATCGCCGGGGTGCACCAGATGAGCGGCGGCGCCGTTGATTCCGATCACGCCCGAACCGCGTTCACCCGCGATGACATAGGTCTCCAGGCGAGCGCCGTTATCGATGTCGACGATGCAGACCTGCTCGCCCTCCAGCAGATCGGCGGCATCGAGCAGGTCCTGGTCGACCGTGACCGAACCGACGTAGTGCAGATCGGCGTGGGTCACCGTGGCGCGGTGGATCTTCGACTTCATCATGGTGCGCAGCATGGCGTCGCCCTTTCGTTGGTGCGGCTCAGGCGGGCTGGGAGGTCCGGGTGGCGGAAACGTTGGGATGGCCGTCGATCGGAGCGCCGAGGGTGACGGCGGTGTTGTCGATCAGCCGGGTCTGGCCGACCCTGGCGGCGACGAGCAACCGAGCGTTACCGGTTACAGGGGCGGGTTCCAGGTTGGCAGAACGCAATTCGAGATAGTCGACGTCGACACCGGCCGCGGCGTCGAGCACCTGACGGGCCGCGGCGAGCACCGCCTCGGCGCCGAGACCGCCCGCGTGCTTGCCCGCCGCCAGCGCGGCCGACAACGCGAGCGCCGATTCCCGTTGCGCCGCATCGAGAAACCGGTTACGAGAGGACATGGCCAGCCCATCCGGCTCGCGCACGGTCACCACGGGCTTGATCTTGACGTCGAAGTTCAGGTCGCGGACCAGCTGCCGGATCAGCGTCAGCTGCTGATAGTCCTTCTCGCCGAAATACACCTCGGTCGGCCTGGCGATCTGCAGCAGCTTCGCGACGACGGTCAGCATGCCCGCGAAATGAGTCGGCCTGCTTGCCCCTTCGAGCTCCCCGCCGATCGGGCCCGGCTGCACGGTGGTGCGCGGGCCGTCCGGGTACATATCGGACACGCTCGGCGCGAACACCAGCTCGACGCCCTCCGCGCGCAGCAGCGCCACATCGGCGTCCAGGGTGCGCGGGTACTTGTCCAGATCCTCGTTCGCGCCGAACTGCAGCGGATTGACGAAGATCGAGACGATCACGACCTGGTTGGTCTTCTTGGCCTGGCGCACGATCTCCAGATGGCCCTCGTGCAGCGCGCCCATCGTCGGGACCAACGCGACGGTGCGGCCCACCCCGCGCAGCGCGTTGGACACCTGGGTGAGCACGGCCGGATCGTGGTGCACGGTCAGCTCGCCCGGCTTGAAGGCGCCACGTAATTTCGGATCGAACATCAGCGCCCTTTCAGCAGCTCGATGACAGCGGGATTGGTGCCTGCCCGTTCGGCGGTGCGCAGCGACAGCGCGCGGTAGCCCTCGGCCAAGCGGGGATCGACGGATTCGAGCGCGCGCAGATGCGCGGCCACCGCATCGGCGTCACCGCGCGCGACCGGACCGGTCAGCGCGGACTGACCACGCCGCAACGCGTTGTCCAGCGCGGCCGACGCCAGCGGGGCCAGCAGTCGCTCGGCCAGCCCGTTCGGCTGCTCATCGACCACCTGCTGCCCGAGCAGGCCGGGCCCCGAGAGTGCGACGCGCAACGCGGCCACCGCGTCCACGATCACCGTGACCAGGTGATTGCTGCCGTGCGCGAGCGCGGCGTGATACAGCGCGCGATGCTCCTCCGGCACCCGCACCGGCTCGCCGCCCATCTCGATCACCAGCGCCTGCGCGATGGCATAGCCGATCTCGTCGGCGGCGGTGATGCCGAAACACGCGTTGCCGAGCCGGCTGATGTCCTCGTCGTGCCCGGTGAAGGTCATCGCGGGATGAATAGCCAGCGGCAGCGCGCCGACCTCGGCCAGCGGGGCGAGCACAGCGATGCCGTTCGCGCCCGAGGTGTGCGCGACGATGGTGCCCGGCCGGACCGCCTTCGCCGCAGCCAAACCGCGCGCCAGACCTGCGAGCTCGGTATCGGGCACCGCGAGCAGCAGCAACTCGCTGCGCACAGCCACATCCTCGACCGGGAGAATCTCCGAATCCGGCAACCGGGTCCGCGCCCGGTGCACCGACGCATCGGAAATGGCCGCGGTACCGAACACCACATGTCCGGCTCGCTCGAGTGCGACACCCAGTGCCGAGCCCACCCGGCCCGCCGAGACGACGCCTACCGTGAGGCGTGCGGGAGCAGGGTCGTAACTCGAAGGCGCGTCGTCAGAATTAACGCTTCTCGAGGTCAACGTTGTCCTCTCGATGTCGTTCCAGTCCCGCCGTGCGGGTACCGGACGTTTCGCCATCGAGAATATCGGCCCAGCGTTTCCCGATGCCACGCCCCCGGCCAGTGATATTCGCCGCAGCGCTTTTGGCCGCGCGGGCGCGGCGTTGTTCGCGGCCCCATGTTTCAGCATCGCGGAGCGATTCAGTGAGGGGTGGCGGTCGGGTGGCGGGTGGGCCTCGCTCGTAAGACTCGCTCCGTTGGGGTGCTGTCGGGGAGAGAAAGTTGCGCCTGAGTTCGACGTCGCCAGGTTGTTCCGGGGGTGCTCTGGCTCTGCTCTTCCGAGCGGGAGGGTTTACCTATGGTCGCGTAACTTATCGGCGGTCGCGTGACTTGTCGGCGGTCGCGTGACTTATCGGCGGTCGCGGCTTTGTTCTTCCGATTGGAGGTTGGCCATGATTTCGGCGACCGAGAGTCGGCGTTCGGGGGTGCCGGAGTCGGTGTCGGATTCGGCGCGCCTGCGGCGGCGGGAGCTGGCGGTGCCGACGGTCGGGGACGTCGTGGTCGGCCAGGCGGAGGGGCGGGTCGACGGTGTAGATGCGACCGGCCATGGGGTGACCGCCGGCTTGGGTGCGGGGGCCGACGGCGGCGCGGGGTCGGGGTTTTGCTCGACGACCGGGCCCTCGGTGAAGGCGTCAGCCCAGCCGTGGGACGCGGGGGCGGCGTCCTCGTCGTCGGGCTCGGACGGTTCGACGGGCTCGGCGGCGATATCGATGTCGGTGATCTCGGCGTCGGTCTCGTCGTCGAGGGAGACCACCGAGGTCTCTGCGGTGACCGGGTCGTCGAAGGGGCTGGCGAAAGCCGGCGCCTCGGGGTGATCGGGGGCGAAGACCGGGGTCACGCTGCTGCGTGGTTGCTGGTTCGGGCCGTAGGACCAGACGCCGGCATTCGTGGAGCTATTGTTCGCCGGGTCGCCGACGGCGCTCGTCAGCTCCTGGATCCGGGTCGCGTCGGCGCGCAACGCGGGCCGCTCCATCAGCAGGTCACCGTCGAAAAGGCGCTGCAGACTCTGCCGGAGCACGGTGAGTTCGGCGCGCAACGCGGCCAGTTCGGCGGCGTCGGCGCCCACTTCCTCCCGCACCCGGGCCTCGAGCCCGAGTTCGAATTCGCGGCGCGCGGTGACCTCCCGCTCGAGCTGCAACTCATAGACCGTCTGCAGGTCGCGCACCTTGGCTTTGTCGATCGTCGCTTCTTTGCGGTACCTCGTCGCGGCCAATGCACCGATGACGGCCGCCCAGAGCGCCGCCACCAGACCGATCCGTACATACTGCAGGCTGTTGCTGAAGATCAGGAAAACGCTGGCAACCAGCCCGAGCAGAATCAACACGCCGATGAAGAATTTTCCCGCGTCTTCCCGTCGGCGACGGGAAGTGCTGGTACGGGAGGGTGAAACCATGCACGCCAGGGTAGCTTGATCGTCTCGCCACGCCCACAGTCTCGTCCGGTGATTCCGCCGATAATATTTGCTAAGTAGTTGCGGGATCGTCGGTCGGGTCCTCCGGCGCCCGGCAGCAATACTCGAGCCACAGGGCCGCAGCAACCAAAGCCACCCCCGCCAGCATCCCGACGATCGCCCCGGGACTGTCCGCCGCGGCCGCGCCGAGCGTGCCGCGCTGTGGGAAGACCCAGCAGAGGAAGCCGAGCCAGACACCCGCGGCGATCGAACCGACCTGCAACGAGGCCTTGGCCAGCGCGACCGCACGGGCGGCGGTGATGGGATGCAGCTGATGCCTGCCGTTGCCGAGGTCGTTGTCGTTGACCCGGGACCGGATCACGAACGCCAGCACCGCCTCGATCGCGGCCACCGGATACAACGAGGCGCCCGCGAAGATCGAGATCGGCGGAAAACTGTTGTAGGCCATCCGCGTCGCGATCCAGGCGACGATCGCGGCGATCACCACGTTCGCGACCAGGTCCAGGACGCGCGTCGGTTTCAGTTTCATCTGACCGGCCCTTCGGCGGTCAGCACGAGATCGGTCCGGTGCACGTCCGCGCGGTCGGCCGCGGGCAGCTCGGCCAGCAGGTCGGCGATTCGCCGCGGGCCGCCGTCGACCTGGAGGGTCGCGTCCGGTTCGAGATCCAGCCACGGAATAAGAACGAAGGCCCGCCGGTGCGCCTGCGGGTGCGGCAGTGTGAGCACCGGGTCGGTGCTGGAACGCGCCACGAATCCGTCCCCGGACCGTTCGGCGCACCAGATCACGTCGACATCGAGCGTCCGTGGGCCCCAGCGCACTTCGCGGACCCGCTCGGCGGCCTGCTCGAGGGCCTGACCGCGGCGCAGCCAGTCCAGGCAGCCGAGCTGTGGATCCTCGGCCACGACAATGGCGTTGAGATAGTCGTCCTGCTCGACTCCGCCCCATGGCGCGGTCGAATAGACCGGTGAGACCGCGACGACCTGGTCGGCGAAGCCGTGCACCACGCTGCGCAGATGCGCGAGCCGGTCCCCCAGGTTCGAACCGATGGACAGGACGGCGCGACTCATTCCTGCTGCTCCTCGCGGTGCCGCGCGGCGACGACCCGGACGTCGGCGAAGGTGTGCGGGATGGGCGCGGACGGCTTGTGCAGCACCACCTCGACCGCGGTGATCCGCGGATCGGTCATCACGTCGTCGGCGATCTCGGACACCACGGTCTCGATGAGATTGCGGGGCGGGCCCTCGATGATCCGCACGGCATTGTCGGCCAGTTCGCCGTAATGCACCGTGTCGACGATGTCGTCGGTGGCAACGGCGCGCGCGAAATCCACCCACACGGTCAAATCGACGACGAACTCCTGGCCGTCGCGCCGCTCGTGCTCGAACACCCCGTGATAGCCGAACGCGCGCAGGCCGCGCAGTTCGATCCGGGTCGCACCGCGGCCGATCGGCGAATCCTGCTGTGCCACTGGGCGCGCGGCATCGGTCCTGGTTCCACTCATCGATGCGCTCCTAGCGAGCTCGGCCTGCCCGCGCGTGCCGCGGCCGCGCGCTGCCAGGCGTCGGTAACGGTGATGGCGTCCAGCGAGGCACGCACGTCGTGCACGCGCACCCCCCACGCGCCGTGCATGGCGGCCAGCGCCGAAATCGTCGCGGTGGCGGTCTCGCGCCCGTCCGGCGGGCGCGGACCCGAGTCGTCGGCGAGCAGCGCGCCGAGGAAGCGTTTGCGCGAGGCGCCGATGAGCACCGGCAGACCGGCCCCGACCAGTTCGGGGAGCGCGCCGAGCAGGTCCCAGTTGTGCTCGGCGTTCTTGGCGAAGCCGAGCCCGGGGTCGAGAATGAGCCGCGCCGGGTCCACTCCCGCGGCGACCGCGAGGTCGACCTGACCGGCGAGTTCGGCGCGCACCTCGGCGACCACGTCGTCGTAGTGATCGGCCGGGCCGGTGTGCCGGTAGTCGGCGCCGGCCCGCCAGTGCATCAGGATCCACGGGACCTCGGCCGCGGCAACGACTTTCACCATATCGGGATCGGCGCGACCGCCGGACACGTCGTTCACCACCGACACCCCGGCCACCAGCGCGGCCTCGGCTACCCGGGCTCGCATGGTATCGACGCTGGTGGGCACGCCCGCGGCGACCAGGCCGCGGATCACCGGCACCACCCGGCCCGCCTCGGTGTCCGGATCGACTCGCACCGCACCCGGCCGGGTGGATTCGCCGCCGACGTCGATGATGTCGGCGCCCGCCGCGTACAGCTCGACGCCGTGCGCGATCGCGACGTCCGGATCCAGATAGCGCCCGCCGTCGGAGAACGAGTCGCTGGTCACGTTGACGACGCCCATCACCACGCAGTGGCGGCCGTCGCGCGCGAAGTTCATGATGCTGCCTCACACCGGACACCGGCCGTCGCGCCGAGCCGGTGGCTCGTCCGCCGGAGCGCGCGCACGATCATCCGAGATCCGCTCACTTGCGCAGAATGAGGTCGAGGGCCTCGGCACGCGAAGACGGGCTCGACTGCAGCAGGCCGCGCACCGCCGAGGTGGTGGTGCTCGCGCCGGGCTTGCGGATACCGCGTATCGCCATGCAGAGATGCTCGGCCTCGACCACCACGATCGCGCCGCGCGGATCCAGCTTGCGCATGACGGCGTCGGCGATCTGACTGGTCAGCCGTTCCTGGACCTGCGGACGCTTGGCGTAGAGATCGACCACGCGGGCCAGCTTGGACAGCCCGGTGACCCGGCCGTGCTTGCCGGGGATGTACCCGACGTGCGCGACACCGTGGAACGAGACCAGGTGGTGTTCACAGGTGGAGTACATCGGGATATCGCGGACCAGCACGAGTTCCTGATGCCCCTCGTCGAACGTGGTGTTCAGGACCGCGTCCGGTTCGACGTAGAGCCCGGCGAACATCTCGCGATAGGCGCGGGCGACCCGCGCGGGGGTGTCGACCAGTCCCGGCCGGTCCGGATCCTCGCCGACCGCGAGCAGCAACTCCCGGACCGCGGCTTCGGCTCTGGCCTGGTCGAACGGCTTACCGGTCTCGAGCGCGACCAGCTCACGGCCGGTCACACCGTTGCCCGACCCGTTTTCCGCGGCACCGTCCGGATCGGCGAGGGCGTGAGCGCCGAGGTGATTGTTGGCCGACAATCGAGGACACCTCCAAAATCTCGGGTGCCGGCAATCATTCGGCACCCCGGTGGTCGAGCCTAATCGGCACTGCTCCTGACGAGTGCGATAGGCCCGGAGACGACCACTCGCCCGGCCGCGAAGCCGGGCGAGGCCGCCCGTGGGTCAGTGCCGACCGTTCGGTCCATCCCACTCGTTGTTCTCGCCCTCGCCGTTCTGGTTCGGGCGGCCCTGCTCGTCGTAGCCGGGGCGCTCGCCGTAGCTGCCGCGACGGTCGTAATTGCCGTCCTGCGGACCACCCTGCGGCGGGGCCCACTGCTGGTGCCCACCGCGCTGCGGCTGTTCGGTCCAGCCGCTGGGCTGGCCGGCCTGCTGCTCTTCGCGCGGCGGCCAGCCGGGCGCGGACCAACCGGCCGGAGCGCCGTAGTCCGGACGCGAACCGTGCGTGCCACCGCGCTGCGGATAGCCGGGCGCCGGCGCCTGCGGCAGCGGGTAACCGGTCGCGGGTTGCGCCGGGTAGCCGTACTGCGGCTGGGCGTGGTACCCACCGTCATCCGGGTAGCCGTTGGCGGGCTGGCCTTCCCTGGCCGCCCCCGCGGGCAGCGGTGCGGGCACCTGCTCCGGCGGCGGCCACGGCTCGCCGCGCTCGAGCGCCAGCTCGCCCGGAGTCTTGACCGGCGGCTTGCTGGACGGCACGCGGTCGCCGAAGTCGTTGAACGCGGTGATCCGGGGCCGCTTCTCCACGGTGGCGAGCAGCGTCTCGAGTTCCTTGCGGTGCAAGGTCTCCCGCTCGAGCAGCGCCGTCGCCAGCACGTCGAGCACGTCGCGGTACTCGTTGAGGATGGCCCACGCCTCGGTGTGCGCGGCCTCGATCAGGTTGCGCACCTCCTCGTCGATGGCGCCCGCGACCTCGTGCGAGTAGTCCGAACTCTGGCCCATGGAACGGCCGAGGAACGGATCGCCCGCCTCCTGGCCGTAGCGGACCGCACCGAGACGCGCGCTCATGCCGTATTCGGTGACCATCGCGCGGGCGATCTTGGTCGCCTGGTCGATATCGGAGGACGCGCCGGTGGTCGGCTCGTGGAACACCAGTTCCTCGGCCGCGCGGCCGCCCATCGCCATCACCAGGCGAGCGATCATCTCCGAGCGGGTCATCAGGCCCTTGTCGTCCTCGGGCACCGTCATGGCATGGCCGCCGGTGCGGCCGCGAGCCAGAATGGTCACCTTGTAGACGGGCTCGATATCGGGCATCGCCCAGGCGGCCAGCGTGTGCCCACCCTCGTGGTAAGCCGTGATCTTCTTCTCGTGCTCGCTGATGATCCGGCTCTTGCGGCGCGGACCGCCGACCACGCGATCCACCGACTCCTCGAGCGATTCGCCGGTGATGACGGCGCCGTTCTCACGCGCGGTGAGCAGCGCGGCCTCGTTGATCACGTTGGCCAGGTCGGCGCCGGACATGCCGACCGTGCGCTTGGCCAGGCCGTCCAGGTCGGCATCGGGCGAGATCGGCTTGCCCTGCGAGTGCACCCGCAGGATCGCGCGACGGCCCGCCAGATCGGGGTTGCCGACCGGGATCTGCCGGTCGAACCGGCCGGGACGCAACAGCGCCGGGTCCAGGATGTCGGGCCGGTTGGTGGCGGCGATCAGGATGACGCCGGTGCGGTCGCCGAAACCGTCCATCTCGACGAGCAACTGGTTCAGCGTCTGCTCACGCTCGTCGTGGCCGCCGCCGAGGCCCGCGCCGCGCTGGCGGCCGACCGCGTCGATCTCGTCGACGAAGATGATGCAGGGGCTGTTCTGCTTGGCCTGTTCGAACAGATCGCGCACGCGGGACGCACCGACACCGACGAACATCTCGACGAAGTCCGAACCCGAGATGGTGAAGAACGGCACGCCCGCCTCGCCGGCCACGGCGCGCGCGAGCAGCGTCTTACCGGTACCGGGCGGGCCGTACAGCAGCACGCCCTTGGGGATCTTCGCGCCGAGCGCCTGGTAGCGCACCGGATTCTGCAGGAAGTCCTTGATCTCGTAGAGCTCTTCGACCGCTTCGTCGGCGCCGGCCACATCCGCGAATGTGGTCTTGGGCATGTCCTTGGACAGCTGTTTGGCCTTCGATTTCCCGAAGCCCATCATGCCGCCGCGGCCGCCGCCCTGCATGCGCGCCATCACGAAGATGAACAGGCCGAGCAGGATGATCATCGGCAGCACGAACAGCAGGATCTGGGTGAGCCAGCTCTCCTGCTTGACCACGGTGTTGTAGGGCGCGCCCGAGTTCTTCACGGCGTCGAAGACCTGGCTGGAGGTCTCGCTGCCGCCGGGGTACTTGGCGATGATCTTGCTCTGACCACCGGTGGCGTCGTTGCCGTTCTTCAGCTCGATGCGCAGCTGCTGCTCGCGGTCGTCGATCTGGACGTTCTTGACGTTGTTCTTGTCGGTCAGCTGGCTCAAAGCGACGGATGTGTCGACGTTCTTCCAGCCGCGCGTGTCATTGCCGAAGTAGCTGAACGCATAGATCACGAGCAGAATGCCCGAGACTATGGCCAGGGTGCGAAACACTGTCTTGCGGTTCATAGAGCGTCGGCCGGCCGGCCAGTCCTTTCCGGTGTCTCCGGTTCGTGCAAGCGATGCGTCGGGCGCGTCCGGCTCCGGGAGGGTTCGGATGCGGACATGCCACGTTACCGCGTACGGTCTAGTCGATACATCGCGCAGTTCGGCTGCAGGTGCAGTTAAAGAGGTAAACGGCGAAGGGACGTCGGTGGTTCCCGAAGTCCTCCGGCTGTGTTACTCCAAGTGGTCACAATCATGGCATGTTCGGCCTATCGTGAGCGACGACACAACAAGAGCGCAGGGGGTATGGACATAGTCGAACTACGGACACCCACAGCGATAGTGCGTCACGGTCGTGGGAGATTGATCGTCCTGCGGCCGGGATCCGATGGTGAGCGGGTGCTCGACGTACCGGTTTCGGACCTGTTGAAGGTCCGACTGAATCGGCGCGCCGACGACGCGGTGGTCATCGAGATCTACCTGAGATATCCGACGCCGGTGCTGACCGGAGTGCCCGCAGACCGTACGCCGTTACCGGTGCTCATCGCCGAGCACGATGTCCCGGCCGCGAGCGAGATCGTGGACCGGATCAACAGCCAGATCCTGTCCACGCAGCGCATCGATGTCGCCGCGCCGGATCTCAACCCGCCCGCACCCAGCTGGGGCAAGTCCGGGCCGACCCGGGCCGACGTGGAGCGCGCGGTGCGCCGGATGGCACCGCACCGCGAGGCCAAGGCGGCGATAGCCGCGCTGCATCGCTACGTCACGCCGGACGAGTACGTGCTGGAGACCGCGGTCGCGGTGGCGCACGCGCCCGCGGGCAGTGGTGCCGGCCTGCTCGCCGCGACCACCGGACGGCTGCTGTTCATTTCCATCGGTGGCGGCAACCGCTACGCGCACGAGTTGCCCATCCCGGCGGTGCTGTGGGCGCGCAACACCGACGGCACGCCGGTAGCGGCGGGCGAGATCGGCGCGCCCCGCGGCGAGGCCGGCATGGAAGTGCACGACGGCAACGTCACGCTACGTTTCACCGGCACGGACCGGGCCGACACCGAACGCGTCACGCTCGCGGTGAATTTCGCGGTCCGCCGCGATTCCGCCGACGGCGCCGCGGGCCCGGCCGATCCCGGTGTGGCACAGCTGTATTCGGAGTGGGAACTGCTGGTCGAACGACACTCGCTCGGCATGGTCGACGACGCACAATTCCAGCGTTACGGCCGCGGCATCCTCCGGTCGCTACCCGACGGCGGGTAGCGACCAGGGGCCGGGCGGCCCGGGAGCCGCTCGATCAGGCGGCCACTCGCTCAGGCTGCTGAGCGATCGAGCGGCTGGGCGATCGGCAGTTGCCGACCGATCAGGCCTGCGCGACGGGCGTCGGCGTGAGGCTGATGCGCCGCCAGGGGCTGGTCGGGCGCATCCACAGGCGCAGCAGTTCCATCCGCCGGTCCACCCCGCCGTTCTTCAGCTCCGCCAGGTCTTCACACGCCTGCCAGTAGGTCCAGCCGGTGAGGTAGGCGTCGCCGAATTGGCGCCAGTTGCGGTACTTGGCCTGGGCGATGGGCAGCGCTCGCGCGAGGTAGTCCCAGGCCAGGTCCGCGTCGAGGTAGCCGGCGGTGAAGGCCATCCGCGCGACCGCGACCACCCGGGCCAGGTCCCAGGCGTGGATATCGCTGGGCAGCGGGCGGGCCAGATGGTCGGTGAAGCCGATCTTGATCGCCTGTGACCAGATGTCGTAGTCGCGCACCAGCGCCTCCGGGTTGTCCATCCCGCGGAACGACCCGACCTGGCGCAGGAAGGCGCGGTGCCGATCGGCCCGCTCGCCGAAGCGGTCCCGTTCGCTGGCGTTGATCGAGGCCATCACCAGCGGGTGCACCAGCGCGTAGAGCGGCGCGTGCATGCCGTCGAGCAGCTGCTCCATGGAGGCCTGCGCCTCGGTGCCGTCGGTGATGCCCCAGGCGCCGGTGAGCGTGTCGATGGCGAGTTCCCGGCGGTCGCCGAGCGGATGCTCGCGCTCCGGGCCGAGCAGCAGCGCGTCGTGGAAGGCGTCCCAGCGGGCCGAGTAGAACGCGCCGAGCGCGAGCGCCCGTAACTCGTCGTCCGCGACCGCCGCGCCGGACCAGTGGTCCTCTTCGCGCTGATCCAGCTCGTCGTACGGGAAGGTCGTCAACGTGGGTACACCGCGGGCAGGCATGGGCCCGAGTCTATTGGCCGTGCCTGCGGCGCGGTGTGGTTCGACGCGGCGCGCTCGCCGCAGGTCCAATTTCGGCCGAGGAGTTTCTTGCCCTGCCGCATACCGGGCCAGAGAGCTACTGTGCTCGCATGAGTAGCAACATCACCCTCCTTCGTGGCCTGGAACCTGCCGCTACCGAGCAGGAAATCTATGCTGCCGCACTGCAGTACGTGCGCACGGTCGGTGGTGTGTCCGGCCTGAGCTCCACGACCAAGGCCGCCGTCGACAAGGCCGTCACGGCCATCGCCGCGGCAACCACGCAGCTGCTGGCCGACCTACCCGATCGTCCGGCCGTCGCGCCGGCCGAATCGCCGCTGCGGCGGGTGGCCGCGGGCGAGGCGGCCGAGTGATCAATCGGTAGGCAGGGCGGCCGCGCCGTAGGCGGCCACACACGCCAGTGCCAGTTCCAGCGGCAAGCTGCGCTGTTCGATCGGATGGCCGAGCAGTTCCTCGATCCGCTGGATCCGGTAGCGCACCGTGTTCTTGTGTACGCCGAGCAGTTTCGCCGTGGCCTCCGGGCTGCGATGGCTCTTCAGGTAGGCGTGCAGTGTCGCGCGCAGTCGCGCCGCGTTCGCGTCCGAGCCGGACAGCGCGCGCAACTCCCTGGCGATCAGACCGCGCATGGCCACTTCGTCGACGCCCGCCAGATAGGCGATCTCCACGTCGCGATAACCCATGACGCGGTCCGGCCGGGCCGGACCCCGATCGGCGACCTGCCTGGCGGCGACCGCCTCGCGATGACTCTGCCGGAATCCGGCTAGCTGCCCCGCCGGGACCCCGAACGCGACCCGGACCGGCGCGTCCACCAACCCGGCGGCGATCCGCTCGAGCGCGCCGGGCTCCCCCACGTCGCTTCGGCTGCCCTGTCCCCCATCGGCATTCGGCCCGTCGTCGAGCCCGGCCCAGGCCCACATGCCGCTGGCACCGGACGCGACGGTGAGCAACCGGCTGCTGCCGAGGCCCGCGGCGATCCGAGTGGCGACCCGTTCCAGCAAACCGATGGCTTCGCCGTCCCCGCTGCCCGATTCGCCCTCGTCGGTCCACAGCACGAACGCGACGTGGCGCTGGCCGAGCCGGTAACCGAGCCGGACCGAGGCCTGGTCGGCGTCCAGTTCGTCGCCGGCCAGCAGCGCGCGGATGGTCTCGGTGCGCCGGTTGAGCGCGGCCCGCATGACCCGCTCGCGCTCCTCCATGTAGGTCTCGGTGAGCAGTTCGACCGAGGTGCTCACCCATTTCGTCGAGCGCTCGAACAGTCGCAGCATCACCGCCCGCTCGATCTCGTGCGGTGTCTGGCGCTGATCGATCGCGTCGGTCATGTAGTCGAGCACGCCCTCCATGCCGACGTGGTAGGTCCGCAGCAGCACGCGCAGTTCGAATCCGCGCCGCGCGATCGTCCGCGCGAACGCGTGCGCCTCCTCCGGAATCGTGAATTCGTAGGTGTCACTGGTGATTCCGCTCAACATCAGCCGGGCGTGCGCGCGGGTGCTCGCGGCGAGGTCGCGGCGCATATCGCGATCGGCGAGTTCGGGCACGCGCGCGACGATCGCGCTGTCCAGGCGCGCCACGATCTGCTCGAGCGTCTCGGCCCGCATCGTCTCGTAGACGTATTCGGCGAGCCAGTCACGGACCACCTCGAGATCCGCGCCGGCCCGGCCCGGTGATGCGCCCGTCACAGATCCTCCCGTTTGTACTTCGAGAACAAAATTGCCCGATCCAGTTGACAAATTGAGCCAAGAAACTCCGGTTCAATTGTGTCAACATCCTAGTTCAGTGGCGCTTTTCACATCCCGTCACCCGGTTCACAGCACAACGTCAGTGGGAGAACAACCGTGACCGATACCGAACCAGCGAAAAAGGCGCAGGCGCGCAGGGCGACCGCGAACAAGTCCACCCCGGCGCCCGCCCCCACCGTCATCGAGGTGCGCAATCCCGGGACCGGCGAGCTGGTCGGCACGGTTCCCGCGGTGAGCGCCGACGAGGTCGCGGCCAAGGTGCGCGAGCTGCGCCTGTATCAGCCGGAGTGGGAGGCGATCGGTGCCGACGGCCGCAAGGAATGGCTGCTGAAACTGCAGGACTGGCTGATCGACAACACCGAGCGGATCGCCGACGTGGTGCAGTCGGAAACCGGTAAGCCACGGGTGGATTCACTGATCGACCCGGCGTTCGCCACCGATCTGGTCGGCTACTACGCGCGCCGCGCGGCGAAATTCCTCAGCGACGACCATCCCGCCCCGCACAGCCCGCTGGCCAGGGTCAAGAAGCTGACCACCGCGTACAAGCCGTACCCGGTCGTCGGGGTGATCACGCCGTGGAACTTCCCCTTGGCGATGCCCGCGCTGGACGTGTTCCCCGCACTCGCCGCGGGCGCCGCGGTGATCCTGAAGCCGTCCGAGGTGACGCCACTGTCCGCGCTCGAATTGGCAAGGGGCTGGGCCGAAATCGGCGCGCCGCCGGTCCTCGCGGTGGTCACCGGCGCGGGTGCGACCGGCGCCGCCGTGGTCGAGCACGCCGACTACATCCAGTTCACCGGTTCGACCGCGACCGGCCGCCGGATCGCGGTGGCCTGTGCCGAGCGGATGGTGCCCTACAGCCTGGAATTGGGCGGCAAGGACCCGGCCATCGTGCTCGCCGACGCCGACCTCGACCGCGCCGCGCACGGCATCACCTTCGGCGGCATGTTCAACTCCGGCCAGGTGTGCATCTCGGTGGAGCGGGTGTACGTGGAGGCGCCGGTCTACGACGAGTTCGTGGCCAAGCTGACCGCGAATGTCAAAGCGCTGCGCCAAGGTCTGGACGATCGAGAGTCGGCGCACGACGTCGGCGCGCTGGCCAACGAGAACCAGGCGACGATCGTGCAGCGCCACGTCGACGAGGCCGTCGCGGCCGGCGCGAAAGTGCTCACCGGCGGCAAGCGGGCCGGGTTCGGCACCGCGTTCGAGCCGACCGTGCTGGTCGATGTCGACCACACGATGTCCTGCATTACCGAGGAGACCTTCGGCCCGACGCTGCCGGTCATGAAGGTCGCCGACGAGGCGGAAGCCATTCGGCTGGCGAATGATTCGATCTACGGCCTGTCCGCCTCGGTGTGGACCGGCGACAAGGAGCGGGGCGAGCGGATCGCCCGGCAGCTCAACGCGGGCGCGGTCAACATCAACGACGTCTTCAGCAACCTGTTCAGCTTCGCGCTGCCGATGGGCGGCTGGGGTCAGTCCGGTGTCGGCGCGCGCTGGGGCGGGGCCGAGGGCGTCCGCAAATACTGTCGCCAGCAAGCGATTACGACGCCGATCCTGCCGACTCAGCAGAAGGAGCTGTTCTGGTTCCCGTACCAGATGCCGAAGCTGCTGTTCGCGGTCGGCGCCATGCGCGCGGCCGGCGCCCGCGGTCTGCGCCGCATCGACATTCCGGCTGTTCTGAAACTCAAGGGAGGCAAGAAGTGAGCGACTCTTCGAAGATCCGCGGCAAGGTCGTCGCCATCACGGGTGGGGCCCGTGGCATCGGGCTGGCTACCGCCACCGCGCTGCGGGCGCTCGGCGCAAAGATCGCGATCGGCGATATCGACGAGAAGACGGTGAAAGAGTCGGGCACCGCTCAGGGTTTCGAGTACTACGGCAAACTCGACGTGACCGATCCGGCCTCGTTCGAGAGCTTCCTCGACGAGGTCGAGCGCACCGTCGGCCCGATCGACGTGCTGATCAACAACGCGGGCATCATGCCGACCGGCCGGCTGGTGCACGAACCGGATCAGATCACCCGCCGCATCCTGGACATCAACGTCTACGGTGTCATCCTCGGCTCGAAGCTGGGCCTGACCCGGATGCTGGCACGCAAGAGCGGGCACATCATCAACATCGCCTCGCTCGCGGGCGAGAGCCACATTCCCGGCTTGGCCACCTACAACGCCAGCAAACACGCGGTGCTCGGGTTCACCGACACGCTGCGCGAGGAGTACCGGGACTCCGGTGTGCGCTTCTCCTCGGTGCTGCCGACGCTGACCAACACCGAGCTCGGTTCGGGCGTCACCCCGCCCAAGCTGCTGCGCCCGGCAGAGCCGGAGGAGATCGCCGCCGCCATCGTCGGGCTGATCGCCGCACCCAAGTCGAAGGTCAGGGTGACCGCGGTGGCGGGCTTGCTCGCGCAGCTGTTCGGCATCCTGCCGGACGCGGTCGGCGACACCGTAGCCCGCGCGCTGGGTTCGGGTCGCGCGTTCCTCGACGACGTCGACACCGATCAGCGCAAGGCGTACGAGGATCGCGCCCGCAGCGTCTGAATCGCTCCCGCAGCCGCGCGCTGCGGCCCCGGATTCGTCCGGGGCCGCAGCGCTTTTTTGTGCGCCGGCAAACCGGTCTGAGCGGTCGGTCAAACCATAATGTGACTAAAATCACTATAGAGGGTGCAAATGACTCCGCGGCGGCCAGAAGCAGGCCGTCAGCGGACATCCAGCAACCGGTCGGTCGGTCTTTAGCCGAACTTGATGTTGCGCAAAATCGGCCATTCGTGCTGGTCTAGTGACCGATTGATCTTTGCCGCCACCTGAGCGGCAGTATGCCGATCATTCGCGGAGGCGGTGGTGCGCCACACCATCACAGGCAATATGCTGTCTCTAACAAACCTGTCGAATGTTTTGGTACCCGTATCCGAACTTTCTGGCTTGATAAGGCTGGAAATTCAGGACTGATTCTGATAGCAAGGGGCTATGGACCCGCATTTGCGCGACCTGCGGTATTTCGTCGCCGTCGCTGAGGAACTGCACTTCACCAACGCCGCTCAGCGGCTGCACATCGCTCAACCCACCCTGTCGCGTCAGATCCGGCAGCTGGAACGCCAACTCGACGTAGTCCTGTTCGACCGCAACCAGCGCAGCGTCGCCCTGACCGTCGCGGGCAAGGAGCTGCTCGAGGGCGCGCGCAAGATCCTGGAGCTGTGGGAGATCACCAACGTCTCGCTGCAGGAGGCGGGCGAGGTGCTGCGCGTCGGCATCCAGTCCGCGCTCGGGCGCGGGCTGCTGAACGATCTGGAGAGCGCGAGCGGCCATCGGCTGGCCCTGCACGCGGCGTCCTGGACCGACCCGTCCAGCGGCCTGTCCGGCCGCCAGGCCGACCTGGCGCTGGTGTGGCTGCCGCTGCCCGACCCGAACCGCTACCGCTGGCAGGTGCTGCGCACCGAACCGCGCTGGGTGCTACTGCCGGAGAACCATCCGCTGGCCGATCAGGAGACGATCGAGTTCACCGATCTGCTCGACGAGCCGTTCGTCGCGCTGCCCACCGAGGCGGGCGCGGTCCGGGACTTCTGGCTCGGCAACGACGCGCGCAGCGGACGGCAGCCGAAGATCGGCGCCGAGGCGGCGACCCCCGAAGACAAGCTGGAGGCCGTGAGCCTCGGCCTCGGCGTCTGCCTGCTGGCCGAGAACAACGTGCCGATGTACCGCTGGCCCGGGCTCACCGCCCGCCCGGTGGCCGGCCTCGCGCCGTGCGAGCTCGCCGTCGCGTGGCGGGCCGACGACACCCGGCCGACCATCCTCGAATTCGCCGGCCGCGCGGTCGACGGCGGGTTCTCGGTACAGCAGCCGCAACCCGCCGTCAGCGCCTCCTGATCAGTTGATGGTGCGCCGCCACGGGTGCTGCGCTTCCAGCTGCGCCGACAACCGCAGCAGGGTGGACTCACTGCCCGGCGGACCGGCCAGCTGAGCGGCCAGCGGCGTTCCGACATCGGGGTGCATGCCCATCGGGAGCGAGGCGGCGGGCCAGCCGACCAGGTTCCACAGCGGGGTGAAGGGGGAATACCGCGCGCAGGCAAGGACATTGGCCAGCCAGCCGCGGCGGTGCCAGGCCCGCGCCTTGGGCGGCGGGCCGGCGAGCGTGGGCGTGATCACCACGTCGTAGCGTTCGAAGAATTCGAGCAGGCGTGCCTCGACCCGATCGACCTGGCTCTGCCGGACCAGGCGTAGTCGGGTGACGGTGCGACCGAGTGCGAGATGGCGTCGGGTACGCGGCTGTAGTCGGTCGGGCTGGGGTAGCGCGGCGGCCTCGCGGGCGCCGACGGCCAACCAGCGCAAGAAGATCCAGAGCAGCGCGTCACCGTAGGGCAACGCGGTCGGTTCGACCAGATGGCCCGCGGCCGCGGCCACCGAGGCGGCGGTGCGGGCGGCGTTGGTCCACTGGCGGTCGACCGGGAACAAGCGAAGTGGCGGGGCCACGGCTAGACCGATGCGTAGTCGGCCCGGCGGCTCCACCTCGGCTAGGTCCGGGCGCGCGGCCAGCACCGACAACGCCAGCGCGGCATCGCCGACTGTCGTTGCGAACACACCGTTTTCGATCATGCCCGACCAGTCGTCGACGCCGATCTGCGCGGGCACCGTGTGGTGTCCGGGCTTGAAACCGTAGACGCCGCAGCAGGCCGCGGGCACCCGCACCGAGCCGAGTCCGTCGCTGCCGTGCGCGATCGGCACCAGTCCGGCGGCGACCGCTGCGGCCGCACCGCCCGACGAACCGCCCGCGCTGCGCGCGACGTTCCACGGATTGCCGGTGATCCGGTCCG
>NZ_BAUA01000157.1 GCF_000710915.1 Nocardia brasiliensis IFM 10847
CGAACGCATCGCCGAGGAGCTCGGCACCGAACTCGGCGACGTCGTCGGCTACACGGTCCGCTTCACCGACCACGCCTCCGACCGCACCCTGATCAAGCTGATGACCGACGGCATCCTGCTCGCCGAGATCCAGCGCGACCGGCTGCTGCGCCGCTACGACACGATCATCATCGACGAGGCGCACGAGCGCAGCCTCAACATCGACTTCCTGCTCGGCTACCTGAAACAGCTGCTGCCGCGCAGACCCGATCTGAAGGTGATCATCACTTCCGCGACCATCGACCCCGAACTGTTCGCCCGCCATTTCGCCGACGAAAAGGGCACGCCCGCACCGATCGTCGAGGTCTCCGGCCGGTCCTATCCGGTCGAGTTGCGCTACCGGCCGCTCTCGCTCGAGCTGCCCGGTGACGACGAAGACGACGAGGACACCACGGTGGTCGACCGCGACCCGGTGGACGCCATCGGCGACGCGGTCACCGAACTGTTCGCCGAAGGCGACGGCGACGTGCTGGTCTTCCTGTCCGGCGAACGCGAGATCCGCGACGCCGCGGACGCGTTGCGCGACCTGAAACTGCCGCGCACCGAGATCCTGCCGCTCTACGCCCGCCTGTCCACCGCCGAGCAGCACCGGGTGTTCGCGCCGCATCCGGGCCGTCGGGTGGTGCTGGCGACCAATGTCGCCGAAACCTCGCTGACGGTGCCGGGCATCCGCTACGTCATCGACCCCGGGACCGCACGCATCTCGCGGTACTCGATGCGCACCAAGGTGCAACGCCTGCCGATCGAGAAGGTCTCGCAGGCCTCGGCCCGCCAACGCGCCGGGCGCTGTGGCCGCGTCGCCGACGGCATCTGCATCCGGCTCTACTCCGAGGACGACTTCGAGGCCAGGCCCGCGTTCACCGAACCAGAGATCCTGCGCACCAACCTCGCCGCCGTCATCTTGCAGATGACCGCGCTCGGGCTCGGCGATATCGAGAACTTCCCGTTCGTGGAGGCACCGGACCGGCGGGCGATCCGCGACGGCATCGCGCTGCTGGAAGAACTCGGTGCGTTGGGTCGGCGGACCGACGGCAAGTCCGGACCCGAAACCCGCACCGACGACTACGGATTGACGCTCACCCCGATCGGCCGGGACATGGCGCAGTTGCCGGTCGACCCGCGCATGGCGCGAATGCTGGTCGAAGCGCACGGCACCGGCTGCCTGGCCGAGGTGCTGATCATCGTCGCGGCACTGTCCATCCAGGACGTCCGCGAACGTCCGGCCGAACATCAGCAGGCCGCCGACACCAAGCACGCCCGGTTCGTCGTCGAAGGCTCGGATTTCCTGGCCTACCTGCGACTCTGGGACTACCTGACCGAACAGCGGAAATCGTTGTCGTCCAATCAGTTCCGGCGGATGTGCCGCGAGGAGTTCCTGCACTACCTGCGGATCAGGGAGTGGCAGGATCTGCACGGGCAGCTGCGCACGATCACCAGGGGCCTCGGCTGGTCCGGTGACGGGGGCGAGGATGCGGGACGGACCGGTAGTGGTGCCGCCGAGGGCGGCGGGGGCGGTCGCGGTCGGGCCGAGGGCGGTCGAGGCGGGGTTGCGGGTGGCCGCGGCGAAGGTCGTGGCCGGGCCTCGAGTGGTCGAGACGAGGGCGGCCTGGACGAGGCAGGGAGTAGCCGAAGCGGGGCCGACAGTGGCCGAGGCGGCAGTAGTGACCGGGCCGAGAGCGGCCGGGGCGGGGTCGCTGGCGGTCGAGGCGGAGTCGCGGATGGCGCCGGGAACGATAGGGGCCGTGGGCAATCCGGGGACGGGTCGGGCGAGGGACGTGGTCGCCGGTCGCGCCGCGGCGGTTCTGTTGCGGATCGGCGCGACGGCGACGCTGCGGGCGGCTCGCGCGGGTCGCGGCGGGGCGATCGCCCGCAGGCCGCCGGTAGCGCGGCGCTCGAATCCGATGACATGCCTTGGGATTCCGTCAGCATCCATCAGGCGCTGCTGGCGGGCATGCTCTCGCATATCGGTGTGCGCGAGGCGGAGTCGCGGGAGTTCCTGGGCGCGCGCAACGCGAAGTTCATGATTTTTCCCGGCTCGTCGCTGGCGAAGAAGCCACCGCGCTGGGTGATGGCGGCCGAGCTCGTCGAGACCTCGCGCCTGTGGGGCCGGATGGCGGCCAAGGTGGAGCCGGAATGGGCCGAGCGGCTCGCCGGAGATCTGGTGAAGCGCACCTACTCCGAACCACATTGGTCGGCCAAGCGCGGCGCGGCCAGCGCCTACGAGCGGGTCACCCTCTACGGCATCCCCCTGGTCACCGGTAGGCAGGTGGACTACGGCCGCATCGACCCGGAGCTGTCGCGCGAGCTGTTCATCCGGCACGCGCTGGTGCAGGGCGAATGGCAGACCCGCCACGAGTTCTTCCATCGCAACCGCGAATTGATCGACGACGTCGCCGATCTGGAGCACCGCGCGCGCCGCCGCGACATCCTGGTCGACGACGACGTGCTCTTCGAGTTCTACGACAAGCGGCTGCCCGCCGACATCGTCTCGGTGCGGCATTTCGACAAATGGTGGAAGGCAGCGTCCCGCAAAGACCCGGCACTGCTCGACTTCTCGACCGCCACCGTCGTCAACGAGAACGCCGCCGCGCTGGACCCCGCCGCCTTCCCCGACGCCTGGCGGCAGGGTGAACTCAGCTTCCCCCTGACCTATCAGTTCGAGCCCGGCCAGGAGGAAGACGGCGTCACGGTACGCATCCCGGTGGAGCAGCTCGCGCATGTGCGCGCGGTCGGCTTCGACTGGCTGGTGCCCGGCATGCGGGACGAACTGGCCGCGGCACTGATCAAGACCCTGCCGAAAGCGTTGCGGCGCAGCGTTGTTCCCGCACCCGATTTCGCCGCTGCCGCGCTGGCCGCGCTCACGCCCCGCGCGGAACCGTTGCGCACCGGGCTGGCCCGGGAACTGTCGCGCCTCGGCTCGATCACCATCGACCCGGGCGACCTCGACCCGAGCGCCCTGCCCGATCATCTGCGGATGACGTTCGCCGCGGTCGACGCCGACGGCCGGGTGCTGGCCAGCGGTAAGAGCCTGCAAGCCCTCAAAACCCGCTTGGCCGAACAGGTCTCCGCTTCGGTGGCCCGGGCGACCGCGGGCGCCGAGCGCGCACCCGCCGCCGTATGGACCTCGGAATCACTCGGCACGGTCGAGCAGACGGTGCGGCGCGAGGTCGCGGGGCAGACCGTCACCGGCTACCCCGCGCTGGTGCCCGAGGGCGACGGCGTGGCCGTGCGCGTGCTCAGTTCGCCTGCCGCGCAAGCCAGTGCGATGCGAGCGGGCACCCGCGCGCTCGTGCTCAACGCCATCCCGACCTCGGTGCGCACCGTCACCGCGAGCCTGCCACCCACGGATCGCCTTGCGCTGAGCCAGAATCCGTACGGATCGATCGACGCGCTCGTCGAGGATTGCCGCGCGGCGGCGGCCGATGAACTCATCGCCGCGGCGGGCGGGCCGGTGCGCAACCCGGACGATTTCGCCGCACTGGTCGCGAAGATCCGCCCGGACCTGACCACCGCGGTCGCCCGGCTGGTGCGCCTGCTCGTCCCGATTCTCGTGCAGGCGCACCGGGTTTCGGCTGCGCTGGCCGACACCACCGAGCGCAATATCGCCGATGACGTGCGCGACCAGCTCGACAACCTGGTGTTCCCCGGTTTCGTCTCGGAATGGGGTAGCACCCGATTACGGGAACTTCCCCGCTATCTCCAGGGTGCCGTCGCCCGCCTGGAGGCCCTGCCCGGCTCCGCGGTACGCGACCGGCAGAGCATGGCCGAACTGGATCGCGCGATCGCCGCCTACGACCGCCTCGTGCACTCCCTACCGGAGAACCGGCGCGGCGCCCCGGCCGTCACCGAGATCTGGTGGATGCTGGAGGAATTCCGGGTCAGCCTCTTCGCCCAAAAACTCGGCACCCCATACCCGGTGTCCGCCAAGCGGATCGAGCGCGCCATCGCCGCTGTCCGCCGCTGAGCGCGGTGCGGCGGTAGACCGCCGGGCGCGTTTCGCGAGTTTTCATACGCCGATGCGACAGCCGCCGAGGCGCGCCGTCGCGGTGTGCTGCGGAATCGACTATTCGGCGGGCACCATGGCGGCGTCGGCGCGCGCCTTGCGCATCTCCTGGATCTCGCGTTCGAAGTCTTCCGCGGAGGTGAACGAGCGATACACCGAGGCGAAGCGGAGGTAGGCGACCTCGTCCAAGTCGCGCAGCGGACCGAGGATGGCGAGGCCGACCTCGTGGCTGGGCACCTCCGGAGAACCCTTGGCGCGCACCGCGTCTTCCACCTTCTGGGCGAGCAGGTTCAGAGCGTCGTCGTCGACCTCACGGCCCTGGCAGGCGCGGCGCACGCCGCGAATGACCTTCTCCCGGCTGAACGGCTCGGTGACGCCGCTGCGCTTGACCACGGACAGGATCGCGGTTTCCACGGTGCTGAACCGCCGCCCACAGTGCGGACACGCGCGGCGGCGGCGGATGGCCGCGCCTTCGTCGGCCTCACGCGAGTCCACCACCCGGGAGTCTGGGTGTCGGCAGTACGGGCAATGCATCCGAGAGATCCTTCGTCGATGCGAGTGCTCGCGGCCGGCCCGGCAACCGATCGGGGTGACCGTCCCGGCGAGCACGTGTACAGGGGCCTAGACCCCGGCACCAGGTAAACCTCAGACGATACGCGGAATACCTGCATAGCACTTCGAGGATACCTGTCCGGGTACCCGGGTTGTCCCACTCACCCGGTAGCGGGACCGTCGCCGCCGCGTATGCCGCCCGCGCGGACGGGGCTATCCGGCCACCTGCCACTGCGAAGTCAGGTCGGCGATCAACTCGGGCAGGCGCGGCACGAGCCGCCCGCGGGCGAGTTTGTTCCAGAACGGTTCCCCGAGCACGGCGGGCCCGAGCACCGGATTCTGTGCCAGGTCGATGTGGCGCGGCACGAGGTCACCGGTGATGTAGGTCCAGCGCGTGTCGCGGTCGGCCCAGTTGAAGTCGGGCAGTGGGGTGCGCAGCGCGAGCGTGCGGCCGCCGAGGTCGGCCCGGACCGTCGCGGGTGCGAACACTCCCGGCGCACGCACGCCGGGCACCGCCGGTTTGCCGGCGATCGTGCTCACGTAGGTGAGGACACGCCCGATCGGGGCGCGCCCCGCCGCAGTTTCGTCCCACTGGTCGGCGATCACCCGGTTCTGTTCGCGATCGGTCATCCTGATCAGGGCGTCGACGTAGCCGTCCTGGGTGCCGCGGGCGATGGACTGCCACGCGGTGTGGATATCGGCGTCGAGGATGCCCGCCTCGGTCATCTCGTCGATCCCGCGCATCCCCAGCGCCGCGTACGCCTCGTGCATCGGAACCAGGTCGGTGAAAATGTGCTTCTGCATGATCATCAGCCGGGTCTGGTACCAGACGACGTCCTGCGGAGTGAGCCGCGCACCTTCGGCCGCGAGCAGGCGGATGTCGGCGGGCAGGTCGCGCACCAGCTCCGGCGGGGTGCCGCGCAACAGGTCGGCGACCGTGTTGCCGAGTTGCTGGATGCCGGGCAGGTCGAGCACCACCCCCACATCGCTCATGTCGAAGAAGCCGGAGGCGAACGAGCCGCCCGCGATACCGGCCAGCCCCGCCCAGTAGAACTCCGGATGCTGGGTGGTCAACCGCAGATAGTTGACGTACACCTGATTGAACGTGCGCTCGTTGGCCCGCACGCCGCGCGCCGGATCCCAGCCCGCGAGGTCGATATCGGCGTTGCGCGTGGCAACGACCAACCAGTACTGATGCAGCAGGGTCGCGTACCGGCGCGGCGGCACCCCGTCGGCCCGCGCCGCTTCGACCGCTTCGACCAACGTCGACTCATCCAGGGGCAGTGCCGGATTCAGCCCGCCCCCGCCCGTACCGTCCCCGTTCACCGCGGGCAAATCCAGGAACGTCGCGTAAGCAGGCGCAGCCTGCGCGACCGGAATCGCACCGATCCCGAACACGAGACTCACAGCGAGCCCGGCGATTCCGGCAAGAAGCCGGACCGAGCGTCCGGTGGTGGCGAAGTGCGTCATTGCTGGCTGTCCCGACTCGCTCGTCCGACGAAAGGAACGTCTGGCAAGAGCCCATGCCAGATCGCGTTTCAGCACACTAGCAACATGTCCCAGACAGCAATCGACAATTCCGGCCACTTTGCAGGCCGATAACCCGAATCCTTCGGGCACCCCCGCCCCTCCAACCACGGCACCCCCAGACCTCACAGACCTTCCCCACCGAGCAACGGCGTGTCACACGGCAAGTCGTTATGCGAACAGTCGAAAACCTCTGTGAAGCCACAGACTCACGCCGCCGGGCCGCCCCACTCCTGCACGAACCCCCGCCACCCCTCGAGCACGCAGCCCGCAGGGCTGCACCTCAGCCAAGCCCGCACGCCCCCGCCCTCAACCACTCCCGTTCGCGCCCTCACCCGCGACCACGGAATCAACGCACCGCCGGAACGCCTTCCGGCAGACCCGCTTCCGCCCCTCCCTCAACGGACAGCGAATGCTCCGCGGGCATCGGGGGCATCTCCCCGCCCCAATCACCCGCGCGCAGATGGGCGAGGGTGATCAGCACCGCTACCACCAATGCACTGAGCAACGCGGCGACGGCCAGGACCGCGAACCCGACCTGCGCCTGCTCGACCAGTTCCCCGGGGTGCACACCACGCGCGCGGCGAACTGCGGAAGTCCTTGTGCCCCGGTCGTACACGACGACTCCGCCGCGCGGACGCGCACTGGGCGGGCGGCGATCCACGACGGAACGTGTCGAGTCCAGCGCTCGGGTGCGCAGGGTGCCGCGATGCACCCGGGGCACCGTGGCGAAGGCCAGATCGATCTCGTCCGCACCGACCTCGCGGCGATCGAGGTCGTCGGCGACACGCAGCGCGACGCTCTTGCGTGTCGCGCCGATCTCCGTCTTGATATCGCTGATCGCAGTGCTCATCGGACAAACCTCCGTGGTGGGTGCTCCGTCTGTGTTCGAGCTGGTCGGGTAGAGCTGGACGCTTCGGTGGGGCTGTTTTTCGGTGCCGCTGATGGGTGCCATGTTCGATGCTGTTCGCTCAGGTGTTCGAAGAACTGATGTTCGATTTCTACCACGAGCCACCGACAAAGTCAGCAGAAACGCCCGACACTCCTCGAACAGATGTTTGAAACATGGGCCCGACCGGTCTAGATTCAAAAAGACGAAATTCTCGACAAGCCGAGCACGAGATTTGCCGGGCAACGGATCCGCCCGGACACAGCACGGAAGGGCGGTTGCGGTGAGGCAGACAGACGACACGGGCGACGAGAGCGAAGGCGGCGCCGACTCGGCGATTTCCGGGGCGGATCTCACCGTGCGTCAGCGCAAAGTGCTGGAGGTGATCCGCTCCTCGGTGAGCGAGCGCGGTTACCCGCCGAGCATCCGGGAGATCGGTGACGCCGTGGGGCTCACCTCCACCTCTTCGGTCGCCCACCAGCTTCGAGCCTTGGAGCGCAAGGGATTCCTGCGGCGCGACCCGAATCGTCCACGCGCGGTCGATGTTCGCGGCCTGGACGAGGTGGGGCGCGCGGTCACCAGCCTGCACGTCGCCCCCGTCGACGAAACCGACGGCGCCACCGCCGATTCCGGCAGGCCGACGCCGACCTTCGTACCGGTGCTCGGCCGGATCGCCGCCGGTGGCCCGATCCTGGCCGAGCAGGCGGTGGAGGACGTGTTCCCGCTGCCCCGCGAATTGGTCGGCGAGGGTTCGCTGTTCCTGTTGAAGGTCGTCGGCCAGTCGATGATCGACGCCGCGATCTGCGACGGCGACTGGGTGGTGGTGCGCCAGCAGAACGTCGCCGACAACGGCGATATCGTCGCCGCGATGATCGACGGCGAGGCGACGGTGAAGACGTTCAAGCGCACCGGCAAGGACGTCTGGCTGATGCCGCACAACCCGGTGTTCGAGCCGATCCCGGGCAACGACGCGCAGGTGCTCGGCAAGGTCGTCACCGTCATCCGCAAGATCTGAGCACGCCCGACAGGTGAACGGCCGCACGGCGATCCGTGCGGCCGTTCGCGTGTCCGGCGCGTTCACAGCACATTGCCAGGATGCCCCCAGGGTCCTCACCGCTGTGCCGGTCATGCTCCTGCGGTGACCGCGATCAGCGCCGCCCCTCCCCCTGCGACCGACTCGGCGACCCCCGCCCCATCGGATACGTTGCCACCGGCGCGCCGCTGGGAGCGAGCCGGTCTGGCCGCGCTGTTGATCGGCACGGCGGCCGCCTACCTCTGGCACATCACCGTCAACGGCATGGGCAACAACTTCTACGCGGCCGCCACCTGGGCCGGTTCCCGGAACTGGGAGGCGCTGCTGTTCGGCTCGCTGGACCCCGGCAACTTCATCACCGTCGACAAACCGCCGGTGTCCCAATGGGTCATGGGATTGTCGGGTCAGCTGTTCGGCTTCAGCAGCGCGAGCATGCTCGTCCCCCAGGCGTTGATGGCCGTCGCCGCGGTGGCCCTGCTGTACGCCGCGGTCACCCGCGTTACCGGTAGTCGCGGGGCTGGGCTGCTCGCGGGCGCCGTGCTGGCGGCAACGCCGGTGGTGGCGTTGATGTTCCGGTTCAACAACCCGGACGCGGTGATGGTCCTGTTGATGACCGCGGGCGCCTACTGCACGATCCGGGCGTTGCGCCACGCGAGCGTGCGCTGGCTGATCCTGGCGGGCGTCGCGCTGGGCTTCGCGTTCCTGGCGAAGATGCTCGAGGGTCTGATGGTGCTGCCGGCGCTCGGGCTCACCTACCTGATCGTCGCGCCGACCACTCTGCGGAATCGGTTGTGGCACCTGGTCGACGCGACGGCCGCGCTGGTCGTCTCGTCCGGCTGGTTTGTGGTGCTGACGCTGCTGTGGCCCGCCTCGGCGCGACCGTATCTGGCGGGATCGACGAACAACACGTTCATGGATCTGGTGCTCGGCTACAACGGGTTCGCGCGGTTCCTCGGCCATAATCACCGGGGCGCCAACCCTTTCGAGCTGCCGCCCGGCTACGAGATGCCGCGATCGGTGGGCACCGGGTTCGGCTTCGGTGGTGGATCGGGGCCGACCAGACTGTTCACCGGTGAGATCGGATTCGAGATCTCGTGGCTGCTGCCCGCCGCGCTGCTGGCGTTCGGTCTCGTGCTGGTGTCGCGTCGGCGCGCCCCACGGACCGACCCGGTGCGGGGCGCCGCACTGGTTTTCGGGCTGTGGCTGCTCATCGACGGCATCGCGTTCAGCACCATGCAGGGCGGCATGCACGCGTACTACACACTCGCGATCGGGCCGGCGGTGGCCGGGATGTTCGCCCTCGGCGTGCACGAGATGTGGCGGCAGCGCGCCGCGGCGTTCGGCCGGATCGGTGCGGCGGCGCTGATTTTCGCTACCGGCGGTTGGGCTTTCGTGCTGCTCGGCCGAAATGTCGAGTGGCTGCCGTGGTTGCGCTGGACGGTGCTCGCGATATCGGCGCTCGCCGCGCTCGGGTTACTCGCGAGTGTGTCCCCCGCCGTGGCACGGCGATTGCGCAATCGGGCGATTTCGGTGCTGGTGGTCGCGGGAGTGCTCGCCGGGCTCGGTGGCACCACCACGTACGCCGCGGCCACCCTGCCGCAGGAGCATGTCGGCGGCAGCCCGTCGGTCGGCCCGGCCGAACCCGAAAAGCCCGGCCCGGCCGACCAGATCCGACGAACGGTCACCGCGTTCGTGGACGGCGCCACCGAGCCACAGGTCGCCGCGCTGCTTCGAGATACCACCACGCCCTGGTCCGCGGCGGTGGACCGGTCCTCGGTCGCGGCGAGCCTCGAGCTGGCCAGTCACACGCCGGTCATCGCGATCGGCGGTTTCACCTCCGCCGACCCGGTGCCGAGCCTTGCCGACTTCGAGAACCTCGTCCGCACCCACCAGGTGACCTACTACCTCGCGCAGGAGGTGAAGCTGCCCGATGCCTGGAAGGTGCCCGACCAGCCGGGCGTCGTCCCGAACGAGCCGCCCGCGAACAACGGCCTGTGGCGGCCCGCAGGCCACAAGGACATCGCCGACTGGGTCGCCGCCCACTACACCGCCGTGCACTACGGCAATGTCGCCGTCTACGACCTCACCCGGGCGAAGCCGTGACGGTCGGGCGATGGGGATGGCGAGACCTGCATCGGCGCGAAACCACGAACGCCCGAGGGTGTTTCGGCTGTTGTCGGCGACAGCGACAGCGAGGGTTACGCTGGGTGGGTTATGACGACGAATCATGACCGAGCCACGGCCGTACACGCCGAATTCAGCCGCTACATCGACCGCTGGGTCGAATTGTTCAACGCCCGCGATATCGCGGGACTCACCGACCTGTACGAGCCGGCCGGGATCGTGGTCCCCAGCCCCGGACATCCGATCTCCGGCGCGGGATTGTCCACGGCCCTGACCCACTTCGCCGAGACGACGACGTCGATGAAAGCCACACTGCGCCAGGTGTATCAGGCCGACGATATCGCCCTGCTCCTGATCGACTGGACCATGGAGGGACCCGGGCCCGACGGTCGGCCGGTCACCCGGCACGGCACCGCCACCGATGTCGCGCGGCGTGGCGCCGACGGCCGCTGGCGCTACCTCATCGACAACCCCTCCGGCACCGCGGACCAGTAGCGGATCAGATTCGGCTCGGCCTCGCGTCCGCCGCACCCGTCGCACGACGACCGGTGCGGCGGACGCGTCTCGACTAGGTCTGGTCGTCGACCGCCGCGCCGGGTGCGTTCTTCTGCACCGACTCGATGCCGTTGCGAGCCGCCGCCTTGCTCTCGTAGGCCTGGCTCGCGGCGATGACTTCACCGTTGGCGGCTTTGAGCCGCCAACGGGTCTTCGCGGCCTTGTCCGTGAACAGCTCGAATTTCGCGGCCATGACTACCGCTTCCTTTCCACTGGACAACAGGTGTCCCTTAGGGAGTAACCGCTCGGTATCAATTCAATCGCAGCCTTCTGACCAGGCATGATGCGCTTCTTTCACAATTCCCCAGTTGTCGCCAGTCGAGATTGCGGTGCGGGTTGTGGTTCTACTTGCAGGACACACCCGATGCTCATTCGTGCGTGAAAGGTCCACTTGATGCGCAGAATCGCACATCTCACCCTGGGTCTACTGGTCGCTGCGGGCAGCCTGGTCGCCATGCCGGACGCCTCGGCGGACGCGGACTCCGGGCAGCTGGCGGATATCAGCGGCGTCACCGACGACGGCCCCACCACCACTGTGAAATCCGGCGCAGCCGCGGTGCGGGTGAGTTTCCCGCAGGCCGGCGCCGTGCGCGTGCAACTGGCGCCCGACGGGAAGTTCACCGATCCGGCCGGCGACAAGATCGTCCTGCCGAGCAAGTCCGCACCCGCGATCCCGAAACGCAAAGACAAAGGCGACTATTGGGCCCTGTCGACCGGCGAGGTCACGCTGCGCGCGTACAAGCGTCCGCTGCGTTTCGCGTTGTACGACGGCACCGACACCGCGCAGATCTGGGCCGAGAAGTCGCCGCTGTCCTGGAAGGGCGGCACCACCACGCAGAGCCTCGGTCGCGGGCAGCAGGAACAGTTCTTCGGCGGCGGTGAGCAGAACGGGCGATTCAGCCACCGGGATCAGACGATCAAGATCTTCGCCGACGACAACTGGAACGACGGCGGCGCGCCGAATTCGCAGCCGTTCTACCTGTCCAGCAACGGATACGGCGTGCTGCGCAATACGTTCGCGCCCGGCAGCTACACCTTCGGCGACACCGTACGCACCACGCACGACGAGCGGCGATTCGACGCGATCTATGTCGTCGGCAAGGGCCCGAAAGAGGTGATCTCCGCCTACACCGGACTGGTCGGGCGACCCTTCTTGCCGCCGATCTACGGGCTGGAGATGGGCGACTCGGACTGCTACTTGCACAACGCGAACCGGGGCGAGCGGCACACCCTCGATGCCGTCGCCGTCGCCGAGGGCTACACCAAAAACGAGATGCCCAACGGCTGGATGCTGGTCAACGACGGTTACGGCTGCGGTTACGAGAATCTGCAGCAGGTCGGCGAAGGGCTGCGCAAGAACAACATGCAGCTCGGACTGTGGACCGAGGACGGCCTGCCACATCAGGCCGAGGAGGTCAAAGCCGGTGTGCGAGTGCGCAAGCTGGATGTGGCCTGGGTCGGGCCCGGCTACCAGTTCGCCCTCGACGGCTGCGACAAGGCGCACAAGGGTATCGAGGACAACAGCGACGCCCGCGGTTTCGTGTGGACGCCGGTGAGCTGGGCGGGCGCGCAGCGCTGCGCGGTGCTGTGGAGCGGGGACCAAGCCGGTTCCTACGACTACATCCGCTGGCAGATACCGACTTACGCGGGCGCGACGATGTCGGGTATCGCGTACAACACCGGCGACGTCGACGGCATCTTCGGCGGCAGCCCGCAGACCTACACCCGGGACCTGCAGTGGAAAGCGTTCCTGCCCACCATCATGTCGATGGACGGGTGGGCGCCCAAGGACAAGCAGCCGTGGCGCTACGGCGAGCCGTACACCGCGATCAACCGGAAGTACCTGCAGCTCAAGGAAAGACTGCTGCCCTACACCTATTCCTATGCGGTCGAGGCGAATCGCACCGGCGTCGGCCAGGTGCGCCCGCTCGCGCTGGAGTACCCGAACGACCCGAACACCTGGGGCGACCAGGCGCGTTACGAGTTCCTCTCCGGCAAGGACTTTCTCGTCGCGCCGGTGTATCGCGACGGCGAGGTGCGCGACGGAATCTATCTGCCGGAGGGCACCTGGGTCGACTACTGGACCGGGCGCACCTGGCAGGGGCCTACCACGGTGAACGGGTATCGCGCGCCGCTGGACACGCTGCCGCTGTTCGTCCGGGCGGGCGCGGTGGTGCCGATGTGGGCGCAGGGCACCAAATCCTGGCAGACCCGCGACCGCGGGGTGCTCGATCTCGACATCTACCCGAGAGGCGCGGGCAGCTTCACGCTGACCGAAGACGACGGTGTGACAAAGGATTACCGCTCCGGCGCGCAGGCCACCCAGCAGTTCGGCGTGCGCGCACCCGATTCCGGGACCGGCACCGTCGAGGTGACGATCGGCGCGACGTCCGGATCCTACCGGGACCAGCCCGCGCAACGCCGCTACCAGCTCGCGGTGCACACCGCCGCCGCACCGACCGCGGTGCAGACCTCGACCGGTGCGCTGAACCGCTGCGCCGATCGCGCAGCGCTGGACCGCGCGGACAGCGGCTGGTGGTTCGACCCGAACGATCGCGGCGGCGTGGTGCACGTGAAGACCGCGCCGATCGCCGCGCGGGACAGCCGGACAGTGACTTTGACCGGCACCAAGGCGGTGGGCGGATAGCCCGTTGCCGCATCAGGAAAGGAAACACGATGAGAAAGTTCTGCCACGGCGCCGCGGGCGCCCGCCGCGCCGGCGTAGCCGGCTGTGGCGCGCACTCCGCGGCGCAGCCACCCGCAGACCGGCGGTGCAACGCTTGCGGCTCGCGAATCCGCTTGCGGCCGAGCGCCTTCCGCAGCTCCCCAGTCTCGCTGGGGAGCTCGGGCAGAGCACTACCGTGTCATGCTGCAACGGGACGTCCGGACACCGACGGAAGATCGTCAGGCTGTCACTGAGATATCCACCCGCACAACTGTTCTCGGCTCCAGCTCAGCTCCGACCCGACGGGCCGCCGCGCGGCAAGTGAACGGGAATGCCGATGTCGCGGCCCGCCGCCGCATCGGTGACATCAGAGCTGACACCCCGCAGGTTCTCCCCGTCGGTGCGTGTCTGTGCCTCGCCGCTCGACCGCTGCGCGAGGTAGCCCCAATCCAGCCTCACCTCAGGGAGGAACCCCATGCGGTTGGCAAAATTCCCCTGGCTCGCGGCCTCCGTCGCGGCCATTCTGATCGGCGTCTCGACGATCCTGGTGACCCTCACCAACGCGACGCCGGCGCTCACGGCCAGCACCGGCCCATCCACCGGTGGCGCCAAGATCGCCTACTTCAACCAGTGGTCGATCTATCAGAATGCCTTCTACCCCAAGCACGTCGACAGGTCGGGGATGGCAGGCAAGCTCGACTACATCATGTACGCGTTCGCCAACATCCATCCCACCGACCTGACCTGTTTCGAGGCCAACAAGGCCGCGGACCAGAACGAGAACAACCCGAATGCCGGTGATGGGGCGGGTGATTCGTACGCCGACTACGGCAAGACGTTCGACGCGGCCAGCAGCGTCGACGGCACCGCCGACAAATGGGACGACCCGATCGTCGGCAACTTCAAGCAGTTGAAGCAGCTCAAGGCCAAGCACCCGAATCTCAAGGTGCTGCTGTCCATCGGCGGCTGGACCTACTCGAAGTTCTTCTCCGATGTGGCCGCGACCGATGCCGCGCGCAAGAAGTTCGCCGCGTCCTGCATCGACATGTTCATCAAGGGCAACCTGCCGAAGCAGAACGGCTACGGCGGGCCCGGCACCGGCAAGGGCGTCTTCGACGGCCTCGACCTGGACTGGGAGTATCCCGGCGGCGGTGGCCATCTCGGCAATCACGCGTCCCCGAACGACCGCGCCAACTTCACCTTGCTGACGGCCGAATTGCGTAAGCAATTGGACGCGCAGGGCACGGCCGACGGTAAGCGTTACGCACTGACCGCCGCCGTGGCGGCCGGTCAGGACAAGATCCGCCACTACGACACCGCCAACCTCGGCAAGTATCTCGACCTGGTCAACCTCATGACCTACGACATGCACGGCGCGTGGGATGCGAAGGGGCCCACCAACTTCCAGGATCCGATCTACAGCAGGCCGGACGATCCGATGAATCCGGTCCCGCCGGGCAACGGGAAGTACAACATCGATGCGGCGGTCACCGCGTGGACCACGGGTGACAGTTCCTACGGCATCCCGGGCGGCTTTCCGGCGAACAAGCTGACCGTCGGATTCCCGTTCTACTACCGCGGTTGGACCGGCGTACCGGCAGGCAATGAACACGGTCTGTTCCAGCCCGCGACGGGGCCCGCGCCCGGCGCACCGATGTCGGGCAACGTACCCGGCATCCGGATGTACAAGGAACTGAACGGAGTCGTCGACAACCCGGCACGCACGTTCTATGACACCACCGCTCAGGCCGCCTACTTCTACGACGGCACGAACTGGTGGGGCGGTGACTCACCGCAATCCATCAAGGCCAAAGTGGATTACATGCACTGCAAGGGCCTCGGCGGCGCGATGATGTACTCGCTGGAGAACCTCGGTTCGACGACGACGCTGTTCGACCATGTCATCAACGGGGTCAACAGTTCGCCCGCGAACTGCAACCCGCCGACGACCACACCGCCTACCACGACGCCGACCTCGCCCACCACCTCGCCGACGACCACACCCCCGACGACCACGCCGACCTCGACCACGACCACTCCGCCGACCACGACCCCGCCCGCGGGCTCCGGCGTGGTCAACGGGGATTTCGAGACCGGCGCGTTGTCCCCGTGGTCGTGTGCGGGCACGCTCGGTTCGATCGTGAGCACCCCGGTGCACGGCGGCAAGAACGCGTTGGGCGGCACGCCGACCGACAGCGACAATGCCCGGTGCTCGCAGACGGTCGCCGTCGAACCGGGCCGCACCTACACGCTGGCGGCATGGGTGAACGGTAACTACGTCTACCTCGGCGCCTCCGGCACGGGCACGAGCGACGCGTCCACCTGGGCACCCAGCACCGGCGGTAACTACCAGCAGCTGTCCACCCAATTCACCACCGGCGCCTCGACCAAGAGCGTCACGATCTGGTTGCACGGCTGGTACGGGCAAGGTAAGTACAGCGCGGACGATGTCACGCTGAAGTAGTAAGCGCGGCAACGAAAGTGGGCCTCGCGGTGGCGAGGCCCGCTTTTCGTGCGTCAGGGTGCGGCCAGCGCGCGGTCGACGAGCGCGGCGAGTACCGGAGTGAGCGCCTTCGCGTAGGTGACGGTCAGGTGGTTGTCGTCGCGATAGATCAGCGCGTTGCCGGTGATGAGCGGGCAGCGCTGCGCGGTACAGAACAGCTCGGTCAGGTCGGCGTACTGCGCCGCGCCCGCCACGGTCGCCGTGCGCTCGGCCGCGATGCCCGCGTCGTTCACCGCGACCGCTCGCGCCGGGGCGCAGGCCACGGCGTCGTCGAGATGGGCGGACAGGCAGGCCGGAGCAGTGCTGTGCGGATCCGGAACCGGGCCCAGCACAAGGACGCTCGCTCCGGTTGCGCGCAGTTGGGCGGTCAAGCGGGTCAGGCTGTCGAGCCAGGCCTGGTCGTAGGTGGTGAAGCCGAAATCACCGCCGTATCGACGCGACATGCTCACCACGATCAAGCGCGGACGCTCGGCGCGCAGCCTGGCCATGATCTGGTCGCGCCACCGCACGCATTCGGTGTACTCCCGGCCCAGGTACGGGCTGGTGATGGGCAGTTCGAGCAGTGGGCAGGTGACCTTGCTCATCGTCTCCAGCCGCCAATGCCGCTGCTCGGCAACCTCCTCGAAGGCCGGACTCCACATCGCGGCGTGCGAATCGCCGACCAGGGCCACCTTCGTCGCCGAACCGGATTCGCCCGCAACGCATTCGGGTTGGCCGACATCGAGCCAGGAACGGACGCAACCGTTGCCGAACACCGCCGCCTTGTCGCCGGGTGCGTCGGCGAGCGACGGGTCGAGATTCGCTGGGACAGCCCGCAACTCGGCCGACGCCGCGATCGCCGCCTGCACCTGCGCGGTCAGCTGCCGCACGGCACCCTCGTGCGGGTCGATCGCGCCGGTCGGCGGGGCAGGCGCCGTCGTCACCGCGAGGGCCTGCGCGGCCGCGCCACGACCGACCGGCGCGGGTACGACCGCCAGCAAGGCCACCACCACACACACCACGGCCGCGGTGACGACACCGCCGCAGACCAGGCTGAACTCGGCCGAACGCCGCAGCGGCGCGGCGAACCGCACGGGATCCTCGACCAGCCACAGCGTGAGCATGGCCAGACCCGCGGACACCGCGACCGCGCCCAGCACGCCGACTGTGCCGAGACCGTGCCCGAGCAGCCGGGGCGCCAGCTGCAAGACCGGCCAGTGCCAGAGGTACCACGAGTAGGACAGCCTGCCGATCGCCCGCAACGGCCCGGTGGACAGCACACCGCCGACGCCTCGGCCCGGTGCGGCACAGCCCGCGGCGATGATCGCCGCGGTGCCGAGAACCGGTAGGAGCGCGGCAGTTCCGGGATAGGGCGTGTGCTCGTCGAGGCGGAGACAGGCGAGGACAATCGAGCCGAGACCGGCCCAGCCCGCGGCTGCGGCAGCCGGCGGCGGCAACCGTCGCCACACCGGGACCGAGAGCGCCACCAGAGCACCGACGGCCAGTTCCCAGGCCCGGGCGGGCAGCGTGAAGAAGGCCCAGGGCGGGAGCGTGCGGGTCCAGTGCAGCGCCGTCGCGAACGACACCGCGGCGATCAGGGCGAGCGCGATCGAATAGGGCACCGGCGAACTGCCGGCCGCGCGCCGGCGCGACACGCACCAGGCAAGACCGACGAGCAGCACGGGCCACAGCAGATAGAACTGTTCCTCCACACCCAGCGACCAGTAGTGCTGGAACGGTGACGGCGGTGTGTCGGCGGCCAGGTAGTCGGTGCCGTGCACGGCCAGCCGCACGTTGCCCACGTACAACGCGCTCGCGATCGCGTCGCCGAGCACCGCGCGGGCCTGCAAGGGCGGCAGCGACGAGACCGCGGCGATGGCGGTCGCGAGCAGCACGACGCCCGCGGCGGGCAACAGGCGGCGAGCCCGGCCGCCGTAGAACCGGGCGAGAGCGATGGTGCCGGTGCCCGACACCTCCCGCCACAGCATGCCGGTGATGAGAAATCCGGAAATGACGAAAAAGACGTCCACACCCACGAATCCGCCGTCGATGCCGCCCAGACCCGCGTGGAACGCGACCACGGCGAGTACCGCGACCGCCCGCAATCCTTCGACATCGGGCCGGAATTGCGCGAACGATACCCGCGGCGCCGAATCGTCCTGCCGAATAACGAATTCCCGCGTGGCAGTCCGTGTCATGGACAGCATTCTTACCAACGCTCGCGGGCAATGTCCCGACAACTTCCGGCACTTCGAGCCGATCTGAAAACTACTGTTAGAACTACTTAAAGCGTTCTTCGCACGCGAATACCCGCAGTGGCGGCAACCCGCTCCGGAAGGTCAAGGGCGGAAGGATTTCGACAGGAGTAGGCGGGCCACGCGAGCGGCCATGAGGGTGGAAATGCCCGCAGGGTCCTGGGGGTCGTAGCCGGTGAGGTCGGCTATGCGGGACAGGCGGTAGGTGACGGTGTTGCGGTGGATATAGAGGGCGCGGGCCATCGCATTGTGGTTGAACTGATTGGCGATGTATTCGTCGAGCGTGCGAATGAGCAGCGGGTGCTCGTCGAGCGGTTCCAGGGCGGCGGCCAGATTCGGCAGCGCGGCCCCGGTGGTGGAGATCGCGTACTCGAACATCATGTCCTGGCGCCGGCAAGCCACGTCGGGCCGGTCGAGACAGCGGGCGGTATCCGCGACGATCCTGGCCTCGGCGTACGCGGCCGGGATGGCGGCATGCGTGGTGGCGGGGGCGACGCCGATCCAGAAACCGGGGTGCGGCTGGTCGGCGCGCAAGCCGAGCCGGCTGGTCAGCGCACCGACCGGGTCGGCATGATCGTCGAGCGGGATCAGCGCGGTCCAGCCGCCGCTGTCGCGGTGCAGGAAGGCGCCGGGCACCTTGCCGATGCGATAGCGCAGGTCGGTCAGCCGTCCCGGGGTGATCTCGCCCTGCCGTACGGCCGCGACCAGGAACGCGTCCGCGAGCGGGTCCGCGAGTTCGCGCGCCCACTCCCCCGGATCCCGTCCGGCGAGCAGCGCGGCGGCGATCTCGTTCTGCTCCAACAGATCCCACCGCGGCTGACGCGCGTCCTCCACCAGCGCGATCGCGATACGGGACATCACCAGGCCCGCGTAGGTGGTCAACCGCAAGCCCAGCTCAGGGACGAACGGATGGTCGTCGGCACCCAGCGCGGGCATCAGCTGCGACCAGAAGAAGGAGACGCCGACGCGATAGTTGGTGAGCACCTCGTCCAGCGGCATGCCGTCGCGCACCAGCCGCACGGCCCGCTCGACGAGCGGGCCGGTGTCCTGCTCCGACGGTTCGACGCCCTCGGCGGCGTAGCGGAAGAACAGTTCGACATTGAGTTCGGCGCTCGGTACGAAATCGGCGTCGAACATCGACTGCGGCAGCTCCGCGTAGGGCGCGGCAGCAACCCGGAAGTCGCTGGCCAGTGTCGCGGCCCGCATGCGCAGCTGCGCGATCATCTTCGGCCAGTGGTCACCGTCGCCGGTCACGGCGGCGGCCAGGGAGAAGTGCGTCATCGAACTTCCTAGCTACTCGTCACAACTCCTTCGGACGATACGCGGTCGGACCGCTGGGCAGCACCCGCCGGTGTCGCCTGGCGATATTTCAGCTACCGGGGAAACCAGGCGGGAGCGGCTGGAAGTCCGCCTTGAACTTGGGACCCGGCGGCAGGCCGCGCAGCAGTGCGCTGGTCCACGCCACCGCCGGCGGCCAACCGGTCACCGCGTTGGTGATGTGCTCGGGCACCGGCACCGTATAGAAGCGCAGGTCGGCGCCGCGTTCCCAATACGAGTTCACCGTCGGGATCACCACCGAGGGCGGGATCAGCTCGTCCCAGAGTCCGTGCCACCACAGCACCGGGGTGTCGGGGATGTATTTGCCGAGGCTGTTGTCCTGGAGCACCTTGATGATCTCGGGCGAGTTCTCCAACGACTTGCCGGGCTGGTAATAGGCGCTGATCGGCCGGTAGACACCGGACAGCGCGATGGTCGCGTAGCAGCGGCTCTGGAAATCCCGGAGCAGCTGCTGACCTTCGGTGGTGAGCAGTTCGTCGACCTTGAAAACGTCCGGGTATTCGCGCGCCAGGCTGGCCAGACCGAGCCACATCGTGAAGTTGCTGGTGCCGGTCAGGCCGGGCTGCTCGCGCGTCGCATAGGCCGCTTCGGCGACCAGATCACCGGGCGTACCGCCGATGGTGGTGCCGAGGATTCGCACGTCGGGCGCGTAGGTGGCGCGCAATTCGGCGGCTCGGATCGAACCCGAACCGCCGCCGGAGTAGCCGTACAGCGCGATCCCCGAATCGGCGAGGCCGAGCCCGCTGTCGTTCTTCACCGCCCGCAAGCTGTCCAGCACCATCTTGCCCTCGGCGTAGGTGTTGAACGTGTTGAACTTGCCGTCGAAGTCGGGCACGTTGATCGCGAAACCCTGCAGCAACCAGTACACCGCGAGCGCGGATTCCTTCATGGTTCCGGTCTGCAAGGTGTAGGACGGGTTGCAGGTGGAGCTGGTGGAGTCGATCGCCTCCTGGAACGACAGCACCGGGCGGGCGCTGCCCTGCCACGGAATGCCCGGCACGATGACCGTCGTCGCGGTCACGATCGGGTTGTCGTGCACATCGTTGGACCGGTACAGCAACTGCTTGGTGTACACCGGGAACGGGAGGCCGAGCAGGCGGGTCTGCACCTCGCGCGAACGGACGATCGCACCGGGTGCGTAGGACTCCAGGTTCGGCGGATCGTCGTACCAGGGATCCTCGCTCGGCGTCGGGATCGGCAGCAGGTCGTAGAGCTGCGGTTCGGTCGGCAGCTGTGGCAGCTGGTTCTGATCCGGCGGAAATGCGGGGAACCCGGGCTCCGCCGACGCCATACCGGCGCCACTGACCGCCATGACCGCCGACACCGTCACTACGACGAGCCGCCGCCATCTAGACCTGTCCACTTGCCCTCCAGCACCATTGCCGACCTATCGCCGACGTCACACTCATGCGTCGACAGGATCATGCTCACAGCTCGGGACAGCGATGCGCTATCGGCATAACGCCGACGGTCCGGCACAGCCGTTGTGCATTTGCACGATTCGCCGCCGATAACGGCGCGGCTCACCTGGCGTGTTGGCTCTCCAGACTGGCGGCGTAGGCGAGGAATGTCATCGACGACGCGAACGACGGCGTCGTCCAGGCCGGGCAGCGAGTAGAGCGGGCGGCTGCGGCGTCGTCGTCCTCGACCCCGGTTCCCACCGGTGGTGAGCCCGCATGTCGACTTCGCGGTCATGGGCGCACCCGACGCGTGCAACCGGCTCGCCGCCCGCGTCGAAGCGCAACCGTCGCAACCCGGTTGCGATATCCGCACAGTGCCCTCGACCCTGCTCGACAGCGCCGCGATCGGCACCCTGGGCAGCAGTGTCGGTGCCGCCCTGTCCGCGATGCTCGGCCTGCCACTCGGCGCCGGCCGATAACCGAGGGTCAGCAGCGCGCTCGTTCCCGGGCGAGGGAGCGATCGCGCTGCTCCTCGAATCTGGGGATCTTCACCTGCTCGAGGTCGTCGAGGTAGGCGCCCAAGCGGTCCCGGATCTCGTCACCACGGGCGGTGAAATCGGTGCGGCCGAAGATGTTCCACTGTCGCAGCACCGGGGTCAGCACCTCTTCGAAGTGCTGGCGCAGGTCGTAGACACCGTGTTTGGCCATCAATACACCGTTGCGCCGGAAGTTCGGCATCCCCGCGCCGGGCATCTGAAAGTTCCGCACGATCGCGTCGATGGCTTCGATCGCCTGATCCGGAATGAGATCGAGGGCGTTGCCGCAGATCGTCCGATAGAAGATCATGTGCAGGTTCTCGTCGGCGGCGATGCGCTGCAACATCTTGTCCGCGATCGGATCGCCGCACACCCGGCTGGTGTTGCGGTGCGTCACCCGGGTGGCCAGTTCCTGGAAACTCACGTACGCGACCGAATGCAGAAAGCCCGCACCGCTTTCCACGTCGGCGGCGGTGGCACCGGAAGCGAAACCGTTGGTCATGTGGATCATTCGGGCGTGTTCCAGTGCAACCGGATCCACGCCGCGAGTCACCACGAGATAGTCGCGGATGACCGTGCTGTGGCGCATCTCCTCCGCGGTCCAGCGGCCGACCCAGGTGCCCCACGCGCCGTCGCGGGAGAAGTTCTCGGCGATCTCGCGGTGATAGGAGGGCAAGTTGTCCTCGGTGAGCAGGTTGGTGATCATCGCGGCCTTGGCGACCTCGCTGAGCTTGGATTGTTCGGCGTGCCAATCGGTTCCGCCCAGCATGGCGAAGTTGCGGCCCTCGTCCCAGGGTATGTAGTCGTGCGGGTGCCAGTCCTTGGTCATCGAAAGATGCCGGTGCACACAGTCTTCGGCGATCGGTTCGAGCTCGGTCAGTATCTCGCGTTGGGTCAGCTCACGCGGCACGCTCAATGCCTACCTTTCGATTTCGGATGATGTGACCGAGGTGAGGTCGCCGTCGTAGCGGCGATAGAGCAGCCGTCCTCGGCCACTGGCTGGATCGGTGCTGAACAGGAACGGCAAGCCGTAGCGGCACAACCGCTCTGCGGCCTCTTGCTCGCTGAGATGCAGGGTCGGGTAGGGATTCACGGTCAGCGTGGACGGTGCCGCCCCGGCCGGCAGGCCGAGCCGGTGCTGCCTGGCCAGCCGCACACCGCGCGGTCCGGCGCGGTACACCACCGCGTCCATCCCGGTCTCCGCGTCGACGAACAGGTGCGCGTCGTAGTCCATGGTGGCGAGCACCGTGGTGGCCTCGGTCACCGTCGCACGCGACAACGCACAGCGTTTGCGGCGGACCACCGGCGCGAGCGCGGTGCTGCGCGCCAGCAGCGGTCGCCGCGGATCGGGCCAGCGGGGGCGTAGCGCTCCCGCGCGCACCCCGTCGAGTATCCGATCCAGCCGTTCGGCCACGAACATCGCCGCGAAGCCACCGGGCCCGATCGCCTGCGCGCGCACCGGCGATTCCCCGAAATCGAGATTGACCTGGATCACCAACGGGCCGTCCGGGTTCGGACCCACGCCGATCCGGACCCGCGCGACGTCCTCGGCTCGGTGCCGTCGCAGCACCCAGCCGATCGTCCGCCGCGCCTGCGCGAGCTGCCCCTCGGTCACCGCACCGCAGGTCGTCACCAGCAGCGGCGTCGTGCCAGGTCCCGCGTACCCGAGCTCGGAAACTGTCATGACATGGCCCCGCTTCCCTCTTGTCCGGCACTCTCAGCCGCCCCATGCCACCACCGCACGCCCACCACCGGACAGAGCCCAAAGTCACGGCTCCCGAGGACCGACGGCCCGAACAAGACCCTCCCGAGACCACAGCGGACGGTCTGCCCGGCTGAACAGGTCGCACAAAACAACGAGGGTGGCACTCGTTCGAGTGCCACCCTCGTGAAAAAGCCTGGGTCAGGACAGTTTCAGGGAACGACCGATGATCTCCTTCATGATCTCGGTGGTGCCGCCGTAGATGGTCTGGACGCGAGCGTCCATGTACGCCTTGGCGATCGGGTATTCCTTCATGTAGCCGTAGCCGCCGTGCAGTTGCAGGCAGCGGTCGATGAGCTCGACCTGCTCCTCGGTGCTCCACCACTTGGCCATCGCGGCGTCCTCGACGGAAAGCCTTCCGGCATTGAGGTCTTCGATGAAACGGTCGACCAGCACACGCACGGCGGTGGTCTTGGTGGCCAGTTCGGCGAGCACGAAGCGGGTGTTCTGGAAGGTGCCGATCGGCTTGCCGAACGCCTTGCGGTCGCGCACGTACTGACAGGTCATGTCCAGGCAGGATTCCATCGCTGCGGCCGCCATGACGGCGATGGACAGCCGCTCCTGCGGGAGGTTCTGCATCAGGTGGATGAAGCCCGCGCCCTCCTGCCCGAGCAGGTTGGCGGCAGGCACGCGGACATCGGTGAAGCTGAGTTCGGCGGTGTCCTGCGCCTTGAGACCGAGCTTGTCCAGGTTGCGGCCGCGCTCGAAGCCGGGCATGTCACGCTCGACCACCAGCAGGCTGAAGCCCATCGCGCCCTTGTCGGGGTCGGTCTGCGCGACCACGATGACGATATCGGAATTGATGCCGTTGGTGATGAACGTCTTGGCGCCGTTGAGCACCCAGTCGTCACCGTCGCGGACCGCCCGGGTCTTGATGCCCTGCAGGTCCGAGCCGGTGCCCGGCTCGGTCATCGCGATCGCGGTGATGATCTCGCCCGCGCAGAAGCCGGGCAGCCAGCGCTGCTTCTGCTCGTCGTTGGCCAGTTCCAGTAGATAGGGCGCGATCACGTCGTTGTGCAGGGCGAAACCGAGCCCGGAGTACTGACCGCGCACCGACTCCTCGGCGACGATGGCGTTGTAGCGGAAGTCCTTGACCCCGCCGCCGCCGTACTCCTCGGGCATCGCCATGCCGAGGAAGCCCTGCTTGCCGGCCTCGAGCCAGACCGAGCGGTCGACGATCCCCTGCTCTTCCCACTGCGCGTGGTTCGGTGCGACGTGCTGATCGAGAAACTTGCGGAACGACTCCCGGAACAGCTCGTGCTCGGGTTCGAACAGTGTGCGCTCCACACCAACCTCCTAGTGACCACAGCGGCCGGACCACACCGACCCGTCGTTGCGACCTACGGTACCCGGAACCAGAATCGCTGTTCACTTCTGGGGCAGAATTGTTGCCCGACCAGGCATGGCGCGCCGAGCGTCGGAAGAAGACCGAGATTCGCCGCAAACCGCGGTGTCCTGGCCCACACAATTGCGACGCGGTGTTAACCCGCAGTCCAACTCCCGGTGAACACCGCCGTGCGACCGTTGGGCAATGGCGGCGACCCTCATCGCGACGGCACCGACCGGTTCCGTTGCCTCTCCCCCCGATCCCGTGGACCAGCCTCCGGCGCGTCCGGTCGAACGACTCGGACTGGCCGTGCTGCTGCTCGGCACCGCGATCGCCTACCTCTGGCACCTCACGGTCAACGGTATGGCGAACAACTTCTACGCCGGCGCCACCTGGGCCGGTTCCAGGAATTGGCAATCGCTGCTGTTCGGATCGCTGGACCCGGGCAACTTCATCACGGTCGACAAACCACCGGTGTCGCAGTGGATCATGGGCCTGTCCGGACAGCTCTTCGGCTTCAGCAGCGCGAGCATGCTGGTGCCGCAGGCGCTCATGGCGGTGGGCGCGGTCGCGCTGCTCTACGGCGCGGTCACCCGGGCCACCGGCAGCCGCGGCGCGGGCCTGCTCGCCGGTGCGATTCTGGCGGCAACCCCGGTGGCGGCCATGATGTTCCGGTTCAACCACCCCGACGCGGTGATGGTGCTGCTGATGACGGCGGCCGCCTACTGCACGATCCGGGCCGCCGCGCACGCGCACGGCCGCTGGCTCGTGCTGGCCGGCGTCGCGCTGGGATTCGCGTTCCTGTCGAAGATGCTCGAAGGGCTCATGGTGTCGCCCGCGCTCGCAGCGAGCTATCTGATCGTCGCGCCGACCTCGCTGCGGAACCGGTTGTGGCACTTGGCCGGTGGCGCGATCGCACTGGTCGTCTCGGCGGGGTGGTACGTGCTGCTCACCGTGCTGTGGCCCGCATCGTCGCGGCCTTACCTGGCGGGCTCGACGGACAACACGTTCATGAACACGGTGCTCGGCTACAACGGCTTCGGCCGGTTCCTCGGCGACACCGCGCCGAGCGGCAGCATCGCCCTGCCCGACGGGTACCAGGCGCCGCCCGGGCTGCTGCAAAGTTTCAACGATTTCGGCGCGCCCGGGGCGGGCCGGCTGTTCGCGGGCGAGAGCGGATTCGAGATCTCCTGGCTGATTCCGGCCGCGCTGCTGGCGTTCGCGCTGGTCGTCGCGTCGCGATGGGGCAGCCCGCGCACCGATCCGGTACGCGGCGCGGCGCTCACGTTCGGGCTGTGGCTGGTCACGATGGGCGGTGCGTTCAGCGTGATGGGTGCGATCGAGCACTCGTACTACACGCTGGCCCTCGCGCCCGCCACCGCCGGTGTCGTCGCCGTCGGCGTGCACGAGCTGTGGCGGCGGCGCGACGAGGCGTTCGGCCGGCTCGGCACGGCTGCCCTCGTCGCCGCCATGGGCGGCTGGGCTTTTGTTGTGCTGCAACGCAATTCCGAATGGCTGCCGTGGGTGCGGTGGACCGTCGCCGGGGCGAGCGCATTGGCCGTGCTCGGCTTGCTCGGCACCGCGATACCGGCGACCGCTGGATGGAAGACCGCCCGGGCGCGCGTCACGGCGGTACTGGTGATCGTCGGAGTGCTTGCCGGACTGTGTGGTTCGACCGCATACGCGGCGGCGACCCTGCCGCAGGCGCATACGGGCCGCAGTCCCGTCGTCGGTCCCGCCAAACCCGCGGAGACCGGAATCGCGGCGCTCGTCCGACGCCAGACCCAGAACTTCGCCGACGGTGGCGCGTTCACCAACCCGCAGATCGTCTCGCTGCTGACGAGTTCGACCACTGCCTGGTCGGCTGCGGTGGACCGCGGATCCGTCGCCGCCGCACTCGAATTGGCCAGTCGCACACCGGTGATCGCCATCGGCGGATTCGCCGAAGCGGACCCTGTCCCGACCCTCGGACAGTTCCAGGGCTACGTGCGCGACCACCGGCTCAGCTACTACCTGGTCCAGGAAATGCAACTACCCGCATCCTGGCGCACCGGCGGCCAAGCCCCCACCACTCCCACACCGCCCTGGCAGGTAACCGGCAAACCCGAAATCGCCGACTGGGTCTCCCACCACTTCCCCGCCACCCACATAGGCAACATCGCCGTCTACGACCTCACCGCCCACCCCAGCTGACCCCCGGCACCGGCGGCCGGCGCCGGGCCCAGTCCGGTCACGGTTGGGTTCAGGGGCGGAGCCAGTCGCGCAGGCGGCCGGTCAGGTGGCGGCCGGAGTCCCGGGCGCGCTCGGCGAAGAGGAACTCGAGTTCTCCTTCGAGGGCTTTGCGGGTGACGTCGCGCAATTCCTTTGCGGCCGTGGTGTGGTCGGGGGCGTCGCGCCAGGGGGCCGGGTCGATGGGGGTGCCGACGGAGAAGTAGAAGCGTTCGGGGCGGGGCAGAACGGTGGGACCGAGGCCGCGCAGCAGAGGCGGAGTCAGGTCGGGGTGGAGACCGAGGGCTTGCACGGTCCAGCGCAGAGGGCGCAGCACCGGATGGTCGCCGTCGACCACGATGTCGTAGGCGTCGTCCACCCCGATCATCGCGACCGGCACGATCGGCGCGCCCGCTTCGATCGCCATGCGGGCGAATCCGCTGCGCCCCTCCCATTTGAGGACGTACTTCTCGTTCTTGCGGCGCACCGCTTCTCGCCCGCCGCCGGGGAACACGATGACGGCGTCCCCGCGGCGCAGCAGGGCGAGACAGTTGCCGCGGGTACCGCGGACCGCGCCGTAGCGGTGCAGAAAATGCCGCAGTCCGGGGACGGAGATGAGCACGTTCTCGGCGAGACCGCGGATCAGCCTGCCGCGGCGGCGCAGCACCTCGGGCAGCAGCAGCGGCGCGTCGATCCCGCCCATCAGGTTGTGGTTGCCGACGAGCAGCACGGGACCTTCGGTCGGAATGTTGTCCAGGCCGTAGAACCGCGGGCTGGTCCATGCGCGCAGCGGTGCGAGCAGCGCCTCGATCACCCGCACGTCGGTGTCGGACAGCGAGACGTGCAACGGCGCGCCGTCGCTCAACGTCTGCTGCTCGAGTACGTCCGATTGCCGATCTCCGTGACCGGCCGACCCCGCGCGGTCGTGCGACATAGCACCCTCCTGATGTCGTTGCGACCGACGATAGCGTAACGAAAACCACTGTGTCGCATCATATGTGAGCCCCGACACAGTCTGGACGGTCTGCCGCGCGCCGCCGCCCGAGCGACACTGGGCCGCGCCGATGCGCACGCAACGCCGTGACGTCGCGCTGGGCGAACAGGTTTCAGTGAGATATCGAGGCAGGACCACGGCCGCCTACCGGGAACGATGTGAGGGAGTTAACGCTCGCCGAGGCACCGCCCAGGATGGACGATCCGAAGCTGAACGCGGGTCCGCGACATACACGCCAGCCCCGGCGTCTACCGCGTTACCTCCGCTGCCCGAGTTCTGCTCCGTCGACCCAGCCCTACACAGCGGCCGTGGATCGGGCGCAAGCCGATGAGCCGTATTGGTCAGTCGATCACGAGGAACTGGTGGCGGAGGCCTCTCGACCGATGCCGCCACCACCGCCTCATGATCAGCCGACCAGTTCAAACACGGCGCGTCGACGTGCGTGTCGCGAGCGTCCGAGGGGGACTCCGGCGCAAGCCATGTCGCGCGCGGATTCCACCTTCGGCCCGCTGCCGAGTGCGGTCCGCGCTGCGCGGGGGGCGGTGTTGGTCAAGCGATCAGGAGGAACTGGTGGCGGAGGCCTCTCGACCGATGCCGCCACCATTGCCTCGTGATCAGCCGACCAGTTCAAACACGGCGCGTCGAGATGCGTGTCGCGAGCGCCCGCCTGCGCGAGGCACGTTCGTGGCGCGGACCTCAGACTTCGATGTGCCCGTTCGTCTCCGGCCCGCCGGCGTGCGCGTACTCCGCGAGGGCCGCGGCAAGCGAATGCGGGACGCGGGCGCGGACCCGGGTGCCGCCCTCCTCGTGGGTGGAGGTGATGATGCGGCCGTCCGCATGGATGCGGGCGAGCAGGTCGCCGCGGGTGTAGGGCAGCAGGACGCCGACTTCGACGTCGAGACCGCCGAGCACCTCGGCGAGCCGATCACGCAGGGCGTCGATGCCGATATCGGCGTGCACCGAGACGAACTCGGCGTCGGGGAGCTGGCCGCGCAGACGGGTCAGCGCCAGCTGATCCAGCGCGTCGATCTTGTTGACCACCAGCAGTTCCGGCGGCGCCACGGTGCCCTGCTCCTTGATCACGTCGGTGATCACCTCGCGGACCGCCTTGATCTGCTCGGCGGGCAGCGGGTCGGAACCGTCGACCACGTGCAGCAGCAGATCGGCCCCGGTCACCTCTTCCAGGGTGGACCGGAACGCCTCGACCAGCTGGGTCGGCAGGTGCCGGACGAAGCCGACGGTGTCGGTGAAGACGACCTCGCGGCCGTCGTCCAGATCGGCCCGCCGGGTGGTCGGATCGAGGGTGGCGAACAACGCGTCCTGCACCAGCAATCCGGCGCCGGTGAGCGCGTTCATCAGGCTGGACTTGCCCGCGTTGGTGTAGCCGACGATCGCGACCGACGGGATACCGCTGGAATTGCGGCGCGCCCGCATGGTGTCGCGCGCGGTTTTCATCTCGCGGATCTCGCGGCGCAGCTTGGCCATTCGCTCGCGGATGCGGCGGCGATCGGTCTCGATCTTCGTCTCACCGGGACCACGCAGACCCACACCGCCGTTGCTGCCCGCGCGACCACCGGCCTGGCGGGACATGGACTCACCCCAGCCGCGCAGTCGCGGCAGCATGTATTCCATCTGCGCGAGGGCGACCTGGGCTTTGCCCTCCCGCGAGGTGGCGTGCTGGGCGAAGATGTCCAGGATCAGCGCGGTCCGGTCGATCACCTTGACCTTGACGACCTTCTCCAGCGCGGTCAGCTGCGCGGGCGTCAGTTCACCGTCGCAGATCACCGTGTCCGCGCCGGTTTCCAGCACGACGGCGCGCAACTCGTCGGCCTTGCCGGAGCCGATGTAGGTGGCCGGGTCCGGCTTGTCCCGGCGCTGGATCAGTCCTTCCAGCACCTCCGAGCCCGCGGTTTCGGCGAGCGCGGCCAGTTCGGTCATGCTCGCGTCGGCCTGGGCGGCGCTGCCCGCGGTCCACACACCGACCAGCACGACCCGCTCCAGGCGCAGCTGCCGGTATTCGACCTCGGTGATGTCGGTGAGTTCGGTGGACAGCCCGGCGACGCGACGCAGCGAGCTGCGTTCGTCGAGCTGCATTTCGCCGACCGTCGGTTCGGCCGGAGTCCATCCCCCGGAACGCTTCATCCGTGCCGCGTGCTGGGCCACGACATCACCGGTCTCGGCATCCTCGAACTCGCCGCCGGTCATATCGTTGTCGAAATCAGAGGTACTGATGTCCTCGGCCCCCTCGGTGAAATCTTCGGCACGTGTGAATTCATAAGTGTTTTGTTTCGTCATACAGGTTCCATGGTCCCACGAGATACCGACATGGCGCATTCGGATATTCGGCACCGCCGTGCCACGCGTGTCCCGATCCGAAATCGCGTCAGAGGTGCTGCCACCAGCTCTCGGCGATACGGCCGGAGGCGAGCAGCACCGAGGGTCCGCGCAGCGTCGCGACACCCTCGACCAGGCCGACGGTCACTTCGCCGCCGGGAATGCGCACCCGCACCTCGCCGCTGTCGGTGCCGACGCGGAAGCCCTCGCGCAGCAGCGCCGCGGTCGCCGCGGCGACGGTTCCGGTTCCGCAGGAACGGGTTTCGCCGACGCCGCGTTCGTAGACGCGCATGTCCACGGCACGTTCGGCGTCCAGCGCGGTCAGGATCTCGACGTTGACGCCGTGCGGGAACAGGTCCGGGTCGTAGCCCGGCGGCACGCTGAGGTCGAGCTTACCCAGCGCGTCCACGGTCAGCTCCGGGTCGACGCAGGCCAGGTGCGGGTTGCCGACGTCGATGCCGACACCGTGATAGCCCCAGCCCGCGATGGTGGCGGTGGATTCGCCGAGTTCCCGGACCCGGCCCATGTCCACGGTGACGTCGCCGTCGACCGCCGTCGCGGTGTGCACCACCACCGGCCGTCCCCCGGCCCGGCTGCCCACCACGAACGTGTCGCTCGTCTCCAGTCCGGAGGCCACCAGGTAGTGCGCGAACACCCGGGTACCGTTGCCGCACATCTCGGCGATCGAGCCGTCGGCATTGCGGTAGTCCATGAACCAGTCGGTGTCGCGCACGCCCTCGGGCAGGTCGGCGAGCACGCCCGCGCTGCGCAGCGCCTCGGCGCGCGCGACCCGCAGCACGCCGTCGGCGCCGAGACCGCGCTGCCGATCGCACAGCGCGCTCACCCGCGCCGCGGTCAGGTCCAGCCGAACCTCAGGATCCGGCAACACCACGAAATCGTTCTGGGTGCCGTGCCCTTTGGCGAACTCGAAATCCGACACGTACGTGTTCTCCCTAATTCGTCGTCATTTGGCAAACGTCCGGCGCTGCCGGGAAATTTCGTAGAGCGCCACGGCCGCCGCGGACGGCGCGCCCAGCGAGCTCGCGGTGCCGCCCATCGGAATGTGCACCATATCGTCACAGGCTTGCTGCCAGGCCGCGCTCATTCCGCCGGTCTCGTTCCCGACCACGAGGATGGTCGCTTCGGTGAAGTCGTGATCGTAGGCCGGGCGCGGTCCGTGTTCGTCGGTGCCGACGATCCGGGTCGGAATGCCGCGCTGCACCTGCCGATCCCGGAATTCGAGCACCTGCGCGGGGCCGGCCGCGCGCAGCACCGGCATCGCGAACAGCGAGCCGGTCGAGGCGCGGACCGCCTGCGGGTCGTACTGGTCGGCGCCGTGCCCGGTGACCACGACGCCGCTGGCGCCGAACGCGTCCGCGGAACGGATCAGCGTGCCGAGATTGCCCGGCGAATTCGGCCGGTCGAACACCACGACCACGGGCGCGTCCTCGCCCGGCTCCCCCGGTTCGAACGTGGCCAGCTCGTCCTGGCGCGAGATCGCCACTGCGACCACTTCCGGTATGCCGCCGGTCTTTTCGCCGAGTTCGGCCATCAGCTCCGGGACCAGCCCGACCTGCGGTACGTCGCTGGTGTCCAGCAGCTGCCTGGCCCAGCTGGACAGATCGGGCGTGCCGAGACGGTAGAGCAGCGTCTCCAGCGGCCAGTCGTTGGCCAGGGCCTGGGTGATCGGCCGGACGCCCTGCACCAGGAAACGACCGTCCCGGTGGCGTTTGGTGCGGTTGTTCAGGTAGGCCTGCCACACCTGGACGGAGGCGTTTCGAGTGCTCACACGTCGGGTCACTGCGGAGTCCGTTCTTTCTCGTCGAGCAGGGCGAGCGTCGTCGCCACCAGGTCGGGCGCGGCGCCGTCCACCCAGCGCACCCGCGGGTCGCGGCGGAACCACGAGCGCTGCCGCCGAACGTAGCGCCGAGTGCCGATCAGGGTGCGTTCTTGCGCGTGTTCCAGGTCGTATTCGTTGTCGAGGTACGACAGGACTTGTGCGTAGCCGATGGCGCGCCGGGCGGTGACGCCCTCGCGCAGGCCGTGCTCGAGCAGCGCGCGCACTTCGTCGACGAGGCCGCCATCGAACATCCGCGCGGTGCGCCGCTCGATCCGCTCGTCCAGTTCGGCGGTGTCACGGTCGACGCCGATGATCACGGTGCCCCAGCGCGGGGTGCCGATCTCGGGCGCGGAGGCGGCGAACGGCCGGCCGGTGAGTTCGACGACCTCGAGCGCGCGCACCATCCGCCGTCCGTCGGTGGGCAGGATGGTGGCGGCAGCGGCGGGATCGGCGGCCCGCAGCGCGGCGTGCACAGCCGCGACACCGCCCTCGGCGAGCACCGCCTCCCAGCGGGCGCGCACCTGCGGGTCGGTGGCCGGGAACGCCCATTCGTCCAGCAGCGCTTGGACATACATCATCGACCCACCGACGATCACCGGGACGCGACCGCGCGCCAGGATCGCTGCCACGTCGGCACTGGCCGAGCTCTGGTAGGCGGCGACCGTCGCGGTCTCGGTCACGTCCAGCACGTCGAGTTGGTGGTGCGGGATGCCGCGGCGTTCGGCGGGGGTCAGTTTGGCGGTGCCGACATCCATGCCGCGGTAGAGCTGCATCGCGTCGATGTTGACGATCTCGCCGCCGAGCCGTTCGGCCAGCGCGAGCCCGAGGTCGGATTTGCCGGTGGCGGTCGGGCCGACCACCGCGATCGGGGTGATCCGCTCGCTCACCACGCCTCCTCGCTCGACTGCGCGTGGCGACGCTGTCGCGGACAGACAGCGCTACCGGCCGTGTCGGGCGTGCTCATGCCGCCTCCGCTTCGGACCGATGCCACAGGCTCACGTGATAGCCGACGCCGAAAGGCGCCGCGCAGTACCGCGTCTCGACCGCCGGATCGCTGCCGAACAGCCCGGCGAGCACTTGATAGGCGGCCCGGCCGGACAGGACCAGCTCGGCGCACAGCGCGGGATCCAGCGCGCGCAGCGCGGCCAGATCACCGGCCGACAGGGCGCGGTCGAGTTCGCCCTGCACCGCGGCCGCCCGCTCATCGAGGTATCCGGGCGCCTTCAACGACAAGGTGGCCGCACCGTCGGCGACCACGAGCACACCGTGCCGCACCGCTGAATTGTCCGTTTCCGCGCGCAGTTTCGCGCCGAACTCGACACAGCTGTCCACCGGGGTATCCGCGGCGACGAGGCGAACCTCGGCGCTCACCGCCGGGGCGACCTGTCCCCGCAACCACCCGGCGATCAGCACCGGCAGGGGAAGCTGGGGGTCCGGCTCGGCGGGGGCGGCGCCGGACAACGCGACGCGCACGTCGGCGCCGAAGCCGCGGAAGGTACCGGCCACCTCGGGACCGAACACCTGGTCGGCCGCGCCCACACCGACCACGGTCCACCGGTCCGTCGCCGCCGCCAGCTCGTGCGCGACACCCAGAACCGCAGCGCGCAGCTCAGCGCGCGGGTCACCGTCGTGACCGGGGATCGCGCCCGTCCCGGCGCCGCAGAGCTCGGGCACCAGGATCGGTGGCGACGGGATCAGAGCGGCAATCGAGAACACGTCGTAACCGTAACCGTTGCCTCGGCCACCGCCGCGCACCGCGGGTACCGCCCCGGTTCGAGTGTCTCTGCCGCAAAGTGCGCCGAGATTGATACTGTTCGAGAAGCTACAACCCAGGTCATCAGGGGTTGCAATCCCCGAGATTCCTCCGAGTGAAGGCGTGGGTCGATGGTCACAAGGGCTCGGACCGGGTTCAATGGGATGAGCTAGGGCGTAACCAGGCAGCCGTGACGCGCGGCAGGGACGAGGAGCAATGACCGACAGCAACGGAACCGCGAAAGCCAGCCCCGGCAAGATGCCGCGCTCTTCCGGTGCCCCGAAACCCGGCGGTTCGATCCAGCCCCCCAAACCGCACGCGACGCCGGGCCCGGCACAGCAGCACCCGCACCCGGTCGTCGTGCCGACCGTCACCGACCCCAGCGCCTGGGGTCGCGTCGACGACGACGGCACCGCCTGGGTGAAAACCGCTGACGGCGAACGTCAGGTCGGCTCCTGGCAGGCAGGTGACGCGGCCGAGGGGCTCGCCCACTTCGGCCGCCGGTTCGACGACCTGGCCACCGAGGTCGCGCTGCTCGAAGCCCGCCTGGCCGCGGGCGCGGACGCGCGCAAGACCAAGGCCGCGGCGCTCGCCATCGCCGAATCCCTGCCCACCGCCGCGGTGATCGGCGATATCGACGGACTCGCGAAACGGCTCGACGCCATCGCCGAACACTCCGAAGAGGCGGCCGCGCACGCCAAGGAGGAGAAAGACCGGGCCCGCCACGAGCACACCGAGCGCAAGGAAGCGCTCTGCGCCGAGGCCGAGAAGATCGCCGCCGAATCCACCCAGTGGAAGGCCGCCGGCGACCGGCTACGCGAGATCCTCGATGAATGGAAGTCGATCCGCGGCGTGGACCGCAAGGTCGACGACGCGCTCTGGAAGCGGTACTCGAAGGCCCGCGAGGCGTTCAACCGCCGACGCGGCGCGCACTTCGCCGAGCTCGATCGGGAACGCGCCGCGGCCAAGACCCGCAAAGAAGAGCTGTGCGTGCGCGCCGAAGAGCTGTCCGGTTCCACCGACTGGGTCGGTACGGCGGGTGTTTTCCGCGACCTGCTCGCGGAATGGAAAGCCGCGGGCCGCGCGCCCCGCGAGGCCGACGAGGCGCTGTGGCGGCGTTTCAAGAGCGCGCAGGACGTGTTCTTCGCCGCGCGCAACGCCGCCGTCACCGAGCGCGACGCGGAATTCGAGCAGAACGCGACCGCCAAGGAAGAGCTGCTCGCCGCCTACGACCACATCGACCCGGCCAACGGCCTCGAGGCGGCCCGCGCCAGCCTGCGCGAACTGCAGGACAAGTGGGACGCCCTGGGCAAGGTGCCGCGCGAACGCATGCAGGAACTCGAAGGCAAGTTGCGCGCCATCGAGAAGCGGGTCCGCGACGCCGCCGACGCGCAATGGCGGCGCACCGACCCCGAAGCCATGGCACGCGCCGCCCAATTCCGCGAGCGCGTAGCGCAATTCGAGGAACAGGCCGCCAAGGCCCAAGCCGCGGGCAAGGCACGCGACGCGGAGAAGGCGCTCGAGCAGGCCAAGCAGTGGCGGGAGTGGGCCGAGGCCGCGGAAGGCGCTGTCACCAACCGCTGAACCCCGTCGGCACTGCCGACGGGGCCGCTGAGCACAAGCGCCGCAACGGACCTGTCTTGTGCACGAAACTCGCCGGTCAGGCGGCGGATCACTCGCCGGTGAGGCGGCGGCGGTCCTGTTCCTCCTGGGCGGCGGTGGCGTTGCGGCGCTGCTCTTCGGCGGCCAGTTGCAGGGCGGTGCGGCTCCAGACGACGCGAATCCAGTGGAAGGTCAGCACGATCGCGGCGATGACGCCGAGGATGAGGCCGATGCCGGGGCCCGCGCCGTGGTAGTTGCCGATGCCCGGGGTTTGCCGGTGCCAGATCGAGAAGACGCCGAACACGCTGGTGATGGCGGTGCCGGCGACGGCGATCCAGGCGAGGATCCAGCGGCGGGTCATCAGGGCCAGCGTCGAGAAGCCCACCGCGAAGATCACCGCGAACCACACGAAGATCCGCGACGGCAGGCCGATGTGCTCGGTACGGGCGATCTCGGTGCCGAGCAGCACGTCGAAGCCGCGCGCCCCGCCCGCGTGCGGCAGCACCAGCGAGAACAGCAGCACGAACACCGCGCCCGCGACCACCATGGCGCGTACGCCCGGGTCGATCTCTCCCGCGATGCGGCGTTCCACCGCGTCCAGGTCGTCACGGAACTGCTCGAAATTGCTGGTCCCGACCGAGTTCACGGCTCCCTCGTTTCGTTCGGCTTCGTGGTTCGCCGCGCCGGATTCGGCCGCCGCCGCGTCGGGCCGGTCCTTTGCTGCACTGGTTTCGTCTGTTGCGGTGCCGGGTGCGCCCTGCGCCGCACCGGGTTCGTCGGTCGCGGGGCTGGTCACGTCGGCAGCCGCACCGGACTCGCCGGCTGCGCTGCCCGTGTCCACTCTGCCATCACCGGATCCAGGCGCCACACCCGACCCACTACTGCCGGTAGTAGGTTCGGGCGTTTCGGGCTGCCCACCGAATCGAGCCGAGTCGTCGCCCGCGCTTGCGCCTGCCTCCGTCATGACCGAACTCCATTCCCGTTGTCCCGCACGCACCTCGTCCCGGCACCCGCGACAACGCACGGCACGGACGCCCCGGCTCGGCACAGCACGCCCCGGCACCAGACGCCCGCACTCGCCGAAGCCATGGTGCGCCACTTGCTCCGCCCGCGCCAGCACCCCGGCGTCCCGCACCCCTGCTGGCGTCCCGCACCCCGACTCGACGCGCAACGCGCGGCGTTTCGCCGCAGAAAGCGTGCGGGAAGCGACCGAACTTACGTCCCGCAGCCGGTGGCGCAGCCTGCGGCGGCGGGCTCGACGGCCGGAGCCCCGATGCGGGGCAGGCCGAGACCTACTCCGATGGGGGCGGTCTTGGGGGTGATGCCGCGTTCGTGGGCGTCGCCCGCGGCGGTGCGGCGGTGGGTCTTGATCGGGGCGTCGGCGATCAGGTGGTGCGGGGCCGCCTCGGTGATGTCGACGGTGATGATGTCGCCGGGCCGGATCGCCTCGGGGGTGCCGCCCGGGCGGAAGTGCACGAGCCTGCCGTCACGGGCGCGACCGCTCATCCGCGCGGTGGCGGCGTTCTTCTTGCCCGCGCCCTCGGCGACGAGCAACTCGACCTCGGTGCCGACGAGCGCGCGGTTCGCGTCGAGCGACACCTCTTCCTGCAGCGCGATGAGCCGCTCATAGCGTTCTTGCACAACGGCTTTCGGCAGTTGGTCGGGCATGTCCGCGGCGGGGGTGCCCGGCCGCTTCGAGTACTGGAAGGTGAAGGCGCTGGTGAAACGCGCCTGCCGGACCACGTCCAGGGTCTCCTGGAAGTCTTCCTCGGTCTCGCCGGGGAACCCGACGATGATGTCGGTGGTGATCGCGGCGTGCGGCATCGCGGCCCGCACCTTCTCGATGATGCCGAGGTAGCGCGCTTTGCGATAGGAGCGACGCATCGCCTTGAGCACCTTGTCCGAGCCGGACTGCAGCGGCATGTGCAACTGCGGGCAGATGTTCGGGGTCTCGGCCATTGCCTCGATCACGTCGTCGGTGAATTCGGCCGGATGCGGCGAGGTGAAGCGCACCCGTTCCAGGCCGTCGATGCTGCCGCACGCGCGCAGCAGCTTGGCGAAGGCGCCGCGATCGCGCGCTTCGTCGGGGTCGGCGAACGAGGCGCCGTAGGCGTTGACGTTCTGCCCGAGCAGCGTCACCTCGAGCACCCCCTGGTCCACCAGGGCCTGCACCTCCGCGAGCACGTCACCGGGACGACGGTCGACCTCTTTGCCGCGCAGCGACGGAACGATGCAGAAGGTGCAGGTGTTGTTGCAGCCCACCGAGATCGAGACCCAACCGGCGTAGGCGGACTCGCGCTTGGCGGGCAGGCTCGACGGGAAGGCCTCGAGCGCCTCGAGAATCTCGACCTGGGCCTCGGCGTTGTGCCGCGCCCGTTCCAGTAGCACCGGCAGCGAACCGATGTTGTGCGTGCCGAACACCACGTCCACCCACGGCGCCTTGCGGACCACGGTGCCGCGGTCCTTCTGCGCGAGGCAGCCGCCGACCGCGATCTGCATGCCCGGCTGGTCGGCCTTGATCGACGCCAGGTGCCCCAGGGTGCCGTAGAGCTTGTTGTCGGCGTTCTCGCGCACCGCGCAGGTATTGAGCACGACGAGATCGGCCGTCGCGCCCGGCGCGGCCTTCACGTATCCCGCGTCCTCGAGCAACCCGGACAAGCGTTCGGAGTCGTGCACGTTCATCTGGCAGCCGAAGGTGCGGACCTCATAGCTGCGGGCACCCTCGGCGGGGTCGAGGGCGGGAGTCAACACTGCCTGTCCGATCGAATCCACCCGTCCAGGGTACGGGCACGGCCAACCCCAATTTTAGGGGCATGCGGACGACGAACGCGCCACTGAACGACGGCACGTTGAGCGTCGGCCCGCTTCATCACGGCCCTCGGGTTGGGAAGCAAAGTGGCCTCTGATCAGGCACGCTGTCGCGTCGACGGCCGCGCGGGTCGGTGCGAAATGCGATCTTTGGGACGAACCAGTCGGCCAGGTTAACGTGACGTGTCATCTCGGCGCGGCAAAAAAGGGTGGCACGGAAACTCTGGCAAATCCCCGATTTGCCCTTAAGGTCTTGGACCATGACCGACGACGCCGCCGCGCCCGATACAACGGGGGACGCTTCTACAGGGGACGCCAGCGCCGCCAACAGCGCGCCGATGATCTCGATGCGCAATGTGCAGAAGCATTTCGGTGAACTGCATGTACTGCGCGATATCAACCTCGAAGTCCCCAAGGGACAGGTCGTCATCGTTCTCGGGCCCTCGGGCTCCGGGAAGTCGACGCTCTGCCGAACCATCAACCGCCTGGAACCCATCGACTCCGGCGATATCGCCATCGACGGCGTCCCGCTGCCCGCCGAGGGCCGCGGACTGGCCGCACTGCGGGCCGACGTCGGCATGGTGTTCCAGTCCTTCAACCTGTTCGCGCACAAGACGATCGTCGAGAACGTCATGCTCGCGCCGCTCAAGGTTCGCAAGATCAAGAAGGATGACGCGCGCAAGCACGCCATGGAACTGCTCAACCGCGTCGGCATCGCGAACCAGGCCGACAAGTACCCCGCCCAGCTGTCCGGTGGTCAGCAGCAGCGGGTCGCCATCGCCCGGGCGCTGGCGATGAATCCGAAGGTGATGTTGTTCGACGAGCCCACCTCGGCCCTGGACCCGGAAATGGTCCAGGAGGTGCTCGACGTGATGGTGTCGCTCGCCAAGGAAGGGATGACCATGCTGGTCGTCACGCACGAGATGGGCTTCGCCCGGCGTGCGGGCAACCGGGTTCTGTTCATGGCCGACGGTCAGGTCGTCGAGGACGCCGAGCCGGAGGTCTTCTTCACCGCACCCAAGTCCGACCGTGCCAAGGACTTCCTCGGCAAGATCCTGAGCCACTGAGCCATCCGGCGACGAGCTCACCACAGACCAACAACCCACCAGAGAAGTAAGGAAATTCGATGAGGTTCAACCGTGCCCTGCGACTCGGTGTCGGAGCGATCGCTCTGACGCTCACCGCCATGACCGCCACCGCGTGTGGCGGCGGCGAGACCAAGTCGGCCCTGGACAACGCCAAGGGCGGCAAGCTCACGATCGGCATCAAGTTCGACCAGCCGGGCCTGGGCCTGCGGGACAAGGACGGGTCCTACAGCGGTTTCGACGTCGAGGTCGCCAAGTACGTGGCGGACAAGCTCGGCGTGAAGCCCGACGGCATCACCTGGAAGGAAGCCCCGTCCGGCCAGCGCGAGACGCTGATCGAGAACGGCCAGGTCGATTACATCGTCGGCACCTACTCGATCACCGACGCCCGCAAGCAGAAGATCGACTTCGCCGGCCCGTACTACGTTGCCGGACAGTCGTTCCTGGTGCGTGCCGACAACAACGACATCTCCAGCCCGGAAAGCCTCAAGGGCAAGAAGGTCTGCTCGGTGAAGGGCTCCACCCCCGCCCAGAACATCGAGAAGAACTTCAAGGACACCCAGCTGCAGACCAACGACACCTACTCGCTGTGCCTCGAGGGCCTGCGCGCCGGTTCGTGGGACGCGGTGACCACCGACGACATCATCCTGGCCGGCTACGCCGCGCAGAGCACCGGCGCGTTCAAGGTCGTCGGCAAGCCGTTCACCACGGAGAACTACGGCATCGGCCTGAAGAAGGGCGACAAGGAGTTCCGCGACAAGGTGAACGACGCGATCGAGGCGATGTTCGCCGACGGCTCCTGGAAGAAGGCGTTCGACGCCACCGTCGGCAAGTCCGGCTACCAGGCGCCGGAGCCGCCGAAGGTCAACCGGTACTGAGCATTTCCTCCTGCACGGGTGGCCCGGTCCTACCGGTCCGGGCCACCCGCCGCATTTCCCTTGCACATCGAGACCCGATCGGAGGGACGCGTACGCCGTGTTCGACCTGATCTCGAGGTATGACGACCAAATCCTCGACGCCTTCTGGGTGACCATCAAACTGACCGTCGCGTCGGCGGTCGGCGCGCTGATCCTGGGCACATTCGTCGCCGCGTTGCGCGTGTCCCCGGTGCCCATCGCTCGCGCGGTCGGCACAGCCTACGTCACCATTTTCCGTAACACCCCACTCACGCTGATCATCGTGTTCATGTCGCTCGGCCTGTACACCACGATGGGCTGGAAGCTCGCAGGCGAAGGACCGAATTCGGTCGCCGAGAACAACTTCCGGTTCGCCGTGCTCGGACTCAGCATCTACACCGGCGCATTCGTGTGCGAATCGCTGCGCTCGGGCATCAACACCGTGGCCATGGGCCAGTCCGAGGCCGGTCGTTCGCTCGGCCTGACCTTCACTCAGAATCTGCGGCTCATCGTGCTGCCGCAGGCTTTCCGGTCGGTCATCGCGCCGCTGGGCAGCGTGCTCATCGCGCTGACCAAGAACACCACGATCGCCTCGGCGATCGGCGTGGTCGAGGCCGCGACCCTGATGGCGAACATCAACGAGAACGAGGCCGCGGTGGTCGCCGTCGGCGCCATCTTCGCGCTCGGCTTCGTCATCCTGACCCTGCCCACCGGCCTGTTCTTCGGCTGGCTGGCCAAACGATACGAGGTGGCTCGATGAGCACTGCGTCTTCGGTGCTCTTCGACGCACCGGGCCCCCGCGGACGTATCCGGCACTACATCTACTCGGTCGTGGTCGTCGCCGCCGTAGCGGCGTTCCTGTGGGTGCTCTACAGCGGCTTCGCCGACAAGGGACAGTTCACCGCCGAGAAGTGGAAGCCGTTCCTCGAGGCGGACGTCTGGACGACCTACCTGCTGCCGGGTTTGCAGGGCACGATCGTCGCGGCCTTGCTGTCGATCGTGTTCGCGCTGATCATCGGCATGGTCTTCGGCATCCTGCGGATGTCGGATCACCGGTGGGTGCGCTGGATCGCCGGCGCGATCGTCGAGGTCTCCCGGGCCATCCCCGTGCTGATCCTGATGATCTTCCTGTTCGCCCTGTTCTCCAAGAACAAGGTGTTCAAGGTCGACGACCTGGCACTGGCGGCCGTGGTGATCGCGCTGACCGTCTACAACGGCTCGGTCATCGCCGAGATCGTCCGCGCCGGCATCAAGTCGCTGCCGCGCGGCCAGACCGAGGCCGCCGTAGCCCTCGGCATGCGCAAGAACCAGCTGATGCGGCTGATCCTGCTGCCGCAGGCGATCACCGCGATGCTGCCCGCGCTGGTCTCGCAAATGGTTGTTGCGCTGAAGGACTCGGCGCTCGGCTACCAGATCACCTACACCGAGATCGTGCGCTCCGGCCAGCAGCTCGGTGCGGCCGAACAGAACACGATCCCCTCGCTGATCATCATCGCGATCGTGATGATCGTGCTGAACAGCGCGTTGACCTTCGTGGCGACGAAGCTGGAGCAGCGTTTGCGGGCTCGGAAGAAGGCCAAGGGTGGTGGCGGCGTCGTCGCGGCCGACTCGATTCTCACCGACGCGGCGCCCGGAGTGGACCTCGCCGGTAAGAAGTAACTCGACATGCCGAATGCGCTGGAACGGTAATCCGTTCCAGCGCATTCGCCGTTTCCGGGCCGATGCGCAGCGGCGGCGGATCGTCATTTCGAGTGATGCCGGGCCGCCGAGGCCGTCTATACGATCAGAGGTGTGCGCATAGGACCGCGGGTCTCCGGTTTGCTGGCCTTCATCGTGCTGCTCCTGGTCGCCGGTGCGACCGCGTGGGAGCAACAGCCGCACGGGCATCGTCCCGAGTCCGCGCCGGTCGCGGAGTTCAGCGCCGCACGGGCGATGCGGATCGTCGAGGAGATCGCGCAGCGGCCGCATCCGGTCGGCACACCCGAGCACGACCGGGTCCGCGACCATCTCGCCGGCGAGTTGCGCGCGCTCGGATTGGACACCGAGATCCAGGAAGGCATCGGCCGCTACCCCACCGGCGTCGTGCGCGACGTGCTCGGCATGGGCCGCGTCGCGAACATCATCGCCCGGCTGCCCGGCACGAACTCGACGGGCACGGTTTTCCTTACCGCGCACTATGATTCGGTGGCTTCCGGTCCCGGCGCGAACGACGACGGCGTGGGCGTCGCGGCGATCCTGGAGACCGTACGCGCGCTCCGTGCCGCGGGCACCGCGGTGCGCAACGACGTGGTCGTGCTGCTCACCGACGGCGAGGAACCGGGACTGCTCGGCGCGGAAGCCTTCGTCGCCGCGGGCATGGACGGCAGGAAGATCGGCGTGGTCGTCAATCACGAGGCGCGCGGTGCGGGCGGCCCGGTCCTGATGTGGCGGGTCACCCATCCCGACGGTGCGCTGGTGCGGGCCGTCGCGAACGCCGCCCCGCACCCCAACACCGACTCGCTGACCACCACCCTGGCCGGTGCGCAGACGAGCAGCAACACCGACTTCGCCTCCTTCGAACCGGGTGGGCTGCGAGTGCTCGACTGGGCCTACGCCGGGCGAAGCGCCTACTACCACAACCGATTCGACGATCCCGCTCATGTGGATCCGGCGACGGTGCAGCAGATGGGCGACAACAGTCTGGCTCTGGTCCGCGAACTCGGCGACGACGATCTCGCCGCAACCGATGACGTCGATCGCGTGTACTTCCAGTTGCCGTTCGGGGTACTGATCGTCGTGCCGATCTGGGTGATCTTCGCGCTCGCGGTGGCCACCGTCGTGGTGGTGGCACTGGTCGTGCGGCAGTTCCTGCGCGCGGGTGAGACCAGCCTGCGCCGCGTGCTCGGTTCCGGTGCGACGGCCTTGCTCACCGCGCCGATCGCCACCGGTGCGGTGTACGGGATGTGGGAGCTGCTCAAGGTCATCCGGCCGGAGTATCGTCCGCTGTTCGTCGACCCGTATCGACCTGAATTCTTCTATGTCGCAATCCTTGCCGTGTCGGCCGCGGTGCTGTTCGCCTGGTTCGCGCTCGCCCGGCGACTGTTCGGCGCCGACGCGGCGGCGGCGGGATTGCTGAGCTGCCTGGCACTGCTCGGCGGTGTGCTCACCGCCCTCGCACCCACCACCGGCCATCTGCTGGTCGTGCCCACTTTCGCGGCCGCGGTGGGCGTGGGGATCACGTTCGCGGTGCCCGAGCGATGGCGGCTGCCCGTGCTCACCGTGTTCCTGATTCCGGCGGCGATCTTCCTCGGCAGCGCGACCTGGCCCGCATTGCAGACCGGCATCACCACCGCGCCGTTCCTGGTGGCGCCGGCCGTCGCGCTCGTCGGCGGTCTGCTACTGCTGACGCTCACGAAAACCTGGCCTGCACAGCACGGTTGGGTCATTCCGGGTGCCGCGCTGCTGCTCGCCGTCGCGCTGGCAGCGACCGGACTAGCGGTCGATCGCTTCGATGAGCGGCATCCGCTGACCTCGCAGCTCGTCTACGCCTTCGACGCCGATCGCAATGAGGCGCAATGGATTTCCAGGGAAACGCCCGACCGCTGGACGCGTGAGCTGGTCGGCCCGGAGACACCCGGGCCTCGGTTCACCCAACTCTGGCCGAATATCGGCGCCAGTGGTCCAGCACCGGTTGCGGCGTTGTTGCCCCCGGTCGCCGAAATCCTCTCCGATACAACGACTTCCGATCAACGCACGGTGAAGCTGCGGATCCGGTCGCAGCGCGACGCCACGATCATCGATCTGCGCTACGAGACCGCCCCGCGGTCCCTGCGCGTCGCGGGCCGCGAAGTGAACGAGCCGCCCGCGAAAGGTATCCACTTCAACGCACCTGCGCGCGAAGGGATCGAGATCGAACTCACCGCCCCCGCGGGCCCACTCGCGCTCGACGTCGTCGACTACACCTACCTTCCCGACTCTCGGCTGGCAGTGCTCCCGCCCGTCCCCGGCGACATCTACTTCCGGCAGGACAGCTCGGCCGCGGTGTTCACCGCGGTGCGCGGGCTGTGATGCCGGCGCGTTCGGGGGCTACCAGGGCAGCGCGACGCCGTCGCGGAAGAAGCCGCCGGTCGGCCCGTCCGGCCCGAGCGTCGCTGCCCAGACGACACCTTTCGCGCTCTCCTGCGGGCTTCGCGCGTGCTCCTCGTCGCCGGTCTCGGGATGCGTGGCCGTCTCGCCGGGGCACACGGCATTGACCAGCACACCGGTACCGGCGAAAGCGTTGGCCAGCTTGACGGTCAGCGCATTGAGCGCACTCTTCGACAGCGAGTAGCCCGGCAACAGGCCACCGATCCCGGGATCGGACAGACCGTCCGCGAACGACCCCGCCGCGCTCGACACGTTGACGATGCGACCATGGCCGGACTCACGCAGCAAGGGCGCGAACGCAGCGCTGGTCTGCCAGGGCCCGAAGAAGTTCACCTCCATCGCGTCCCGGGCCCGCGCCATATCGGCCGTCAACAGCGACTGATCGATATCGAACCCGCCCGCAGCATTGTTGATCAGCACATCGAGAGCGCCGAACTCGGTGCGGACGAAATCGGCAGTTTTCGCGATACCGGCCGGGTCGGTCACATCGAGTTGCGTGGCGCACACCGAAAGCCCCTCCGTGGCAAGCAGATCGGCGAGCGGCCCGGTTCGGCTCAGGTCGCGTCCGGTGATGATGACCTGGTGACCCCGCACAGCGAGTTCACGAGCGACAGCGATGCCGAGGCCCTGCGCGCGTCCGACGCCGGTGACGAGCGCGACCTTACGCTTCT
>NZ_BAUA01000156.1 GCF_000710915.1 Nocardia brasiliensis IFM 10847
CTGACATGGCTCGGATGCGTGCGGTTGATGCTGCGGTGTTGATTTTGGTGAAGGAGGGGGCTACGCAGGCGTTTGGTTTGCCTGGTGCGGCGATTAATCCGTTTTATAGTGCGATGCGTGCGCATGGGGGGATGCGGCATGTTTTGGCGCGGCATGTGGAGGCGGCGTCGCATATGGCGGAGGGGTTCTCGCGGGCGGTGGCGGGGAATATCGGTGTTTGTGTGGGGACGTCGGGTCCGGCGGGGACGGATATGATTACGGGGTTGTATTCGGCGAGTGCGGATTCGGTGCCGATTTTGTGTATTACGGGTCAGGCGCCGGTGGCGAAGTTGCATAAGGAGGATTTTCAGGCGGTTGATATTGCTGCGGTGGCGGGGCCGGTGGCGAAGTGGGCGGTGACGGTGTTGGAGGCGGCGCAGGTGCCGGGGACGTTCGCGAAGGCGTTCCGGGTGATGCGGGAGGGCCGGCCGGGTCCGGTGTTGATCGATTTGCCGATTGATGTGCAGTTGGCGGAGATCGAGTTCGATATCGATGCGTATGAGCCGTTGGTGGTGGGGCGTGCGGTGGCGTCGCGGGCGCAGGCGGTGAAGGTGCTGGGGATGTTGAATGCGGCGGCGCGGCCGTTGATCGTGGCGGGGGGTGGGGTGGTGAACGCGGACGCGGCGGGGTTGCTGGTGGAGTTCGCGGAGGTGACGGGGGTGCCGGTGGTGCCGACGTTGATGGGGTGGGGTGTGATCGCCGATGATCATCGGTTGCATGCGGGGATGGTGGGGTTGCAGACGTCGCATCGGTATGGGAACGCGACGTTGCTGGAGTCGGATTTCGTGTTGGGGATCGGTAATCGGTGGGCGAATCGGCATACCGGTGGGGTGGACACGTATACGCGTGATCGTAGGTTTGTGCATGTCGATGTCGAGCCGACGCAGATCGGTCGGGTTTTCGCTCCGGATTTCGGGGTGATCTCGGATGCGGGTGCGGCGTTGGAGGTGTTCGTCGAGGTTGCCCGGGAGTGGAAGGCGGCCGGTGAGTTGGCCGATCGGACCGCATGGGCCGAGCGTGTGCGGGCCCGGAAGCGGGAGGGGTTGCGTAAGACGCATTTCGGTGATGTGCCGATCAAGCCGCAGCGGGTGTATGAGGAGATGAACCGGGCGTTCGGGCGGGATGTCCGTTATGTGAGCACGATCGGGTTGTCGCAGATCCAGGCCGCGCAGCTGTTGCATGTGTATCGGCCGCGGCATTGGATCAATGCGGGGCAGGCGGGGCCGTTGGGGTGGACGTTGCCCGCGGCGTTGGGTGTGGCGACGGCGGTCCCGGATGCGACGGTGGTCGCGTTGTCGGGTGATTATGATTTCCAGTTCCTGATCGAGGAGTTGGCGGTCGGGGCGCAGTTCAATATCCCGTATATCCATGTGGTGGTGAATAATTCGTATCTGGGTTTGATCCGGCAGGCGCAGCGGCAGTTCGACATGGACTATTACGTTCAGCTCGACTTCGACAACATCAACAGCCCCGAAGTGGGTGGTTACGGTGTCGACCATCTCAAGGTCGCAGAAGGGCTGGGCTGCAAAGCGATCCGTGTTTTCGAACCCGACGACATCGGTCCCGCCCTCGAGGACGCGAAGAAGCTGATGGCCGAACACCGCGTCCCGGTGGTGGTCGAGGTCATCCTCGAGCGGGTCACCAACGTGTCCATGGGACTCGAGATCGACAACATCGTCGAATTCGAAGAACTCGCCGCCACCGCCGCCGACGCACCCA
>NZ_BAUA01000155.1 GCF_000710915.1 Nocardia brasiliensis IFM 10847
CCCGCACCACGCCGGAGGCGATCGCCTCCTCCACCCCGCCCGAGTGCACGTGTCCGCCGATCGGCAACCGCGAATCCGCCAACGCGAACAGCGTCGCCAGGCTCGCCGAACCGATTTCACCCACCGAGGGATCTTATGCCCGGCGTGTCGTGCAAGCGTGTCCCGGTCACCCCGAACGCTGCCGAGTGCGGACGATCTCGCAGTTCGCGCCAGTACCGGGACCGATCGTGATCGCGATACCGAGCGACGAATTGACGCTGTGCTAATAAAGTCGGAGAGGTGACTGAGACTCCGGCCCAGAGCAACGGACGCCCGCTCGCCGAGCGAGTGGCGAGCCGGCTGTTGTATCCGACCTCACGGCCGCACGAGCAGACGTTGCGGGAGGCGGTCGCGGGCAAGGTCGTGCTGGTGACCGGGGCGTCGCACGGCATCGGCAAGGCCAGCGCGCGCAAGCTCGGCGCCGCGGGCGCGATCGTGCTGCTCGTCGCGCGCTCTGCCGACGATCTGCGCCGGGTCGCCGCCGATATCGCGGCCGAGGGCGGCACCGCGCACGTCTACCCCACCGACCTCACCGATATGGACGCCGTCGAGCTGCTGGCGCGCGGGCTGCTCGCCGAGCACGGTCACCTGGACGTGGTGATCAACAACGCGGGCAAGTCGATTCGCCGATCGATCGACGAATCCTACGACCGCTTCCACGATTTCACCCGCACCATCGACATCAACTATCTCGGCCCGGTACGGCTGCTGCTCGCGCTGCTGCCGGACATGCGCGAACGCAAGCAGGGGCATATCGTCAACATCTCCACCTGGGGCGTGCTCATGCCGCCCGCGCCGCAGTGGGCGGCGTATGGCGCGTCGAAATCCGCCTTCGACGTCTGGTTGCGCAGCGTCGCCGCCGAGGTGTCCGGCGACGGCGTCACCACCACCTCGATCTACATGCCGCTCGTGCACACCAGGATGAGCGCCCCCACCGATTTCAGCCGCGTGCCGGGCCTCACCGTCGACGAAGCCTCCGACCTGGTCTGCCACGCCGTCACGGCCAAGCCGCGCGAGATCGCGCCCTGGTGGTCCAGCCCCGTCCAGGCCTGGACCAACCTGACCCGCAACCAGGTGCAGCGCTTCTTCGAACGCGCCTTCCGCCGGTGAGCGCTCAGTGCGCCGCGCCCGCACCCGGCGGCAAACGCCGGGGCGAGGCGAAGTAGGCGATCATCGCCATGGCGACGAGGATGGTCGCGCCCACCGCGGTCGCGATATGCATACCGGAGACGAAGGATTGGCGCGCGGACTCGACGAGCGCCGCATCGCCGTTCGCCTTCTGGATGGTCTCACCGATGGTGGCCGCGTAGTCGCCGCCGGACCGGAAGATCAGCGCCGCAAGCGATCCCAGCAGCGCCAGGCCCAGCGAATTGCCGAGTTCGAAACTGGTCTCGGAGATGCCGACCGCCGAACCGGCCCGCTCGGGCGGTACCGAGGACACCGCGACATCGGACACCAGCGTGAAGGCGATGCCGTAACCGACGCCCGCGATGGTCGAGCCGACCAGGTACCACCAGAGCCCGCCGTGCACGCCGACGCCGAGCAGCATCAGATTGCCCACCGCCGCGGCGGCCAGCGCGAAGGTGAAGCTGTTGCGGACGCCGAAGCGCTGGCCGACCCGCGCGCCGCTCATCGAGAACACGAACACCGCCACCGCCATCGGGATACCGAGCAGCGCCGCGGCGAGCGGATCGCGGCCGGTGACCGACTGCAGATAGATGCTGGTGAGGTAGCTCAGCGCGGCCAGCGACATCATGCCGACGAGGCTGGAGCCGATCGCCACCGAGAATCCGGCACGGGTGAACAGCCGCAGATCCAGCAGCGGGTCGGTGAGTTTGCGCTGCCTGCGCACGAAAATGGTCAGCACCACGATGCCGATCAGCGCGATGACGATCGATTCCGCGTCGATCCCTTCCGCCGCCGCGTGTTTGATGCCGTACACCAGCGGCAGGATGCCGCCGATGGACAGCGCGACGCTGGGCAGGTCCAGCGGTCCGCGCACGCCCGCGCGGTGTTCGGGCAGCACGAAGGGGCCGAGCGCCAGCAGGATCAGCAGCACCGGGATGTTGATGAGAAATACCGAGCCCCACCAGAATTGGTGCAGCAGCACGCCGCCGATGATCGGCCCGACCGCCGAGCCGCCCGCGAAGAACGCGGTCCACACGCCGATCGCCGCCGCGCGCTCCTTGGCATCGGGGAACAGGCTCGAGATCAGCGCCAGGCTGGACGGCAGCAGGGTCGCGCCGCCGATGCCCATCAGCGCCCGGGCCACGATCAGCACCGCCGAGCTGGGCGCCAGCGCCGCGAGCACCGACGCGATGCCGAAGATGGTGGCGCCGGCCAGCAGGATGTTGCGCCGCCCGATCCGGTCGCCGAGGTTGCCCATGGTGATCAGCAGGCCCGCGATGAGGAACCCGTAGATGTCGAGGATCCACAGCTGCTGCGCGGCGGACGGGTCGAGATCCTCGGTGAGCGTCGGCATGGCCAGGAACAGCACCGAGATGTCCATCGACACCAGCAGCACCGGGAGCAGCAATACCGTCAAGCCCAGCCAGGCACGGCGCGAGCCGGCGGCCGGCGCCTGCGCGGCGCGCGCGGCCTCGACGTCTGTCATCCTGAAATTTCCTCTCCGTCTCGCGTACGCCGTACGCACAAGGTCGGGTACAGTGTACGCAACCTCTCCTGGAAGTGAAAGTGAGTCATGGGATGACTGAGGTCAAGCTCAATCGGGCCGCCATCATCGACACCGCCATCACGCTCGCCGACGAGGAGGGACTCGACGCCCTGTCGATGCGCCGGATCGCCGACACCATGGGCGTCGGCGCCATGTCGCTGTATCGGCACGTCGCGAACAAGGACGAGTTGCTCGCGGCCATGACCGACGAGGTCGCCCGCCGCAATCCGTATCCGTCGCCGGCGGGACAACAGTGGTCCTGGCGGGACCGGGTGCGGATCGCCGCCGAGGTCGATTGGGCGCTCTACCTGCAACATCCGTGGGTTCTGCTCACCTTCGCCACGCCGCGCTACAGCTTCGGCCCGCAGAGTCTGGCGTGCCTGGCGTGGATGGTCGAGGGCCTGTCCGAACTCAATGTTTCCACCCGCGAGGCGACCACGATGGCGTTCACGATCTGGAACTACATCTCCGGGGCGACGCTGCCGCACATCAGCGCCACCCTGATGGCGCGCAAAGGCATGAACCCCGAGGGCGACAACGGGCTGCGCACCATGCTGAAAGGCGAATCACAGTATCCGGTGCCGCCCGCACTCGCCGACCTGGAAGGTACGGGGGTCAGCGACCTCACCCAGGAGGAACTGCTGTACGTCGGGCTGTCGGCGCTCTGTGACGGTTTCGAGGTCAGGGCGAAGCAGCACGCCGGCTCGGCGTGACCCGCGGGTCGGCGACGACCGGTCGAGTTGACCTGAACCCAGCTTGATGTTGCACGGTGGTCGGCGTCTGCACCACGAACAGGAGCCACCGTGCACGCGATTCGCCTCCACGCCTTCGGCCCGGCCGAAAACCTGCGCTACGAAACCATTTCCGACCCACAACCCGCACCGGGGCAGGTGCGGATCGCCGTGGCCGCGGCGGGCGTCCACCTGATCGACACCGCGCTGCGCAAAGGAGCGGCCGGGCCGTACCCGGCGCCCGAACTGCCGACGGTGCCCGGGCGCGAGGTGGCCGGAACCGTCGATCTGGTCGGCGCCGATGTCGACCCGAGCTGGATCGGCAAGCATGTGGTGGCCCATCTCGGCATGGTGCCCGGTGGGTACGCCGAACTCGCCGTCACCGAAGTATCTCGGCTGCACCAGATTCCGGACAACCTCGACCCGGCCGAAGCGGTCGCGATGATCGGCACCGGCCGCACCGCGCTCGGCGTTCTGCTGTTCGCCGACCTCGGCCCGGACAGTGTCGCCATTGTCACGGCCGCCGCGGGCGGCCTCGGCACGCTGCTGGTGCAGGCCGCGAAGAACGCGGGCGCGACGGTGCTGGGCCTGGCCGGTGGCCCCGCCAAAGTCGAGCTGGTGCAACGCAATGGGGCCGACCTGGCGGTCGACTACCTGCGGCCCGATTGGCCGGACCAGGTGCGCACCTTCCTCGGCGACCGCACCGCGACGATCCTGTTCGACTCGGTCGGTGGCGAGATCACCCGCCGGGCACTTGATCTCGTCGGAAAGGGCGGGCGGCACCTGGTCTACGGCGCGTCCGGGTCCAGCCCGAAAGATGCTGCCACCCCGGCCTTTTCCGAAGACGAGCTAGACGCCCGGGGCATCACCTCGCAGCTGGTCGTCGGTCCCGCCATGCTGGGCCGGGTCGGCGGTGACCTGCGTCCACTCGAAGACGAGGCGATGGCCGCGGCCGCCGCGGGCCGCCTGCGCCCCGCCGTGCAGCGCTTTCCGCTCGCCGAGGCCGCCGCCGCGCACCGCGCGTTGGAGCAACGCGGCACCACCGGCAAGGTCGTTCTCGTCCCCTGACCCGAAAAGCGATTGAGCGCGACCCGTCGTCTCCCTACCCTCGACGAGCATGGGAGGAAAAACGGGGTTACTCAATGTCGTCGACGTGGAGGCGACGTGCTGGGCGGGCACGCCGCCGCCCGGCGCGGTCAGCGAGATCATCGAAATCGGTGTGACCGTGGTCGATTTGGGCTCCGGTGCGCGGACCGCGAAACATCGGATCCTGGTGCGGCCCGCCCGCTCCACGGTCAGCGCATTCTGCACCGAGCTGACCGGGCTCACCCAGGACGAGGTGGACACGGGTGTCGAATTCGCCGAAGCCTGCCGCCTGCTCGCCACCGACCACGCGGCGGGTATGCGCCCGTGGGCCAGTTGGGGTGACTACGACCGCAAACAGTTCCGCAACCAATGCGCCGCCACCGGCACCGCCTATCCGTTCGGCAGCAGGCACACCAACGCCAAGCTGGTGTTCAGTGAGACCTACGGATCGGCGAAGCGGCAAGGGATGGCGAGCGCGTTGCAGATCGCGGGTCTGCCGCTGGAAGGGCGGCATCACAGCGGCGCGGACGACGCCTGGAACATCGCCGCGCTGGTCCTCGATATCGCCGGCCGCGGGGCCTGGCGAGTGACGAACACCGACTGACGTCGCCGGCCGCCGCGGACGCGGACGATCCGCAGCGGCACCACGAATTCAGTCGTCCGCGTCGCCGTTGACCACGGCGTAGGCGAAACCGTCCCAGCCCTTGCCGCCGACGGTCTGCACCACGGTGGCGTCGAGGGTCGGTTCGGCGGCGAGCAGGGCGAGGACCTCGCGGCTGGCCTGGATCATCGGGTCGGCGGAGTCCGCGTCGGCCACGCCGCCCGCGCGCACGACGTTGTCGACGATGATCACCGAGCCGGGCCGGGTGAACCGCAGCGCCCACTGCACGTAATTCGAGTTGTTGACCTTGTCGGCGTCGATGAACACCAGATCGAACGGCTCGGGGTGCTCATCGGCCAGCACCGGCAGGTTGTCCAGGGCCGCGCCGACCCGGATCTCGACGCGGTCGCCGACACCGGCGCGGTCCAGGTTCTGCCGCGCCACCTCGGCATGCTTCGGCTGGTATTCGAAGGTGATCACCTGCCCTTTGGCGCCGACCGCGCGGGCCAGCCAGATCGTGCTGTACCCGCCCAGCGTGCCGATCTCCAGCACGCGCCGCGCCCGCGCGGTCTTCGCCAGCAGATAGAGGAACTTGCCCTGCGGCGGGGACACATCGATCGCAGGCAGTTCCGCCGCGGCATTGGCCGCCAAAGCCGCCGCCGTTTCCACGTCCTGCACAAGGGTGTCCACCAAGTAGTGGTCCACATCGGCCCAATCAGGTGTCGTCATACCGAAAAGTCTGCCACCGCCCCGCGATCGGCGTGTCCCGCCCGCGCGTGCCCTGCCGCACACCCACGCACCGAGACGACGGAAAAGGTCCGCTAGCGGGTCGTCGGCGACCGGCAGCGGTCGACCCGGTCAGCGCAGTAGGTACGCAGTGCGGTCGCTCCGGCGGATTCAGCCCCGGCCGCCGCCTGGGGGTCTATGGGCCGCCGACCAGCCGCGCGCGCAGCCTGCGCCGAAGCCGAAGGGGTGCGGCCAGCGCGGGTTGGTTGCGGGGTGCGGGCACTCCGGCGGATGCAGGCCCGACTGCCTGACGGTCTTTGACGTCGACCAGCGGCGCGGGCGGGTGCCGAAGGCGGAAGGGGTATGGCTAGCCTGGGTCGTCTGCGACCGCGAGGGGCCAGCGGTCGATGCGGTCCAGCGCGGTCAAGGGTGGGGTGCGGTCGAGCAGTCCGCGCAGGCCGGGGCGTCGGGTGGCGGTGAGGCGTGAATCAGCTTGGTACGCATAGTGTCCGGCGTAGCGCAGACCGCGATGCAGGCGGCGGGCTTCGGCGAGCCAGCCGGTGATCTGGCGCGTCACTTCGGGAGCGGACAAGCCGGGACCGAGCAGCGTCTCGGCGTGACCGGGCTCCTCCAGCAGGGCCGAGCCGAGATGTTGCAGGCAGCGGGCGATACCGTGCTCGTCCACCATGACGCGATATTCGCCGAGGGCCTGCTGCCAGCGATGCAAGGCCTTGGCCGAGTCACCGCGCACCCACCAGACGATGCCCATGGTTTCGTGCACGTGCGCGCGACCGTCCGGGTCACGACCGCTGCGGGTGAGCGATTCGGCCAGGTCGAGCCGGTCCTGGGCGGCGTCGAGCCGCCCCTGCCACAGGTGTGCGATGGCCAGGTTGATCAGCGCGCACACCTCGCCCGCCACGTCTTCGCGCGGCAACAACCACCACGACGCCTCCAATTGCGCGACCACCCCGGGCAGTTCGTGTGGCAGGGCCCGGTCCAGCCGGCGCAGCGCATCCCGGTGTTCCCAGCGCGCGGCCAAACTGGTGGACAGATTGCGCGGCCGGTAGCGACCGGGCCGGTCCTGGAGCCCGCCCGCCCGCATCCGCACCAGATCCCGGTGCAGCACATGGTCGTTCAGTCCTGGTATCTCGCTCATCTTGGCCGCGAGTTCGCCATGGTTCTCCCCCAGGCCGATTCGCGCATACCAGGTATCCAGCGCGTCCCCGATCCGCACCAGCTCCGGCACCACGGCCGCGGGCAGTTCCGCGCCGAGTTCCGCGCACTGCGCGACGAGCGTGTGCAGATACTCCTCCTCGGCCTCGAACCAGCGCCGCGCCCCGGCCGCGAAACGCACCGTCTCCAAGGCGATCGCCCAGCGCCCCGCGCGATCGGCGTAGTGGTGTACCAGCGCCGTCAGCGCCGCGGGCCAGCGCGCGCCCCCGCGCACCTCCGCCCGCCCCGGCAGCACCGGCACCTTGCGCAGGCAATAGCGTTGCGCACCTGCGGTTGTCACGATGTTCTCCCGGCGCAGGGTGTCCAGCAGCACCGCGGCGGTCGGGCGCGAAGCCAGCCGCTCCAGCGGTAGCCGCGCGGGCGCGTCGAGCGCCGCACCCAGGACCGCGAGCAGCGCGGCGGCCTCGAAGTCGCGCACCGGCAGTTCGCGCAGCACCGCAGCGATGATCCGGCCGTTCAACGCCGTGGTCCGGCGCGGCGGACCCGGACACCGGTGCGCCGTCGCCGGCTGCGGCGCGGGCTCGACCAGATCGGCGAGCAACGCGAGTTCCGCGGTGACGCGCACTCTTTCGCGATACCACTGCAGAAAGCGGTAGCCGACGTACGCGGCCGCCGCGACGATGACGAGCACCGACAACCAGCGCAGGGTGCCCGCGAGCACCTTGACCGCCGTGCTGTCGCCCAGCGAGTTGATCACCAGACTGCGCGCCAGCTCGAACAGCAGCGCGTACGCCACCACCGAGGCGGTACCCAGAAATCCTTGCCAGACCGTCGATCTCGGCGTACCCGGCGTCTCGGGGTCGTCGCGGCGGGCGTGCGGGTCCGGATCGCTCATGCCCGCACCACGCCGACGCCGATCTCGGCCCGCCGCACGATGTCGCGGCACCTGTCGCTCATCGCAACGTCCCCCCGGTCAATCCGGGCACCAGCCAGCGCCGCCAGGTGGCCAGCAGCAAAGCGACCGGCAGAATCGCCGAGATCAACGCCCCGGCCGCCAATTGCGCCGAGTTCTCGCCGAATTGGCGCGCCTCGCCCCACAGCAGCAGCGACCACGGCGTCGCGCCGGCGCCGCTGATCAGCAACCCGATCACGAAATCGTTCCACACCTGGATGAATTCGAGCGCGGCCACCGCGCCCAGTGCCGGACCCGCGGAGGCCAGCACGCGCCGCGCGATGGTGCCGGGTCCGGCCAGGCCGTGCAGCGCATCGGCGGCGGGACTGTCCGGCGGCGCGAGCAACGCACCGCGCAGCACCAGGATCGCGATCGGCAGACCCGCGGCGGCGTGCAGCAGGATCAACGGGATACGGGTGCCGGACAGCCCGTAAGCGTCGATGAAGGTGTTCACCGGTCCCAGATAGCTCTGCACCGGCAGCACCGAGAGCACGACCAGTGCCACCACGGCGATCGTCGCGGCCGAGCGGTTGGGCCGCAGCGCGGCGAGCCGGTACGCCACCGGCACCGCCGCGGCGACCACGACCATGGTGGCCAAACCCGCCACCCACACGGTCGTTTCGAGCGAACGCAGCAGGGCCGGGTCGCGCCACACCCGTTCGATCGCACCGGTCCCGAACCCGTCGCGATCCCGGAAACAGGCATAGATCAGCCAGCCGATCGGAACCAGGGCGAGCAGCGATACCGCGACGATCCCCAGCAGTCGCAACGGTTTCCGGCGCGGACGCGTCGCGACGGCGGGCGGCGCGGGCGGCGCGGACCAGCTCGTCCGGTGCCTGCGCACGTCGGTCTGCAACAGCCAGGCCAGGAATCCGACCAACATCGCGAGCGGCAGACCGTAGGCCGCCGTCACCCCCGCGTCGACCTCCGAGTCGGTGGCCAGCCGCCACCAGTACACGGTCGCACTGTCCAGCTCGTACTGCATCGAACCGGGCACGCCGATCAGCACCACGTCGAACACCCGTGCGGCGGCGACACCGACGGCGAGCCCGACGATGAGCACCACCGGACGCAGGAGAACGAAGAGCCGCACCGGAAAACGGCCCGCGCCGTGATGCAGGAAGCCCGCGCGGACCGAATCGTTCTCGATGGCCCAGATCCCCGCCCGGAACAGGCCGGTGACGAAACCGAACCAGGTCCACACGAAGGCCGAGCACAGCATCAGCCCGTACCAGAGCCAGTACCCCGCAACGCTGTCGATGCCGAGCAGGTCACCGAAGAACTCGAAGATCAGCCGGAAGGCGACGCCGGACACCACCGCCGAGATGCCGAACGACACGATGAGCGGCCGCCACAGCCACTGCGAATCGCGAGCCCACCAGGCCACGCCCAACGCCGCCGCCAGCATGAGCACCACGACCAGCAACCACCCGAGGGTGCGCAGGTAAGTCCACCTGCCGTCGTGGCCGAGCGCGGCCGCGAGCAGCCACAGCCCGCCGGCGGCGAGCACCAGCGCACCGGACCACAGCACCAGCCAGAACGTGTACGGCACGGCCCGAATCGTCCACCGCGGCACCGGCATCCGGCGCCGCAGCAGCCATCGCCGCCGCCGCGCGATCAGCCGGAACCCCGGAACCCGGCGCTGCCGGGCCAATTGAGTGAGCCCGACGGCGCCGAGCACGGCGCCCAGGCAGGAGATCACCAGCAGTGGCCGCGCCCGGGTCGCGCTCACCACGGTCCACACCACCGGCGCCACGATCAGCGATACGGTCAGCACCGTGGCAGGCAGCACCGCCGCCAGACCGGTCCACCGCCGCGGGTGACTGCCCGCGACCAGCGGCCCGCGCATCCGGCGCCCGCTGAGTTCGAGCAGCAGCCCGTGCTCCTGATAGTGCCGCTGTTCGGTCACCGCCGCCGCCGATCCACCGCGTCGAGAGCGGCGATCGCGCGGTCGGTCGCCTCGTCCAGCCGTTCCGTCGCCCCGTTGCCGACCGTGGTGAAGAAGTCGGTGAGGATGCGCCACAGCCCGTTGCGGCCGCCGACGGCGCCGATCCGATCGGACAGATCGAACGCGCTGCGTGTCCGCAGGGTGCGCGCCACCGGTTCCAGCAGCGCCGAATACCGGGCATCGGTACGGAGATTCGGCGCGATGAAGCCGCCGTAGCCCTCGATCCACGGCACCGGCGCCGTCGGCGCGGCAAGTGCCGCAACGAGATCCATGGCGCGATCGGTGGCCGACTCGGTCACCACCATCACATCGCCGCCGACGATCCGCGGCGCGGCCACCTCGGGCGTGACGGCCGCAAACGCGGCGACGCCGACCACGTCCGGTTCCCGCCGTCTCGACCGGCGCACCGCGGCCCGCACGATCGGCTCGGCGAAATCCGGCGCGACCACCATCACCGCACGCCGATGCTCGAACACCTCGCGCACCGCGTCGGGGAACTGCTTGGTCAAGGCCACCGCGATGCCACCGGGGAAGGCGTGCCGGTGCCCCCACAGCGAGCCCAGATGCCGGAAGGCGGCCCGCACCGCGGGACTTTCCCAGGTGCGATCGGCGCGGCCCGCGGCGACCTCGTCGTAGATGCGCGGGGATTCGGCGAGCAGCGCGTTCTCGAACACGTCGGTGAGCACCCAGCCGTCGGCCGCGCCGAGCGCGAGCAACCGCACCGGCGAGTCGGCGAGGAACTCCATCCGGTCCAGCCAGTCCGCGAGGGTCCAGCCCACCGGGTCACCGAGCCGGTAATGCTCGACCAGCTGCCGGTCGTACCAGACCATCGACTTGTCGGCGGCCTTGAACGGTACGCCATAGGGTTTTCCGTTGTGCTGCAACAGCTGTCGCCAGATATCAGGATAGGCCGGGTCCGCGCCGTCGGACCACAGCCGCTCCGACACCGGCCGCAGCTTGCGCTGCTGCGCGAGCGGGCGCACCCGGCCCGCCTGCGGCAGCATCACGATGTCGGGCGCCGAGCGTCCGCCCGCGGTGAACGCGGTCTCGATCTCGTCGCCGAGCGGCACCACGTCCACCGGATGGGGATAGCCGAGGCGGGCCAGCACCGCGCGGAACGCCGTCAGCTCGGTTCCGCTCCACGACACCCCGACGCGCACCGCGCCGGGGTTGCCGAGCAGCAGATCGGGCGCACAGGCGGCGGCGAGCGGCGCGACGAGCGCCACCTGCAAGAGTTCTCGCCTGGTTCGCATCAACCCCCCGGAGCCGCCTCGCCGCCGAGAATCGGCCTACTTCGAAAAGTTCTCCGGCGGCTGCCACGGCCTGCCGTGCGGATCCTCGGGCCGGTAGGCCGGTTGCTGCTGCGGCGGCTGCGGTTGTTGCGGCGGTTGCTGCTGCAACGCCTGCTGTTCTTCCTGGGGCGGCAGCACCGACTGATGCGGCGCAGGCTGATGCGGCGCCGCGGGCGGCGGCGACATCAAACCCTCCACCGGGGTGCGCGCGGTGGCCTCGGCCGCGCGGACCGCGCGTTCGATGGTCGGGTCCGACGCGGTGTCGAACCAGTCCGCGACGTCGGAGTCGTCCTCCACCTTGACCTGCTCGCCGTCGGAAGACGGTGGCTCGTAACGGAACACGCCGTCCTCGCCCTTGGTGGCGAAGCTGGTCGCGAAGCCTTCGAGCGCCTTGCCGAAATCGCTGGGCACCAGCCACACCTTGTTGGCGTCGCCGCGCGCGACCATCGGCAGCGTCTGCATGTACTGGTAGGCAAGCAGTTCCGGCGTCGGCTTGCCGTTCTTGATTGCGGCGAAGACCTTTTCGATGGCCTTGGCCTGACCCTGCGCCTGCAGGTAGGACGCCGCCCGCTCACCCTGGGCGCGCAGGATGCGGCTCTGCCGTTCACCTTCGGCCGCGAGGATGGCCGATTGCTTGGCGCCCTCGGCGGACAGGATCTGGGCCTGCTTGGAGCCCTCCGCGGTCTTGATCTGTGATTCGCGGGTGCCCTCCGCGGTGAGGATCATGGCGCGCTTCTCACGATCGGCCTTCATCTGCTTTTCCATCGACTCCTGGATCGACGGCGGCGGATCGATGCTCTTCAGCTCGACCCGCGCCACCCGCAGCCCCCAGCGGCCGGTGGCCTCGTCCAGCACGCCGCGCAGCTGGCCGTTGATCTGATCGCGGGAGGTCAGGGTCTGTTCCAGGGTCATGCCGCCGACCACGTTGCGCAGCGTGGTGACAGTGAGCTGCTCGACCGCGGCGATGTAGTTGCTGATCTCGTAGACCGCCGCCTGCGGACTGGTGACCTGGAAGTACACCACGGTGTCGATATGCAGGGTCAGGTTGTCCTCGGTGATCACCGGCTGCGGCGGGAAGGACACCACCCGCTCGCGCAGGTCCACCTTGGCGCGGATGCGGTCGGCGAACGGCACGAGGAACGTCAGCTGGCCGGAAACGGTGCGCGAGTACCGGCCCAGCCGCTCGATCACCGCCGCCTCGGCCTGCGGCACCAGCGCGATCGACTTGAAGACCACCACCACGACCAGCAGGACGAGTACGGCGGCAACGATCAGTACAGCCATCACGGCCCCTTCCACACGACGGCGGTCGCGCCGTCGATCCTCATCACGAACACCTTCGTACCCGGTTCGTACACCTCGGACTCGTCCATCGGCCGCGCGGTCCACACTTCCCCGCCCAGCTTCACCTGACCGGAATGCGCGCCCACCTGCTCCAGCACCAACGCCGACTTGCCTTGCAGGGCATCGACGTTCGTCGGAATAGGCGGCGGATTGCCGAAGCGGCGGCGCAGCACCGGCCGCACCCCGAGAAACAACACCAGCGTCAGCACGCCGAAGACGATGGCGTCCACCACCACCGACGTGCCCGCGACGGAGCTCACACCCGCGGTGCCCAGCGCGGCGACGCCGAGCATGAGCAAGGTCAGGTCCCCGGTGAGCATTTCCGCGGCCGCGAGCAAGATCCCCGCGACCAGCCAAACTATTGCGGCCACGCTGCCCACTCTAGTGCGCGTCGGCAACCGGATGCGCTGGTTGTCGATCATGTGTGCCTGGAATGTTGTAGACCGGCGTGTCGATCGTGCGCCCCGCGATTCGCGGAACCGAATACGGATGTCCGCCTGCTAAGTTCGGGCGGATGAGCGGGCATGACAGGTACGGCGGCGATATCTTCTCGGGGCACTCCCGGGCGAAAAAGCGGGCGGTACCGCAGGTCAGCGCCGAACGCGACCTCGTCGTCGAGGACGCGGCCAGCGGATTCTGCGGCGCCGTGGTGGGTTTCGACCGCAGCTACGACGGCGAGTTCGTCAAACTGGAGGACGCGCGCGGCGCGGTGCGGCTGTTCGCGCTGCGCGAGGCCGCCTTCCTGATCGACGGTCAGCCGGTCACACTGGTCCGGCCGACGGTCGCGGCGCCGCAGCAGCCGACGCGGTCGGCGTCCGGCTCCACCAGGGTCGAGGGGCTGCGCGCGCGGGTCGCCAGAACCAGCCGGATCTGGGTGGAGGGCGTGCACGACGCCGCGCTGGTCGAGCGGGTCTGGGGCCACGATCTGCGGGTCGAAGGCGTGGTCGTGGAGCATCTGGAGGGCCTGGACAACCTGGCCGAGCGGCTCGTGGAGTTCGAGCCCGGCCCCGGCAGGCGGGTGGGCGTACTGGTCGACCACCTGGTCACCGGCTCGAAGGAGACCCAGCTCACCACGGGGCTCGGCCCGCACGTACTGGTCACCGGCCACCCGTTCATCGACGTGTGGCAGGCGGTGCGCCCCGCCACGGTCGGCATCGACGCGTGGCCGCAGGTGCCGCGCGGCGAGGACTGGAAAACCGGCATCTGCGCCCGGCTGGGCTGGGGCACCCCGCAGGACGGCTGGCGCCGGATCTATGGCGCGGTCGAGTCCTTCCGGGACCTCGAGGCACCGCTCATCGGGGCGGTGGAACGGCTCATCGACTTCGTCACCGAGCCGGAATAGGCGCGTCCGCCGAGGTACTCGCGGCGCTGCTCAGGAATGCCCCTCGCGGGAATGCCCGTGAATAACCATCACCCTTTATGCTCGATAATTATGTGCTCTCCTAGTGCCACGCTGACGGTGTGGGCCGGCTCCTGGCTGGCCGGGTGCAGCGCGCCCGACGACGTATTGGCGGCCCTGCACGCCTGGGCGAGCCGGCACACCATCGCGGCCGGCGACCCGGTCACCGGTGGCCGCTCCGATCTGCCGTGGTCCTCGCGCGGCAACCTGCCGGGCACCGGGATGATGGCGCTGCTCAAGGTGATTCGCGAGGCGATGGCCGAGCCGGGCGCGAAGATCCGGCTGGTGCTGCCGGTGCCGGGCGACGTGCGCGGCCTGCCGGTCGGCACCGCCTTCGCCGCCGACGCGATCGAGGCGCAGGAGGGTCTGCTCCTCGGCGCGCCGGGCACGGAGGGCACCGGCCTGATCCCGCAGTGGACCGACGAGGACACCTTGCAATGGTCGGTCTACAGCACGCCGATTCCGGCGGAGCCCGGCCCCGACATGTCGCTCGGCGAGGCGGAATACGCTATGCGCGAAGCGGTCCGCGATGCCGCCGACGCGCTGATGCAGTTGCACACCACCTCGGTGGGGTCGGCCGATTCGGATCCGCGTGAACTCATCGAGGCCGAGCTCGCGGACTACTCCCGGCACGACTACCCGGACTCGATTCCGCTGCGGGCCAGGAAGATTCTGGACACCGCAGACCATGTCGCCGCGATTCTCACGGTGGCGCAACGGGAACCGGCTTCCTCGCCGACCTCGGCGACCGCGATCGGCGCCCAGGAGTCGCTGCTGCGCCCGCTGTGGGACGCGATCCGCGCGGCCAGGCTGGTCGCGGTGCACGCGGCGGCGCGCAGCGCCTGAGTGCCCGCTTCGGGACATTTGTCCCGTTGCGCCGCAATCGAATCCGCTTCCGGTCGCGCTCGGGGCGGTCCCGCAATAGTGTGCTTCGAGGAGTCGAGCAGAGGAGGTTCCGCGATGCGCTGCACTGCGATTCTCGCGGCGGCCGTCACCGCGACGGCGATCGGCCTCGGCCTGCCCGCGCCACAGGCGGGCGCGGTGGTCGGCGGGCAACCGGCCGACGCGTCCGCGTACCCGTGGCTCGTCGCGATCGGCACCCCGCTGCTGCCGCTGCGCCCCGGCGGGCAGTTCTGCGCGGGCGCGCTGATCGCCCCCGATCAGGTGGTCACCGCGGCGCACTGCGCCGTATTCACCGGGCGGGTACCCGCCGCGCTGCGCGTCACCTTCGACCGGTCGGACCTGCACACCGACGCGGGCACCTCGGTCCGGGTCACCGACGTGCGGGTACATCCGGACTTCCGGGTCACCGTATTCGGCACCGACCTGGCGTATCACAACGATCTGGCCATCCTCACGCTCGACCATCCGATCCGGCGCCCGACCGTGCGCATCGCTGCGGCGCACGGCACTTCAGGCACCATTCTGGGCTGGGGCGCGACGTCGGACGACGACTGGGCGAACCCGCTGCTGCACGCCGCCACCGTCCCGCTCGACGCCGACTGCACCGCCTACGGCGATGCCTTCGATCCCCGAGAAGCGTTGTGCGCCGGTTCGACCGAGGCCGACGCCAACCAATTCGACAGCGGCGGACCACTTCTCGTCGACGGCGACCTGGTCGCCCTCACGTCGTGGGGCAAAGGGGCCGCCGAACCCGGCTACCCCGGCGTCTACACGCGCCTATCGGCCGTGATGTTCTGATCCCCGCACCCCTTCCGTCGCGAGACACGGTGCGTCGCGCGGCGAGCCGGGGTGCGGGAAGTCAGAAAGCGTGCACGGACCCGGTCAGTGCTGCTGGTGCGGCGGGTACGGCTGGCCCTGCGGCTGATAGGGCTGCTGGTACGGCTGGCCGTACGGCTGCTGCCCCTGGTACGGCTGGCCCTGGTACGGCTGCTGCCCTTGATACGGCTGCTGGTATCCCGCCGGCTGGCCCGGATAACCCTGTTGCTGCGGATACTGTTGTCCGCCTACCTGCTGCTGCGGATACTGCTGCCCGGGATACTGCTGCCCGGCCACCTGCTGGTACGGCTGCGCGCCGTTACCGTGCTGCGGCAGCTGGTTCTGGTTCTGCCCTCTGTTTCTGCGGGAGAGCCAAATGATGACGACCATGCCGACGACGACCAGACCGAGGCAGATCAGCCCCACGACCCAGGATCCACCTTTGCCGCCCCGGCTCCCCCGCCGGCGTGCTTCCGTGGTTTCCAATGCTGCCGTCCACACGGTGTCGTCGGACCATGCCCCCAGGTCCAACAGTCCGGTAGTGGTCATCATGTCGATATATGTCATCAATTCTCACCTTGCGCCCCGCTTCGGCTTCGTCCGAAGGCGAGAGCGATGCTATCGCAGACCTATTCGTGAGTCATCGATGAACGGTGCCCCGACTTGGGAGGGCACAGCAGCCGAGGAAGCAGGGCTCGCCGTTCGGCGTGCAGCCGTAACCCGGGACCTCGCCCAGCCGTCGCGGCGGCACGTCGGCCAACTGCTCGCGGATCAATTCGACGACCATGCGCGCGAAACGGGGATCGGTGCCGGGGGTGCCCGCGCGCACGAAAACCATGCCGAGTTCGGCGGCCTTCTCCCGGGCCTCGTTGTCGAGATCCCAGATCACCTCGAGGTGATCGGAGACGAAGCCCACCGGGCAGACGATGACCGCTTCGACGTTCTTCGCGCCGAGATCCTCCAGGTGATCCACGATGTCGGGATCCAGCCACGGCACCTGCGGCGGACCCGAACGGGACTGCCAGACGACGTCGTAGTCGGTGAACCCCGTTGCGGCGGCGGCCAATCGGGCGGCCTCGGCGACCTGGCGGCTGTACAGGTGGCCGCCGTCGGCCGCCGGACCCGCGGCGGTATCGGCGACGATCGGAATGGAGTGCGCGGTGAAGACCAGCCGGGCCGCGTCGCGGCGCTGCGCCGGAAGTTCTTGCCGCGCCGCGCGAATCGCGTCGGCGAAGGCCTCGATCAGCAGCGGGTGATCGAAGTACTGGCGCAGCTTCACCAGCTCCGGCGCACCGTCACCGAAAGCCGTTCGCGCCCTGGCGATGTCCTCGTGGTACTGCAGGCACCCCGAGTAGCCGCCCCAGGCCGAGGTCGGGAACACCAGTGCGGAACGCACACCGTCGGCGGCCATCCGCGCGACGGTGTCCTCCACCATGGGCGTCCAGTTCCGGTTGCCGAAGTACACCGGCAGATCGATACCGGCCGCGGCCAATTCGGCCTCGACCGCCGCGATGATGTCCCGGTTGAGCGCGTTGATCGGCGATACCCCGCCGAAGTGCAGGTAGTGCTGCGCGACCTCGTCGAGCCGTGCGCGCGGCACGCCCCGGCCCCGGGTGACGTTCTCCAGGAACGGCATCACGTCTTCGGGGCGCTCCGGGCCGCCGAAGGACAGCAACAGCAGTGCGTCGGCGGCCCGTGCCACGATCCCTCCTCCGGGATGACTCAGTTGATCGACATGTTCTCGGGGAACCAGGTGTTGTGGCTGGCCCCGCCGTCGACGTAGATGATCGAGGCGGTGGTGCCCGGCAGCCAGTCCGAGAGCATCGCGACGATCGACTTGGCGACCACCGTCGGGTCGTCGACGTCCCAGCCGATCGGCGACGCGCCGTCCCAGTACTCGTTGAGCTGGTTGAGCTTGGCGGCGTCGTCGGTCGCGGTGCCCGCGATCGCCTTGGCCGCGAGCGTCTTGATCGGGCCGGCGGCGATCAGGTTGGAGCGAATCTTCTTGGCCGCGCCCACCTCTCGCGCGACGTACCGGTTCACCGATTCGAGCGCGGCCTTGGCCACACCCATCCAGTTGTAGAACGGCATCGCGGTGCGCGGATCGAAATCCATGCCGACGATCGAGCCGCGCTCGTTCATCACCGGCAGCACCGCGCGGGCCAGCGAGGCGTAGCTCCACGCCGAGATCTCGAAGGCCTTCGCCGCGTCGGGGCCGGGACCGTCGAGGAACGGCAGCGCCTCGGGGCCCATCAGGGTGCGCGGCGCGAACGCGATGGAGTGCAGCACGCCGTCGATGCCCTCGGGTGCCAGCTCACGCAGCTTGTCCGGCAGCTCGGCGAGGTTCTCCTCGCTGGTGACATCGAGCGGGATGGCCGGGGGGACCTCCTGCGGCAGCCGCTTGGCGATGCGGTCGATCAACCGCAGCCGCTCCGGAATGCCGGTGATGATCACCTTCGCGCCCTGCTCCTGCGCGACCGCGGCCGCGTGGAACGCGATCGACGAGTCGGTGATGATGCCGGTCACCAGAATGGTCTTGCCTTCGAGCAGTCCGCCCATGGGTCTTCGGTTCTCCTGAGAGTCGAGTGGTGTGGTGAAAGACTAGTGGCCCATGCCCAAGCCGCCGTCGACCGGGATCACGGCACCGGTGATGTAGCCCGCGTCATCGGACGCCAAGAAGCTGATCGCGGCGGCGACCTCCTCCGGCTGCCCCATTCGCTTGGCCGGAATGCCGTATTTCAGTACCAGCTCACGCATTTCCTCGGTGACCTCGTCGCGCGTCATATCGGTTTCGATGAAACCGGGCGCGACGACATTGGCGGTGATGTTGCGCGAGCCGATCTCCATCGTGATCGAACGCGCCATGCCGACCAGGCCCGCCTTCGACGCGGCGTAATTCACCTGTCCCGGACCGCCCTTGAGGCCGACCACCGAGCCGAGCAGGATGATCCGGCCGAACTTCGCCCGGAGCATGGCGCGATTCGCGCGCTTGGCACAGCGGAACGCGCCGGTCAGGTTGGCGTCGATGACCCTGCTGAACTGCTCTTCGCTCATCCGCATCAGCAGCGTGTTGTCGACGATGCCCGCGTTGGCGACCAGGACCTCGACCGGCCCCTGCTTCTCCTCGACCTCGGTGAACGCCGCGTCGACCGATTCCGAGTCCGTCACATCGCATTTCACGCCGAGCATCCCCTCCGGCGCGCCGGAACCACGGTGGGTGACGGCGACCTTGTGACCGTCGGCCACCAAGCGCTGCGCGACTGCGAGACCGATGCCACGGTTACCACCCGTGACCAGGACAGACCGGGATGTGATGTTCGACATGGGGAACAACCTACCTGGTGGCGGCCGCCACCCGGAAACCCGCCCGGCGCCGGTCCGGACGGTTCCGCGACGAGGGCGGCGCGGTTCGGACAGAACGGTCACCAGCCCCGGCGCGCGACCGTATGGTCGACGCCGCGGCAGCTCGGCACCCCGGGGTCGACGGCCCGGCGCAGGCCGAAACGTTCGTGGCGCCAGGGTGACTCGGTTACGGCAGGCGCTGGCGATAGAGCAGTCCGGTGATCACACCGGCCGAGGTGATCAACAGGCCGAGCAGCAACCACGGACGACTCGCATCGCCCCTGGTCAGCTCGAATCCGATCTGCTGTTCGAGGGTGTCGTACACCTTGCTCAGTTCCTGCAGGGTGGACGCGGTGTAGAACTCGCCGCCGGACAGCCGGGCGAGTTCGCGCATGGCGTCGTCATCGACCGGCACGGGCACGTCGTCGCGCGAACCGTCCTCACGCGGAATGCTGACCTTGCCCCACCTGGTGCCGTAGGAGATCGTCGAGATCGGCACGTTCTTGTTCTTCGCCAGTCGTGCGGCGACGAATTCGTGGCGCGGGTTGTCCACGTCCTCGAACGCGGGCACGGTCTGCTTGCCGTCCGACATCAGCACGATCCGCGCGGGCGGCGGCTCCTGCGCGCCGCCGAGCACCGACGCGAGCGTGTCGATCGCGTTGAGCGCGGTGAGGATGCCCTCGCCGGTCGCGGTCCGCTCGGCGAGCTTGGCGTTGTCGATGGCCGCCTTGACCGATTCGTGGTTGGTCGTCGGCGACACCATCACCGACGCGGTGCCCGCGAAGGTGATGAAGCCGATGTTCAAACCGTTCGGCAGGCCGTCGACGAATTCCTTACCGGCCTTCTTCGCGACCTCGATCCGGCTCGGCGGCACGTCGGTCGCCTCCATCGACAGCGACACGTCCATCACCAGCATGACCGTGGCGCGGTTGCGGGCGACCTTCTTGACCGCGGTCGGCCCGGCCGCCGCGATGGTCAGGAACACCAGGCCGACCAGCATCAGCGCGATCGGCACGTGCCGCAACGGGCTCGGCCGCGCGGGCGCGACCTTCTCCAGCAGCTCCATGTTGCTGAACTGCAGCATGTGCTTGTACTTGCCGCGCTGCACCAGGACGTAGCCCAGCGCGATCAACGCGAGGACGGCCAGGAAGCCGAGCCAGAGCGCGGCGGTGAAATGCGAAATACTCACTGACGTGGGACCCGCCCGCTCGGGGCGCCGAGGCTGTGGCGCCGGGTGGACACGAACCGGACCACGTCGGCGATCCAGTCCCTATCGGTGTGCAGGGTGAGGACCGGCGCGCCGCAGCTGCGCAGGGCCTGTTCGACTTGCTCCCGGTGCCGCTGCGCCGCCGCCGCGAAATCCGCGCGCAGCGTGGGCGTCACGCTGAACTCGCGGGTGCGCCCGGTCTCCGGATCGTGCAGCACGACATCGCCGATATCGGGCAACGCCAGATCGCGCGGGTCGATGATCTCGACCGCGAGCAGGTCGTGCCGGGCCGAGATGGCGCGCAGCGAACGCTGCCAATCGATATCGCCGAGAAAATCGCTGATGATCACCACCAGACCGCGTTTGCGTTGCGGGCGGCGCAGCGACTCGATGCCGCCGCGCAGGTCCCCGCGCACCCCGTCGCGCGCGTGCGGCGTGGTCGCGATGCTGCGCAGCAGCGACTGCGCGTGCACCCGGCCGCTGCGCGCGGGCACCCGGACCAATCGTTCGCCGGTGGCCACGACCGCGCCGATCCGGTTGCCGCCGCCGCTGGTGAGGTGGGTGATGGCGGCCGCGGCGGCGATCGCCAGATCCCGCTTCTGGCACAGCGCGGTGCCGAAGTCCAGACTCGCCGAGAGATCGACGACCATCCACGTCTCCAGCTCGCGGTCGGCGATCATCTGCCGCACGTGCGGGTGGGTGGTTCGGGCGGTGACCGACCAATCCATCTGGCGCACATCGTCACCCGGCTGATAGGTGCGCGCCTCCCCGGGTTCCGAACCGGGCCCGGGGATGAGGCCGAGGTGGTCGCCGTGCAGCACGCCGTCGAGCCTGCGGCGCACCGTCAGCTCCAGCGTTTTCAGCGCCGCGGTCAGCCGCGGGTCGGTCAGTTCGCCGGCCTGGAACGACGGCGGCGCATGCGGAGAGGCGGCCACGCGGTACGGCGGTTCCGGCGCCGCGGTCACTTGTTCTGGACGTTGCCGGCGGGCTGGGACTGCTGCCCGTTCGGCGGCTGCGGCACCGGCTGCGGGGCGCCCTGCTGCTGTTGCGGCGGCTGCGGGATGCCCTGCGGCGAACCCGGCTGCTGCTGCGGAAGCTGTTGCGGCGCGGCAGAACCGGCGGAGGAGCCCGGCGCGACGGCCTGCGGCGCGACCTGAGGCAGACCGACGGTCTGCAGCACCCGCTTGATCACGTCCTCCGGACTGATCTCGTCGGCGAGCGCGTCGTAGGACAGCACCAGGCGGTGGCGCAGCACGTCCGGGATCACCTCGACCACGTCCTGGGGCACCACGTAGTCGCGGCCGCGGATCAGCGCGACGGCGCGGGCCGCGGCGATGATGCCGAGGCTGGCGCGCGGCGAGGCGCCGTAGGAGATCCAGCTCGCCACGTCCTGCATGCCGAAGTCGGCGGGCCTGCGGGTCGCCGCGATCACCCGGACCACGTAGTCGACCAGCGCGTGGTGCACGAAGACATTGGCCGCCACCTTCTGCAGCCGCACGATCTCCTCGGGTTCCAGGATGCGCGTCGCCTCCGGCGGGGTGACACCCATCCGGTAGATGATCTCGCGCTCCTCCTCCACCGAGGGGTAGTCGACGACGACCTTGAACAGGAAGCGGTCGCGCTGCGCCTCGGGCAGCGGGTACACGCCCTCGCTCTCGATCGGGTTCTGCGTCGCCATCACCAGGAACGGGTTCGGCATCGGGTAGGTCTTGCCGCCGATCGACACGTGCCGCTCGGCCATCACCTCGAGCAGCGCGGACTGCACCTTGGCCGGCGCGCGGTTGATCTCGTCGGCGAGCACGAAGTTCGCCACGACCGGGCCGAGCTCGGTATCGAATTCCTCGCGGCCCTGCCGGAAGATGCGGGTACCGATGAGGTCGGTGGGCACCAGGTCGGGGGTGAACTGCACGCGGGAGAACGAGCCGCCGACCACCTTGGCGAAGGTCTCCACGGCCAGGGTCTTGGCGATGCCGGGCACGCCTTCGAGCAGGACGTGACCGCGCGCGAGCACGCCGACGAGCAATCGCTCGACCAGCCGGTCCTGACCGACGATCACCCGCTTGACCTCGTAGATCGCCTTCTCCAGGGTCTGGACGTCTCGCTCCAGGGTGTTCGACGTGGACGCAGGCGCATCTTTCGCCAATTTCGCCCCGCTGACACCGTCTGTCGAAGTCACCAACATCCCCGCTTTCGCCTTGGTCCTGTGCGTGCTGCCACAACTATTCCAGGTAATGGCCGTATGTGCCGCAACCGGACCCGACATGAAGAGAATTCGAAGCTTCGACTCCTCCGCTGCGGCGAATCCGTCGCTGCCGCGTATGCGCAGTCATCGAACCAGTTCAGCTGACGATCCGCACCGCGTACGGCATGATGCCGCCCTCACGCACCGGCGAAACCCGGACCACCTCGCCCGATTGCGGCGCCTCGACCATCTGCCCGTCACCCAGGTACAGCGCGACGTGCTCGCTGCCGTTCGGTCCCCAGAACAGCATGTCGCCGCGAGCGCGCTCGGCCACCGGCACCCGGGTGCCGGCGTTGTACTGATACCCGCTGTAGTGCGGCAGCGAAACCCCGATCCCCGCAAAGGCATAGATCATCAGGCCGGAACAATCGAAGCCGACTTTGTTGTAATCGCCGAAGCTGTCCGCGACACCGCCGTCGCGGATGCCGAGCGTCGGGCCGTTCGCGTCCCCGCCGCCCCAGGAATAGATGACCCCCAATTGCGACATGGCGCGGTCGACGACCGTCTCCACCGCGGCCGAGCCGGTGACCGACGGGTACGACGGGCGCGGCGTCGACCGTTTCGGCGCTGGCGCGTCGCCCAACTGCGTATGCGGGCGCTGCTCGGTGTTGAGCTGACCGGCGCGAGCCTGTGCGTCCTTGTCGGCGGCGGCCCGGGCCGCCGCCGCGGCGGCCGCGGCGCGCACGGCGGCCTCCTCGGCCTTGCGTTGCTGATCCCAGGCCAGATACGCGTCCCGCTGGCCCTGTAGTCCGGCCACGTTCTGTCGCGCGAAATCCAAGCGGCCCTGCGCATCCTGGCGTTGCCGGAGCAGGTCGTCGCGCCGGACCGTCTGTTGATCGAGCTCGTTCTTGGCGGCGGCGACGGCGTGCTCGGCGTCGATCTTCTTCTGCTCGGCGATCGCGGCCGCGGCGTCGGCCGCCGATTTCGCCTGGCGCGCACTGGAGTTCTTGTTGCCCTGATCGATCTGGGCGCGGCGTAGTCGGTCCAGCACCTGCTGCTGGTTCTTCGACACCAGCGATAACAACTGGGCTTGGTCGAGCGCGGTGGCCGGGGTGGACGCGGCCAGGTAGACGACCATCGAGTCCGCGGCCGGGCGGGTGTAGGCCTGGGAGGCGAACTGGTCGAAATTGCGCCGGGCCTGCCCGACCTGCGTTCCGGCATCGGCCAATTGGCGTTGCGTGTCGACCACGACGGCGGCGGCCGCGTCCGCGGCGTCGCGCGCGTCCTGCAGGTCGACCAGTGCCTTGTTGACCTCTTCGCGTTTGCGCGCGACCTCGCCGTCGAGCTGCTGTAACTGCTGGTCGACCGTGGCGACCTGATTGATCAGCGCGCCGACCTCGGTAACGCTCGCGTCGACTTGCGCTCCGGCGTCGGCGATTTGGCCGTCGCTCGGATTGGGCGGTGCGGGCGGCACGGCGACGGCGGGTCCGGCCAGCACCACGGCGACCGACACCAGCAACCCCAGAGCGATCCCCAGCGGCCGCCGATAGGCGACTTCGCCGTTGTTGCGCATCGCACCTCCCAAAGGACCCGACTCCGGCAAACACCCCATGGGCATCACCGGAACCATCAAGCCCAGTGGTCGGCAGACACCCCTGACAACACTCTTTTCCCGCAAGCAAGCACTCGAACCGTACGACACTTCTGTCCCCAAAGGAACTTCAGCAACAGAATGACAAGCGCGTAATTTGTCCGTTGCCGGTTATTAGCCGGATGGGCGCAAGGTTTCCGACCGGAAAAACGTACCGGTCGTCAGGAAAAGTAGCTGGATAGAAACCAGCCATGCAGGGGCGGGCCGAAGCCTATGCGGAAGGGGTCTTCTCGCCGTCCACGCCTGCGGCGACCACCGGCGTTTCGGGCTCGGCACGCCGACGAGACTTCACGAAGTAGAGGCCGACGATGACCACCGCGGTACCGGCCAGCAACACACTGGAAATCGCGGTCCAGGAGATCGGTTCCGGCCGCTGCAGCTGATCGACGAACGCCTGGGCGGCCTCGGTGGAATGGGCACTGCCCTTGAACTTGGCCTTGTCCTCGGCCCACTCCAACCGGACCCGGCTGATCGAATCGCTGTAGGTGCCGGCGAAGTCGTCGCTCAGCACCACGACGGTGCCGTGCTGGGTCTTGCCGAGTTCGGTGGCCAGGTCGCGCAGGCTCGAATCGCGGCCGGGGTTGCCCGGCACCACCACGATGCTGAGCGGGATGCCGTTCGCTCTCGCCTCGGCGGCGACGGCCGCCAACCCCGACTGATCCTTGCCGTCCACGGTGGCGACGTGGTTGTCGGCCAGGTCGGCGTTGATGGTGGTGACGGTGTCCTCGGTGACGTTGGGCGGCAGTTCGGCGGCCATGGGCGAAAAAACCGAGGTGTGCGAGACGGTCATCTTCCATCCGGTCTGTCGAGCCGCATCGGCATCCGAGGCGACATGCATCCAACACTGCGGGTCGAGCGCAACACCCCCGGGCTGGCTCCGAAAGCACAGTACGCGACCGAGTGTCGCAGCACCCGCAGACGCCACGCGACGCGCCCCGCGCTTGCCCAACCGCCCGCGCGCACTCGCGGTCGGCGCACCCTGGCATGGTTCGCAGGCGGGTGGGCACACCTCTGCGTAGGCAGGCCCACACGAACCGGACCCGTGCGGTTCACAGGACAAGCGTACTGTTAAGGTCATAGCGCAGAGGAACCCGGCGCTGCGGCGCTGGAATACCTGCAATGACACCGGAGCGACTGCTTGCAGGTCGCTCGAAAGGCCAGCCGCCGACACAGCCCCGTCGGCGGCCAACCCTCACAGATGAGTGGAGCTGACGTGACGACAAGTATCGATACTTTCGGCGCCAAGGGCACCCTCGAGGTCGGAAGCAACTCCTACGAGATCTTCCGTCTCTCGGCCGTGCCGGGCACCGAGAAACTCCCCTACGCACTCAAGGTCCTCGCGGAGAACCTGCTCCGTACCGAGGACGGCGCCAACATCACCGCCGATCACATTCGCGCCATTGCGAATTGGGATCCCAACGCCCAGCCCGACACCGAGATCCAGTTCACGCCCGCCCGCGTGATCATGCAGGACTTCACCGGTGTGCCCTGCATCGTCGACCTCGCCACCATGCGTGAGGCCGTCACCGCCCTCGGCGGCGATCCGAGCAAGGTCAACCCGCTCTCGCCCGCCGACATGGTCATCGACCACTCGGTCATCCTCGACGTCTTCGGCCGCGCCGACGCGCTCGAGCGCAACGTCGACCTGGAATACCAGCGCAACGGCGAGCGCTACCAGTTCCTGCGCTGGGGCCAGGGCGCCTTCGACGACTTCAAGGTCGTCCCGCCGGGCGTCGGCATCGTGCACCAGGTGAACATCGAATACCTGGCGCCCACGGTCATGGTCCGCAACGGCCAGGCCTACCCCGACACCTGTGTCGGCACCGACTCGCACACCACCATGGTCAACGGCCTCGGCGTACTGGGCTGGGGCGTGGGCGGTATCGAGGCCGAGGCGGCCATGCTGGGCCAGCCGGTCTCCATGCTGATCCCGCGCGTCGTCGGCTTCAAGCTGACCGGTGAGATCCAGCCCGGCGTCACCGCCACCGACGTGGTGCTCACCGTCACCGACATGCTGCGCAAGCACGGCGTCGTCGGCAAGTTCGTCGAGTTCTACGGCAAGGGCGTCGCGGAGGTGCCGCTCGCGAACCGCGCCACCCTCGGCAACATGAGCCCCGAATTCGGTTCCACCGCAGCGATCTTCCCGATCGACGAGGAGACCATCAACTACCTGCGCCTCACCGGCCGCACCGACGAGCAGCTCGCGCTCGTCGAGGCGTACGCCAAGGAGCAGGGCCTGTGGCACGACGCGGACAACGAGCCCGGCTACTCGGAGTACCTGGAGCTGGACCTGAGCACCGTGGTGCCCTCGATCGCCGGCCCGAAGCGTCCGCAGGACCGAATCCTGCTGTCGGACTCCAAGACCGCGTTCCGCAAGGACATCCACAACTACACCAACGACGCGGAGTCCGGCCCCGCCGCGACCACCCCGCACACCCACCTGGACGAGGCCATCGAGGAGTCGTTCCCGGCGTCGGACCCGGCCGTGCTGTCCTTCGCCGACGACGACGCGGTGCTGATCCCCTCCGCCGCCAACGGCAACATCGGCCGCCCGTCCAAGCCGATCAAGGTGTCCGACCCCGAGCGCGGCGATTTCGTGCTCGATCACGGCGCGGTCGTGGTCGCGGGTATCACCTCCTGCACCAACACCTCCAACCCGTCGGTCATGATCGGCGCGGCCCTGCTGGCCCGCAACGCGGTCGAGAAGGGCCTCGCGTCCAAGCCGTGGGTCAAGACCAACATGGCGCCGGGCTCGCAGGTCGTCTCCGACTACTACGAGAAGGCGGGCCTGTGGCCGTACCTGGAGAAGCTCGGCTTCTTCGTGGGCGGTTACGGCTGCACCACCTGCATCGGCAACACCGGCCCGCTGCCGGACGAGATCTCCAAGGCGATCAACGACAACGACCTCTCGGTCACCGCGGTGCTCTCGGGCAACCGTAACTTCGAGGGTCGCATCTCCCCCGACGTGAAGATGAACTACCTGGCCTCGCCGCCGCTGGTCATCGCCTACGCGCTCGCGGGAACGATGGACTTCGACTTCGAGACCGACCCGCTCGGCAAGGACACCGACGGCAACGACGTGTTCCTGAAGGACATCTGGCCGTCCCCGCAGGAGATCGACGACACCATCAAGTCGGCGATCAGCCGGGACATGTTCACCAAGTCATACGCCACCGTCTTCGAGGGCGACGAGCGCTGGAAGGGCCTGAGCACCCCCGAGGGCGACACCTTCGCCTGGGATGAGAGCTCGACCTACGTCCGCAAGGCGCCGTACTTCGACGGCATGCAGATGGAGCCGAGCCCGGTCGAGGACATCAAGGGCGCCCGCGTGCTCGCGCTGCTCGGCGACTCGGTCACCACCGACCACATCTCCCCGGCCGGCCCGATCAAGCCGGGCACCCCGGCGGCGCAGTACCTCGACTCGCACGGCGTGCAGCGCAAGGACTACAACTCGCTGGGCTCGCGGCGCGGTAACCACGAGGTGATGATCCGCGGCACCTTCGCCAACATCCGGCTGCGCAACCAGCTGCTCGACGACGTCTCGGGTGGTTACACCCGCGACTTCACCCAGGACGGCGGCCCGCAGGCGTTCATCTACGACGCCTCGCAGAACTACCAGGCCGCGGGCATCCCGCTGGTCGTGCTGGGCGGCAAGGAGTACGGCTCGGGTTCCTCGCGTGACTGGGCCGCCAAGGGCACCTCGCTGCTCGGCGTGAAGGCCGTGATCACCGAGTCCTTCGAGCGCATCCACCGCTCCAACCTGATCGGCATGGGCGTCATCCCGCTGCAGTTCCCGGCCGGCGAGTCCGCCGCGTCGCTGAAGCTGGACGGCACCGAGACCTTCGATATCGAGGGCATCACCAAGCTGAACGAGGGTGTGACTCCGAAGACCTTGAAGGTGACCGCCACCAAGGAGAACGGCGAGAAGGTGAGCTTCGACGCGGTGGTCCGGATCGACACCCCCGGTGAGGCCGACTACTACCGCAACGGCGGCATCCTGCAGTACGTGCTGCGCAACATGATTCGCGGCTGATCTCGCATCTGCCGTACGTCGAGGATCCGCGCACCGCGTTTTCGCGGTGCGCGGACTTCTCACATCTCCTGGAGGAGCACGCCCGATATGCCCAAAGTCAGTGAAGACCATCTCGCCGCCCGGCGGAGTCAGATTCTCGACGGGGCGCGGCGCTGCTTTGCCGAATACGGGTACGAGGGCGCCACGGTGCGCCGCCTCGAGGAGGAGATCGGACTGTCCCGGGGCGCCATCTTCCATCACTTCCGGGACAAGGACGCGCTGTTCCTCGCGCTCGCGCAGGAGGACGCCGAACGGATGGCCGACGTCGCGGCCAACCAGGGCATCGTCCAGGTGATGCGCGACATGCTCACCCACCCGGAGCAATTCAACTGGCTCGGCACCCGGCTGGAGATCGCCCGGCGGCTGCGCACCGACCCGGAGTTCCGCGCGGGCTGGACCCAGCGCTCGGCCGAGCTCACCGCCGCCACCCTCGCTCGCCTGGAACGCCGCAAGGCGGCGGGCGCGCTGCGCGACGACGTCCCCACCGACGTGCTGCTCGGCTACCTCGACCTCGTGCTCGACGGCCTGATCGCGCGCATCGCCTCCGGCCACACCAACGAAAACCTCACCGCCGTACTGGATCTCGTCGAAGCCTCGGTGCGCCGCCGGGACTAGGCCCGGTCTCGAGGTCCGGATGGGACTTCGAGACAGGGCCTAGAAGTTGTCGTTGATGTACTCGGCGGCGTGCGTCGTCCACAGCACATCGGTGCCGGGCATCTCGTGGCTCGAGTACAGCACGTGCTGCCCCTCCGGCCACGGCGTCAGATAACCGATCACGCCGTTCACCGCCGTGACGTAGCGATTCAGGTTCGTCACCGGATCGTTCAGCAACCAGGCCAGCAGTTCCGCGAAGATCAACGGTCCGAAGTTGCCGATCCGCGCGCCCTCCAGGAACGAGAACGGCGAGATGCCGACGTCGATGATGCGCAACGGCGAATCCGCGGGCGCGGCGGTGATGATGTCACCGGGATTGGCGTACTCGCGGATCGCCACGCCCGCCGGCCAGAGGCCGCGTTGACCGTGCAGGCCGAAGGTGTTCGGCGGGCACAGATTCCCCACCGATTCGCCCGCCTTGCGCACCGGGTTGGAGATGTTCACCGCGAACGCGATCTCCAGCGGCGAACCGTCGGTGTTCTTGTACTTGCCCGAGCGCACCCCTTCCAGGATGCGGGCGGCACAGATCCCGCCGAGCGAATAACTCAGCAGGCCACACACATTCGGCGAATCCTGGATCGCCTTGACGCCCGCCGCGGTGCCGAGCCGCACCGAGGTGTCCAGCGACGGGCCCCATAGATCCGGTGACGGACCGACCGAAGCGGGCCAGTCCGGCTCGAAGGCCGAGAAACGCGCCGTGTCCAACAGCGCGGTGACGGCGTGCAGCATGCCCGCCGGCGTTCCGTCCGGATTGCGCGGCTCACCGGTGCCGCGCAGGGTGATGATGTCGATCATCAGTGATCTCCTTGCGCACGCGCCGCGTCGTCCGGCGCATAACCCCACGGTATGCCCGCTACGGAGCCGAAGGGCGAGTACCGGACTACCCGATTCGCTGAGTGAACCCGGACCGCGCGACGACCCGGCCACCGCCGAGCGGACCACCGACCGCCGGTGTGACGAAGGCATCGGTCCGGTTCGGGAACAAGACCATCCGGTACGGCGCTGCTCCAGACATGACCTTCACCGTCCCGATCGTTGTGCGCGGCTACGAGCTCGATACGCAAGGCCACCTGAACCAAGCGGTCTACCTGCAGTACACAGAGCACGCGCGGTGGGAGATGTTGCGCGCCGCGGGCTTGCCGCAGGACAAGCTGATCGCGACCGGCGTGGGCCCGGTCGTGCTGGAATCCACCATCAAGTACCTGCGGGAGCTGCGCGGTGGCGACGAAGTCACCGTCGACACCGATATCGAATACTCCGGCGGCAAGACCTTCACCTTCCGGCACGAGATCCGCAAACTCGACGGCACCGTCGCGGCCGAGGCGCGGGTGGTCGGCGGACTGCTCGATTTACGCGAACGCAAGCTGGTGTCCGGACCTGCCGAACGTTTCCGGGACCTCGCCGAGCGTCCCGACCTGCTCGGTCTGTGAAATCGCACGTGCGAATGCACAGCCGCCAATCCGGGGCTATGCGATAGACACATTGCCATTCGGAAATAGCTCGTCGATTGCGCCGGAACTATTGGTGCCCTGCCGAAAAACTTTCGGCGCTAGCGCATCCGGGATCGTAATCCGGTTTGCCACCGGGGGTTAAATCTGTCGATCCGGACCGGTACCGGCCCTTCGCACGTTATGATCGGGCTCACGCTCGGGGGTCGTGGCAAATCGCGAGCAGATCGGAGAAATGGCTATGACCGACGCACTCCGCCTCCACGGAACCGCGCCGAAGAGTGATCGTGTGCCTCCGCTGCACGGGCTGTTGGTCGCGGAGTCGGAGCGCGATATCAGCGTGCGCGTCGCCGAGGGAACGTGGACCTTCCGTCGGTCCGACGTGCTGCGCGTGCTCGATTCGGCGGTGCCCGAGGGGGTCCGCGCCGAGCACGGCGCCCGGCCGGTGCTGGTCGACATCCGGGTCGGCGCCACCGCGGATTTCACCCGTCGCCTGCGCATCGACGTGGTCGACCGCCCGATGACCATGCAGCAGGCCCCGTCCGCCGCGCTGGGCGACGAGCAGCTGCGCGAGCTCACCGAATCCTGGGCCGATCGCCTCAATCTGGTGGATCTGCCCGGCACCAACGGCGCCACCTTCACCTACTGCCAGACCAAGTCGCTCGCCACCAGTGACGACGGTATCAACTGCGACAGTCTCGACTGAGCGGCGCATTCATGGCGGGACGCCGGACGGGTTCAGTCCTCATCGTGTCCGAATCCGACGATCTGCACGCTACCGCCATGGCGGCGACGCTGCGAGAATTCCACGGGCTCAGCGCGATTCAGCTCGACCTGCGCGACTTTCCGCGTGAGTCGGGCAGTTTCCGGCTGGACCGCTACGGTACCGCCCGTTCGGTCTCCCACCTGATCGGCCTGGACGACGTCCGCTCGGTCTGGTGGCGCCGTCCGCATCCGACCCAGCCGCCCGCCGGAGTCCGCGTCTCCGACAACGACTTCCGGCAGGCCGAATGCGACGGTTTCATCCAGGGTCTGCTCTGGTCCATCCCGGCGCACTGGGTCAACGATCCGGGGGCCGACCGCACCGCCGCCCGCAAGATCGTCCAATTGGAGACCGCGCTGCGGGCCGGCTTCGCGGTGCCGGAGACGCTGATCACCAACGATCCGGACGAGGCCCGCAGCTTCGCCGAATCCCGGCCCGGCCCCGTCGTTTACAAGCGCACCGGGACCAGCCGCGCCGAGTTCGCGGAGACCAGGATCATCACCGAGGACGACTACGACAGACTGGTCGGCATCCGCGCGGCGCCGACCACCTTCCAGGACTACGTCGACGCCGAATGCGATCTGCGGGTGGTCTGGGTGGACGGCGTCGAGTGGACGGTGCGCATCGACTCCCAGGCGGGCGTCGGGCGCGTCGACTCCCGCCTGGACACCTCGGTCGATTTCGTGCCCGAGCATCTGCCCGCCTCGGTCAGCAAATCACTCGCCACCCTGATGGGCGCGCTGGGATTGTCGTTCGGCGTCTTGGACATTCGGCTCGGCCTCGACGGCGAGTACTACTTCCTCGAGGTCAACCCCCAGGGACAATTCGCATACCTGGAGATAAAGACCGGCCTGCCGATCTTCCGCAGCCTGGCCAATCTGCTCGTCGACGGGGACGGCGCCGTCGAGGGCTACTGACGCCCACAGCCCGCGGCATCGCGAAACGATGCGATGAGGGGCGGCACCGCCGGAGGTCACCGCCGCCGAGAACTTGCGGCATCGCGAGGCGATTCGATGCGGGGCGGCGGTCGGGTGGCGGTCGGGCCTGCGGCAGCACACCGGATTTCGGGAACGGTTCGGCATCGATCGAATGCAGTCGCCGCGCGAGGACTCCGCCGAACAGCCGCCGACCCGCGCCGAGCGACACCGGAAACACCAGCAGCCGAAGCTCATCCACCGCATCCAGGCGCAGGAACTCCTGCGCAGTGCGCACGCCGGCGAACACGATGATCGGCTTGTCACCCTCGTGCTTCGGCTCGTCGATCTCGGCGGCGAGATTCCCGCCGATCCGGCGCGCGGGCTACCAGGGCTGCGCGACCTGCGGTCCGACGACAGCACGGGTTTCGGCAGCCCGTTCACCAGCGGGGCCGGTATCGCGTCACCGGGAGTCGCCGGATTCTGTTGCGCGCCCGGTCGATACCGTGCCAGCAGCTCGTAGGACGCGCGTGCCCGTAGAGTCGAAGCTCCTTGTCGTGCGAGTTTTGCTTCGACAGTGCAGACGGCGGGCCGCGCGGAGACTCACCGGTTCAGGCGAAATCCGTTCCGCCGAAACCGGTTCGAGCCGGATGCGGTGCTACTGACTCTTGCGGCGGTTCGCGCCGCCACGGCTGCGGAGTTGCACATGCGACTCCACCAGTACGTTGTGGATGAAGCCGTAGGAGCGACCGGTTGCTCGCGCCAGCGAGCGAATGCTCGCACCTGCCTCGTACTGCTTCTTCAACTGGGTCTGTAGGCGGTCACGGGACTTCCCCGTGACGCGGGTTCCCTTACCCAGGGTGGCTTTGACTTGTGCGGGCCTGTCGCTCATGGCTTCCTCCGAGTCGCCGAGCAGCGTCTTTCCAGGCTAAGCACTCGAGGGGCCGTGATCAACGGGTTCTTGTGATGAAACTCACGCGAGCTGAATCAATTCCAGATAATCCGCGGACCAGTGGTCCTCCGTACCGTCCGGAAGCAAGATCACCCGCTCCGGCGAGAGCGCCTCAGCGGCCCCCGGATCGTGCGTGACGAGCACGACCGCGCCGGCGTAAGTACGCAGCGCATCCAGCACTTGTTCGCGCGAGACCGGGTCGAGGTTGTTGGTCGGCTCGTCGAGCAGCAACACATTGGCAGCCGAGGACACCAGTCCGGCGAGCGCCAACCGCGTCTTCTCACCACCGGACAGGGTGCCCGCGGGCTGGTCCAACTGGGGACCGGTGAACATGAACGCGCCGAGCAGGCCGCGCAGGTCCTGCTCCCCCGCGTCCGGCGCGGCATGCCGGATGTTCTCCCAGACCGTCGCGTTGTCGTCGAGGGTGTCGTGCTCCTGCGCGAAATACCCGACCTTCATGCCGTGGCCCGGCACCAGACTGCCCGCGGTGGGCTGTTCCACCCCGGCGAGCAGCCGCAGCAGCGTGGTCTTGCCCGCGCCGTTGAGTCCGAGCACCACCACCCGGCTGCCGCGATCGATCGCGAGATCCACACCCGCGAAGATCTCCAGCGAGCCGTACATCTTGGTCAGGTTCTCCGCCATCAGCGGTGTCTTGCCGCAGGGCGCGGGCTCGGGGAACTTGATCCTGGCCACCTTGTCGGCGACGCGCACGTCGTCGAGTTCGGCCATCAACCGGTCGGCCCGCTTGGCCATGTTCTGTGCCGCAGTGGCTTTCGTGGCCTTGGCGCCGAGTTTGGCGGCCTGCACCCGCAGCGCGCTCGCCTTCTTCTCGGCATTGGCGCGTTCGCGCCTGCGGCGCTGTTCGTCGGTGGCGCGCGCGTCCAGGTACTTCTGCCAGCCCATGTTGTAGACGTCGGCCTCGCCGCGCACGGCGTCGAGGAACCACACCTTGTTCACCACATCGCCGAGCAGTTCCACGTCGTGGCTGATCACGATGAGACCACCGTCGTGGTTCTGCAGGAAGCCGCGCAGCCAGGTGATCGAGTCGGCGTCGAGGTGGTTGGTCGGCTCGTCCAGCAGCAGGATGGTGTCGGAGCGGCCGCCGCTGCCGTCGGACGCGGCGAACAGGATGCGCGCCAACTCGATTCGGCGGCGCTGACCACCCGAGAGCGTGCGCAGGGCCTGGCCGAGCACCCGGTCGGGCAGGCCGAGGCTGTGGCAGATGCGGGCCGCGTCGCTCTCGGCGACGTAGCCGCCCAGCGCCGAGAAGCGATCCTCGAGCCTGCCGTACTTGCGTACCGCCTTCTCGCGCTCGTTCTCGTCGGCCACCTCGGCCATCAGCGCCTGCTGCTTCTCCATATCGCGGATCAGCGTGTCCAGTCCGCGCGCGGACAGCACGCGATCCCGCGCGAGCACATCCAGGTTGCCCTCGCGCGGATCCTGCGGCAGATAGCCGATATCGCTGGAGCGCAAGATCTTTCCGGCATACGGCTCGCCCTCGCCGGCCAGGATGCGCAACGTGGTGGTCTTGCCCGCACCGTTGCGCCCGACCAGTCCGATCCGGTCGCCGGACTGCACCCGCAATGCCGGTCCAGGGGCCGACAGCAGCGTGCGGACTCCGGCCCGGACCTCCAGGTCGGTCGCGGTGATCACAGGTTTCTCCTCCGGATCGGTTCAGTGCTGGGCGGTTGCTACTCGATTGTGCGACGCGTTACACACAAGAACCACCGATTTTACCCGTGATCGGAGCAGCCCTTCACACCCCGCGATCGGTATGTGACGGCCGTAACTGAACGACGAGTAACCTGCGGTGGCATGAGTGAGCGAAACAACGGCACCGCGGCCGATCTAGTGGGCAAGAGCGCTTTGGTCACCGGGGCCAGCCGGGGCATCGGCAAGGCGGTGGCGGCGGAGCTGCTCAGCCGGGGCGCGAACGTGTTGATCAGCGCCCGCAAGAAGGATCCGCTGGAGGAGGCCGCGGCGGACCTGCGCGTGCTCGGCCATCAGGGCGAGGTCGTGGCGCTGGCCGGGAACTCCGGTCACGCCGAGGATCGCGCAGCCTCGATCGACCGGATTATGGCTGAGTTCGGGTCGGTGGACATCCTGATCAACAACACCGGCATCAATCCCGTGTTCGGCTCGCTGATGGAGGCCGATCTCGACGCGGTCCGCAAGATCTTCGACGTGAACGTCGTGGCCGCGCTCGGCTATGTGCAGCTGGCGTACAAGGCGTGGATGGGTGCGCACGGCGGAGCGGTGGTGAATGTGGCCAGCGTCGCGGGCCTGCGCTCGTCCGGGGTGATCGCCGCCTATGGCGCGTCCAAGGCCGCGCTCATCCGGCTCACCGACGAACTGGCCTGGCAGCTCGGCCCGAAGATCCGGGTGAACGCCGTCGCGCCCGGCGTGATCAAGACGAAGTTCGCCGACGCGCTGTACTCCGCCGACGAGGAGCGCGCGGCGAGCGTCTATCCGCTGAAGCGCCTCGGCACCCCCGAAGACGTGGCCCGCCTGATCGGCTTCCTGGTCTCCGACGAGGCCGCGTGGATCACCGGCGAAACGGTCCGTGTGGACGGCGGCCTGCTCTCCACCGGCGGTCTCTGATTCCAGCGAAAACCACGGTGGACGAACGGTTTTCACCACACCGCGACCCGAACCACACCCCGGCGTCCGGCGATCGCGCACCGAGGAGAGCCGGACCGCCATACGGGACGACAGGAGGCCCGAAGCCGAAGATGCAGGCACAGCGAGCATCGACCTGCACGGCATCGGAATCCCGTGGCGCAGCGGACCGTATCTCGGTGCCCGGTGAGAGCACACCGCGGCGAGCCGGATTGCGGTGCCCGCCGATGCGAGGCCCGAGGCCGGTGCGCTCTCGGTGGGCTACGCGTGCGGGGTCGGATAGTCGCCGGGCTGGTGTCGGTTCGCGGGGGCGGGTGGCGGCGTGACGGTCGATGTCGTGATCTGCGGGTTCGGGCCGGCGGGGCGCGCGCTCGCGCATCGCTGTCTGGTCCACGGTCTGACGGTGATCGTGGTGGATCCCGCACCCGAACGACGCTGGCACGCCACCTACGCGGCGTGGGCCGACGAACTCCCGGATTGGCTCGCGGCAGATGCGGTGGCCGCGACCGTCGCGCAGCCGCTCGCCTGGGGTACCCGCGCGCACCGGATCGATCGGCCCTACGCAGTGCTCGACACGGCACGACTACAGGATTCGCTGGACGTGACGGGGGCGCGGATCATCGCCGATCGCGCGGTCGAATGCGGGCCCGGCAGCGCGGTGCTGGCTTCCGGCACCGTGCTGCGCGGTCGGCGGGTGATCGATGCCCGCGGTATCGGCCGGTCCCCCGCACTGGCCGAGCAGACGGCGTACGGGCTGATGCTCGACCGGGATCGCTGCGCGGGCATCGAGCCGATGTTCATGGACTGGCGGCCGGACAACGCAGCGGCGGCCGACGCACCGCGCTCGTTTCTCTACGCGGTCCCGCTCGGCGGCGACACGATGCTGCTCGAGGAGACCTGCCTGGTCGGACGGCCCGCCCTCGACAGCCACGAGTTGCGCGACCGGCTGCTGCACCGATTGCGTTCGCGCGGGATCGAAGTCAGCGGTGACGAACAGGTCGAGCGAGTCCGTTTCCCGGTCGAAGGCGGCAGACCGGGCCGGTACACCTTCGGCGCGGCGGGCGGTTTCGCGCACCCGGCCACCGGCTACAGCGTGGCCGCCGCGCTCGACGCGGCCGATACCGTCGCGCTCGACGCCGCGGCATGGCCGGTTTCGGCGCGCGCGGTGTATCGCCTGCGGGCCGCCGGGTTGCGGGCGCTGCTCGGCTTACCCACAACCGACCTCCCGGTTTTTTTCGATGCGTTTTTCCTGCTCTCGCCGACCGCGCAGCGCGCCTATCTGTCGGGCCGTACCGACTTGAATGGCACCGTCAGAGCCATGCTCGGTCTGTTCGGCACCCTGCCACCGCCCGTCCGTCGGCGCGTCGCCGCCGCGACACTCGGGACGCCCATTCGCTCGCGTATTCGAATACCGTCCGCCATCATGGAGGAATGAGTGGGCCTTACCGTCCAGCACTCATCCGTCCCGAACCGGTGGATCGCCGGGTTCGCGGACGCGGTACCCGCGTCGAGGGGATGCAGCAGTGAGGTCGATCTGGAAAGGCTCGATCGCATTCGGGCTGGTGAACGTCCCGGTCAAGGTGTACACCGCCACCGAGGACCACGACATCCGCTTCCACCAGGTACACGCCAAGGACGGCGGCCGGATCAAATACGACCGGGTCTGCACGGTCTGCGGTAAATCCGTGCAGTACGCCGACATCGACAAGGCCTACGAATCCCCCGACGGCGACAAGGTCATCCTGACCGACGAGGACTTCGCCAAACTGCCCGCCGCCGAGAAGCACGAGATCCCGGTGTTGCAGTTCGTGCCGTCCGAGCAGATCGATCCAATCCTGTACGAGAAGAGCTACTACCTCGAGCCCGACTCCAGCACGCCCAAGGCCTACGTGCTGCTGGCCACCACGCTGGAACGGATCGACCGCACCGCGCTGGTGCATTTCACGCTGCGCCAGAAGACCAGGCTCGCCGCGCTGCGCGTGCACGAGGGCGTGCTGGTGCTGCAGACCCTGCTGTGGCCCGACGAGGTCCGCGAGGTGGAATTCGAATCCCTCGACGGCGTGGCCGAACCGAAACCGCAAGAGATCAAGATGGCCGAGACGCTGGTCGAGACCATGTCCGACGATTTCGATCCGGACCAGTTCACCGACGAGTACCAGATCGAACTGAAGCGGCTGCTGGACGAGGCGATCGCCAGCGGCACCGGCAAGGTACCCGAGCAGCCCGAGTCCGTGCCCGCGGACATGGACGCCGAAGTGGTCGACCTGGTCGCCGCGCTGCAGCGCAGCCTGGAAGCCAGCGGGCGGCGCAGTACCGCCGAGGACAACGGCAAGGCCGCGCCCGCGAAGAAGACCGCCAAGAAAGCCGCCGCGAAAAAAGCTCCGGCCAAGAAAGCCGCGAAGAAGACGGCCGACAAGCCTGCGAAGAAGACCGCCGCGCGCAAGGGCGCGTGAGGGCCGAGGCGCGTCCTGCTGGCAAACTGTCGGCATGGATTCTGCCGTAGTGATCGTCCCGATGGGTCTCGGCCACCTGCGCCAGGTCCTCGATCTCGGTCACGAAGTCTTCGACATCACCACCAAGCCGTACACCTCGTGGTCGCTCACCTCGGTCGCGGAGCACCTCGACAGCCCCGACAACGCCTGCTGGGTCGCCCTCGATTCCGACCGTGTGGTCGGTTTCGTGCTCGGGTCGATGGAATTCGAGAATCGCGACGACTGGGCCTATCTCGAATGGATCGCCGTCGCACCGGATATGCAGGGGCACGGCATCGCCCGGCGCCTGGTCGACGTCTGCTCCGAGGCGTTGTTCGCCCGCGGCGCGCGCCGCATCGTCACCGACGTCGAAGACCGCAACGCCGCCTCCACCGCGTTGATGACCCGCAGCGGCTTCACCCCCGCCGCCACGGTCACCCTGTTCGTCCGCCCGAACCCCGATGACCCCGACCCGGATTCGCAACTCGACGCGGCCGCCATCGCCCCCGGCACCAAGCGCGCCCTGATCCGCCGCGGCCGCCTGGCCGGCGACAACCACCGCGCCGCCCGGTAGCGCTGGGCCGCCCGTTCCCGAATCCGCTTCGCCTCCGGCACCGGCCGTCCCCGCGCGCCGGCGCTCGACGATCGTGTCGGCCTTCGCGCACGGGCGGCTACGCACGCCAGTGGTGGTTCTGACCGTCGCCGCACCCGTTCTGCCTTCGCGCACCCGTTGCGGCCTGGCAGAGGGGGGTGCGCAAAGGCAGAAGGGGTGCGGCGACGCAGGAAGGATGCGCCTAGCTCGCCGCCGCGGCGCGGCCTTCCTCGAAGAACGCCAGGAGGCCGGACGCCGAGTCGAATTCGGTGCTGGGGCGCAACGCGCCGAAGGGGGCGTTCCAGAACTCGCCCGTGCGCGGGGTCCACGGACCCACGTAGGCGTACGGGCCGGGATGCGCCGAATCCCCCGGCGACACACCGTAATTCACCTCGCCCACCGCGCTGGACAGGTCGAAGTGCTCGGGCCAGAGCACCGGCGTACTGTCCGGGGCCAAACAGCGCAAAGCCTTGTCCCCCAGGGCGAACCAGTCGCTGATCTGCTGCGCCGCGACCGGATCGATGTCCATCGCGCTGTCCAGTTCCACGCCGGTGGTGTCCTTGTACAACCCGTCCGGCGCCCCCGGTGCGATGTTCGCGAGCTTCCCGAGTTCGCGATAGGTCCCCGCCAGCGCCGCACGCCCCTCCGGCCAGACCAGTTCGGCGCCGACCACCGAAACCGGCCACTGCACGCCGCCGAACCCCTGGTGCACCACCCGTAGCCGGATGGTCTCGTACTGCCGATACTGCGGCCCCGCGATCAACAATTCCGCCACCGCGTGCAACCCACGCCGCGATCGCTCGTACATCTGTTCGTCCACACCGGCATCATTGCCGGTGCGGACCCGACCCGCAGCCGTTTCAGCTCACGGCTGCCCCTCGACCTCCGGCAGGGCGGCACCATCCTGTTCACGGTCCGATCCGCACCCTGATTCGGGTCCGTTCTGGAACCCTCGAACAGGTCTCGAGTGGAACCGCAGCACGACGGATTTACCCGAATGTGACTTGAACGTGGGTTCGGCGCAGCGGGTACGGACCATGCTGGGGAGCGGTGCATCGAAGACGGAAGGACGGCGCGTCGTGGAGTTCCACGTTCCTATCATCGATATCTCGCCCTACGTCGAGGGCGCGGACGCCGCGGCGCGGGCCGCGGTCGCCCGGCAGGTGGACGCGGCGGCGAGCACGGTCGGGTTCATGCAGATCCGCGGGCACGGGATCGCCCGCCCGGTGCTCGACGAGTTCGCGGCCGCGCTGGACGAATTCTTCGCGCTCGCGCCCGCCGCCAAGCAGAGTTACCGAACCGCGATCGAATTCAATCGGGGCTATTCGCCGCCCAAGAGCGAAAGCCTGAGTCTGAGCCTCGGCGTGGCATCGGCGACGCGGATGAACGACTTCTTCGAAGCGTTCAATATCGGCACCACCACCGCCGACTACCCGGGACTCGACCTCCCCGCGCAGGCCGGCTACGCCGACAATGTCTGGCCCGCAGAGCTTCCCGACTTCCAGCCGCGGGTACAGCGGTACTACGCCGAAGCCGCGCGGGTGGCGGGCACGCTCACCACCGTCTTCGCCGACGCGCTCGACCTACCGGCCGGCTATTTCGAAAGTTTCACCGACCACTCGCTGAACGTGTTGCGCATGAACAACTATGCGCTGCCGCCGGGCAGCGTGGACCTCGACGGCGACCTCAAAGGAATGGGCGAGCACACCGATTACGGCATCGTCACCGTCCTGTGGGCCGACCAGGTGCCCGGCTTGCAGGTGCTGGGCGCGGACGGCCGCTGGCACGACGTGCAACCCGCCGACGAGGCGCTGCTGGTGAATCTCGGTGACGTGATGGCCCGCTGGACCAACGAGCGGTGGCTCTCGACGCTGCACCGGGTGATGCCCCCGATCGTCGACGGCACCATCGAACGCCGGCGCAGCGCCGCGTTCTTCCACGACGGCAATTTCGACGCGGTGATCGAGACACTGCCCTCCTGCGTCGGCGCGGGCAGCAAGTATCCGCCGATCACCGTGTCCGAGCACGTGCAGGCCAAGCTGGCCGGTTCCCGTGCGCTGCAACCGAATACGAACGCACACCGGGAAGCCGCCCGGGTGCTCTCGGCCCGCGACTGACCCGAGACTACTTGCGGAACTTCGCTTCCAGCTCGGTCGCCGTGGCTTGCAGGTCGGCGGGGGTGTTCGTCTTGAAGATGCCCTCGTAACCGGTCTCGGCCCGCACCGCGGCCTCCACCTCCGGATCGTGGTACAGCGCAGCCAGTTTCAGCAGCGTCGGGTTGTCCTTGTCGGCGGCCCGTGCGGCGAAGATGTTGATGTACTGCTTCAATTCCGGGCGCTCCGGGTCGTCGGTGTAGATGGTGTCGTTCTTGGTCAGGCCCGCTGGACGTGCGAAGGTGTCGTCGACGAACGCGGCGTCGACACTGGACAGCGACTGCGCGGTGAGAGTCGGATCGATGGGCGTCAGCTTCACCTTGGAAGCCGCAGTGTCCACGTCTTCGAGCTTGGAGTCCCAGCTCGCACCGCCCTTCAGCACGACCAATCCTGCCGCGGCCAGGCTGAGCAACGGCCGCACTTGATTGGCGGGGTTGTTGCTCAACGTGATCTGGCCGCCCTGCGGGATCTCGGCGACGGACTTGTGCTTGCGCGAGTACAGGGTCAGCGGGAAGATCTCGGTCGCGCCGACCGGCACCAGAGTGTCGTTGTTGCGGGCGTTGTAGTTGGCCAGGTACCGCACGTGCTGGAACTTGTTGAGATCGATACGCCGTTGGGCCAGTGCGGGATTGGGCTGGTTGTAGTCGGTGAAGTTGATGAACTCCACCCGGATGCCCTGGTCGGCGGCCTTCTTCTTGTATACGTCCCAATGCGGCTCTGCGAGATCGTTCACACCGATGCGGATCACTCCGTCGTCGTGCTTCGCGCCACAGGAAATCGTGGTCACGGCCAGGGCGGAAAGGATCGGAATCATCAGCAGACGGTGCATCAAGCGCATTGCGAGCAAACTAGACGGTCGTCCAAGAATTGGGAAGGGTTTCGCTCACCACAATCCCAACCGTTGTCCCGCCCGTCGGCGGACCGCTTGGATTACCGGGTTCATATTGCAACGAGCTTTTCGGGAGCAACGAAGTGAAATTCCATCGGGTACTGGCGATCCCGGTCCTGGTAGCAACCGCGGCCCTCACCGTCACGGCGTGCGGTTCCGACGACAAGTCCGCCTCCGACACGGTAGTGCGGATCGGCACCACCGACAAGGACAAAGCCTGGGACGTCTTCGAACAGCGGGCCAAGGACAAGGGCATCACGCTGAAGATCACCAACTTCTCCGACTACAAACAGCCGAATCTGGCGCTGTCGCAGAAGCAGATCGATGTGAATCTCTTTCAGCACCTTCAGTTCCTGGGCGCCTACAACGTCGCCAACAAGGACACGCTGACCCCGATCGGCTCCACCTACATCGTGCCGCTCGGCCTGTACTCGAAGAAGCACAAGGCGCTCGCGGACCTGCCCCAGGGCGCGGAGATCGCGATCCCGAACGACCCGACCAACCAGGCGCGTGCCCTGTTCGTCCTGCAGGCAGCCGGTCTGCTGAAGCTGTCCGGCAGCTCGAGCGCGCCCACCGCGGCCGATGTCGACAAGGGCGCGTCCAAGGTCAAGGTGACCACGGTCGACGCCGCACAGACCGCGCTCTCGCTCGCGTCCGTGGATGGCGCGGTGATCAACAACACCTTCCTCGACCGCTCCGGCATCGACCCCAATTCGGCGCTGTACAAGGATGATCCGAAGAACCCGTCGGCCGAGCCGTACATCAACGCGCTGGTGACCAGGGCCGAGGACAAGAACAACCCGAAGCTGCTGCAGCTGGTCGAACTCTGGCACGACCCCGAGGTGCAGCGCGCGCACGCCGAGGTCACCAAGAACACGGCAGTCGAGGTGCGCCGCACCGGGCCCGAATTGGAGCAGATTCTCCAGCGGGTGCAGCAGACCATTCGTGACGGCAAGTGAGCGATAACCCGCCCGCCGTCGAATTCCGCTCGGTCACCAAAGTTTTCGGCAAGGGTGCGGATGCCCATGTCGCGCTGGACGGTATCGATCTACGGATCGAACAGGGCGAGATCTTCGGCGTGATCGGCTATTCCGGTGCGGGCAAGAGCACCCTGGTCCGCCTGATCAACGCCCTGGAGCGGCCGACCAGTGGCAGCATCGAGGTGGCGGGCACCCCCATCACCGGGGTGCGCGAGGCCGAGGTGCGCCGCCTGCGCCGCGATATCGGGATGGTGTTCCAGCAGTTCAATCTGTTCCGATCCCGCACCGCCGCAGGCAATATCGAGTATCCGCTCAAGGTGGCGGGTTGGCGGCGGGCCGCGCGCAAGGCGCGGGTCGCGGAGTTGCTCGAGTTCGTCGGACTCTCCGACAAGGCCCGCAGTTACCCCGACCAGCTCTCCGGCGGCCAGAAGCAACGGGTCGGCATCGCTCGCGCGCTGGCGACCTCACCGTCGCTGCTGCTCGCGGACGAATCGACCTCGGCGCTGGACCCGGAGACCACCGCGGAGGTGCTGCGCCTGCTGAAGAAGGTCAATCGGGAGCTCGGCGTCACCATCGTGGTGATCACCCACGAGATGGATGTGATCCGTGCCGTCGCCGACCGGGTCGCCGTGCTCGCCGAGGGCCGGATCGTCGAACTCGCCAGCACCTTCGAGGTTTTCGCGACGCCGCAGGCCGCACCGACGCGATCGTTCGTGGCGACGGTGCTGCACAACCGGCCGTCCGAGGACGAAGTGCGCAGGCTCGGTGAGCTGCACGGCGGCCGGCTCGTCACGGTGGACGTCGACGACGAGCACGGCATCGGCGCCGCGTTGACCGTCGCGGCGCACGCCGATGTCCGCTTCGAGGTGGTCTACGGCGGGGTCGGCACGTTGCAGAACAAGACCTTCGGCAGCGTCACCCTGGCGTTGCACGGAGCCGACGACGCCGTCGACAAGGTGATCGCCGAACTCGGCCCGCGCACGGCCTGAAAGGAGTACCGATGCAAGCGGATTGGGACAAACTCCGGCCGTTGCTGACCGAGGCGATCGGCACCACCATCTATCTGGTGCTGATCACCTTCGTGATCGGCGGCCTGATCGGACTGTTCCTGGGCACCGTGCTCTACACCACCCGCAAGGGCGGGCTGCTCGCGAACGCCCCGATCAACCTGCTGCTCAACGTGATCGTGAACGTGGTGCGGCCGATCCCGTTCATCATCCTGCTCGCGGCGCTGGGGCCGGTGACGCTGGAAGTCGTCGGCACCACCATCGGCCGCGACGCCGCGGCGTTCGTCATGATCGTGGCGGCGTCGTTCGGCATCGCCCGGATCGTGGAGCAGAATCTGGTGACGGTCGACCCCGGCGTGATCGAGGCGGCGCGCGCGGTCGGCGCGGGACCGCTGCGAATCATCTTGACGCTGTTGATTCCCGAGGCACTCGGCCCGCTGATCCTCGGCTACACGTTCGTGGTGATCTCGATCGTCGACATCTCCGCCATGGCGGGCACCGTCGGCGGCGGCGGCCTGGGCGATTTCGCGCTGGTCCATGGGTATCAGCAGTTCAACTGGCAGGTCACCTTCGTGGCCACGCTGATCATCGTGGCGGGCGTACAGGGCATCCAGTTCTTCGGCAACTGGCTGGCCCGAAAAGTATTGCGCCGCTGACTCACCTGGTGCCCGGGACAGCTCCCGGGCACCAGGCGACGGCGTCATTCCACGTTGCTGGTGCAGAGCGTGGCGCCGACGATGCGCGGCGCGCTCGGCGCCGCCGATACAGCGACCACCGGTTCGTTCAGCTCGCGTTCTTGGTGCACGCGGACAGCACGACGCGCGCCGGCTGCGGCACGGCACTGCCGAGGTCCGGGAACGGTGGCGCGCTCTCGCCGAGCTTGGCGACCGCCAGCCGCTCCGCCTCCTCCCGCGTCGCCGCCCAATCGGCCGCGAACGCACCGTCGGCGCCGCGCACGGCCGCCGCACAGCCGTTGGAGAAGCGCACGAGAATCTTGCAGTCGTACACGCCGCAGTCCCGAATGGCCACCGCATCCGCGGCCACCCAGGATGGTTGATCGACCGAGCCGACCACTTTGCCGGTGCTGGGCGAAAAGGCCAGCGTCCCATGATAATCAGGCGCCGCGCCGGCGAAGCCCGCGCCGACGACGGTCAATGCCGCGGTGGATGCCAGGACCGCACCGAACGCGGCCCTCCCCAGATTGGACAACAGAAACTCCCGTTCAAAGAAGATGAAGCGAGCTGATCATCACCCACACCACCTACCCTGTCCAGCACCGGAAAATCTGCCGCCGGCACTCGGGGTATCCGCTCGATTCGGCAGCGCTGCTTCGGATTCGGCCCTAGCGACGCGTGCGCAGATACTCGTCGTGCTCGCGATCCTCACGGTAGTACCGCTGCGTGAGTGCGGTCAGCCTGCGGATCTCGGCGGCCATCGCGGCCGCGTCCATCGGCTTGGCGACGACGGGATCACCGGTCCGCACGTAGTAGCGGCCATCGGGATAGTCCATCCACCAGAAGCCACGGCCGAACGTGGGGCGCGCGTCGACCGCCGGGCCGGGCAGCACCGTGATCTCACCGAGCGCACGGCGCTCCCGTTTGAACAGCCGGTCGAACCGCTGCGCGAGGCCCATCGCGTACGCTTCGCGCACCGGCCGCTCCCGATCGGCGGTGATCTCGGCCCGCCGTGCCTCCAGGGGTGGATGGGTGCCCGGCGGCGAATCCGGCAGCGCGCCGACCGCATCGGCAGCGACCTGGGCGGCGGTCCCGTAGCGCAGCGTCACGTCTGCGCCGGTGTCCGCGGCGACGCCCGGAAGCTGTACCAAAGACGCGGCCGCCGCGTCGCGCACCGCGCCGTGGAAACGGAAGATCCGGGTCAGCTCCGGCGCGCCGAACCCCTTGAGTTCGATCCGGACCTCCGGCTCCAGCAGGATCTGCAACGCCCGTTCCAGCTCGATCGAATGCCGGTCGAGCAGTGCGGCCGCCGCAGCTTCCCGCTGCGCTACCAGATCGGCGAAATCGACGGCCTGCGGGCGGAATTGCAGCGGATACGGCAGCCGGTCCCGGCCGTAGGCGTGCCAGAGCAGCTGGAACTCCAGTCCGGTGAAACGCACCTCAATCATGGTCGCCGATCACCGGCGGCACCGTCTTCGGCAGCGCGTCCAAACCGGTGAGTTCCTCGCCGTGCTCCTGCGTGATCAGATAATCCTTTGTGCCGGTGGTTTTTTCGTCGTCGCTGCGCCGACCGGCCGCACCCGGAGCCATGCCGGGCATGCCGCTCGTACCCGCCCGGCCGGCGGCCGGGCCCGTCGCGGCCCGCGCGGCAGCGGCCGGAACCACGCCCGGCTGCTGCGGATTTCCGGGCACGCTGCGGCCGGGGCCGGGCTGCTTGCCGGGCTCGCCGGGAGTAGTGCCCGGGCCGGAACGGGAAAGGGGCGAAACAGGGTTCGAGCGCGACGGCGTGCCCGGACCGGGCGTGCCCGCCGGTGACGGCGTCGTGGCGACCGGCGTCGTACTGGTCGGCGTACCAGTGTTCGTGGAAGTGGTAGGCGCGGTGGCCGATTGGTTCGCGGTCGCCGAAGTCGTCGCCGGAGAGCCGGTACTGGCCGCCTGCGTGTTCGTCGCCGGATTGCCTTCGGGCGCTGCGCTGTTCGGTTGATCAGCCGGATTCGTCTCCGCACCCGCCTTACCGTCGATTCCGGATGACGTGGCAGAACTCGGATTCGACGTGCCCGGACCGGCCGAGGGCACCACCGGCGTCGACGAATCGCGCACCACGGTCGGCGCGGGCGGGATGATCGGCACCCCGGTGTCGGTCTGGTTCGCCACCTGCCAATACACCGTCTGGAGAACGCGTTTCGCTTCCTCCCGCGCCTCGTCCGCGGTGTAGTCGCCGGACTTCATGGCACCGTCGGCAGGCAGAGTTTTGCCCTTCAGATCCACCGGGGCGGTGAGACCGGGCATCAACGCCTGGGTCTGGTTGAGGCCGGTGTACATCTCCGTGAGCTTGGCGTACAGCAGGTGTGCCGACGTCGTCAGCTGCCCCGCACCGTCACTGTAGGTACGCACCGCCTCCGCCGCCTTGCCCGCCGCCTGACCGGACCACCCGTTCGCGATCGTGCGCTGCACGCTCGCATTGAACGTCTCCGTCGTCTCCCGGAACGCGGTGCCGATCTTGAACCACGCCTCCGCGGCCTGCAGCACCGTGCCCGGCTGCATCGCCGCCACCCGCTGCACCAGATCCGCCAGCGGCAAGGTCTCGAACAGCGCCAGATCCTCGTTCGTGATCCGCGGCGGTTCGTAACCGCCCTGGAACTGATCAGTGCCGACGTTCGTGACGGCGTAGATGTTCGCACGATCCCTGTTCCACTGCTCCTGCGCCGCGATGATGCGGGCCCGGTACTCGTCGTAGGTCATGCCGGCGCGTCGATTCCGGTGAGCTGGTCGGCCCGGGACTGATCGACGGAGCGGTAGTTGGCCATGGCCTTGGCGAAGACTTCCTTCATGAGGGTGATCTCGTCGATGTGCTCTCGGATGCGGTTCTGGATCGAATCCGCGCCGGTAGAACCCTTCGCAGTGAACTTGTCTTCAAGGACCTGTCCCGAAGGGAAACCGCCGAATCCAGCAACGGTGGAAACGTTTCGAGACAGTTGCAGGATGTCCCGAAGGTTTTCGATATTGCGATCGCAGTCCTGAGCGAGACCAGCTCCGACGCTCTCATCCAGAGTCAGCTCCCCTGCGTTGGCAGCGTCGAGCAACTCTCGCCAAGTCGACAGACTTTCACCAACCATCAGATTCCCCTAGCTCGACGGCAGATACTTCGCCAAATCGTTCGTGTGCTTGTTCGCCAGGGGGCATGGCTGTCCCTCTTGCGGCATACCGTAGCGGCCGAGCATGTCGAAGATGACCGTACCGCCTGGAACTTCAACAGCCACAGCACATCCCAGATGATCATTACGGTCACTGGCCATCGTGAACTGAAGCGCGCGGCGGTTGCCGACCGTCGTCGGCTGCATCTCAATGAAATCCCGGCGCTCCTGCACGGCCGTCAGCGTCGGAGTTCCCGCCAGAATGCTGAGGTCGTACCAGCGCGCCTGCGCGCGCCACGCGCACGACTTCCAGCCATCGAACTCGACACCGGCGAGAGCCGACTTCTTACTGTCCGGGTCAAGTCCCGTAGCCCGCACGGCATCGACAGGAAGCGAGCACGGATCCCACGGCGCCTGATCCTTCACCGGCGTCCCCGACGCCGACGCACTCGCGCTCGGCGCACTGCTGGTCGCCGGGGTCCCGGACGTGTCGTTGCAACCGGCGAAAAGCAGCGCGGCGCCGACGGTGAGCGCGAGAGTGCGGACGGTGTTCCCCCTGCTCGGCATGACGTCCCCTTCTGCTGGTCAGTTTCCCGGCTGCTGCCGCAGATCCTCTTCACGGTACCGGCAGCCGGTGAGGCCGGTCAGGAGGGCGGCTTTGTTTGTGCCGAGGGTGATCTCGTTGCCGTGGTCGGGCGCGTGCAGGGTGATGTCGTGGCGGCCGGGGGTGTCGGCGCGCACGGTCAGGGCGGTGATGCCGGTTTCGGCGGCGAGGTCGCGGGCGGCCTGGAGTACGCGGGGCCACTCGTCGTCGGTGATCGGCACCGCCGAGGTGAGCGAGTCGGTCGTCATGGAGACGCCGGCGGTTTCGAGGTAGGGCGAGGGGCAGCCGAGTTTGCCTTGGCCGCGGTCGCGCAGGGTTCGCCATTCGAGTTCGGGCGCAACGGTTTTCGCGGCGTCGGCGATCCGCTGGAGCAGGACCGCCAGTTGCCGCTCGGTGTCTTCGACCGACGGTAGCTGTCGCAGCTCGGCCTCGGCGTGCGCGATGTCTTCCTTGGACGGGCGGTCGGGATCGTTCATCCTGTCTCCACATCCGGTCAGGACCGTCGCGCAGACGATCGCCGCGAGTATTCGGGTCACGGCCGTCATGTCAGCGCACCACCAGTTCCGGCAGTCCGGCGATGACGACGGCCATGTTGTATCCGGCGGTGCGCAGTTCGCCGTTGCCGCTCGGCCGCGGGTATTCGCTGTGCCCGTTCGAGTCTTCGCGGCGCACGTGGTCGGTGGTCGTGGCCTCGCCTACGGAGAGTTGCTCCAGTTTCGTGGTGACCGGGTCGGGACCGAACCGGCCGAAGCCGTCGACCAGTGAGATCGGGTCGTCGGGCGCACGCATCACATAGCCGTGGCCCTGTGCCAGTCCCAGGTCCGGTTCGTCGTTCGCGTTGATTCCGGGCGAGCCGTAGAAGACCGCGTCGTCGATCGGCTGGGTGCGGCCGTGGTCCTGCAGCGCGAGCGCGGTCGTGTAGGACCCATAGGAGTGGCCGAGCGCCGTGAGGTGCGGGTCCGGCCGGGTCGACGCCACGTCCAAGCCTTCGAAGAATTGCGCCAGTTCGGGTGCACCGTCCTCGGCCCGCGCCGAGCGTGCGGCCTCCAGCCCGAGGTCCAGCGGCGGTTCGTAGCCGAGCCAGGCGATCGAGGCGACCCGCTCGTCCGGGCGTCCGGCCAGCCGCAACTGTTTCTCGGCCTCCCGCTGCACCGCTTCGGCCTCGCGGGTCATCCCGTCGAGCGATTGCACGGTGGTCGAGACGCCGGGCACGGTGACCGAGACGTGGTCGGCGTTGTCGGGGTCGCCGACGGCCACCGCCGCCATCCCCTTGTCTCCCGACTGCACGTCGAGCAGCATCAGCCGCGCACCCTTGTCGGGGTTGGCGGGGTCGAGCGGATGCTCTTTCAGGATCTTCTCGATCGAGTCGAGGTCGGTCAGCTTCGCCTCGACCTCGGCCAGTTTCGTCTTCTCGGCGGCGTAGGGGTCGGGGGCATTCGGATACCGCGCGCCGTCCGGCGCGTCCTTCAGCTGGTCTTTCAGCGCGTCACGGTCCTGAGTCAGCCGGGCGCGTTCGTCGTCGATCCGATTGACGTTGGCTTCGTGGCGGGCCATGGACGGGATGCCGTCCCGGTTTCCGATCCATTCGGGATGCCGGTCGATGACTTCGCGGCGCTGCCGCTCGTCCATCGCGTCCCAGTACTCCTTGTTCTGTTGCGGCGTCCCGTTTTCCGGCGGCGCGGGGGCGGTCAGTCCACCCTGGGTCGCGCCCGCGGCGGAGGCGGCCGCGACGTCGGTGGCGCCGCGGTCGTCGATCTTGCCGTCGGCGGCCTGGTTCAGCACCGCGGCCGCGTCCGCGTCGATATCGTCGGCCTGTTTCATCACCGCGTGCACGGCGTCCTGCAGTTCCAGCCGCAGCGACTCCACCTGCGCGGGGTCCGGCGCGCCGGGCCGATCGGCGATGGTCACGTGGCCGGCGTCCCAGATCTCGAGCCCGTTCGCCGTCGCGGTCTGTTCGATGGCGGCCAGCGTTTCCTTGAGGTGGGTGACCGCTTCCCTGGTCTGCTTCGTCAGCTCGCGGACCGCGCCGAGGGTGGCGGCCTCGTCGATCAGCTGATCGGTGGTGACGGTGAAGCTGCGGCGCGCGGCCACCGCGGAATCACCCTGCCAACCGGGCAGCGTGCCGATATCGGCGAGTTGGCCGACCACGTCCTGCACGGTGGTGATGCGCCGAGACAGCGACGTCTCGAGCATTTCCAGCGCCAGCACATTCCACCAGCGAATGTCCGGTAGCAACATCGTCCAGGATCCCCCCACGGAAGTCAGGATTGCTTGCGACGATAGGTATGGTATCCGGGAATTACCGTGAATTTTGGATCAGGGGGCGTAAATGGGTGATTCCGTTTCGGTCGATCCGGAACTGCTGCGCGGCGCGGCCGCTCGGCTGGACACGCTGTACGACAATGCGGGTACCGCGTTGCGCGAGACCGATCAGGCGATCGCCGACAGCCGCGCGGGCTGGCATGACACCGCGGCCACGGCGTTCACCAGGTTCAACGCGTACCTGGACGGTCGCCGCACGCTGCTCCAGCAGCACGTGGCCGAGCTCTCCGAATCGCTGAACACGACGGCAGGCGCCCTGCACGCGCAGGACCAATCGCGGGCCGCCGAGACGAACCAGCTGCAATCCAGCCTGGACCTTTGAGTCCAGCAAGCGCATTCCGCAATAGTCTGCGCCGCTGTTATTTTCGCTGCCGCGCCATCAGAAAACCGGGCGCGGCAATTCTTTTCAATCGCATTCGTGCGATTTATCGCGCGTCGAGCAGACCCGCCAGACGATGGTGCAAACCGGGCCAGCCACCGCTCATTCTGGTGCGGGACAACTGAGAAATCGGATTGTCCGGATCGAAACCACTGTGCGTGAACAACATCCGCGTTCCTTTACCCTCCGGATGCAGCTGCCAGCTGAGCACCCAGCCGCTGTCCTCCGCGACCGCGGCATCGTTCCAGGTGATACGCAACAACTTCGGCTCGTCCACCTCGAGCACCTCGCCACGGATCTGCCCGGAAAAGTTGACCTCCGGGATCGGGCGCGCCTGCATCCGGAAGCGGTTGCCCGAAACCGGTTCGAAGCCAGTGGGTTCCATCAACCACCGAGACAGCAGGTCGGGGGTGGTGAGCGCGCGCCAGACCTTGGCCGGCGGGTGCGGGTAGAACTGGTCCACCTCGATGATGGTCGGGTCATCGGTCATCGGGTCACGCCCTTCTCGTCGTCGGGTTCGTCGGGCAGCGCGTCCAGCACGTCACCCAGGTCGCGCATCCGGGCTCGCCAGTACCGCTCGAACGGCGCCAGCCAGGACTGCAAGTCGTGCAGGGGTTGCGGTTCCACCCGGTAATAGCGGAACCGGCCGCGTTTCTCCTCCCCCACCAGCCCGACCTCGCGCAGCACCTTCAGATGCTCGGACACACTGGGCCGGGCCATATCGAACCGTTCGGCGATGGACTGCACCGATTGTTCGCCGTCCAGGAGCAGGTCGAGGATGTCGCGGCGGGTGGGATTGGCCAGCGCGCCGAACAGCAGGTCGGCGTCACTGGATTTCGTGCGGTACGGCATCGCGGCCTTCGTTCTGGATCCGGTGGTTTTCGCGCTACGGGCGTCGTCCGACGAAACACAGGAACTCGGTCTGCGGGTCCGCGTCCGCCGGTGCAGTCACCTTAGGTCCGAACGCCCATGGCTGCCGCAACGCCTCGTCCATCGGCAGCAGGTGCTCATGCACGAACGCGACCACACCGGCGTCGAGCCGCTCGTCGCCGCCGATGCCGCGGGCCACGTCCCAGGTATGGATCAGCACGTCCTCGGGCAGGATGTCGACGATCTCCCGAAAAGGCCTGGGCCCCTGGAACGTCGGGATCTCGGCGGACAAGCAGGCGGGATCGTCGATGGCCGCGGCCAGCCCGTCCCCGATGTGTTTCCACGCAGCGGCCGGGTCGGCATCCGGCGCGATCTCGGGCAGCGCGCCCATCTCGGCGACCCCGATTCCGTGCAGCGGCGCGGGCTCGGTCCCGCGCACCTGCGCCAACGTCCGGCGCTGTTCGTTGATCACGTGCCCGACCACATCCCGCACGGTCCACCGCGGGCACGGCGTCGCGTTGTCCCACTGATCCGCGCGCACCGCCATGATCCGGGCCAGAAATCCCTCGCTGGTCACCCGGAACCGCTCAGCAGCCTCCGACATCTTCTACTCCGTTCGCATCAAGTAGGAAGTTTCCTACTGTTTATAGGTAGAAAATAACCTACCTATTGCTCCTGGACCAAGTCCTGGTGACGAGTGGCACACGCAGCCGCAGGCGCTGCGCAAACATCGACGGCCGCTGCCTTGCAGGCAGCGGCCGTCGATGTGCGATGCGAGAGATCAGACAGTGAAGCCGAGGGCGCGCAGCTGTTCGCGGCCGTCCTCGGTGATCTTGTCCGGGCCCCACGGGGGCATCCAGACCCAGTTGATCTTGAGGTCCTCGACCAAGCCGCTGCGGACCAGGGCGTTACGCGACTGGTCCTCGATGACATCGGTCAGCGGGCAGGCCGCGGACGTCAGCGTCATATCGAGGATCGCGACCTCGTCCTGCACGGCCAAGCCATAGACCAGGCCGAGATCGACGACGTTGATGCCGAGCTCGGGGTCGACGACGTCACGCATCGCCTCCTCGAGATCCTCCAGCCGCTTGATGTCCTCGTCGGACAGCTGCTCGGCGGCGGTTTCCGATGCGGGTGTTTCAGTCATTGCCGGCCCCATTCGTGGACGTGGTTTGCTCGGGCGCGATCCGGATCACCGCGTCCTTGAACGCCATCCAGCCGAGCAGCGCGCACTTCACCCGGGCCGGGTACTTCGACACACCGACCAGTGCGATGCCGTCGCCGATGACATCCTCGTCACCCTCGATGGTGCCACGGCTGGAGATCATCTCGCTGTAGGAGTCGACGACCTTCAACGCCTGCTGCACGGGCAGGCCGATGACCTGATCGGTGAGGATCGAGGTGGCGGCCTGACTGATCGAGCAGCCCTGCCCGTCGTAGGAGACGTCGGCGACGTCACCGTTGTCATCGAGCTGGACGCGCAGGGTCACCTCGTCGCCGCAGGTCGGGTTCACGTGGTGCACCTCGGCACCGTACGGCTCCCGCAGCCCGCGGTGATGCGGGTGCTTGTAGTGGTCCAGGATCACTTCCTGGTACATCTGCTCCATGCGCATGTTCTATGCAACTCCAAAGAACTGCTGAGCCTTCCGCACGGCGGCAACCAGTGCGTCGACCTCATCGAGTGTGTTGTACGCGGCGAACGAGGCCCGCGCCGTGGCGGGAACCCCGAGGCGACGCAGCAACGGCCACGCGCAGTGGTGACCGACCCGCACCGCGACACCTTCGTCGTCGAGGATCTGGCCCACGTCGTGCGGGTGAATGCCGTCCACCACGAACGAGACCGCGCCGCCGCGAGCGACCGTGTCGGTAGGGCCGATGATGCGCACACCCTCGATCGCGCCGAGCCCGGCCAGCGCTGCCTCGACCAGCGCATGCTCGTGCGCCGCAACGGCTTCCATACCGAGCGATTCGAGATACCGCACGGCCGCACCCAATCCGACGACCTGCGAGGTCATCGGCACACCTGCCTCGAACCGCTGCGGCGGCGCGGCGAAGGTGGTGGCCTCCATGGTGACGGTTTCGATCATCGATCCGCCGGTGATGAACGGCGGCGTCTCCGCGAGCAGCGCGCGACGGCCGTACAGCACGCCGACACCGGACGGACCGAACATCTTGTGCCCGGAGAACGCGGCGAAATCGACGCCGAGCGCTCGGAAATCGACGGGCATGTGCGGCACCGACTGGCACGCGTCGAGCACGGTCAGCGCGCCGACCGCCGTTGCGCGCCGGACGATTTCGGCGACATCGCTGATCGCACCGGTCACATTCGACTGGTGCGTGAACGCGACCACCTTGGTGCTGGGCGACAATTCGAGCGAATCGAGGTCGATCCGGCCGTCGTCGGTCACGCCGTACCACTTCAGCGTCGCGCCGGTGCGGCGCGCGAGCTCTTGCCACGGAACGAGATTCGCGTGGTGCTCGAGCTCGGTGATGACGATCTCGTCGCCGGGGCCGACGTGGTACGGGAACCGGTCGTCGGCGAACGAGTAGGTCACCAGGTTCAGCGATTCGGTCGCGTTCTTGGTGAACACGATCTCGTCGGCGTCGACGCCGACGAACCGGCCGATGGCGGCGCGGGCGTCCTCGTAGGCGTCGGTCGCCTCCTCGGCGAGCTGATGCGCGCCGCGGTGCACCGCGGCGTTGCGCGTGGTCAGGAAATCGCGTTCCGCGTCGAGCACGGCGAGCGGCCGCTGCGAGGTCGCGCCGGAGTCCAGGTACACCAACGGCTTCCCGTCCCGGACCGTACGGCTCAGGATCGGGAAGTCGGCCCGGACGCGGGCCACGTCGAGTGCGGGGACCGTGGCGGTCATATCAGGCTCCTGCGGTGGCACTCTGGGGGATGGCAGTCGGCGAAGCCGACGGGGCGGGTGCGTTCTGCGTGAAACGGACGTAGCCGTTGGCGTCGAGTTCGTCGGCCAGTTCCGAACCGCCCTCGGCGACGATGCGGCCGCCGACGAAGACGTGCACGAACTCCGGCTGGATGTAGCGCAGGATGCGGGTGTAGTGGGTGATCAGCAGCACGCCGCCGTTCTCGCGCTCCTTGTAGCGGTTCACGCCCTCGGAGACGATGCGCAGCGCGTCGACATCGAGGCCGGAATCGGTCTCGTCCAGGATGGCGATCTTCGGCTTGAGCAGGCTGAGCTGCAGGATCTCGTGGCGCTTCTTCTCACCACCGGAGAAGCCCTCGTTCACGTTGCGCTCGGCGAAGGCCGGATCGATCTCCAGCTCGGCCATCGACTCCTTGACTTCCTTGACCCAGTGCCGCAGCTTGGGCGCCTCGCCGCGCACGGCGGTGGCGGCGGTACGCAGGAAGTTCGACGTGGAGACGCCGGGCACCTCGACCGGGTACTGCATGGCCAGGAACAGGCCGGCCCGGGCGCGCTCGTCGACCGACATGGCCAGCACGTCTTCCCCGTCGAGGGTGATCGAGCCGGAGGTCACCGTGTACTTGGGGTGACCGGCGATCGCGTACGACAGCGTCGACTTACCCGAGCCGTTGGGGCCCATGATGGCGTGCGTCTCACCGGATTTGATGGTGAGGTCGACGCCCTTCAGGATCTTGATGGGCTCGCCGGACTCGTCCGGGTTGGCGACCTCGACGTGCAGGTCCTTGATTTCCAGGGTGGTCATCGAATTCGAGTTCCTTTGTGGGAGTGAGTGGTTCAGGCGCCGATCGCGGCGAGCTCGGCCTCGATGGCCGACTCGAGCCGCTCCCGGATCTCGGGGACCGCGATCTTCTGGATGATCTCCTGGAAGAAGCCGCGCACCACCAGGCGCCGTGCCGCGTCTTCCGGGATGCCACGGGCACGCAGGTAGAACAGCTGCTCATCGTCGAAACGGCCGGTCGCCGAGGCGTGCCCGGCGCCGGCGATCTCGCCGGTCTCGATCTCCAGGTTCGGCACCGAGTCGGCGCGCGCGCCGTCGGTGAGCACCAGGTTGCGGTTCACCTCGAAGGTGTCGGTGCCTTCGGCGGCCGCGCGGATCAGCACGTCGCCGACCCACACCGTGCGGGCGTCGCCCTTGGGCGAAGCCGGATCGCCTTGCAGCGCACCCTTGTACAGCACGTTGGACTTGCAGTTCGGCTGCGAGTGATCGACCAGCAGGCGCTGTTCGAAGTGCTGGCCCGCGTCGGCGAAGTAGAGGCCGAGCAGTTCGGCGTCGCCGCCTGGACCCTCGTAGCGCACGGTGCCGGTCAGCCGGACCAGGTCGCCGCCGAGTGTCACGGCGATGTGCCGCAGCGTCGCGTCGCGGCCGAGCTTCGCGTGGTGCGCGGTCGCGTGCACCGCGTCGTCGGCCCAGTCCTGCACCGCGACGACGGTCAGCTTCGCGCTGTCGCCGAGCACGAATTCCACGTTCTCCGCGTAGGTTCCGCTGCCGCGCTGGTCGACCACCACGGTGGCGACGGCGAAGTTGCCGAGCCGGATCTGCAGATGACCGTAGGCGGTCTTGCCCTCGCCGGGACCGGTGACCGTGACGACGACCGGTGCGGCCACCTCGGTCTCCGCGCCGACGGACACCACGGTGGCCTGCTCGAAACCCGAGTAGGCCTGGGCCGCAACGCGATCCGCGGGCGTGCCGGCGGTGCCGAGCCGGGCGTCGTCGCGCCCGACGGTCTCCACCCGGACGCCCTCGACCGCACCGACCTCGACCGTGGCCTGCCCGTCGCGCACCGCGGTGCCGTCGTGCAGCCCGCGCAGGCGGCGCATCGGGGTGAACCGCCACTCCTCGTCGCGGCCGGACGGAATCTCGAACGCGTTCACGTCGAACGAGGTGAACACCTCGCCCTTGTTGATCGCGGCTGTCGCGCCCGGGTTTTGGATCGGCTTCGACGGGTTCTCGCCCTCGACCGCTCCGATGACACCTGTCGCCATCAGCCGACGGCTCCTTCCATCTGCAGCTCGATGAGCCGGTTCAGTTCCAACGCGTATTCCATCGGCAGTTCCTTGGCGATGGGCTCGACGAAGCCGCGCACCACCATCGCCATCGCCTCGTCCTCGGTCATGCCGCGGCTCATCAGGTAGAACAGCTGGTCCTCGGAGACCTTCGAGACGGTGGCCTCGTGCCCCATCGTCACGTCGTCCTCGCGGATGTCGACGTACGGGTAGGTGTCCGAGCGGCTGATCGTATCGACAAGCAGCGCATCACACTTCACAGTCGACTTGGACCCGTGCGCGCCCTTGTTGACCTGCACCAGCCCCCGGTAGGAGGCCCGGCCGCCACCGCGCGCCACCGACTTGCTGATGATGTTGGACGATGTGTGCGGGGCCAGGTGCAGCATCTTCGCGCCGGTGTCCTGGTGCTGGCCCTCGCCGGCGAACGCCACCGAGAGCACCTCGCCGCGGGCGTACTCGCCGGTCATCCAGACCGCCGGGTACTTCATGGTGACCTTGGAGCCGATGTTGCCGTCGACCCACTCCATCACCGCGCCCGCCTCCGCCTTGGCCCGCTTGGTGACCAGGTTGTAGACGTTGTTGGACCAGTTCTGGATGGTGGTGTAGCGGCAGCGGCCGCCCTTCTTCACGATGATCTCGACCACCGCGGAGTGCAGCGAGTCGGACTTGTAGATCGGCGCGGTGCAACCCTCGACGTAGTGCACGTAGGCGCCCTCGTCGACGATGATCAGCGTGCGCTCGAACTGGCCCATGTTCTCGGTGTTGATCCGGAAGTAGGCCTGCAGCGGGATGTCGACGTGCACGCCCGGCGGCACGTAGATGAACGAACCACCCGACCACACCGCGGTGTTCAGCGCGGAGAACTTGTTGTCGCCCGCGGGGATCACCGAGCCGAAGTACTCCTGGAAGATCTCCGGGTGCTCCTTGAGCGCGGTGTCGGTGTCGAGGAAGATGACGCCCTGCTGCTCCAGGTCCTCGCGGATCTGGTGGTAGACGACCTCACTCTCGTACTGCGCGGCGACACCGGACACCAGGCGCTGCTTCTCCGCCTCGGGGATGCCCAGCTTGTCGTAGGTGTTCTTGATGTCCTCCGGCAGGTCGTCCCAGGTGGCGGCCTGCTTCTCGGTGGAACGCACGAAGTATTTGATGTTGTCGAAGTCGATGCCCTCGAGGTTGGAACCCCAGTTCGGCATGGGCTTGCGGTCGAAGATGCGCAGCGCCTTCAGCCGGATGTCGAGCATCCAGTCCGGCTCGCTCTTCTTGGCCGAGATGTCGCGAACAACCGCCTCGGACAGGCCTCGTTGCGCACTCGCTCCGGCCACATCCGAATCGGCCCAGCCGTAACCGTATTTGCCCAGGGAAGCGATGGTCTCTTCCTGGGTGAGCGGTTGCACCTGGTCGGTGGTCGTCGTCATTCGGCACTCCTTCCGGAGTCGTTCGTTCGTACCGTTGCGGGCTGTGCAGCGGTTTCTGATGAAGTTTTGCTGATCGGCAGCACGAGCAGGGGCACGTGCGTGGTGCACGCGCAGTCGCCGTTGGCGATCGTGGCCAGCCGCTGCACGTGCGTGCCGAGCAGGTCACGGAACGCCTCGAGTTCCGCCGCGCACAACTGCGGGAATTCCTCCGCGACGTGCGCGACCGGGCAGTGGTGCTGGCAGATCTGCACGCCGGCGCCCACCTTGCGGGTGGTGGCGGCGAATCCGGCCTCGGTGAACGCCTCGGCGATCTCCTCGGCCTTGGCCTCGGTGTGTTCCGGGGTGTGCTCCTCGACGGGTGCGATCCCGGCCACGATAGTCCTGGCCCGTTTGCGGGCGAACTCGGTGATGGCCTGGGCGCCGCCGATCTCGCCGAGCTGGCGGATCGCGGCACCGGCCAGATCGTCGTAGGCGTGGCCCAGCTGTCCGCGTCCGGCGGCGGTGAGCTGATACTGCTTGGCGGGGCGGCCGCGGCCCTTCTGCTGCCATGGCGCTGACCTGCTCGCCCTGGCCTGACCGGAGTCGATCAGTGCGTCGAGGTGCCTGCGCACCCCGGCCGGCGCGAGCCCGAGGGTGGTGCCGATAGCGGTCGCGGTGATCGGCCCCTCCTCCAGCAGTAGCTGGACGATGGCCGCGCGCGTGTGCCCTTCGGCGACCGTGGCGGGGGCAGCGGACGACGCGGTACCGGCCCGGCGACCAGCCCCTTCATCGTTTTTCCGCAAACCCACGGTTTTCACAACATCAGTGTGGCGGAATTCGTTCCCGAAATCTAATAAGGGTGCCCTGACTTCCAGACCCCTGTGACCTGCGTCGACCGCCGCCACCGAGCCGTACCGGTCGGTATCGACCGTGCCGAGTGGTTGCGGACGGGACCGCCATCCACCCGTAAATTCTGCGGAATCCGCACCTGCGCGATCTACCAGGCTCTGACCTGCGAGTTCCGACCCGGACCCGGGCCGACGGCGAGCCGCGCACGGTTCGCCGCTCGCCTGGCAAGCGTCCGGACAACAGACGTGAGATCGATTAGCCCCGGCTGCAATTGCTTCAGTGCGATGCGTCACAACCACTCGGCCGTTCCCGCGCGCGGGCGGACTCGGCCCACCGCGACGAGTTTCAGCGGCGTGGCCGTCGCATCCCGGTTAGCTGGGCGGATCCGCTCCCGGAACCTGGTCGACGGGCTCGTCCGCTGCCGCGGCCACCACGCGGGCGTCGACATCCGGCAGGATTCCGTCGCCGTCGACCGCCGGCACCGCCGTCGGCGGATCTCCGAAATCGGCGTCCGGCATCTCCGCATCGATATCCGAGGAGCCGGTGCCGGTCGGCTCGGCCGCCGCTTCGGCGTCGTACAGCCCGGCTTCGGTGAAGGTGATCCGAACCAGGCGCTCCATCGCCGTGGCCACCGTGTGCAGCGGATCCGCCGAGCGGCGTACCCGGGCCAGCACGGTCGCGCCCTCATACGCGGCGACCACCGTCGTGGCCAATTCGCCCGCGGCCTGCGCGGACAGGCCGAGTTCGGCGAGCAGCCCGGCGAACGCCCGTTCCATCGCGTCGAACGCGGCGCCGCAGGCTTCCCGGACCGCCTCGACGTCGCTGCCGCCGTCGAGCGCGGGCGTGCCGATGGGGCAGCCGTCCACCCAGTCGGACTGCGCCAGCTTGCGGGTCATGAACTCGAAAAGCGTTGCCGTGGTGGCGAAGACGTCGGTCGGCGCCTGCCGGATCATCCGGGCCGCCCTGGTGCCGGTGTCGGTGATCGCGGCCACCGCGATCTCCTCCTTGCCGCCCGGAAAGTGGTGGTAGATCGACCCGTAGGGCAGGCAGGCCGCCTCACTCAACGCCTTCAAGCCGAATCCGTGATACCCGTGGCGCGCGAGCAATTCGCACGCGGCGACCTCGATCCGTCGCCTGGACTCCGAAACCATATGTCCGATTGTCCCTTGCCCGGCCCCGCTGCCGATCGGAACGAGCGGTGCCCGTACGCGGTATCGGACGCCCGCGCGAACTAGGCTGCGTCTCGTGGCGGTACTGGAGGGCGCGCGGCGCAGAACACTGGCATTCGGGCGCCGGGCACTCGGGTTGGACGTGCCCGCCGCCGATCATTCGATCGCGGTCCTGCACCAGGACGAGTCCGAAGTGCCCGGCCTCAATCGCAAGGAACTGGTCCAGCTGGACCGGATCCGGCTGATGGGCGCCACGGGCACGGTGCTGATGGCGATCAGCGCGCTGGGCATCGGCGCGCAGCCGGTGCACCAGAATCCGACCTCCGGCGTCCGGGTGCTCGGCATCTTCGCCCGCGCGCACACCGGATCGCTGGCCATGTGCATGACCGGCACGGTGATCGTGGTGCTGGCCTGGCTGCTGCTCGGCCGCTTCGCCATCGGCGGCATCGGCGGTTCACCGATCCACCGCCTCACCCGCTCGCAGTTGGACCGCACGCTGCTGCTGTGGATCATCCCGCTCAGCGTCGCGCCGCCGATGTTCAGCAACGACGTGTATTCCTATCTGGCACAGAGTGAAATCGCGGCTCGCGGTATCGACCCCTACCAAGAAGGGCCGGTCGCCGGGCTCGGCATCGACAACGTGCTGACCAACAACGTGCCGACCATCTGGCGCGACACCCCCGCGCCGTACGGCCCGCTGTTCCTGTGGATCGGCCGCGGCATCGCCGAACTCACCGGGGACAACATCATCGCGGGCGTCTGGGTGCACCGCATGCTGGCGCTGGCCGGTGTCGCGTTGATCGTGTGGGCGCTGCCCCGGCTGTCCCAGCGCTGCGGCGTGGCGCCGGTGAGCGCGCTGTGGCTGGGCGCCGCGAATCCGCTGGTGCTGTTCCACCTGGTCGGCGGCGTGCACAACGACGCGCTGATGCTCGGCCTGATGCTGGCCGGCATGGAGTTCTGCCTGCGCGCCATCGAGGACATCCATCCGTTCGACGGCCGGGCCTATACCTGGCTGATCGCCGGCGCCATCGTCATCACGATGTCGTCGTCGGTGAAGTTCACCTCGATCATCGCGCTCGGCTTCGTCGGCATGGCGCTGGCCCGGCGGTGGGGCTTCTCGGTGCGTTCGGTCGCCGTCGCGGCCGCGCTGCTGGGCGCGATCGCCATCGGGACCACACTGTTGATCGGTTCGATGAGCGGGCTCGGCTTCGGCTGGATCCACACGCTCAACGTGGCCAACGCGGTGCGCAGCTGGATGTCGTTGCCGACCGTGCTCGGCATCATCACCGGTTTCGGCGGAGTGCTGCTCGGGCTCGGCGACCACACCACCGCGATGATCAGCATCACCCGCCCGATCGCCGCGGCGGTCGCGGGCTTCATCGCGGTGCGCATGCTGGTCGCGACCGGCATCGGACGGTTGCACGCGGTCGGCGCGCTCGGTGTCGCGCTCGGCGCGATCGTGCTGCTGTTCCCCGTGGTGCAACCCTGGTACCTGCTGTGGGCGATCGTGCCGCTGGCCGCCTGGGCCACCCAACCGGTGTTCCGCGTTCCGGCCGTGACCTTCTCGGCGATCGTGAGCCTCATCCTGATGCCGCGCGGCGCCGAGTTCGAGGTGTTCCAGATCGTCGGCGCCGCGATCGCCACGGTCATCGTCGCCGTGCTGTTCATCGTCCTCACCCGGCACGCCCTGCCCTGGCGCGGTCAGACGGGGGTGTCGGCTCCGTCACAGACGCCCAAGTCCTACGGTGTGACATCGTGACTCAGCGCAGCGAACCCGCCGTTCGGGTCGAGGGTGTCCTCAAGCGGTACGGCGAGACCACCGCGGTCGACGGTCTCAGCTTCGATGTCGAACGGGCGCAAGTGCTTGCGCTGCTCGGACCCAACGGCGCGGGCAAGACCACCACGGTGGAGATGTGCGAGGGTTTCGTCGCACCGGACGCGGGCACGGTGCGGGTGCTCGGGTTGGACCCGATCGCGGATTCGGATCGGCTGCGCGCACGCATCGGCGTGATGCTGCAGGGCGGCGGCGCGTATCCGGGCGCGAAGGCGGGCGAGATGCTCGACCTGGTCGCCGCGTATTCGGCCGATCCACTCGACCCGCAGTGGCTGCTGCGCACGCTCGGCTTGCAGGACAATCGCGCGACGCCCTATCGCCGGCTCTCGGGCGGGCAGCAGCAGCGGCTGGCGCTGGCGTGCGCGCTGGTCGGCAAACCGGAGATCGTCTTCCTGGACGAGCCGACCGCGGGCCTGGACGCGCAGGCGCGACTCATCGTGTGGGAGTTGATCGATGCGCTGCGCCGCGACGGCGTGACCGTCGTGCTCACCACCCATGTGATGGACGAGGCCGAGCAGCTCGCCGACCAGCTGGTGATCATCGACCACGGGCAGATCGTCGCCTCCGGCACGCCCGCCGAGGTGACCGCGCACGGCGCGGCGGGACAGCTACGGTTCTGCGCCCCACCGAAACTCGATCTGGAGTTGCTGAAATCGGCGCTGCCGGAAGGGTTCGCGCCCCGCGAGACCACGCCGGGCACGTATCTGGTGGAGGGCGAGATCACCCCGCAGGTGCTCGCCACGGTGACCGCCTGGTGCGCCAGGGTGAACGTGCTCGCCACCGACATCCGGATCGATCAGCGCAGACTCGAGGACGTTTTCCTGGAACTGACCGGACGGGAGCTGCGCGGATGACCCAGCCAGATCTGAGCGCCAACCGCTTCGCACCGGGCACCTTCGCGCCCGACCCGCGGCCCAGCTCCCGGCTCGCGATGATGAGCGCGCAGACCCGGCTGGAGCTGATCCTGTTGCTGCGCAACGGCGAACAGCTGCTGCTCACCATGTTCATCCCGATCACCCTGCTGGTCGGGCTCAGCCTGTTGCCGTTCGGCGACCTCGGCGACGATCGGGTGGACAAGATCGTGCCCGCGGTGATGATGGTGGCGGTCATGTCCACCGCGTTCACCGGTCAGGCCATCGCCGTGGGCTTCGATCGCCGCTACGGCGCGCTCAAGCGGCTGGGCGCGACCGCGCTGCCGCGCTGGGGAATCATCGCGGGCAAGTGCGCCGCGGTGCTCATCGTCGTTGTGCTGCAAGCGATTCTGCTCGGCGTGATCGGTTTCGCGCTGGGCTGGCGACCGGAGCCCGCCGGACTCGTCCTGGGCGCGTTCGTGATCGCGCTCGGCACCGCGACGTTCGCGGCGATGGGGCTGCTGCTCGGCGGCACGCTGAAGGCGGAGATCGTGCTCGCGCTGGCGAACATCCTGTGGTTCGTCATGCTCGGCATCGCCAGCGTGGTGTTCGCCTCCGACGACCTGCCCACCGCGGTGAATGTGCTTGCCCGCCTGATCCCTTCGGGCGCGCTGACGGTCGCCCTGGAGGACGCGATGCGCAGCAGTGTGGATTGGTTCGGCATCGCGGTGCTGGCGGTGTGGGGCCTGGTGTCGGGCGGGCTCGCGGCCCGCTGGTTCCGCTTCCAGTAACCCGCGCACCTGCGTCGATCACTCCCCCAACCGCCGTGCGCGGTACCAACGACAGCGTGTAGTTGACCGTGCTCTACCATCGTGACGTGCTGTATCGCGCGTTCCTGCGACTCGTCGACAAGCTGCCGCTGCCCTCGCTGCGGGTGCAGCGGATCCTCGCGATCGCGGTCATCCTCACCCAGGCGGGCATCTCGGTCACCGGCGCGGTCGTCCGGGTCACCGCGTCCGGTCTCGGCTGCCCGACCTGGCCGCAGTGCTTCCCCGGCAGTTTCACCCCCGTGGGTGTGTCCGAGGTGCCGGTGCTGCATCAGGCCGTCGAGTTCGGCAACCGGCTGCTGACCTTCGTGGTGTCGCTGTGCGCCGCGCTGATCGTGCTCGCGGTCGTCCGCGCGCGCCGCCGGCGCGATGTGCTGGTCTACGCCTGGCTGATGCCCGGCGGCACGCTGTTGCAGGGCATCATCGGCGGCATCACGGTGCGCACCGGGCTGCTCTGGTGGACCGTCGCGATCCACCTGCTCGCGTCGATGCTCATGGTCTGGCTCTCGGTCGTGCTGTACGCCAAGATCTGCGAACCCGACGACGGCGTCGCCACCGTGCAGGCGCCCGCGCCGCTGCGCTGGCTCACCGGGCTCAGCGCGGTCGCGATGAGCGGGGTGCTGATCGCGGGCACGCTGGTCACCGGCGCGGGACCGCACGCCGGCGACAAGAGCATCGAGCGGCAGGTCGAACGGTTGCAGGTGGAGATCGTCACGCTGGTGCACCTGCATTCGCAACTGCTCGTCGGCTATCTCGCGCTGCTGATCGGCCTCGCCTTCGGCCTCTTCGCGGTCGGCATCACCCCGGCCGTGCGCAAACGGCTGTTCGTGGTTCTCGCCATCGTGTGCGCCCAGGCCCTGATCGGCGTCGTGCAGTACTTCACCGACGTCCCGGCCGTCCTGGTCGTCTTCCACGTCGGTGGCGCCGCCGCCTGCGTCGCCGCCACCGCCGCCCTCTGGGCCGCGCTGCACACCCGCGAGCCGGTTCCGGCCGCGGTCACCGCGAAGCAATCCGCCTGAAGTCCGGCCGGTAGAGTACCGGCGATGGGGACCACCGCGCCGGGAGCGCCAGTGCCGCAGCCGTTTCCGCTGATCGACCCCTACGCGCACGGGCTCTTGGAGGTCGGTGACGGCAACCGGATCTACTGGGAGACCAGTGGCAACCCGGCCGGGAAGCCCGCACTGGTGGTGCACGGCGGACCGGGCTCAGGCGGCAAGCGTGGTTCGCGCCGGAACTTCGATCCCAGCGAATATCGGATCGTGCTGTTCGATCAACGCGGTTGCGGCGAAAGCCTGCCGCACGCCGCCGATCCCGCGGTCGATCTGTCCGTCAACACCACCGACCATTTGATCGCCGACATGGAGCGCCTGCGCGAGCATCTGGGCATCGAACAGTGGCTGCTCTACGGCGGCTCGTGGGGCTCCACCCTGATCCTCGCCTACGCCGAGCGCTATCCCGCGCGGGTCTGCGAGATCATCCTGGTCGGCGTAACCATGACCAGACCGGAGGAGACGGACTGGCTCTATCGCGGCGTCGGCCGCTTCCTGCCCGGGCCGTGGGCCGCGTTCCGGGACGCCCTGCCCGCCGCCGAACGCGACGGAAACCTCGTCGCCGCGTACAACCGTCTGCTGAACGACCCGGATCCCGAGGTGCGCGCCAAGGCCGCGCGGGACTGGTGTGCGTGGGAGGACGCCGTCATCGCGCACGAAAACCTGGGCAGCCCAGGACAATACAGCGACAAGACGGATGCCGATCTGCTCGCCTTCGTGCGGATCTGCGCGCACTACTTCGCCAACGACGCCTGGCTGCCGGACGGCCGACTCCTGCGTGAGGCGCACGCACTCGCGGGTATCCCCGGTGTGCTGATCCACGGACGGCTCGACCTCGGCTCGCCCCTGTACACCGCATGGCAATTGGCGCAGGCGTGGCCGGACGCCGAGCTGCACGTCATCGACGATTCGGGACACACCGGCAGCCCGGAGATGCTGCGCGCGATCCTGGACGCGACCGCCCGGTTCGCTCCGTCAGGGCGCTAGCGTCGCGTGCGCGAAGGCGACGAGTTGGGCCCGGACCCGAGTCTGGTCCAGCCCGTCGGCGCCGTCCCGGATCGCGGACAGCAGGGCCGCCAGCAGCGCGGAGAGCAGTGCCGCCCCGGTCAGGCGCGGATCCAGCGCCGGATCGATGTAGCCGAGTTCCATCCCGCGCTGGATCCGGGTGGTGGCTTCGTCGCCGTAGACGCGCAGGTTCCGGATCGAGCGTTCGGCCACCCGCTCGTCGATCGTGGCGGCCTCCAGCAGGATGAAATTCACCAAACCCGGTTCGTCGGCGACCAATTCGTAGCAGTGGTCCACGATGGTGGCGATCACCTCGCAGAACTCGTCGAGGGTCTTCGGGCGCCGGCCCGCGATCGCCCGGCCGAACACCCGTTCCCGGATCAGGGCGAAGTAGTGGTCGATGACCGCGTCGAGGATGTCGCGTTTGTTGTCGAAATAGTTGTAGAACGTGCCGTGAGCGGCCCCTGCCCTGGCCGCGATATCGGCGACGACGACCGAGCGGTATCCCTTGTCCACGAACAGTTCGTGCGCGGCGAGCACCAGCTCGGCGCGGCGCTTGGCGCCCCGGTCCGCGGCGTTCATCGCGCGGGCCCGGCCAGATCGCGTGGCCGCAAAGCTTTTTCGAGCAGAGTCAGCACGCCGTTGGTGGTGCGTTCCCGTTCGGCCGCGGTGTTCTCGCCCCGCATCTCCTGCAAGAGGCCGGGGACACTCAAGGTCAGCACGATATGCGCCGTCACCTCCGGATCGAGGTCCGCGCGAATCCAGCCCGCCGCCACCCCGAGCCGCAGTTCGTGCGCCACGAACGTGCTGACCAGCAGCTCCAGGCCGAGTAGCCGATCGCTGAGTTCCTTGTCGATCGCACTGGCTTCGACCAGGAACAGCCGCACGAAATCCGGCTCCTGGTCCAGCATCTCGTACCAGCGGCCGATCGCGGACCGGAGCTCGGCGAGCAATTCTGGCGCCGAGGCCGGACGTTTCAGCAGGGTCCGCGGCTGCACCCGATCGACGAACTTCGCGATGCCGAAATCGACTACGTGGTCCAATATTTCGCGTTTGCTCTGGAAGTACCGGTACACCGTGCCCTGACCGATGCCCGCGTGCGCGGCGACATCGGAGATCGTGGTGGCCTCATAACCACGCGCGACGAATACGGCATAGGCCGATTCGATGATCTGCTGCCTGCGCCGCTGCGCCAGGCCCGGTTCCGGTGGCCGACCGCGGCGCGGCGCGCTGGGCTGGTCCGGCACAGCACTCCCTCTCCGACGCCAACCAGGACCCGTGAGTTTATCAACGCCCCAGCGCCTCGCCTTTCGGGCCGTAGTCGACGACCTGCCAGTCGCCGCCGTTCTCGGCCACCGTCACCACCAGGATGTTCGGCACCGTCACCGGATTCGGCTGCTGGATGTTCTGGGTCTTCTGGGTCGCGAACACGGTCACCGAGTACTGGTTGTTGCCTTGGGCGTCCACCGAGGTGCCCAGCACCTGCCCGGAAGCGACCACCTGCGCCTCGGTCATGATCTTCGCCAGCGTGTCGTGTACCTCGTCGTAGCGCTTGCGCAGCGCGTCCGACGTGCCCCGCTGCACGCTGTCGAAGAAGGCGGGCAGGTTCTTGTGGTCGTAGGTCAGCGAGCGCAGCGTGTAGTCCGCGGCCACCTCCGCGGCCTTGTCCCGATCGGCGTTGTGCTGCCGCAGCGCGGACAGCTCGTCGGAACTGGACTGCCAGGCCAACCCCAGCGCGACGCCGAGCGCCGTCAGCAGCACGGCGAGGCCGCCGAGCAGATAGCCGATGCCCTTGCGGGGCGGCGCCTTCGGCTCCTCGGTGGGCGTCTCGGTCGTGGTCTCGGTGGTGCTCATGACGTCCTCAACTCTCTACTTCGGCAGGTCGAGCGTGATCCGGGCGGTCCCGTGCTCCGGGAAGGTGGCCGACAGCAGGTCGATGATCGAACCCGCGTCCACCCGAAGGGGTTTCAGCACACTGGTGGCCGGCTTCAGCGCGGTCGCGATATGCGCGAGATCCGGTCCGAGCGTCGAGAGGTACTGGTCGATCTTCTGCACCAGCGGACCGAGCGGCTCGTCCCAGACGTGTTCGCCCGCATAGGAATACCCCTGGAATCCTTCGATCAGGTGCACCACCTCGGGCAGCATGTGGGTGAAATCGTCGGCCCAGTCACCGATCACCGGCCCGTAGCCGTCGAAATTCTCGGCGAGCTGCTGGCCGTGCACGTACAGCCGGGTGATCGCGTCCCGTTTGTCGTGCAGCAGCTGCGCCGTCATCGTCAATGTCTTGGTGAGCAGGGCGATCTCCTGCTCGCGCCCCGCATACCCCTGCGACACGATGGCGGCCAGCCGCTCGACCTTCGCCGGATCTATCTGGGAATTCAGCACATCCAGTTTCGCGAGCGCCTCGCTGACCGTCGTCGCGACGCGCACCTGGCTCGTCGGCACGACGCTGCCGTCGGTGAGGTACGGCCCCGCCGTCGTGGTGGGGCGGAAGTCCATGAACTGCTCGCCCGCCGCGGACAGGTTGCTGACGTGCACCTCACTGCCCAGCGGCACCTGGTATTTCGCGTCCAGCTCGATCCGCACCGCGAGCCCGGTGCCGGTCGCGGTGATGGCGCGTACCTTGCCGATGCGCATCCCGCGCAGGTCGACCTGCGAGGTCGGCATCAGTCCGCCGGACGAATCCATCAGCACCGTCACGGTATTCGTGCTGCGCCGCGGATCGATGTCGAGCACGCCGACCGCCATGTAGGCGGCGCACACCACGGTCATCACGAGCAGCAGCACCAGCGAGACAGGTCCGGAAAGTTTCATCGCACCATCCCGATCGATCGCAGTACCTGGATCATCTGATCCGAGCGGTGCGCGGCATCGGCCGCGACCGCGTCCGCCGCCACCGGCCGCACCTGGATATCGGGCGGCGCGCTGAAGAACGGGATCAGCTTCTCGCGCAACAGGCGGTTCATCGTGTCGACGTTCATCGGGACCGTGGTGTCCGCGCCGGCGATGATGCGCGCGGCCGGGGCCAGGATGCTGATGATGTCGTGCAGGTCGCCACGCAGCGGCAGCGCGAGATCGCCGACATACCTGGCCAGTTCACCGCCGTCGATGATCAACTGGACCAGGCCGAACAGCACATCGGACAGGCCGGCGGCCCGGCCGGGGCCGAGCGTCAGGGTTCGGTCGACGTTGTCCTTGTTCGCCTCCAGCGTCGTGGTGACACTGGCCGCGGCGGCCAGGATCCGATCCAACTCGGCGGAATGCGTGGCGAGGTCGTGTAATGCGTTGCGACCGCCCGCCAGGATGCGGGCGAGGTCGGCCTCGTCGGTCGGGAACGCGGCGTTGACGCTGACGATCAGGTCCTGCATTTCGCCGAATCGCCCGCCGGTGACGATATTCGACATCGCGCGCAGGATGTCTTCCACGTTGGCGGCGGGCACGGTCCGCGCCCGGGGAATGACGTCACCATCGGCCAGGAACGGTGGCCCGGCATTCGGCGGCGCGGCCAGCGCGATGTGGATATCGCCGAGGATGGTGCTCTGGCGCAGCTCGGCCGTGGCCGTCTGCGGCAGTCGCACATCGGATTTCAAGTCGACGGTGGCGACGGCCGTGTCGCCGGTCAGCTCGATCCGATCGAGCATGCCCACCTCGACGCCCTCCGCGATGACCTTGGCGCGGTCGGGCAGGTTGAGCACCGAGCCGAATTCGATCCGGATGCTGAAGGTGTCCCCCGCCAGATAGGTGCCCGGGATCGGCACGTCGGTCGCGCGGACGCCACAACCGGTGAGCAGCAGCGCGAGCGCGGCGAGCAGCAGGCGTTTCACCGCGCACCCACCGTTGCGAGAAGGACCTGGAGCAGCCCGACCTGACTGCCGTCGGCCGATTCATAGTGCGGTGGAAGGTAATTCACGCGAGGCGCACCGGTCGCCGGGTCGACGATCGACGCCAGACCGGAAACCACCGGCGGCAGTTTCATCAACAGATCCACGATGCTGCCCGCCAGCACCGCGTAGCGGTGCACCTGCGGCACGATCCGGTCGAGGAACTCGAAGGACTGCTGGTCGTATTTGCCGACGTTGCGGGCGATCACCGGCAGGAACTGCAGGGCCAGATCGACCGCACGCGACAGCTCCGCCGAGAAGCCGTCGACCAGTGCGATACCGTTGTTCAGGTTGTCCATCAGCGCCTGCATATCGGGCCAGTTGGTGATGAACATGGTGGTGAGCTGGTCCAGGTTGTCGACCAGCCTGCGCAGCACCGCATCCCGATCGGCCGGGTCCCCGATCACCTGGGACAGCCGCTGCAACAGCGCGTTCCACTGCGGCGCGGTGCCGTCCAGCGCGTTGACCGCGCCGGTGAGCGTCTGATCGAGCAGCCGGTCCGACGGCGCGCCCGGCGTCGGCGTGGACTGCACCCCGACCAGGTCGCCGGACAAGGTCGCCAACGCGTCGAGGGCCTCGCTGATCCCGACCGGAGTCCGCGTGCGTTCGAGCGGAAGGCACTGCGCGGTATCGAATTTCGGGCCGCCGGTGTAGGTCTTGGACAGTTCGACGTGCCGGTCGGTCACGATCGAGCTGGACAGGGTGGCCGCCGTGACGTCGGCGGGCAGCTCGATCTTGCCGTCGATCGTCATCGTCACCCGCATACGGTCGCCGCGCGCCTCGATCCCGGATACGGTGCCGATCTCCACACCGAGCAGCGTGACGCTGTTGCCGTCGTAAAGACCCACCGTGTCGGCGAATTCGGCACACATCGTCTGCTGGGCGGGCCGCACCCGGTCCACCCAGGTCGCGCCGCTCACGCCCACCACGACGGCCACGGTGACCAGCGCCACCACCGCGACGACAACCGTTCGCGCCCAGCGCTTCATCAGCACGCCCTCCCCTCGAACGGAACGCACAGCGCCGGACCGCGCACCACACTGGCCGATTGGTCGACCGTGATCCCGTCGGCGCCGAGCATCGCCGAGATCTTCGCGATGAAGTCCTTGATTCCGGCGATGACCGTGTCGATCCGCCCCGGGTCCTGCACGAGTTTGTTGAACAGCTGCTCGAATTCGGCGACCGACGGTTCGATCGAGTCGCCGTAGGCCATGACGGGCCGGTGGATGATCAGGAACAGCCGCCGCAGCAGTTCGAAGACCTGCACGACCTCGCCCCGGC
>NZ_BAUA01000154.1 GCF_000710915.1 Nocardia brasiliensis IFM 10847
ATCGCCTGGGTCGGACCCCACCGGCTCCACACCGTGGCACGACCCCTGCGAGTGCGGTCGCCATCGATCACATCGTCATGAACCAGCGTGAAATTGTGCACCAACTCCACCGCCGTCGCAGCGGCAGCCACCACGTCAGCGGACCGAGCACCGCACGCCTGTGCCGCCGCCAGCACCAGGCCCGGCCGCAACCCCTTGCCCGAGTTTCCCGCCGACTCGATACCCTCAGCGTCGCACAATCCGAGGTGGTATCCCGCCATCACCCGAAACGGCGCCGGCAGCACTCGAACTCTTTCTCGCAGCACAGGCTCACAGACTGCTTTCGCTGCGATAAAGAGCCGATCGGAATCTTCGTGATCAACAATTCGGCGGCACAGCTTCGAGTGTTCGAACATGGCGGACACAACGACCTCCATCGGCACCAGGTACAAGAAATCCACTCACGGGTCACGACATATCGAGAACACGGAGAACCCGAGCCGCGCCGCCGCCGCGAAGGCATACCCATTTATTCTAACCGAGTTCCCGAACTTCTCGCACCAAAACCGCACAGAACGACCAACCTCAAGATGGCCGGACCGAAAGAAGATAACCGATCCACACGCAACAGAAACCGACTGTCCGATACTATTAATTTAAACAAGCAGCAGCGAATCGAAC
>NZ_BAUA01000153.1 GCF_000710915.1 Nocardia brasiliensis IFM 10847
GTGTCAGCCGACCGACACACGCGCGGGACGCTAAACATGCGCGCGGCGCTGCGCCGCGGGACGGCACGGCGCCGCCCCGGCAGAGGTCTCCTCGCTCCGGCGTTCGGGTTGAACACTGCCGCGCACCTATCGTCACCCCGCGCGCGTGTCAGCCGACCGACACGCGCGCGGGATGCTGAGAAGTGCGCGGGGCTTCGACGACGGACTACCGCAGCGCGGCCGGGTCGGACGAGCTACCGAAGGTGCCGACCGATTCGGACTCGATGACGCCGCGGGCGGGTCCGAGGCGGTGCAGTCGTTGCGAACTCGCACTCGATGCAGACTTGCGCTCGGTGAACGACGTTGGGACGCTTAGGCTTACGGAAGGCTTCGTTCCACGTGAATCATTGCGATCCCGGAACGAGGTGTGCGGTCAGTCGGGGTGCGCGAGGGACTGGCGGTAGCTGGTCTCGATCTGCTCGCGAAGGTGTTTCTCCGTGTGACGGATGGCGGGGCCGATGAAGGCCTGGATCACCCGATCGAGGAACCGGCCCGCGAAACCACCGGGACTCGATAGTCGGCGGTGGCGCTGACCTTGGTGGTTTCCGGGCTCAACGCCTCGAAGTCCCAGCGGATCGATCCTTCGATACCTTTGATGGCCCGCATGGTCACGCGGGAGCCGTCGATCCATTCGGTGGTGTCGGCGCGCAGGTGCAGGGTGGTGGGGCCGAGATGCAGTGCGGTGTCGAAAACCGCTCCGACACCGAAGGTTTGGTCGCCCACCGGGGTGAAGTGCCGGATGCCGAACATCCATTTCGGGACGTTCCGATAGTCCGCGACGTAGGTGAAGGTGAAGTCCACCGGCGCTTTACACGCCGCGCTGTGCTCGACATGCCCCATGCTGCCCTCCTGCCGCGCCCCGACTCCCCCGGCGACGGCTCGACTCGCACGCCGGAGCGAGCTCGCACGTCGACGCGTTGTCTCATCGACTCGCCTCCGACCCTAGAGCACCGCGCCGATCTTCGCCCGCGAACTCGATTGCCCGCCATCCATTTACCGGCCACAAGCACAGAAGGGACCCACTCGCCCTGAGATCAGCGGACAAGGGCGAACGCCGACAGCGCGCCGATGTTCACCAGCTCGACCACGATGCCGATGGACAGCAGCCCGGCTTTCGATGTCTACGACGCGGAACGCTGCGGTGCCGGCCGAATGCCGCTTGCGTCCAGCGCATTACGCGCTGCGGGCCGCGGCCTGCCGCGTATCGGCACGCAAACCGCCACACCCGCACCACTTCTCGGGACACGCGCTCCGCCGGGGTACCGAAGTGGTGCGGCTCCCTAGAACCGGTGCAGACCCCGAGCATCCACTGTGCGGCGGTCGCACGGTGTCCGCCGCGCAATGTTGCGCATCCCGCGCGTGTGTCGTTCGACTGACACTCGCGCGGCACGACAAGATGTGCGCGGCGCGCCCCGCCCTGCCCGCAGCCCTCACTCGGCCAACTCGTCCAGCACCGTTCCCAGCCGGGTCAGCGTGGTCCGCCACCCGCGCTCCAGCGCATTGCGCGCCATCTTCTGCCTGCGGTTCTCGATGTCGAAACCGGTCTGGGTCAAGACGAGTCGGGTGCCGCGGCCTTGCGGCCGGATCGTCCAGTCGACCACCCAGCGGGCCGGGTACTTGGCCCGCAGGTCTACCCAGCTGACGGTCAGCTGCGCGGCGGGCTCGGCGACGAGGACCTCACAGGCGACCTCGCCGGGTGTCCGGGCGGGAACCTCGAAGATGAAATGGGTGCCGACGGTCGCGGCGAACCCGATCGAGCGGAGTAACCATCGTTCGATGAGGTCCGGTTCGGTCAGCGCGCGCCACACCTGTTGCGGTGGCACCGGATAGAAGCTGCCGATCTCGACCGCCGCTGGATCCAGTTCCGCATCCGAGGTCACCGGCGCACCGCCGCAACGAATCCCACCATGCCACCAGCATTACATACGCCGGTGCGCGGTCAGTCCTCGTCGACGAGCGGCTCCCCGGCCGCGGCCCGCCGCACGTTCTCCCGGCCGTTGTCCTCTTCGGTGCGTCCGACCCGCCAGTAACCGGTGAAGGTGATCGAGTGCTTGTCGATGCCGCGCTCCCGGACCAGATGTCTGCGGGTGAGTTTGACCAGGTTCGCCTCGCCGGAAACCCACGCGTACGGCGCGCCTTCGGGAAACTCGGCCGCCTGTACCGCCGCCAGCACCGCGTCACCGGGTCGCCGGTCGCCGCGGTGGATCCAGCCGATCCGCACATCGCCCGCGGTGTCGAAGCGCTGCTCCTCGTCCGGGCCGGAGACCTCGATGAACGCGCGTAGCACCGCGCCCGGGTCGAGCCCCTCGATGATGGAACCGATTGCGGGAATCGCGGATTCGTCGCCGACCACCAGCTGCCACGCCACCGCGGGCTCGGGACAGTACAGCGCGAACGGCGGGCACAGCATGCCGATCTCGGCGCCGGGCACCGCCTTGGCCGCCCAATCCGACGCGGGCCCAGCGTGTTCGGTGTGCAGGACGAAGTCGATGTCGAGTTCGCCGAGTTCGGGGCGCTGCGCACGCACGGTGTAGGTGCGCATCGGCGGCCGGATCGCGTCGGGCATGGCGAGATACCGGTGGTACCAGCTCATCGTCTGGTCGGTACTTTCGAGCGGGGGCGGGACGACGGGCCGCCGCTGGCCCGGCAGCGGGAAGAAGACCTTGGTGTACTGATCGGGCCCGACGTTGATCAGCGCGTCCGGATCCTGTCCGGTGAACGTGATGCGGACCATGTGCGGCGTCAGTTGAGCCACCCGGCTGACCTGTAGCGTCGCGTAGGCCATGGTCGGGCGGTTCGTGCGCGTCGTGGTTGCCATAAGGTTAGGCTAACCTGAGCCACAGGTTCCACGCGAGGGCGCTGTGCCGGATCGAGCCCCAGTCGCCCAGCCACACCGGCCGATCCTGCGGCCCGCCCGATGCTCGGGTGCGGCCGTTCGATACGCCCCAAGTCGCCAAGCCCCCACGGCCCGATCCAGCGGCCGCCCGATGCTCGGGTGCGGCCGTTCGATACGGCCGTTAGGGTCGGGTGGTGACCTGGACGGTGGGCTTCGACCTCGATATGACGCTGATCGATTCGCGGCCGGGGGTCGGCCGGGCCGTCGACATTCTCGCGGCGGAATTCGACGTGCCGCTGCGCGGCGCCGATTTCGCGGATCGGCTCGGCCCGCCACTGGCCACTCTGCTCGCCGAAGCCGGCGCACCAGAGGAACTCGTCCCGGCCCTGGTCATCCGATACCGCGAACTGTATCCGTCGATCGTGTCGAGCATCCCCGCCATGCCCGGGGCCGACGCCGCGCTGGCCGCGGTCGACGCGCGCGGCGGGCGGGTGCTCGTCGTCACCGGCAAGCACGGCCCGCTCGCCCAGTTGCACATCGACGAACTCGGTTGGCGGATAGACCATCTCGCGGGCGACCTGTGGTCCGCGGGCAAGGCGAGCGTGCTGCGCGAGGAAGGTGCCCACCTTTTCGTCGGCGATCACGCCGGCGATATGCGCGGGGCGCAGGCCGCGGGTGTGCTCGCGGTCGGGGTCACCACCGGCCCGTGCGACGCCGCCGAACTGCGGGCCGCGGGGGCCGACGTCGTCCTCACCGATCTCACCGAGTTTCCCGAATGGCTTGCCGAACAGGCATTTTGAGAGGAGAACGCAGCAATGGACCGGTTCACCGACAAGGTCGCCGTGGTGACGGGTGCGGCGCAGGGCATCGGCGCGGCCACCGCGCTGCAGCTGGCGGTCGAGGGCGCCGCGGTCGCCGTGCTGGACCGCAACGCCCCCGCGGACACCCTCGAACAGATCACGCGCGCGGGCGGCACCGCCCGCGGCTACGTCTGCGACGTCACCGACCGCGCGTCGGTCCAGTCGGTCTTCGACCAGATCGACGCCGATCTCGGCAGTCCGCAGATCTTGATCAACAACGCGGGCATCACGCGCGACGACCTGTTCTTCCGCCTGGCCGAGGACGATTGGAACGCGGTGCTCGCGGTGAACCTCACCGGCGCGTACCACTGCGCGCAGGTCGCCCAGAAATACATGGTGGCCCAGCGCTACGGGAAGATCGTCTCGCTGTCCAGCCGGTCCGCGCTCGGCAATCGCGGCCAGGCCAATTACGCCGCCGCCAAGGCTGGCATCCAGGGCCTGACCGCGACCCTCGCCATCGAACTCGGGCCGTACAACATCAACGTCAACGCCGTCGCGCCCGGCTATATCGCCACCGCGATGACCGCCGCGACCGCGAACCGCGTCGGCATGTCGGCCGAGGAACATCAGCAGTCGGTCGCCGAACGCACCCCGCTCGGCCGGGTCGGGCAGCCTGGCGAGGTCGCCGCGGTCATCGCGTTCCTCGCCAGCGACGAAGCGTCTTACGTCAGCGGCCAGACGCTCTACGTCAACGGCGGCGCGAGGTAGGCGCGCGGCCGCGACGTCACCAGGGCAACCGGCCCTGCCGGTCGAAATATCCGCCGGTGGGGCCGTCCGGTCCCGCGGTGGCCAGCTCGATGATGGCGTCGGTGCCCTCGGTGACCGTCTGATAGCCGCCGTTGTTGTTGAAATCCGTTGCGGTGTAACCGGGATCGGCCGCGTTGAAGCGAATCTCGGGCAGCGCCCGCGCGTACTGCGACATGATCATGTTCAGCGCCGCCTTCGACGGGCTGTAGTTCAGATTTGGCAGCGACGATTCCAGTCGCCCCGGGTCCGAGGTGACGGCCAGCGAGCCCATGCCGCTCGACACCATCACGACGCGCGGGTGCGCCGCCGCGCGCAGCAGCGGCAGGAACGCGTTGGTCACCTGAACCGGTGCGAACACGTTGGTTTCGAAGACCGGACGCAGATCCTCGGCCTGCGTTTGCTCCGGTGCCCGGAAATCGCCGGAGATACCCGCGTTGTTGATCAGCACGTCCAGCGCCTGCGTCCGCTCCCGTACCGCGGCGACCGCCGCCTCGATCGAGGCGACCGACGTGACATCCAGCTGCACGAACTCGACGTTCAACCCCTGCTCGGCCAGTTCGGCCGCCGCCCGCTTGCCGCGGTCGGCGTCCCGCGCGCCGAGAAACACCCGCCAGCCCAGTTCGCCCAGCCTGCGGACGGTCTCGCGGCCGAGGCCCTTGTTCGCTCCGGTCACCAGAGCCGTTGTCGTTGTCGTCATACGTTCAGCTTTGGCGCCCGCACCCCGCCTGAACAGGGCGGGCTCGTCATGGGATCAGCGGTACCATCCCCGGCCGCGGCGGGTGCGAGATGATCGGACGATGGACCGCACCGAACTCGCCGCCCTGCTCCGGCAAGCCCGCAGCCGGACCCAGCCGCGCGATGTCGGCCTGCCCGCGGGTCTGCGGCGCCAGGTGCCCGGCCTACGCCGCGAGGAAGTAGCGCAGCTGGCGGGTATCAGCGTCGACTACGTGGTGCGGCTCGAGCAGGGCCGTGGCCCGCACCCGTCCACCGCGGTGCTCGCGGCGCTGGCACGTGCGTTGCGGCTGAACGACAACGATCGCAACCTGCTGTTCCAGCTCGGCGGGGCCGCTCCGCCGCAGCCCGGTCATATCGCGATGGTGGTGCGGCCCAGCGTGCTACGACTGCTGGACCGGATGTCCGACCTGCCCGCGCTGGTGATGTCCGCGAAAAGCGATGTGCTGGCCTGGAATTCGATGGCCACCGCGCTGCTCGGCGACTTCTCCGCCTGGCCGGTCCCGCAACGCAACATGGTCTGGCAGTGCTTCCTCGGCACCGAAATGAGCCGAGTCCGGCATACGCCCGAAGAGATCCGCATGATCGGCGCGTACGGCGTCGGCACCCTGCGCAGCGCGAAAGCCCGCTACCCGACCGACCCGGATCTCGACCGCCTGATCACCGAACTCCGCACGCGCAGTGCGGAGTTCGAGCAGCTCTGGCGCGAGCGGCCGTCCAGCCTGTGGCGCACTGCCACCAAGACCATCGATCACCCCGAACTCGGCCCCCTCGTCGTCGAATGCGACACCCTCCTGGTCCCCGACACCGACCAAACCGTAGTCGTCTACTCCGCCGAACCGAGCACCCCGGCCGCCTCCGCCCTCGACCTCCTCCGCGTCACCGGCACCCAGCAGTTCAGCGAGCACAGCTGAACTGCCGGGCAGGTATCGATGGCGCGGCCCGTGCAGACCTACGCCGCCTTGTACCGGCGCAGGTATTCGCCGGTGAGGGAGCGGGTGTCGTCGAGGAGGTCGGCGGGGGTGCCGGTGAAGACGACCTCGCCGCCGGCCTTGCCGCCGTCGGGGCCCAGGTCGATCACCCAGTCGGAGTGGGCGACGACGTCGAGATTGTGTTCGATGACGACGACGGTGTTGCCGCGCTCGACCAAGCCGTCGAGCAGGGCGAGCAAGGTGTCGACATCGGACATGTGCAGGCCGGTGGTGGGTTCGTCGAGCACGTAGACGCTGCCGGTATTGCCCAGCTGGGTGGCGAGTTTGATGCGCTGACGCTCGCCGCCGGACAGCGTGCTCATCGCCTGGCCGAGGCTCAGGTAGTTCAGGCCGACCTCGTTCATGGTGCGCAGCTTGGCGTTCAGCGCCTTCTCCGGGAAGAACGCCAGCGCTTCCTCGGCCGTCAGCTCCAGCACGTCGGCGATCGACTTGCCGCGCAAGGTGAGTGCGAGCACGTCGTCGGAGAAGCGCCGTCCGTCGCAGGCATCGCAGTGCGTGGTCACCGGATCCATGTAGGCGATCTCGGTGATGATGACGCCGCGCCCCTCACATTGCTTGCAGGCGCCCGCCGAGTTGAAGCTGAACAGCCCCGGCGACTCCCCCGTCGCCTTCGCGAACAACTTGCGGATCGGGTCCATCAGCCCCAGATACGTTGCGGGAGTAGAACGCGACGACGCGCCGATGGCCGACTGATCGACGAAGATCACCTCCGGGTGCTCGACCACGAAGACGTCCCGGATCAGGCTGCTCTTGCCGGAACCCGCCACGCCGGTGATCGAGGTCAGGACGCCGGTCGGGATGCCGACGGTCACGTCCTTCAGGTTGTGCACGGCGGCGTGCTCGATCAGCAACTCCCCCTTGGCCTTCCGGAAGTCCTGCTTCACCGTGAACGGCCGGCGCAGCCCGGCGCCGGTCGGCGTATCGGCCGCGCGCAGTTCCTCGAAGCTGCCTTCGAACACCACCCGGCCGCCGTGCAGGCCCGCCCGCGGACCGACATCCACGATATGGTCGGCGATCTGGATCACGTCGGGATCGTGCTCGACCACGAGCACCGTATTCCCCTTGTCCCGCAGGGCCTTCAGCAGATCGTTCAACCGGCCCACGTCGCGCGGATGCAGTCCGACGCTCGGCTCGTCGAAGATGTAGGTCATGCCGATCAACGTGCTCGACAGGTGCTTGATCATCTTGAGCCGCTGCCCTTCACCGCCGGACAGCGTCGAGGTCGGCCGGTCCAGGCTCAGGTAACCCAGCCCGATATCGGCCACTCGCTGCAGCGCGGTGCGGATCGCGGCGGCCAGCCCGACCGCGGCCGGATCGGTGATCTCGTCCAGCACCGCCATCAGATCGGTGATCTGCAGCGCCGCCCAGTCGGCGATGTTGCGGCCGTCGATCTTCGTGGCCAGCGCCGCCGCGTTCAATCGGGCGCCCTGACAGGTCCCGCAGACGCCCTCGGTGAGGAATTGCTGGATCTGAGCCCGGGTCTTCTCGCTGAGGCCGGAGGTGTCGCGTTGCAGTTTGGTGCGGGTGAACTTGGCCGCGATGCCCTCGTAGTCCGCTTTCCAGGTGCCCTTGGCGAAGGTGAGTTCCACTTTGCCGCCGGTGCCGTGCAACAGATCCGCGAATTCGGCCTCGGAATAATCGGCGATCTTCTTGTCCAGATCGAATCGTCCCGAATTGCCGTACAGCTGCCAGTCGCCGCTGCCGACACCGTAGCCGGGCAACAGGATCGCGCCCTCGTTGAGCGATTTGGTGCGATCCAGCAGCCGATCCGGGTCGACCCGCACCGAGACGCCGAGGCCGTCACAGTCCGGGCACATGCCTTGCGGCACATTGAACGAATAGTGGTAGACGAATCCGGCCGACGGGGCGCCGAAGCGCGCGAACATGGCGCGCACCATGGAGAAGATGTCGGTCATCGTGCCGACGGTCGAGCGCGGGCCGCCGCCGACCGGCTGCTGGTCGATGATCACCGGCGCGGTGAGGTTCTCCATCGCCTCGGCGTGCGGGCGCTCGTAGCGCGGCAGGAAGTTGAGGATGAAGGCCGGGAACGTCGCATAGAGCTGCCGTTGCGATTCCACGGCGATGGTGTCGAACACGATCGACGACTTGCCGGAACCGGACACCCCGGTGAAAACGGTGATCTTGTTCTTGGGGATGTCCAGCGACACATTGCGCAGGTTGTGCTCACTGGCTCCGAGCAACCGGATGACATCGGTGCCGGGAGCGGCTTCGGCGAAAGGCATACGAACACCATGCCACCCGACACCGACAAAACACCCACGGCATTGTGACGTAGATCACATCAATTCGGAACCATCCGGGCGTCCGTTCTGCTCACCGCCCCGACCGTGAAAGTTGCTCCCGTACGCGAACTTCCGCCTCGGCCGGACCCTTCCCGTCCAGAACGATCTCGGGATAAGGTTCCAGAATGGGCCAGCCTCGCGCGCATCGCACCCGGAAGGTGACCGTCACGTTGCCCGAGGAACTGGTCAGCACCCTCGAACGCTGGCGTGCCGAGGGGCGGATCGAGTCGGTGGCGGCGTTCGTCGCCGAATCGGTGTTCGCCCGGCTCGGCACGGCCGAGTCACTGGCCAAACTCGAAGAGGTGTTCGGCGGCAGACCGCCGCTGGATCTGATCAACCGCGCCCGCGCCATTCAAGGGTTACCGCCGTTATCCGAGGAGGAGGCAGGCGGGCCACACCTCGGCGCCGCGTGAAAACCCCCGTCCTGGGCGGTGTCGTCTTCGATACCGCAGCCGTCGTCAGCTGGGCCAACCAAGCCAATTACGCCCAGGCTGTGGTCTGGGCGACGGTCGGTGCGAACAACACCATCGTCGTCCCGGCCACCGCACTGGCGGCCGCCCGCGCGCACATCCCACCGCACCGCCTCGACATCCTCGACGTGCTGCTGGAACTGCCGCACACCATCATCACCGCCCTGGACCGCGGCGCCTCCGAACGACTCGGCGCCGCCTTCGCCGGCAACCCCGACGCCGAACTGCTGCTGCCCGCCGGGCATGCCGCCGCCGAGGCGGTGGCCCGCGACTGGCCTTGTCTCACAGCGCGTCCCAGGAAGCTCCGGCAGCTGGACCCCCGGGTCATCATCGACCTGCTCCCCTGAGCTTTCGCGCAGCAGAAACCGTGCGGGAACCCAGCAGCGGCGCGGCTAGCGCAGCAGGTCGATCACCGGGGCGAACTGTTCCATGCTGTGCTCGAGCACGGTGATGTAGCTGAAGCCGTAGCGGTCGCGGTGGGCGCGGACCCGGTCGGCGATCTCGTCCGGGGTGCCGATCAGCAAGGTGGGCAACTCTTCCGGGCGATCGGCGACATCTTCGGGGAGGGCTGGACCGAACAGCTCGAGCACGGCGGCACGCTCGGCGGGCGGCACCACCCGCTGCACGAGCAGATTGAATTCCACACTGTCCGAACGCTTCCCGAGCAGTTCACGGACGTAATCGATCTTTTCGCCGATCTCGGCCAACCCGGCCAGATGCAAGGGCCCACCGTTCTCGGTCGCCGAAGCGCCGGGAAAGGCGATGATATCGGCGTTTTCGGCGGCCAGCCGCAACAGCCGGTCACCCCAGCCGGCGATCAGCAGCGGCGGGCCCGCCGGTTGCGCGGGGCACGGCTGGTATTCCGGATCGGAGAACAGGGTCCGTAACGTGCTGACCGTCCGCTCCAGGTGCGCCACCCGCTTGCGGCCGGACTCGAAAGGAATTCCCGCGGACTCGAATTCGGATTGCACGTAGCCCGCGCCGAGCCCGATCTCCACCCGCCCGTCGGTGAGCTGATCCGCGCCCGCGATATCGCGCGCCAGCAACACCGGATTGTAGAACGAGGTGTTCAACACGAACGTGTTCACCCGCACCCGTTCGGTCGACTCGGCGGCCAGCACCATCGACGGAAACGGCGCCGGGCAGCCCAGGTGATCGGCCACCCCGATCACGTCGAACCCCAGTTCCTCGGCCCTGCGGCACTTCTCGATCCACAGGGTCCGCGAATCCGGAGCCACCATGTTCACCCCGAATCGAAATGCCCGCTGCGCCGTCACGATCCTCTGTCTACCAGCCCCCCGATTTTCCCTTCCCACAGGCACTGGGATCGCCTTGCTCCCCAGTCCCCAGTCGATGACAGTTCGCGTTCGTCCGTGATCAACTTCTGAGTGTGCCGGAGTTCGTCCCGGCCACTGGGGAGCAGGAGGGGTTCATGAATTCTCGTGTACGGCCGCATGCCCGAAATCGCCCGACAAACCATCGAATTGCCTTGGGCATGACCATGCTTGCCGCCGCGACCGCGGTGGTTGTCACCTTACCCGGCGTCGCCGCGAGCGCGCCGCCGTCGACTACCGTGCCGGAGCCCGCACAACACAGCACGACGCAAAACACGGTCCCGCAGACCACGGTCCCACGGGCCCCGTCGAGCACGACACCAAAGCCGTCGAGTACACCAGCCCCGTCGACTACGACTCCGCCGGCACCGTCGACCACGACGCCGACGGCATCGACGAGCAAACCGACCTCTACCGCACCGTCGTCGACGCCACCGCAACCCTGCACTCGAGCACCCGGCAGCGACCGAAAATCCAAGCCCGACAAGTGGGCACCCACGCTGAACCCGAACAAGACCGTGGTCCCGGGCAAGATGCGCTCGGACTGCCAGGAGATCCCCGACGGCTTCAGCAAGGAGCAAGCCGACAAGGCCGAGACCATGGAAGCTGCGCTGGCCGAACGCCCCGCACCGCGCTCGGTGACCGACGGGTGCCAAGTGTATTGGCCCGCACCGTACGAGGTGTGCGGCGCGATTCGGGACAAATACAACGAACTCGGCGGCCCGAACAGCTTCCTGCTGTTCCCGACCTCGAACGAACTGTCCAACCCCGACGGCATCGGCAAACGCTCGACCTTTCAGAACGGACCGATCTACTGGTCACCGAACGGGGGCGCACACCCGGTGGTGAATCATTTCTTCGCTGCCTGGCAACGCAACGGTTGGGAAGGCGGTGTCCTCGGTTATCCGACCAGCGACGAGATCGTCAATCCCGACAATGTCGGCCGCCGGCAGTACTTTCAGGGCGGCACCATCTACTGGAAACTGAACGAGGCGTACTACGTGGCGGGCGCGATCCGGGACAAATGGGGCGAAACCGGTTGGGAGGGCGGTTCTCTCGGTTATCCCACCAGTGACGAGACCAAGACGCCGGACGGTGTGGGACGATTCAACCGATTCGACAAGAGCGTCGTCTACTGGCATCCGCAGTACGGCGCGCATCCGGTGAGCGGGGGGATCCTCACGAAGTGGCAGTTGACTGATTTCGAGCAGGGCCCGTACGGCTATCCGACTGGGGACCAGCGCAAACGGGGCGCGTCCGCATGGGATCAGGACTTCCAGGGCGGCACCATCGGCTGGCCGACCAGCGCCGCCGAGGGACAGGACATCGATTGGCAGGAAGACTACATCGATGATGCCAACTGCCCCGGCTGCGGCGACGACGATCGAGTGCGCGTGAACGGGCCGGGCTGGACCGATGCCCCGCAGCCGAACGCGCGTTCGGCCACCGAACCCGCGCCTCCTGTTCCCGCCGGGGTGGTGCTCGATGAACTGCCGCCGTGCGCCGACGTACGCCCCGACGGTGGCACCGAGCCCTACATCTGGTGCACTCCAGCGGAGTCCGCGCAACCACAGGAACGCGCACGCGCCGCGGTGTGGTGGTCGAGCGCGCTCGACAAGCCCTACTGCGTGGATCTGCCGGGCAGGCAGTGGGCCGGTGACCGTACCTACCAGTGCATGTGGCGCGAAGGCATCATCGAACTCCGTGATCGCAAGGAGCCCGCGACCCCCATCGGCGGATTGAAGGTGGTGCAGGAGAACCAGATTCAGACCACCTGGAACACCACGACCTGGAAGGCACGGACGGTGCTGCACATGACCGACGTGTGGGGCGAGGCCGGCGCCGCGCAGTACGCGATGTCGGTCTACTGCGCCTCGGACGCGACGTGCAACCACACCTTCAACAACTCCGAGCCGCCGCGCCAGGTCGCCAACAACACGAAGTACGTCAAGGACTACACCCTCACCGCTCCGGTCGCGGCCGGAGCGCAGAGCCGGACCAACGGATTCGCCGAGTTCACCTTCACCCATGCGAAAGCCACGCCGATCACCACGAAAGCGGCTGCGGCGCCTTCGGTGCGTTGCGACGCGATCGGCAACCGCAACACCCAGGGCTGTGTCGTTCGCGGCGCGGAGCCGATCCTCGACATGAGCACCCGCAACGTGCCCGAACTCGCGAAGCACGTGCGGTTCGCGCAAGCCAGTGGTCTGCCGGGCGCTCCCAGCGGGTCGAAACCGTTGACCCGCACCACCGATGACACGCGCATGCAGAACAACCGCAACACCACCTGCAACCGCATCCCGGGCCCACGCGCCACAGGCATGCAGTGCGACGAATATCCTTTCGCTGCAACGCATGAGGGCGGCGGCGCGGGTGGACCCGCCCGCACCTACAACGACACCTGTGATGTCAGCGCCCGAGCTGCCTGGGTGGTGGTACTGCCCGCCGGCTCGGTTCCGGCGCACGCCGCGACGGGAATCAGTATGTGCTTCATCAACGGTCGACAGAACACGCGAGGCGGCGGCATCACGACCTGGTTCTTCACCAAGAACCGAGTACTCGAGGGCGATACGTTCTACGTGAAGGGCTGACCTCGAGCCGAGACAACGATCGCTGACGAAAGGGACAGGATATGGTGGGTGTGGCGCCGGTTCAGGTCGATCACCATCAGTTCGGGGTGGGGGCGGTGGACGCCGACACGCTGGACACTCGGCACGAGGGTGCGCTGCTGTGCGCGGGCCCCGGATTCGTGACTGTGCTGACCGGAATCGCCTATGGGCCGGTGCGTGTCACGGTGGTGACGACCGACGCCGCACCCGAGGACAACGACCTCGCCGAATGGGAGGCGGTCGAGGAGACCGGGCTCGAATCCGCCGGAGAACTGCGGGTGCTGCGGTTGGACGGTGCGGTCGAGCCCGGCTTCGAGCCGATACCGCCGGGGCGGTACCGGATTCGCGCCTGTGCCCGAGGTCGCGACGACAACTGGGATCTCGAGGTGACCGAACCGTCCGAGACCTATCGGCTCGAGCTGTGGCCGACTACCGAGACCGGCAACGGAATTCGGCAACTACGCAAGACCGATGCCGCGTATTCGGCACCGGTGAAAACGCTGCCGACACCGGACTACGAACGGTCCTACATCCGTGACGCGGACGGTGTGGTGCAGCGGGTCCCGCACGATCACCCGGACGTCAAAGCTTTTCACGAGCGTGTGGCGACGTGGGGCGGGCGAGCACCCGCTCCCGTGCTCACGGAAGATTTCGGCAATTACGACGCACAGGTTCTCGCCGGTCTGGACCGGGATCTGGTCGACGGCATCGTCGAGCTGTCCCCGGCGCGACAGCGGGAACTGGCCCGCTGGTGCGTGCATCGCGCATTCGAACGTGCGGGACTGACGGAGTTCGCCGATTTCCGGGCCGGTCTCGCGGCGCTGGACGCCGACGATCCCACCGCCGCACCGCCGGATTTCGGCAACGGCTCCCGCATCCTGTGGCGGATCGATACCGATCCCGATATTCCGGTCACGATCGTGTCCGGTCTCCCCGGCAACACCGAGCAGATCCAGCAGCACAAGGCGGTCTGGGCGTACTCCGCCGCGACCGATATCGATGACCCGCTGAAAGCCGCCTGCTGTGCGGTGCGGGCCGCCGCGACCACTTACGGCATGGATTATCCCGAGCTGTTCGACGCGCTGCGCACCGAATTCCACCTCCCCGCACCGTGACGAGCGCCGTCCCGGCACGGATGCCGCTTCTGCCCTAGAGTGGACGCCGGAGGTTTGCCACCCTGCTACTCATGTGCTGTCACCTGATCAGAGAGGGGTAACCGGATGACTCAGCTAGATCCTGTGGTGCAGGAATTCGTGGACGCGCTCAACGCCAACGACCAGGATCGGTTCTTCGCCGCGCTCACCGACGACGCGACCATGTCCGACGACGGTGTGGAACGCAATATCGGCCAGTGGACCGACTCGGAAGTGTTCGGCAGCAACGCGCGGATGCAGGTCGAGTCGGTCGACGACGGCGGCACCGAACTGGTTGCCGACTACACCAATTCGCGCTGGGGTTCGATGCGCACCAGCTGGCGGTTCACCGTGCGTGACGGCAAGGTCAGCCGGTTCGAGACGGGCCAGGCCTGACCCCGCCCTTGCCCGCACCGCACCGATCTTGACATCCTGACGATCGTGTTCGCTGCGCCCCGTTACGGTACGGGCTCCCTCGCTGACCTGTTCCCTTCGCTGCTCGCCGGTTTCGGCGTGCCGGGCGAGCGGGACCGGCTCGGCCTCGATATCGCCGCCGACCGGGTGTGCGTCCTGTTGATCGACGGGCTCGGCGCCGCCGCGCTGGCCGCGAATCCCGGTGTGGCGCCGTTCTTGTCGGGCCTGCCGTCGGTGGCGCTCACCACGGGATTCCCGAGCACCACGGCGACCAGCCTGAGTTCGCTCGGCGTCGGTGTGCCGCCCGGCGAGCACGGCATCGTCGGTTATCTGATGCGGGTGCCCGAGCAGGATCGGCTGGTGAACTCGCTGCGCTGGCGACTGCACGGCGAGGGCGCGCGCGTCGATCTGCTGAGCGAGCTGGTGCCGGAGGATTTTCAGCCCACCACAACGGTTTTCGAACGCGCGGCCGCGCAGGGCATCGTGGTCACGCAGGTGGCGCCGAACTACCAGAACGGTTCCGGGTTGACCCGAGCGGTGTTGCGCGGGTGCGCGTTTCGTCCCGCGTTCTCGGTCGGCGACCTGGTGGACGGGGTCGGCATCGGCCTACGTGCCGGCGATCGCACGCTGGTCTACGCCTACTACGGCGATCTGGACACCACCGGGCACGTGCGCGGTCCGTCCTCGGACGCGTGGCTACTGGAACTGGCCCATGTCGACCGGATCGCCGCGGACATCGCCGAGCGGCTGCCGCAAGACGCCGCGCTGTGCGTCACCGCCGATCACGGCATGGTCGAACTCGGTGAGCGCATCGATTTCGACGAGCACGCCGGACTGCGCGCCGGCGTGCGGCAATTGGGCGGGGAACCGCGCGCCCGGCACGTGTACACCGCACCGGGCGCGGCCGCGGACGTCGCGGCGGCCTGGACGGAGATCCTCGGCCCGGACTACGCGGTGCTGTCGCGCACCGAGGTGATCGACCGGGGGTGGTTCGGCCCGATCGTGTCCCCGCGGGTGGCCGAGCGCATCGGCGAGGTGGTCGTGGCGCCGCGCGGCACCGGCGGCATCATCCGCAGCGGCGCCGAACCACTGCAGTCGATGATGGTCGGCCACCACGGCTCGCTCACCCCCGCCGAACTCGATATCCCGCTGCGCATCTTTCGCGCCTGAGCGGGTACAGCCGGGACGGGGAGCCGGTACCGCCACCGGTTCCCTGGCTCGCCCGCGCGCCCGCCATGCGGCGCGCGGCGTGGGCTCTAGGGTGGTGACGATCGCCGCGGACGGCCGCGGCGACGAAGTATTCAGGAGGAGCACATGAACGGCACGCTGTCCCGGACCGGGCAGGCCGGCCTCGCGATCGCGGCGGTCGCACTGATGCTCGCCGGCTGCAGTGACGTGGAACGCGCCGTCAACAAGGGCGGCGACACCAAGTGCAGCGACTACGTCCAGCAGGACCAGGACAAGAAGCGCGTCACGATCACCAAGTTCGTCAAGCAGCAGACCAACGACGATCACGAGCCCGCGGGCACCGTGGTGGACGCCACGATGGTCTCGGTCGACCTGCTGTGCGGCGGTCAGCGCAACGCTGATACGCCGATCAAGAACGCCGACGTGGCAGGCATCTTCCTCAACAAGTGATCAAGGTCCTGGCGGGTTGGCGGCCAGCCAGTCGGCCGCCCGCCTGCCGGAGGCCCGGGCGAGCCACGCGTCCTGGATCGCCTCGGCCAGTTCCTGGTGCGTGAGTTCGCCGATCCGGCTGCCGCGCACCAGCACCGAGGGGTGACCGTTGAAGTGGGCGGTGGTGAAGAACGGTAACCGCGGGTCCTGCACCAGGGCCTGCTTCTCCGATTCCGAAGACACCCAGAAGACGATGACATCGGTGTAGCGTTCGCCGCTGTCGGGGTCGAAGGCGTCGGGGCGCGGTGTCCGGAAGAACACGAACGATTTCCCGCCCACCTGATAGATCGGGTTGCCCCGCGGGCCATCGATGCGTGTCACATACGGCATGCCGGAAGCCAGTTCGTGCACGTCGGCCAGCTGGGCCCGCCGTGAAACGGTCGCCATCCTCCGAGGGTAGTCCGCCACGCCGGGTGCGACACGGAGATACGCCGCAAGGACCGTTCGGTATGTCGGCAAACCCTCCCACCGCCGTCTTGCATACGCCAGAATGAGAGAGCGAATGTGAGCTCACACGACGATGGGGTTCTTCGAGGTGGCACAGTTCCGCACCCTGACCCAGCGGCGGGCCGAACTGGAAAAGGAATGGGAGCGCTGGGCTACGGCTCCGAATACCGCCACGCCACCGCCATCGCGGCCCACCCTGCTCCGCACCGACGTGGCCCAATCCTGGCAGCGCTCGCTGCACACGGTGGATCCGGGTCGCACGGTCGCTCCCGGTCTGGACGACGTCGCCGACCTCTGGTCGGAATCCCCGCTGCGCACGCCGATCACCGAACTGTCCGGTGAACTACGCGGAATCGCCGAGGACGCGGGCTATCTCGCCGTGGTCACCGACGAGGCGGGCACGATCCTGTGGTCGGCGGGCGACCGTTCGCTGCGCAAGCAGGCCGAGCAGGTGAACTTCGCGCCCGGTGGCTGCTGGAACGAAAGCACCATGGGCACCAACGGCTTATCGCTGGCCCTGCACGACGACCGCCCCTGTTCGGTGTTCTCCGCCGAGCACCTGATCGCCGCGCTGCACGGCTGGGTGTGCTACTCGGCGCCGATCCACGCGCCCGACGGCAGGCAACTCGGCGTGCTGGACCTGTCCAGCTCCTGGGATCGCTCGCATCCGCTGGTGCTGGCCTCGGTGCGGGCGCTGGTCACCGCCGTGGAGACGATGTTGCGCGCCGCCGAGCCCACGCCGACGCCCGGCGTCCGGCTCGAATGTCTGGGCACCGCACGGCTGATGCGCGACGGCCGGCCGGTCCCGCTGCCACCGCGTCAGCTGGAGATCCTGGCTCTGCTCGCGCTCGAGCCCGACGGGTTCACGCCCGAGCAGTTGCACGCCGCCGTCTACGGCGACCGGACGGTCTCCGCCAGCACGCTCAAGGCCGATGTGTCGCATCTGCGCCGTGCCACCGGCGGCGAGATCACCAACCGCCGCTACCTGTTGACCGGGCCGGTGGCCTGCGATGCGGTCGACTTGCTGGCCGCCGTGGCGGCGGGCGACACCACCTCGGCGGTCTGGCTCTATCGCGGTCCGCTGCTGCCCGGTTCGGACACGCCCGGCGTGGTGCAGTGGCGCTCGTATCTCGATGTCGGCGTGCGCAACGCGGTATTGGCCAGCGATCGGGCCGAACACGCGGTCGCCTTCGGCGAACGCGCGCCCGGCGATATCGCGGTGCACGAGCACGCGCTGCGGCTGCTGCCCCTCGACGACGTGCGTCGCGCCGTGGTCGCCGCCCGGTTGCACACGGCCTTGCGCTCCTGAATGCAAGTGCAGTTGCACGCGCGTCGGTCACACCAACCTCGCACCAACCTTGGCGGGTCATAGTGGCCCGACCACAGTGATTCTGCGAGGAGCGAGTGCATGATCTACGCGAGACCGGGGTCCGACACCAGCATCGTCAGTTTCGCCGGCCGTTACGACAACTTCATCGCCGGTGACTGGGCGCCGCCCATGACGGGGCGGTATTTCGACAACCCCTCCCCCGTGGACGGCGAAAACTTCTGTGCGGTGGCACGATCCAGTGCCGCCGATATCGATATGGCGCTGGAGGCGGCCCACGCCGCCGCCGAGCGCTGGGCACTCACCTCGGCGACCGAGCGCGCGAACATCCTGTTGCGGATCGCCGAGCGCATCGATGCGCACCGCGAGCGGCTCGCGGTGGCCGAGACCTGGGACAACGGCAAGCCGATCCGCGAATCCCTGGCCGCCGACCTGCCATTGGCGGTCGATCACTTCCGCTACTTCGCGGGCGCGATCCGGGCACAGGAGGGCAGCATCGCCGAGATCGACGGCGACACAGTCGCTTACCACTTCCACGAGCCGGTCGGTGTGGTGGGGCAGATCATTCCGTGGAACTTCCCGATCCTGATGGCCGCGTGGAAGATCGCGCCCGCCCTCGCCGCGGGCAACTGCATCGTGCTCAAGCCCGCGGAACAGACCCCGGTTTCGATCCTGCTCGTGGTGGAACTGATCGCCGATCTGCTGCCGCCCGGAGTTCTCAACGTGGTCAACGGTTTCGGTGTGGAAGCGGGAAAGCCGTTGGCCTCCAGTCCACGGGTGGCGAAGCTGGCGTTCACCGGCGAGACCACCACCGGGCGACTGGTGCTGCAGTACGCCAGCGAGAACATCGTGCCGGTGACGCTCGAACTGGGCGGTAAGAGCCCCAACATCTTTCTGCCCGACGTGCTCGCGGCCGACGACGAATACCTGGACAAGGCGATCGAGGGCTTCACGATGTTCGCGTTCAACCAGGGCGAGGTGTGCACCTGCCCGTCGCGCGCGCTGATCCACTCCTCGATCTACGACGAATTCCTGGCCCGCTGCATCGAGCGCACCAACGCCATCGCGGGCGGCGACCCGCTCGACGAGCACACCATGATCGGCGCGCAGGCCGGGCCCGATCAGTACGAAAAGATCCTGTCCTACATCGACATCGGACGACAAGAGGGTGCTCGGGTGCTGGCCGGCGGAGAGGCCCGCAAGGTGGACGGGCTGCCCGGCGGCTATTACATCCAACCCACGATCATGGCCGGCAGCAACACCATGCGGGTGTTTCAGGAGGAGATCTTCGGGCCGGTGGTCGCGGTGACCCGGTTCGACACCGTCGAGGAAGCGGTGCGCATCGCCAACGACACGCTCTACGGTCTAGGGGCCGGCGTCTGGACCCGGGACGGCAACACCGCGTTCCGGATGGGCCGCGCGATCAAGGCGGGCCGGGTGTGGACCAACTGCTATCACGCCTATCCCGCACACGCCGCGTTCGGCGGCTACAAGAAGTCCGGGATCGGCCGGGAGAACCACAAGATGGTGCTGAATCACTACCAGCAGACCAAGAATCTACTGGTCAGCTATGCGCCCAACAAGCAGGGGTTCTTCTGATGCAGCAGCGAGCGCAGCGGGTCGCCATCACGGACAAGGCACGAAATGTGTTGCGGCAGTTGATCGATTACCACGGCGCCGTGCTGTTGCACCAGTGCGACGACTACGGCGACGCCGGCTCGCCGCGCTGGTTCCCGGTGCGCGAATGCCAGGTCGGCAGCGCCGACGTGCTGCTCGGCTATCTGCCCTGGCACACCGAATTCTGGATGTGCGCCGAACAATACGAGGTGTGGAAGCACACGCACCTGACGGTGGACGTGGTGAGCGGACGCGGTAGCGGCTTCCCCCTGGAGGCGCCCGACGACGTGCGCTTCCGCATCCGATCCCGACTGCTCACCGATGCCGAAGTGGCGACATTGCCGCCGCCGCGCACCGGGGCCGATCGGATGACCTAGAACCTCCGGGCCTGCGGACCCCGAACGCGTCGCACGGCGCGGGCGAGGCCCGCGGCAGTGTCCGCCAGGTGGCGCACGACCACCTGGCGGGCGCTGATCAGCGTCCGGGCAGGAACCGCAGGCTGCGCGCGACCGACATCAGGAACCGCTGCCACCTGTCCTGCGAGACCAGCGGGGGCGCATCGAGATTCAGGAACCGGGTGACGACGACGGTCTGCGGCTCGGTGAACTTGAGCAGTCCGTCGGGGCCGTGCCTGCGTCCGACGCCGGAGATGCCCATGCCGCCCATCGGCGCGGCGGTGCTGCCCCAGGCGGGAGCGTAGCCCTCGTCCACGCACACGGTGCCTGCGTGCAACTGCTCGGCGATCCGCTCCCCCGCGGACTTGTTCGCGGCCCAGACACTGGCGTTCAGGCCGTATTCGGTGTCGTTGGCGAGCCGGACCGCCTCGGCGACGCTGTCGACCGGATAGATCGAGACCAGCGGGCCGAACGTCTCGTTGCGGCCGCATTCCATCTCGTCGGTGACCTCGGCCAGGACGGTCGGCTCGTAGAAGAGCGGGCCCAGGTCCGGCCGGGCCTTGCCACCGGCGAGCACCTTCGCACCCTTGGACGTGGCGTCGGCGACGTGCTTGGTCACCGTCTCCAGCTGGGCCTCGGAGATGAGCGAGCCGATATCGGCCGAATAATCGTAGGCCGCACCGAGTTTCGCCGCCTGCACGGCGGCGACGAACTTCTCGGTGAACTCGTCGGCGATCGAGCGTTCGACGTAGAGCCGTTCGATCGAGATACACAGCTGGCCCGCGTTGGAGAAACAGGCCCGCACCGCCGCCTTGGCGACCTTGTCCAGGTTCGCCCCCTGCGCCACGATCATCGGGTTCTTGCCGCCGAGTTCGGCGGAGAAGCCGATGAGCCTGCGTCCGCACTGTTCGGCCAGGGTGCGACCGGTCGCGGAGGAACCGGTGAACATCAGGTAGTCGCAACTGTCCACGATCGCGGTGCCGACCACGGTGCCCGGTCCCGGAATCACCGCGAGCAGGTCCCGCGGCAGGCCGGCCCGGTAGAGCAGTTCGGCGTTGGCCAGCGAAGAGAACGGAGTCTGGCTGTCCGGCTTGACCACCACGGCATTGCCCGCGATGAGCGCGGGGATCGAATCGCCGATGGACAGCAGCATCGGGTAGTTCCACGGCGCGACCACACCGACGACGCCCTTGGGCTGATGGCGCACCGACGTGCGGTTCAGCACCGGGAACGCGCCGGGCACGCTGTGCGCGCCGAGCAGGCCGGGTGCGGCCTTGGCGAAGTAGCGGGCCGCGAACATCAGGCCCATGATCTCTTCCTGCGCCGCCCAGCGCGCCTTGCCGGTCTCGGCCTGCACCACGTCCATCAGGAATTCGCGGTGCTCCACCACCAGCGCGCGATAACGTTCCAGCACCGCGGCGCGATCGGCGGCCGAACGCGCCGCCCAGCGCGTCTGCGCGGTCCTGGCCTTCTCGAACGCGGCTGTCACGTCGTCGGCTGTGCCGACCGGCACGCTGCCGAGCGGCTTACCGCTGAACGTCTCGGCGATCGTCTTACGCGCACGCTCGTCCGGATTGTCGATCGCGGCGAGCCCGCTCAGACGGTCGAAGACGGCGGCTTCCGGCGCGGGCATCGTGGCCTCCTACGTAGTCGATGCGATCTCGTGTTACCGCGAGGTACACACAATCTACGCCGTGCGCGGACCGCGCAGTACCGCGACAACGGTCATTGCCGCCGAAGCGGGACAGACGCAGCCGCGAATCGGCCCCCGAACGCCGCGCCGGCCGGTCACGCCGCCGTCGGCTGCCGTTCACGGCAAAGTCAACTCGAGTCTCATTCAGCGGGACACTGGTCCCGCCCAGTCCCTTTTGTGGTTTAGGTTGTGCCGATGTTCAGAGCGAGGCTCGGGGTCCGTACGCGGATCCTGGCAATCGCGCTCATTCCGAGCCTGACTCTGCTTGTGGTCGGCGTGGGCGCAGCGGGGTACCTGGTAGCCGAGGGGACCAAGGCGAAAGAGTGGGCGGTACAGAATCAGAACGCCATCCCGCAGACCAGAGAGCTCATGGAGGCGGTGCAGCAAGAACGCCGCCTGACCCTGGCCCAGCTCGCCGGTGACGACACCGTTGCGCCCGCCCTCGCCGCGGCCCGGATCCGCCTCGACGGTGCGATGCGCGGACTCATCGAGGTGTCGAACGGCCTTCGCGAAGTGGACGATTCGAAGATCGGCGACGACGTCGCGGGCTTCAACACGCTGCTCAGCCAGATGACGCAGGTGCGGATGGCGACCGATGCGGGCCAGCTGCCGCCCTCGGACGCCTACATGTTCTACAACCGGCTGCTCGACGTGATCTCGGTCGGCACCGGCATCGCCGAACAGACCGCACCGGACACCGAGATCGGCGTCGCGATCGCCGACGGCATGCGGTTTCTCAATGCGGCCGAAGCGATGTCGCGCAGCAACGCGCTCGGCGTCATGCTCGCCGCCGGCAACGGCGCCACACCCATCCCGGTCGAGGAATTCCTGCGCCAGGTCGGCTTCTACCACGCCGAGATCGGCAACCTGACCACCGAACTCAGCGCCGACAAGGCGCAGCACGACCGGCTGCAGGCGCTCACCGGCAGCAATGCCTGGCAGCAGCTGTCGCTGATGGAATCGGCTGTCGCACAGCGACATCTGACCACGCAGGCGGCGGCGAACAATTCGAGCAGTTCCAGCAGTTCCAGCAGTTCGAGCAGCTCCAGCAGTGCCAAGCAGCCCGCCCTGCCGTTGTCGAACGTGGAGTGGCAGAACGCCGCGTCCGAGGTGAACCGCGGCCTGATCGATGTGTGGATCGCGCAGAACCGGCACTCCCAGGAACTCGCCGAGGACAAGGCGAACAACTCCGCGGCCAACTCGCTGTACGCGGGCGGCGGTGTGCTCGTGGTCAGCATCGTCGCCTTCCTCATCGCGCTGGTGCTGGCCAACCGAATCATTCGCAGGCTCAAGCGTTTGCGCAGGCAGACCATCGCGATGGCGGACGAGCGACTGCCCGAGACGATGCGCAGGCTCAACGAGGGCGAAACCATCGACCCCGCGGTCGAAACGCCGGTGCTCGACTTCGGTCACGACGAAATCGGCCAGGTGGCCAAGGCTTTCCAGCACGCGCACGCCGCCGCCATCGGCGCCGCGGTCGCCGAGGCCCGCACCCGCGAGGGCGTGAAGTCGGTCTTCCTCAATATCGCGCACCGCAGCCAGATCGTGGTGCACCGGCAACTGGAGATCCTCGACGAAGCCGAACAGCGGCAAGAGGATCCGATCCTGCTCGACACACTGTTCCGGCTCGACCATCTGGCCACCCGGGAACGCCGCAACGCGGAGAACCTGACCATCCTCGGCGGCGGCCAGCCCGGCCGGCAGTGGCGCAACCCGGTGCCCCTGATGGACCTGGTGCGCAGCTCGGTCGGTGAAACGCTGGACTACGCCCGGGTTCGGGTGGCCCGGCTGCCCGAGGTGCACGTGGTCGGCACCGTGGTCGCCGACCTCATCCACCTGCTCGCCGAACTGGTGGACAACGCCACCGCGTTCTCCCCGCCGCAATCGCGGGTCGAGGTGAGCGGCAACGTGGTCGGCAAGGGCGTGGTCACCGAGATCAGCGATCAGGGCATGGGCATGTCCGAGGGCGAACTCGCCCGGCTCAACGACATGCTGCGCACCCCACCCGATTTCGGTGTCGCGGCGCTGTCGGCGGATTCCCGGCTCGGCCTGTTCGTCGTCGCCCAGCTCGCGGTGCGCCACGGTGTCACGGTGCGGCTGTCGGAGTCCGACTACGGCGGCATCAAGGCCATCGTGCTCATCCCGTCCGCACTCATCGTCACCGACTCGGTACCGCCGCAGACGCCTTCGGAGCTGACCGACCCCGGGCGACGCCGACGCCTGCCCGCTGCGCCCGTCGCCGAATCGGCGGCCGCGCCGCAGCCCGCCACCGGGGCCGTCGCCACCCTGGCGCCCGCATCACCGGCCCCGCAGGCGCCGCAGTACGCCGCACCGCAGCCCAACGGTGACACCAGGCCCGCCCTGCCCCGCCGCAGCAGGCAGGCCAATCTCGCTGCGCCGCTGGCAGAACCAACCCCCGAACCGCCCGCCTCGCCCGCCCCGCAGGCGCGGTCCGCGGAGCAGGCTCGTGATCTCATGTCCGCCATCGAGAACGGGACAAGGCAGGGCCGCCGCTCCGCTATCATCCCGGACGAACAGGAAGGGTAGGCGTGTCCGCTACTCCCACAGGTGATCTCAATTGGCTACTCGACGATCTCGTCGACCGGCTGGCCGGAGTACGGCACGCGGTGGTGCTGTCCACCGATGGACTGCTGCTCGGCCGCTCCAGCGCGATGACCCGCGAGGACGCCGAACATTTCGGCGCGATGTCCTCCGCGCTCTACGGTTTGGCCCGCAGCGCGGGTAACCGCTTCGACGGCGGCGGCGTGCGTCAGGCCGTCATCGAACTGGACCGGGCGGTGCTGTTCGTCACCTCGGCGGGCGACAACGCCTGTCTCGCACTGCAAGCGATCGAGTCCGCGAACCTCGGCATGGTCGCCTACGAGATGAACCTGACCGTACAACGGGTCGGCACCTATCTGTCCACTACGCCGAGACACGATCTCGTCGGGCAGGCAGAACCGCATCTGCCATGACCCAACCGCGTGAGCCCTGGTTCGACGAGGCGGCCGGCCCGCTGGTCCGGCCCTACGCGCTCACGCGTGGGCGCACCACCGGAGCAGGTCCCGAGCTGGACATGCTCACGTCGGTCGTCACCGACGAAGCCGCGGGCCCGCTGCGCCGAACCGAACCCGAATACGCCGATATCCTTCGGGTGTGCCGGGTTTCGCAATCGGTGGCCGAAGTCTCGGCACAGTTGCGTTTGCCGCTCGCGGTGACGAAGATCCTCGTCGGCGACCTGATCGGCGACGGGCAACTCATATTCCGTGCTCCGGTTCCGACGGAAGCCGGGCCCGAAGACCTCAACATATTGCGAGCGGTACTGGATGGAATCCGAAAAATTTGACCCGAGCGGCACGCCGCACCTGGCCGCCTCGGTCAAGATCCTCGTCGCCGGCGGGTTCGGCGTCGGCAAGACGACCATGGTCTCGGCCATCAGCGAGGTCGCCCCGCTGCGCACCGAGGAACTCATCACCGAGGTCAGCACCGGCGTCGACGATCTGTCCGGGGTGGAGTCGAAGACCACCACCACGGTCGCGCTGGACTTCGGCAGGCTCACCATCGACCGGGACCTGGTGCTGTATCTGTTCGGCACGCCCGGACAGGACCGCTTCTGGTTCCTGTGGGACGAGCTGGCCCGCGGCGCGCTCGGCGCCGTCGTGCTCGCCGATACCCGGCGCTTGGGCAATTCGTTTGCCGCCGTCGACTTCTTCGAGCGGCGGCGGCTGCCGTTCATGGTCGGCGTGAACTGTTTCGACGGCGCGCCGGTGTACACGGTCGACGAGGTGCGCGACGCGCTGGACCTCGATCCGCACACCCCCGTGCAGCTCTGCGACGCCCGCGATCGGGGATCGTGCAAGACGGTGCTGATGACGTTGGTGGAACATCTGATCGCGCGGGTGCAGCAGCCGATCGTCACCAGCTGAGCCCCCGCGCGATTCAGCCGGCCAGCGCCGCCGTGGTGGCGGCGAGGGCCTGCGCACGGTAGCTGCCGCCGAACAGCACCACGTGGATCAGCAAGTGGTGCAACTGATGCAGCGGGATACGCGCGCGCCAGCCCGCGGCCAGCGGGTGGAACTCGTGGTAGGCGGCGCGGATTCGGTCCAGGTGCGGGGCGCCGAACAGGGCGAGCATGGCCAGATCGGTTTCCCGATGCCCGCCGTGGGCGGCCGGATCGATGAGCAGGGCCCGCTCGGCGGTCCAGATCAGGTTGCCCGACCAGAGATCACCATGGATGCGCGCGGGCGGCTCCGGCGGGCCCGCCAGCAGGTCGATGCGGTCGATCACCCGCTCCAGCAAGCGAATTCCGTCGGGGCCGAGATGCGCTGCGGCTCGGGGCAGGTAGGGGGCGAGGCGATATTCGGCGTACCAGCTCCCCCACGGACCAGGGGAGGCGGTGTTGTCCAGGGGTAGTTCGGCGATCCACCCGGGCCAGGGCGCGCCGAAGGTCCGCGGTGAATTCGCGTGCAGCACAGCCAGTTCGCGACCAAGGCGCTCCGCTGTGGCGGCCGTCGCGCCGACGTCGTCCAACCAGGGCAGGGCGATGAGGTGCTCGTCGACGGCCAGCACGTCGGGGACCAGGCCATCGGTGGTGAGCCAGCGCAGACCGTTCGCCTCGGCGGCGAACACCGTGGTCGGTTCGGCGGACGCCTTCACGAAAACGCTACGATCGTCGGCCAAGTCGGCGCGATGCAGCGTCCACGCGTGACTGGCCCCGAGATCGGTCACGGCGCGGACCCGGGTGTCCAACAGGCCGCCGAGGTGCTGGACGAGGTTCATGCGGTGAGCTGCTTGCGCGTCTGCTCGTCGGCCGGGAAGAAGGATTCGATGGCGAGTTCGGCGACGGTGACGTTCATCGGCGTGCCGAACACGGTGGTGACGCTCAGGAAGGACAGTTCCGCGCCCTCGTGCCGCAACCGCAACGGGACCACCGACTGGTCGGGTTCGGGCAGCATCGGATCGATCTCGCCGCCCGGATAGGCGCGCAACTCCTCGAACAGTGCGGCCAGCTGCGGCGAACCGGTGACCTCGACCTGCCGGGCCAGCCGCGCGAACAGATGACCCCGCCATTGCGCCAGGTTGACGATGCGACCCGCCAATCCGTCCGGGTGCAGGCTCAGACGCAGCGCGTTCACCGGCGGTTGCAGCAGGGCCGGGTCGATGCCGGTGAGCATCAGCGCCACAACGGAATTCGCGTCGATCATGGTCCAGTTCTGGTCGATCGCCAGCGCCGGATACGGCTCGTGACCGATCAGGATCTGCTCCATCGCACCGCGGATCGCGTCCATCGCGGGCGTGTCCAGCGCCGGTTCCGCATAGGCCGGCGCGTACCCCGCCGCGAGCAGCAGCCGATTGCGCTCACGCAACGGTATGTCCAGGTGCTCGCTCAAATGCACCAGCATCGTCCGGCTCGGTGTCGCCCGCCCCGTCTCGATGAAGCTGAGATGCCGAGCCGAGGTCTGCGCCCGCCCCGCCAGCTCCAACTGACTCAGCCGTCGCTCCAACCGCCAATGCCGCAACAAATCCCCCGCCGTCCGCCCAGTCACCCCCCGATCCTACGAACACCCCCACCCGCAGACCATTACCTCCCAGGTAATGAACCCGCCGCGCCGCGCGCCCCTTCTGATCGAACGCAACTGACGTGGCGCGCTCACGCACCCCTGGCTCGCAACAGACGCACCGCCGGTTCCGGCACTTGCTCGGCGGCGACGGCCGCGGTGACTGTCACCCCGGCGGCGGCGAAATCTGTGGCGGCTCGGTCTATGTGGTCGGCGGAGGTGACGATTACGGCGGTGGTCGCGCCGATCTCGCGCATGAGGCGGGCGGTGTGGGCCGCGTTTTCGACGGTCGAGCGGGCCATGGGCTCGCGATGGATGCGGTCGGGGGCGATGCCGTTTGCGATGAGCCACTGCGCCATCGCGTCCGCCTCGGTGATGCCGTTGTGCGGGTTGCCGCCGGTCACGATGACCGGTGCGGCGGGGGCGAGCACTGCCTCGAGCCAGCCCGCACGCAGGCGGTCGACCAGGGTCGGTCGCATGGTGCCGTCGGGTAACAGACCGTAGCCGAGGACCACGATCGCGGTGCCTGGCGCGTAGCGCGGCGGCGGAGGCGAAATGACCAGCGGTGCACGCTTTTCCAATGCCGAGAGCACCACGCCGACCAGTTCGGCGAGCGGTGCGGGCAGCGCCCGCACCGCGTCCGCGGGCCGGATCGGTTCCGCGTGCGCGGGACACTGCGCGACCGCGACCGTGAGCCCCGCCAGCAGTCCCGTGGCCGGATATAGAATTCGCCGGAGCAGAGCGGAATTCTTGTTGCGCATAATATCTCCGCGACATCATGTGCGAGACGACAATGGCCTCGGCACAAAGGGAAGAATACGCAACAAGATTCGCCCGACTATCGGCGAAAAGCACTGATTCCGTTCCGTTCCTGGATAATTCACCGCCGTCGGCCGCACCACGCTGTGATGCCACGCCCCTGGCTGTGACCTCGATATATATTCGCAGGGCCGTTACTCGAGACCGATCACTATTGCGGCCCGTCCGATGGGACAAATCCCAATCGAGCCACCAATGCCGAACGCAGATACCACAATCCACCGGCCCGGGCCGGGTCGAAGCCGGTGAGTTCCCCGATGCGCCGCAGCCGATAGTCGACGGTATTCGGATGCACCCCGAGCTGTTCGGCGGTGCGCTGCCTGCTCAGATCGCTGTCGATGTAGAGCTGCAAGGTCTCCCGCAGATCCGGATGTTCGTCCAGCGGCGCGAGATGATGGCCGAGCACGTCGCGGCCGATCCCCGGACGACTCAACTGATGCTGCAACGCCAGTTCGGCGAAACGGTGCACGCCGGGCCCGCGACCCAATCGCTGTGCGGTATCGAGCAATTCGTGCGCTTGCCGGGCCGCTGCGGGCACCCCCTCGGGACGGGCGAGCACGACGGTGGCGGTGACCGGGACGCACGCCGCCGCGGCCAGCGCCTGCACCAGATCGTCGAGTTCGGCGTCGGCACGCGCGGTGCCGGGCACGAGTATCGTGCCCCCGTCGACCGAGAGCAGCGAGAGCGCCTGGCCGCCGAGTTCGGTCGCGAGCGCGGATTGCAGGCGGCGCAGCTTGCGCCGGGCGACCACCTGCCGATCCAGCTCGGGCCGTTCTTCGTCGGGGTGCGCGGGCAGCGCGATGGCGAGCACGAAATACTCTGCGGCGAAGGACAACTCGCTGCCCGCCAGGTGCCCGCCGAGCAGCGCCGAGGTCAGGTTGTGGGTCTCGGTCTGATGTTCGGCCGCGTCCGCCTTGTGCTCGCGGACGTAAGCCTTGCTCACCTCGACGGTGACCAGTTCGGACAGCTCGACCACCCGGGCGATGCCGGTGACCACGCCGAGCGCGTCCGCGGGGCCCGGCCGGGCGATCAGGTCCAGTCCGAGCTTGCACCCCTCGTTCACCGCGTGCAGCACCGTGTCGATGGGGATGCCCGCGCCGGCGCACTCCCCCGCGGCGGATTCCAGCCGATCGGTGACGGTGGGCACCGGATGCCCGTTCAACCGCTGGATCAACCACTCCAGGCAGATTCGTACCACGGCCTTGACCTCGCCGCGCTGCACGGTCTCCGCTATCGGGCCGGTCGCCAGATGAGTGATGACGGTCCGCGTCAACACGTCGAGATCGCGGGCGGACGACGAGATCTGGCGGCGTAGCACACCACATTCGGGGCGATCGAGACTGTCGATGGTCACCAGTGGCCTCCTAGTCTCCCTACTCCGCAGTCACTGCGGCGTTGGCGGCAAGTAACCGAGGACTTCTGCCACGCCGAGAACTTCGTTGTTACCGGGGTCTTTGTTCTTGGCAGCAACGGTAAACCGAGCGCCCGCTCACCTTCTACTCCTCTTTAGGCGGCCGGCGACAACCCCGCCTGTCGCCGCTCACCAGGCAAAATGCCAGACCGAGGCCCGCGGCATGGTGTATCGCGCAGTACCGGAGATAGCGAGGTGCTCACTTTTTCAGGCCTGGACCCGCTTGATCTCGGCATCCATCCAGGCGGCCATCATCCTGGCCGTCATCCGGACCGCCTCGGCCCGCTCGGCGGTGTCCACCTCGAGCGCCGAGGCCCGCAGTACCGCGGCGAAACCGGTGTTGATCAGCACGAAGGTCATCACGTCGTACTCGTGGTCGTCACCGGGGCCGAGTACCTGGATGACCATCACCTTCACCAGCAAGCGCAGCCGCGGTTCGAACTCGGGGATACCGCTGTTGTAGAACTGCACCCCGGCCACCAGCGCCCGCACCAGCAGCGCGTTCTCCACCAGTTCGTCGGTGATCACCTCCAGGATCTCGGTGATCACCTCCAGGCTGGGCTTCTCGCCGAGCCCGAACACCCGCTGGGAGAAGCGGCGCTCGATGTTTTCGAGCAGGCGCCGCAGCAGTTCCTCGACCATCACCGAGCGGTCGGTGAAGTACCGGTACACCGTCCCGATGCTGACCCCGGCCTCGGCCGCGATCCGGTTGGTCGAGGTGTTGGCGATACCGCGTTCGCCGAACAACCGGGCGGCGGTGTCGAGGATGTGCTCGCGCGTCGCCCGGGCACGTTCCTGGGTAGGACGCCTGCGCTCCCCCACGGCTTTCGACGGCATCGGGTACTCCTGCCTGCTGTCGTGCAGAAAATGAGCTTCGCTCAGTTTAGCCCCGCCCGGAAGTATGCGAGAGTGGGTGCCACCGCGTCACGCGGCATGTTGGGCCAACGGAGGTACGACAGTGGGCGATCGGGTGCCGAAGGGCCGTCTCGCGCGCGGCAGCAAGCTCGGCCGCCTGGCCGCGGGCCAGGCCCTGCGGGGCGTCGGAACCCGATTGTCCATGGTCGGGAAGCCTGAAGCGGCTCGGCAGGTCCTCGCCGAACGATCGACACTGCAAGCGGCACAACAGCTCGTCACCGTGCTCGGCGGCCTGAAAGGCGCGGCGATGAAGCTCGGGCAGATGCTCTCGGTGCTCGACGTCGATCTACTGCCGGAATCGCATCGGGAGATGTTCAGGGTCAAGCTCGCCGAATTGCGCGATCAGGCTCCCGCCGTGGCGTTTTCGACCATGCGCGCGGTGATCGAGGACGATCTCGGGCCGCTGGCACGGGTTTTCGCCGATTTCGACGAAACCGCGATCGCCGCGGCCTCGATCGGACAGGTGTATCGGGCCCGGTTGCACGACGGACGCCAGGTCGCGGTCAAGGTCAAATATCCGGGAGTGGACGCCGCCGTCGAGGCGGACATGCGCAATCTGGCGATGTTCAGCAAGTTGTGGAAGTCCATGCTGCCCAGCGCCGCCGACGCCGAGGTGCTCGACGAGATCGCACGCAATATCGGCAGCGAACTCGACTACCTGCGCGAGGCGCGGACCCAGCACCGGGTAGCCGCACGCTACCGCGGACACCCGTTCGTCACGGTGCCCGACAGCGTCGAAGAGCTCTGCGGTCCACAGGTTTTGGTGACGGAGTACCTCGAAGGTCAGCCCTACCAAGAGATTCGGCGGCTGCCGACCGCGGACCGGGACCGGATCGGCGAGCTGATCTATCGCTTCTACGTCGGATCCCTGTTCACCGATCTCGAATTCTGCGGGGACCCGCATCCCGGCAATATCCTGCTCGCGGCCGACGGCAGGCTCGGTTTCGTGGATTTCGGCCTCTACCACCGCATGGACCCGGAGCACGTCGAGGTGGAACGCGCCTGCTTGCAGGCGGCCGGCGAATGCCGCGCCGACGATCTGTTCGACATGTGGGTCGCGCGCGGCATCATCGATCCCGACTCCGGTGTCGACGCCGAGGAGGTACTCGACTACGTGTGGGCCGCCGCCGGTTGGCACCTGGTCGACGAGGAGATCACCATCACCCCCGAACTCGCCACGGGGGCTTTGATTCTCGCCGTCGACCCCAGAGCAGCCGAGTTCCGCGGCATGCGCAAACAGCGACTGCCCGCCGAGCACGTCTTCTCCCGGCGCGCCGATCTGTTCACCTTCGCCGCGCTGGGACAGCTGGAGACCACCAACAATTGGCACCGGATCGCCCGCGAGTGGCTCTACGACGAGCCGCCGGTCACCGAGATCGGACGAGCCACTCGACGGTTCCGCTGACCTACCCGGCCGATCCCGCGGCCGAGCGCGGCGCCGCGTCGATGAGTTCGACCATATCGGGCGATCCTCCAGCAGGAGAGCAGTTCTCGCTCGGTCTGCCGGACGCCGAAGCGTTCCTCGACGGCGACGAGACCGATCGCGACGGCGACCGAGCCGAGGCCGAGATCGCCGACGGCGGTCGTGGATCGAATGATCCGACCGCGCTCAACGAACGGCCCGGGGCGGTGCGGACATCAACTGTCGGACGATGATCCGGCCTCGGTCCCGGAAATAGACTCGCAGCGTGCACAAGGCACGAAAGGCCCGGCCGTGACGCCGCGCATCTTGGTGGTGGGCGGCGGTATCGCGGGCCTGACCCTGGCCGCGGCGTTGCGGCGCAACGGCATCGAGCCCACGGTCGTCGAACGGGTCGCCCGATACGGGGATGTCGGGTATGTGATCACGCTGTGGCCGATGGGTCGCGCGGTGGTGCGGCACCTGGGTCTCGGCGATCGCTTCGACGCGCTGACCGTGCCGATCAACACCTACGCCACCCACGTCGACGGCGGCGGAGCGCTGCGCGCGTTCGACTTCGGCGGCCGGCTCGGCGACGGTGTGCCCCGGGCGCTGCGGCGTGCCGAACTCATCGAATTGCTCGGGTCCTACGGCGGCGGCACCCGGGTGCGGATGGCGCGCACCGTCACCGACCTCGACCAGGACGAACGAATCGTGCGGGCGCGCTTCGACGACGGCACGACGGCCGAATTCGACGTGGTGGTGGGCGCCGACGGCATCGATTCGGCGGTGCGCGCCCTGATCGCGGGCCCTGTGCGCATGCGCCGCAGCGGCCTGCGGCTGTGGACCTGGTGGACGCCGGGCCAGGGGGTGGCGGCCGATGAGTCGCACGAATTCTGGGGTGTGGGAAGATATTTCGGCTACAACCCCACTACCGGCTCGGTAGGCTGTGCGGCCGCGCTGCCCGTCATGGGCGCGCCCGCCACTGCGACACAGCTGCGCGATCGACTGCGCGGGGTGGCCGGACCGATGGAGTGGATGATCGATGCGCTCGGCACCATCGATCGCGTCGGCTGCTTCGACCTCGACGATCTCCGGTTGCCGCAGTGGCGGTTCGGGCGCGTGGTGTTGCTCGGCGACGCGGGCGCGGCGTTTCTGCCGACCGCGGGGGTCGGGGCGTCGATGGCGATGGAATCGGCGCTGGTGCTCGCCGAGGAACTGTCGAAGGTGGACGCCGCCCAGGTCCCCGAGGCGTTGCGGCGGTACGTGCACCGCCGCCGGGCCAGGGTCGACGCGGTGCAGAACCGTTCACGCTGGTTGATCCCGGTGATGCAGCGTCGCACCAGGTTCGGCAGCGCGATGCGCAATGCCGTGCTGCGCGCGCTGCCGCAACGGATGGTGATCTCCGAGATCACCCGCTGGAATCCGTAACCCCGAACGCCGCTACACCGGGCTCGGCAACAGCGCGGCGGAAACGGCAGCACCCGTCCGGCGCGATACCTCGTCACGGGTCGAACTCCCCCGGGTAGCCGAAATACCGCACCGTCGGCGCGTGGTCGCCGCGACCGATGGCTTTCGCCAGTATCCGGCTCGGCCCCACCTCTACCAACCGCGTACAACCGAGGCGCGCGAGCGTCGCGAGCACGGCGGTCCAGCGCACCGGCGCGGTCAGCTGGCGTTCGGCCAGCACCCGCCAGCGCGCGGCGCTGTACAGCCCGGCATCGGCGTTCGCGACGACCGCCACGCCGGTCCGCTCGAATTCCGCCGTCGCCAAAGCCCGCCGCAGCAGCGGTACCGCAGGCCGCATGAGCGGGGTGTGGAACGCACCGCCGACCGGTATCCGCACCACTTTCAGCCGCGCCAGTTTCGCCTCCTGGGCCACCGCGTCGACACCCTCAGCAGTACCGGACACCACGACCTGACGCGGCCCGTTCAGATTGGCCACCCAGACCCGCGCGCCACCGGCCCGCGCCGCGGCGGCGAACGCCTCGACCACTTCGCTGCTCGCGCCGAGGATCGCGGCCATCGTGCCGGGACACCGCAACGTCGCGGTGCGCATCGCCGCACCCCGCGCGGCCACGAGTTTCGTACCGGTCTCGGGTGTCAGCGCCCCCGCCGCCACCAGTGCGGTGTACTCCCCCAGGCTGTGTCCGGCGCAGGCGTGGATCGGACCGATCGAGCGATGCTCGATCAGATAGTCCAGCGCCAGCAACGACATGGTGAAGATCGCGAGTTGCGCCGAATCCGTTCTGCGCAACTCCGATTCGCCGGTGCGCAGGAGCAACTCGGCGACATCGCGCCCGGTCCAGCCGGAGACCTCGTCGACGATCCGCCACTGCGCGGTGTCGCGCCATCGCTCGCCCATCGCCGGACGTTGCGCACCCTGGCCGGGAAAGATCAGGGCGCAGCGCTGCGGCCCGGCGGGCCGTATATCGAGCACGGGACGAGCGTAACGCCCGCTGCGGCAGCGGTATTCGGTCAGACGTTGAGCGCGGTTCACCGAACGCACGATGATTCGCACCGGCCGGCGTCGATACGCTCCCGGTAGCCGGGCCCCGCGGCCGCGTCGGCACCGGCCCGCTGCTCGACGAGAGGCAACCGTGGACACGACCGCAACGACAACTCGTCCTTCGTCCGATGGCAGCCGAAACGCACTGTCGGAGTTACGCTTCGAACAGACCGTGCCGCGTTCGCTGGTACACCGCAGCGCCGTCAACGAAGTGTTGCTCACCGACGCCGCGGTGCTCGGCAAGCGCGAATGGGCGGTGGCCGCGATGCTGCCGCGCAGCCACGTGCTGTTCAACGACGGCGGCAATCCGGACTACCTGGATCCGATCGCGATCATGGAGGTCACCCGGCAGGTGACCGAGTACGTGGCGCACGCGTTCGTCCAGGTGCCGGACAATCAGTTCCTGGTCTTCCGCGATATGCGGATCGAGGTCTTCGCGCCCGAGTTCCTGCGCGCCGCGCCCGCGCCCGCTCGGGTGGTGACCATCGTCAACGCCCGTACCTCCGAGCGGCTCGCGCAGCACCCCGTGACGATCATCGTCGACGGCAACGAGTGCGCCAGGGCCGGCGGCCGATGGCTGCCGTTGCCTCAGCACTACTACGACTACACCCGGGAGAAGGCCCGCAAGAAGACGCTCGCGCGCGGACCCGAACTCGCGCGGCCCGTCGACCCCGCCGCGATGCTCGCACCGCGGCGGGTCGGCCGGGAGCACCCGAAGAACGTCCTGCTCGCGCACGGCTCGACGACCACGGCGGGCGGCATGTCCTTCCGGCTGGCCTTCGATCCGGCGCACCCGTTCTTCTTCGACCATCCGATGGACCACGTGCCCGGCATGTTGCTGCTGGAGGCCGCCCGCCAGGCGGCCCTGGCGACCCTGGCCGAGCACCGGGGCGTGCTGCCGCAGCGCTGTCTGCTCGTCGGGTGCGAGGTCGACTTCGGCAACTTCTGCGAGCCCGACCTGGTCACGCACTGCACGGCTGCGATCGACGAAACATATTCCGGCGCTGCCGGTTTCCCACGGCGGCGGGTGCGCGTCGGCTTCCAGCAGGCGGGCGCGGCGCTCGGCGCCGTCACCCTCGACCTGCTCGACGAAACCGGTTCGGGCTGAAGGGGGCACGAACGTGACGACACCGGAACGAGTCGCGGTGGTGGGGTCCGGTGTCTCCGGGGTCTCCGCCGCGCTGGCGTTGCACCGGGCCGGCTGCGCGGTGGAGATCTTCGAACTGGAGGATCGGGTCGGCGGCCGCGTCGGCGCGGCCGAACTGGACGGACGCGCAGTGTTGCTGGGTGGCAAGAACATCGGGCGCCGCTACACCCGGCTGCGGGCGATGCTCGAGCTGCTGGGCGGTACCGGATACGAGCCGTTCGGCATCAACACGGCGCGCATCGTCGCGGGCAAGCTGGTGCCGCTCGACAGCGCGAACCGGACCGCGACCATGACTGCCATTGCGCGCATGTGCGATTGGCGCGACCTGGGCAAGCTCGACGGGCTCGCCAGGAGGGTCCGCGCGACGGACTCGGCCCGCTTTCTCGGCTCCGAGCTCGCCGCGAAGCTGGCACGCCGGGACGATCGGCCGCTGTCGGCACATTTCGGCCGCGATACCACCGCCAACTTCCTCCGTCCGATCACCGTGCGGATGAACGGCGCCGAGCCAGAGGAGAGCTACCTCGGCAATTTCGGTGTCAACATGGGCATGCTGCTCGACCGCTTCGACCAGCCGACCACCGGACTTGCCACACTCCTGGCGCGCATCGAGGCGTGCGCCGAGATCCGATACCGCACCACAGTCACCCGCATCACGCGGGGCGAGGGCCGGATATACGTCGAGGCGATCGATGCCTACGGCCGATCCAGCCGGACGCGATATGACGCCGTCGCGGTGTGCACGCCCGCCTACGCGGCGGCGCCGTTGCTGGCCGCGCTCTCGGAAACGGCGGCGGGACTGCTGCGTTCGGTCCGGTACTGCCCGGCCACCGTCGCGGTGGTGGGCTATGCGCACGACGTCTTCGCCGCCGATGTGCGCGCGCTCGCACTGGACGACCAGCCGTGCAGCAATGTCGGCAGCTACGGCAAAGAGACGAGAAACGTTGTCCGGTACACCTTCTCGGGCAGGCACGGCCGCCTGAGCGAACCCACCGAGGCCGAGGTGCTCGAGCTGGTCACCGAGACCGAACAGCGCCTGCGCGCCCACCTCGGCACGGTGCCGCAGCCCAGAACCGCGGCGGCCATCCGGCATTGGCCGCGCGCGTACTGTGCCTACCTGCCGCACTACGACACCTTCCTCGCCGCTCTCGCCACCGCGGTCGCACCGCTCAGCGGGATCGCCCTGGCCGGTGACTATCTGCTCGGCACCTCGCTCGAAGCCTGCTGCCGTTCCGGCGAGAACGCGGCCGCGGCACTGCTCGCGGCGCCGCTGCCGCAGGGAGCGCACAGGTGAGAATCCTGATCGTCGGCGGCGGCATCGCCGGGCTCACCCTGGCCGCACGGCTACGCCAGCGTGGAGTCCGCCCCACCGTGATCGACACGATCAGCAGTTACGACAGCCACGGTTCCGCGATCACCCTGTGGCCGGCGGGCAGCCGGGTACTGCGTGACCTCGGCCTGTGGAACTCCTTCATCCACACCAGCGCGCCACTGCGGCGCTATGTCGTGCACGACCGCGACGGCGCCGTGCTGCGCACCTTCGATCTCGAACGATTGGGCGCGCGAACGGGTTTGCCGCGGGCCACCCCGCGCGCCGAATTGCTCGCCATCCTCGAATCCGCCAACGGTGGCACGCCGGTCGACCTGGAGACCGAGGTTGCCAGGATGCGCCAGATCGGTTCGACCGTGCGGGTGCGCTTCGCCGACGGGCGCGAGCGCGATTTCGATCTCGTCGTCGGCGCCGACGGCATCCGCTCGCGCACCAGGCAGCAGGCGCAATTGCACACTGCCGAACGCCGCTTCGGCTGGCGCATCTGGTGCTGGTGGGCCCGACGCGGCAGTACGCCGCCGGGCGAGCTGCACGAGACCTGGGGCCTGCGGCGCATCGTGGCGGCGTACCCGACCCAGGACCGGGTGGCCTGTTTCGTGGCGATTTCGGGTGCGTTCGACGGCACGGACCCGCATCGCTGGCCGCCGAGCGAGCGCCGCCGCATCGACGACTGCGTGATCCTGCGGACGTTACGCGACGCCGACCGGGTCGAATGCCTGGACCTGGTGGAAGTCACCGTCCCCCAGTGGGTTCGGGGACGCGTCGTACTGCTCGGCGACGCCGCGGCCGGTCTGGTGCCGACGACCGGTATCGGAGCGTCGCTGGCGATGGAATCGGCGGCGGTACTCGACGACGAACTGGTGCGCGTCGGCACCGCCGACATCGATATCGCCCTCACCAGATTCGCGCGCCGCCGCATGCCCCGGGTGGACGCCGAACAGCACCGCGCCCGGGTGGTCGGCGACGTAATGATGCTCGAATCCCCTATCGCGCGGCACTTCCGGGACCTCGGGTTGCGCTATTTCCCGACGTCCGTGCTGTGCCGCGAGCTCGACCGCTGGAACCGAGGGAGAACACCATGACCACCCCGCTCGACGACATTCCCGGCCTGTTCCGATGCGAGACGGTCTCGCGCACCGATGCCACCGCCGAATTGCTGGCGTTGACCAAACGACTGCGCAACGGCCCGCTCGACCAGGACGTGTACACCGTGCATCAGCACGTCGATTGCCCGCCCGAAGCGCTCTACGACTACCTGCTCGATATTCGCAGCGTGGAGGAATTCACCTACAGCATGCGCAATTTCCGCCCCGCGGGCGGCACCGGGCGCTACGTCGGGGAGGACGCCACCGATCCCGGCACGAAGATCCACCTGCGCATCAGCGGTAATCGGGAGGTCGGCACCGTCGACTACGAGTCGGCGTTCGATCAGGGCGACGATCTGTGGATGGTGTTCTGCGGTCGCGTATTGTCCGCGCACCGGGTGCAGCGGCGCAGCGGCGCCCTGGTGTCGTGGACGATCTGGCGGCATCCGTATTACGACCGAAACCCGTATCCGCACCTGTCCCCGCGCCGCGGCCGGGTCTGGCCCGGGTCGATGTGGCCGCTGTTCCACGCCTGTGATGTGCTCGAACTGCGCAATATGCAGCAGATTCTCGAACATCGGCTGCGCTGCGCCGTGCGGGGTACCGCGCGATGACCGATATCTACGGTGTCGCGGCGGAGTTCTACGATATCGCCGGTCGCCCGTACTGGAAGTCGCGCACCGCCGCTTTGGTGGCCGCGATGTCGCCTGCCGCACAGTCTGGTTCGCCCATCGTGGACGTGGGCGCGGGCACCGGGCTGGTCGTCGAGATCCTCGGCGCGGCGGTGCCCGGCGTCCCGATCCTCGCGATCGAGCCCTCACCCACCATGCGCGCGGCGCTCGCGAGCCGCGTACTCGCGGATCCGGCACTGGCCCGGCGGGTGACCATCGCGGCGACCACGCTCGAGAACGCTTCTCTGCCAGAGCGATTCGGCGGCTTGGTGGCCTGCGGCGTGCTCGGCTACTTTTCGTCCGCGGACCGGCGGCGGTTGTGGCGGCTGCTCGCCGAGCGACTCGCCCCGGACTGTCACGCGGTCGTGGACGCCGCGCCGTTTCCCGCCGATCGCGCGGTGCGGCCGATCCTGGTCGGCGTCGCGCGCGTCGGCCGGTGCCGACACGAACTGTGGATCGGATCGCGCCCCGCTGGCAAGCCTGGACGGATCGAACTGACCACGCTCTGCCGGGTGACACAGGACGGGCGAACGGTGCGGGAGTCGGCGAGCACGCAGCAGTGGTGGGCCGTCGACATGCGCACGATCATCGCCGAGACCACCGCCGCCGGACTCGAATGTCGCCGGGCGGGTTGGGATCTCGCGATCCTGCGGACGATCCCGGCACCGGCCCTCGATGGTATGCGGAGCGCTACCGCGGACTCCATCGAGCGTTGAGTCAGGTGTGATCGATCGGCCGAGGAAACACAGCCGTACCCAAGGCTATCGTCAATGCACTCGGCCGGATCGCACCCAGCACACAAGGAGTGTCATGCCGAATCAGATTGCCTCGGAGCCGGATTCGACGTTCTGGCACGGATTCACCAATATGCGCGGCTTTCGCAGGCGCGGCATCAGCATCGCCGCCGCGGACGGCGTGTGGGTGGTGGACACCGAGGGCAAAAGATATCTCAACGCATTCGGCGGTCTGTGCAATCTGAGTCTCGGCGGCGCGCATCCGGAGATCATCGACGCCATCCGCGAGCAGGCGGGCAAGCTGCTCTACTTCCCGATCGAACGCGCCACCCATCAGGCGGCCGACGACTACGCTCGTCGCCTGGCCGCGGTGACGCCGGAGGGACTCAACACCGTCTTCTACGCCTCCACCGGGTCCGAGGCCAACGAAACCGTGCTGAAAATGATGCGCCAGTATCAGCGGCTCCGCTTCGGCGACGACACCACCAAACTGGGTGTGATCGCCTTGGATCGGGCGTATCACGGCGTCACCTACGGCGCGTTGAGCGCCACCGGATCCGCGTTCCGCCGCTTCCGCAAGCAATTCGAGCCGTTGACTCCCGGCTTCCATCACGCACCCTCGCCATACGCCTACCGCTGTGCATCCGGTTGCGCCGGAACGTGCACGCTCGCGTGCGCGGACACGATCGAGACGATGATCGAGCGGCTGGGTGCGCACAACATCGCGGGCGTGCTCGTCGAGCCGGCGCTGGGCGTCGGCGGCGCGATCGTGCCGACCCGCGAATACCACGAGCGGTTGCGCGAGATCTGTGATCGCAACGACCTGCTGCTCGCCTACGACGAGGTGATCACCGGATTCGGCAGGCTCGGCGAGTGGTTCGGCGCCGACTACTTCGGGGTGCGGCCGGACTTCATGGCACTGTCCAAGGGCATCAACAGCGGCTACCTGCCGTTCGGGGCGGTCGTCGTGCGCGACGTCGTCTACCGCGAATTCCTCTCCACCGTAGACGGTTTCATCGCGACGGGAAGCACCACCAACGGCAATCCGCTGTGCTGCGCGTCCGCACTGGCGACCCTGGACATCATGCAGCGCGACGGGATCGTCGATCAGGTGCGCCAGACCGGTAAGTACTTGTTCGACAAGTTCGAGAACCTGCGCGAGCACACCATCGTCGGCGATATCCGCGGCGCCGGGCTGCTGATGGGTATCGAGCTGGTCAAGGACCGCGCGACCAAAGAGCCCATCCCGCAACAGCAATGGCAGGTGATCGAGGATCGGCTCGCCCTGAGCGGGCTGATCATCGGCAGCCAGGGCGCGGAGGGCCTCGGCGGCACCATCGGCATCGTGCCGCCGCTCACCATCACGACCGACGAGGTCGACGAACTCTATCGCCGCCTCGACGGCGTGCTCGCCCGCTACGCCCGGCTCACCGCCAAGGGCTGAAATCGGCGCCGCAGACAGAACAACCACATGTACACCGATCCGAGGAGGAACGCCGTGGCGTCCATGCTGAGTCCGGACGAACTGTCCGACATCGTGCGCAACGCGGTCGCGTTGGCACTGGCCGTCGAACTCGACGACGTGACATCGGGCAAACTGCTGATTCCGGAGCTCGGCGCGGAATCGATCGACTTCCTGGACATCACGTTCCGGCTAGAGCAGTTCCTGCCGATCTCCGTGCCGCGCGACGATCTGAACGAACAGGCCGAGGACGTGTTCGGCGCGGGCGCCGCGGTCGACACCTTGCGTCGGCTCACCCCGCTCGGCGCGTACCTGGTGCGCGAACGGCTGCTCGGCGTCGATCTCAGCAAGGTCGAGCCCGGCATGCGGGTCGAGGACGTGGCCGCGCTCTGGACGGTGGAGACCTGGAGCGGTCTGTGCCGGCGGCTGCTGGACACGATCCCGGAGCAGTGCCCGGCCTGCGGCGGCGCCAGGGCCTTCCGCCGCAACGACGACGGTGAGTTCCGCGCCGAATGTGACAGCTGCGGAGCCGAACTCGTGGCGATCCCCGGAGACGAGCTGAACCAGAACTGGTTCGAGGAGATCCGCGAGCTCGACGAGGTCGCCCGGCTGGTCGAGCAGAGCCGGGCACAGGCGGCCGCGGCCGAGGCCGCCACCGCACAGTCGGGCGCACCCGCCGGCGCGATCGCGGAGTGAGCCGTGTCCGGCGAAGCACCCACCCGCCGGGTGGTCGTCACGGCGGCGGAGATGGTGACCCCGCTCGGCTGGGACGCCGCGACGACCTTTCGTGGCTTCGTCGACGGCCGCTCCGGCGTCCGCACGACCTCCCGCTTCGATGCCTCCGGGCTCGGGTCCCGGGTCGCGGGTGAGGTCGCGGACGGATTTCTCGCCGCCGCGGCCTCCGCGGGGCACCTCACCGACGCCGAGCACGCGTTCGGCGCGGCGCTGCCCCGGGGCGTACAACTGGGGCTCGCCGCCGGCGCCGCCGCGAAACACCGTGCCGGGCACACCGATACTCCACCCGAGCGGTTCGGCGTCTGCGTGGGATCGTCCGGGCAGATGTACGACATCGACGCGTTGGACGCGCTGCTGCACACCAGTCGACGTGCCGGAAGGGCAGGCCCTGGAAAGGAATTCGTCGGCCTGCTGGCCGCGCAGCGGCACAGCATGCGCAAGAACGCCGCCGCGGCGGCCCTGGCGCACGTCTGCGGCGCGGCCGGACCCACCATGACGGTCTCGGCGACCTGCGCCTCCGGCACCCAGGCCATCGGTGAGGCCGCCCTGTGGATCCGCGAGGGCGATGCGGACCTGGTGCTGGCGGGCGGCTGCGATTCCCTGCTCACCTTCCTCGGCATCTCCTCGTTCGATCTGCTCACCGCGCTGGCCACGCGGTTCAACGACCGCCCCGCCGCGGCCAGCCGCCCGTTCGACCGCAGACGCTGCGGCTTCGTGATGGGTGAGGGCGCCGCGTTCGTCATGCTGGAAGAGCTCGGGCACGCGCTGCGGCGCGGCGCCGCCCCGCTGGCCGAGGTGGCCGGCTACGGCACCTCCTGCGACGCGTACCGGATCACCGACAGCCCGCCGCACGGAGAGGGGGCCGTACTGGCGATGTCGGGCGCCCTCGTCGACGGCGGGCTGCGGGCCGAGGACATCGACTACATCAGCGCGCACGGCACCTCGACGCTGATCAACGACCGGGCCGAAACCCGGGCCGTGCACAAGGTTTTCGGCGATCGGGCGGCCACGATCCCGATCAGCTCGCAGAAGTCGATGATCGGTCACTCGATCGCGGCCGCGGGCGCGATCGAATGCGTCACCTGCCTGCACGTGCTGCGCACCGGCCAGCTGCCGCCCACCATCAACTACGAATACCCGGACCCGGATTGCGATCTGGACTATGTGCCGAACCACACTCGGACACAGGCGGTTCGCGTCGCGATGAGCAACTCGTTCGGGTTCGGCGGCCAGAACGCGAGCATCGTGCTGCGCCGGTGGCCCGGCCCCGCCGACGGTGACGGTCATGGGTGAACGCGTGGTGGTGACCGGTCTGGGCGCGGTGTCGGCCCTGGGCAACGACCCGCGCACCCAGTGGCAGGCCTTGCTGCGCGGGGAATCCGGGGTGGCACCGCTGCGCGAGCTGACCGAACCGCTCATGCTGCGCACCGATGCCGACCGGCCGCTGGCGGCGGGCCGGGTGCACGGGATCGCCCCGCGGGACTGGATCACCGATCGCAAAGCGGCCCGGGCCATGCGGCTGCATACGCACATGGCCTTCGCCGCCGCCGGGCAGGCACTGACCTCGGCGAAACTGCATCGCGGCAACATGGACGGGGACGCGACGGGAATCACGCTGGGCGTCACGATGATCGACTACGACGTCGCCGATCTGGAACTGGCCGCGCGCCGATCCCGGCACGAGACCGGCGAATTCGACATCGATCGGTTCTGCCGCACCGGGTGGCGGGCGATCTCGCCCATGGTGTCGATCGTGATGCTGAACAACGCCACGCTGTGTCAGATCGCCATGCAATACGGGCTGCACGGACCGAACGCCTCGTTCAGTCCGTTCGGTGAGGCGGGCGGCCAGGCGATCGGGGCCGCGGTGCGCATGCTCGCCGAAGGCGACGCCGAGGTCATGCTGGCCGGTGGCGTCAGCCCGCGGCTGAATCTCGCTGCGCTGCAACGCCTGCTCTACTTCGGCGTGGTGGCGCGGACCACCGATCCGGCGGCGGCCTCCTGCAAACCGTTCGACCGTGACCGCACCGGCACCGTGCCCGGTGAAGGCGCTGCGGTGCTGGTACTGGAGACCCTCGACCACGCAAGATCAAGGGGCGCACACATTCTCGCCGAGGTGCTCGGCCACGGCGCGGCCCTCGGCGTGCCCGACGGCACGGAACCGTATCCGCCGCGCCGCGCGATCGAACGCGCACTGGACGCGGCGCTCGACGACGGCGCGCTGCCACCGCGACGAGTCGGCGCGGTGTACGCCGACGCGCCGGGCCTGCCCGCGGGCGATGCCGCCGAGGCGGCCGCGATCGACGCGGTGCTCGGCGGGCACGTGCCGGTGACGGCGACGAAGGGATCGACCGGGCACCTACTGGCGGCAGCGCTGCCGTTGCAGAGTGTCTTCGCCGTGCTCAGCCTGAACGAGCGCCGGATCCCTCCGATCGTGAATCTCCTTCACCCCGAGACGAATTCGGACGTCGACCTGGTTCAGCGCAGACCCCGGCGGCTGCGCGGTGACACGGCCGTCGCCTGCCTGGCCGCCGGTTTCCAGGGACAGAGCGAGTGCGTCGTGTTCGGCGCGTTCGAGGCGAAGGGGACGTGATGCGGTTCCTGCTCTACGACCGGGTGCTCGAGGCGACCAAGGGCGAATCCATGGTCGCGGTCAAACATGTCACGCTCACCGAGGACCACTTGGGCGCCGGTTACGCGGGGCGCAGACTGCTCAGCGGTTCGCTGCTGCTCGAGTCGATGGCGCAGGTGGCGGGCTGGCTGGTGCATTTCAGCACGGACTTCACGGTGTCCGCGTTCCTGTGCCTGATCGACCGCGCCGAGATCGTCGGCGAACTGCCGCCCGGCAGGGCCATGCGGGTGGAGGCGCGCCTGCTCGGCCTGAGCAGGCGGTGGGCCCAGCTCAGCTGCGCGGCCTACGACGAGACCGCGCCCATCGCGCGCATCGCGCGGTTGAACTATGTGCTGCAAGACATTCAGGATCCGGCCGAGGTCGCGGCCGAGGAGAATCGGTTCCGCTACTACTCCGGGTGGCCGGTGGACCGGATCCGGTCGACGCCGGACCAGCCGGTGACGCCGTGAACCGGGTGGTCGTGACCGGGCTCGGCGCGGTCACCCCGATCGGGCTCGGCCACCGGGAGTTCTGGGCCAACCTGGTCGCGGGCCGCTCCGGTGAGGCGCCGATCACGCTCTTCGACGCCTCGTCGCTGCCGACCCGGATCGCCGCCGAGGTAGCCGATTTCGCGGTATCCGACTACTGGGACGGGCCGTTTCCGGCGGAACTGCACGCGGACCGGCAGGCGCGCTTCGCGCTCGCCGCCTGCGCCATGGCGCTGGCCGACAGCGCCCTGACGAGCGCAGGGCGGTCGCTGCCGGTCGACCCCGACCGGGTCGGCCTGGTGCTCGGCGCCGGGCTCGGCCTGGTGCGCATGACCGATATCGCGAACCATCTCGACCCCAGCGGCCGGTTCGCGCTGCCCAGCCCGCTGGCCGGCGCGGCGGCGATCGATCCGGTCTCGCTGATCCGCGACCCGCAGGACCTGGTGGTCGGGCTGCTGGCCGCGCACCTCGGTGTCACCGGCCCGGCCACCGTGGTCACCTCCGCCTGCGCGGCAGGCGCGCACGCGATCGGCACCGCGTTCCGGCTGATCCGGTGTGGCCGCCTGGACGTCGTGCTCTGCGGCGCAATGGATTCCATGATCAACCCGCTTGGCATGGCCGGGCTGGTCGCGCTCGGCGCACCCTCCACCGACAACCTGCCCGGCCGGACCGGCCGGCCGTTCGACGCCACGCGCACCGGGTTCGTGGTCGGCGAGGGCGCGGGCATGGTCGTGCTGGAGACCGAGGCGCACGCCCGCGCCCGGTCGGCGCCCTGGTACGCGGAGGTCGCGGGCTTCGGCAGATCCCTTGACGCACACCGATTCACCGAACCCCACCCGGCCGGTGCGGGAGCCGCCCTGGCGATGCGCGCGGCCCTGGCCGACGCGGACGTGCGCCCCGAGCAGGTGCAGCTGGTCAATGCGCACGGCACCGCGACGCTGCTCAACGATCGCGTGGAGACCATCGCCATCAAACACGTGTTCGGCAGCGCGGCCACCGATCTCGTGGTCACCGCGAACAAGTCGATGACCGGTCACCTCATCGCCGCTTGCGGCGCGGTGGAATTCATCAGCACGGTGCTGAGCGTGCGCACCGGCACGGTGCCGCCGACCGTCAACTATCGCCATCGCGACGCCGAATGCGATCTCGACTACGTGCCGGGTACCGCACGGCAGCTGCCGGTGCGGGTGGCGCTGACCAATTCGTTCGGTCTGGGCGGCCAGAACGGCACCCTGGTGGTGCGCCGGGCCGCCGACGACGTGATGACACCAGTCTGAGATGGGAGCGGCGCATATGCACGTGCTGTTCGTGAATCCCGACGTCCGGGACAAGAGCGTGATCTACGGCAACCGCATGCTCAACCCGGTGCCGGTGAACCTGGCCTACCGCGCCGCCATGACCGCGGTCGAACACCGGGCCACCGTGCTCGACGAGAACGCGACGCCCATCACCGATTTCACCCGTTTCGCCGATATCGACCTGGTGGCGGTCACCTCGAAGTTCTTCGGCGAGCGGCGCACCGGCGAGCTGGTGCGCGGATTCGGCGCGCTGGGCACGCCGGTCGTCGTCGACGGGTACTTCCCCAGTTACGACCCGCAGGCCGAGCGGATCGGCGCGGCCTCGGTGGTGCGCGGCGAGGTCGAGCAGGTGTGGCCGCGGATACTCGAGGACGCGAGCCGTGGCCGGCTGCGGCCCGGCTATGCCGGCGGGCCGGTGGATCTGGCGACACTGCCGCGCTACGGGCCCGAGCATCTGCCGCCGCACGACTACGTGTTCCCGGTCGAAGCGACCCGGGGCTGCCCGTTCTCGTGCAATTTCTGCATCGAAACCCGCTACCACCACGAGCGCTTCCGTACCCGCCCGATCGAGCACGTGCTCGCGCAGATCGACGCGCGCAGCGGCGATTTCGTGCAGTTCTCCGATATCAACATCGTGGGCAACCCGCGCTACGCCCGGACCCTGTTCGCCGAACTCGCACCGCGACAGGTGCTGTGGGGCAGCCAGGCGACGATCACCATCGCCCAGCGCCCGGCGCTGGCCGAGGCGGCCGGCCAGGCCGGGTGCATGCTCGTCTTCCTGGGCCTGGAATCGGTCCACCCGCAGAACCTCGTCGCCTCGGACAAGAGCTGGAGCCGTCCGGCCGACTACCGCGCGCTCATCGCCAGGCTGCACGGGGCGGGCATCGGGGTGATCGGGTCGTTCGTGTTCGGCTTCGCCGGTGACACACCGGACGTGTTCGAACGGACCCTGGAGTTCGTCGTCGAGAACGAGATAGAGATCTGCCATTTCAACCCGCTCGGCAGCGGTCCGGGCGTACCGCTGCACGCGGAACATCTGCGCGCGGGCCGCATGATCGACCCCGGTCCCGGCGGGCCCTCACACCTGCGGGCCGCGGTGGCCCCGGTGTCCATGACGGTCCGCCAGCTCGAGGAGGGTCTCGAATACCTGTACACCCGAACCTATTCCCGGGAGCTGACCCGGCAGCGCCTGCGCCGGTACCGAGCGGACGCGGACCTGCCCGGCCCACGCTCCGCGGCGAAGAAACGGGCCGTCATCGGCCTGAATCTGGCCTACCGCAGGGCGGTCGAGCGGCACTACGGAGCGACCGTCGGCGCGGAGCGACTGCCGTGACCCGCACCGCATCGAATTCGGTGCTGCTCCCGGCGATTTCGGCCCCGGCACCGTTGTCGGCCGGGGTCGATATCGCGGCGGTCGATCGGATCCGTGCCCTGCTCGCGGCGGGAAACGCTTTCTGCGAGCATGTGTTCCGGCCCGACGAGATCGCCTACTGCACCGCGTTCCGGGATCCCGCACCGCATTTCGCCGCTCGGTTCGGGGCCAAGGAGGCCACGCTGAAGGCCTTGCACCTCGGACTCGGGGCGCCCCCGGCGACCCGGCGACTGCGCGATATCGAGGTGTGCCGCACGACCGGCGCACCACGCCTGCGGCTGCACCACCGCATGGCGACGCTGGCGCGGCGGCGCGGGTTGACCGGCGCCGCAGTGTCGTTGAGCCATGACGGCGACTACGCGCTCGCGTGCGTGCTGCTCGCCGGGCAGGGGTGCGGATGAACCGGCTCGACGATTCCATCGCCCTGGTGACCGGCGCGGCGGGCGTGTTCGGTACGGCCATCGCCACCCGGTACGCCGAGGAGGGCGCCACGCTGGTGCTCACCGATGTCGACGCGACCCGGTTGCAGGCGACGGTGAAGACGGTCGAAGCCGTTGCCGCCGCGCCGGTTTCCGCGTTCGTCGCCGACCTGACCGAACCCGCCGAGGTGGCCCGCTTGTTCGCCCACACCGACGAGACGTGGGGCCGGCTCGATGTGCTGATCAACAACGCCGGCGGTGCGCTGCGCTCGCCGCTGGTCTTCCACAACGACGCCGACTGGCGCCGGATGCTGCGGGTGAACCTCGACACCGTCTTCTATTGCAGCAGGCAGGCGGTGCGCCGGATGCTGCCCCGCCGCAGCGGCCGCATCATCAACGTCGCCTCCGCGCTCGGCCTGACCGGCGGCGCCGACGAAGTCGCGTACGCGACCGCGAAGGCGGCGGTGATCGGCTTCACCCGCAGCGTCGCGCAGGAGGTCGGGCGGCGCGGTGTCTGCGTCAACGCGATCTGCCCGACGCTCGCCGACAGCGGGGTCAGCCGGGAGTATTTCGGCGGCTTCGAGGTCGACATCCGCGCGGTCGCCGCGTATCTCGCGCGCCGGGCGGCGATGCCGCGCCCGATCGCGCCGGACGACGTCGCCGACGTCGCCGTTTTCCTCGGCGCTCGCGAGAGTGCCTACCTCAATGGGCAGGCCATTCTGGTCGGCGGAGTGGGATAGGAGTATCCGTGCGGTTTCTCATGGTCGACGCGATCACCGAAATGGACGGCGGCCGCCGGGCCGTCGGCGTGAAGAACGCCGCGATGAGCGAGGACTACTTCGCCGACCACTTCCCGCAGCAACCGATCCTGCCCGGCGTGCTGGTGCTGGAGGCGATGACCCAGCTGGCGCGCTGGCTGGTGCTCACCCACAGCGAATTCCGCACCACCGTGGTGCTCAGCGCCGTGCAGCACAGCAAGTTCATCGACTTCGCGGTGCCCGGCGACCGGCTGACCGTCGAGGTGGACCGCATCGAGGGCGGTAACGGCGCGGGCCCGGCCCCGGGCGCGGAGCTGGATTTCCGGGGCGTCGCACAGGCGCACGGCCGCAAGATCGCGACCGCGACCTTCCGCTGCCGGGCCTACGCGCTGACCGAGTTCGAGGATCCCGCGGCGACCCGCCGCCACTATCAAGTGCTGCGGCTCAACGGATCGAAGGTGAGCGGACAATGAGGCATCGGGTGGCCGTCGTCGGCGCGGGCGTGCTGTCCTGCCTCGGAACCGACTATCGCAGGCAGTGGCGGCGAATTCTGGCGGCCGAGACCGGTTTACGGCGACGAGACGGCGACGGTCCGCCGGAGCTGGCCTATTTCGGCGCGGTGGACGATGCCGAGCATCCCGGCGCGCTCGCCGACCGCAAGCATCTCAAGCGCCTCACCAGGGCGTCCCGGCTGGGCGTGTACGCGGCCGACTTGGCGATCGCCGACGCGGGCGCGGTGTTCCGGGCCGCCGCACCGCCGCGGCGCGCAATCTATATGGGCTCCAACGAGAACGAGGACGAGAAGAACTATCTCGACCGCTTCGCGCCGGTACTGGCCGGTGCGCGCCGCCCGGACGGCACCCTCGACTACACGCTGCTCGGCCAGGCGGCGCTGCGCCGGGCCAAACCCGATTTCCTGCTCTCCGGCCTGCCCAACGCCGCCCTGTGCCAGATCACCATCCGGCACGAGATCTGCGGCGCGAACAGCACCTTGGTCGACGGCTCGGCCATGGGACTGTGCGCCGTGGGCCGGGCCTTCCGTGCGGTGCGCGACGGCCGCGCCGACGTCGCCGTCTGCGGTGGCACCGACGCGGGCGCCGACGAATTCGCCCGCCTCGCGCTGCGTGAATTCGGGCTGACCTCGGCCTGCGCCGCCGGTGTGCGCTCGGTTCGGCCCTACGACCGGCACCGGGACGGCTACATCTGCGCCGAGGGCGCGGCCGCACTCGTTCTCGCCGATCTCGACCTGGCGCGGGCCAACGACGCGCATATCCTCGCCGAGATCATCGGCTTCGGCGCCGCGACCGACCGCGGCCGCGCGCTGGCGCCCGATCCCGAGGGCAGCGGTGTGCGCGACGCGCTCGTACGGGCCGTGGCCGACGCCGCCATCGATCCCCGAGCGGTCGGCTACGTCTATGGCCACGGTGACGCGACCGGGAGCGGCGATCGCTCCGAGCTGCACGGCATCGCGCACGCGCTGGCGCGGCGAGACCGGCTGCGGCTCACCGGAACCAAGGCCGCGACCGGGCACATGGGCCCGGCCACCGACGTCGCCGAGGTGGCGTTCGCCTGTCTGAGCGTGCGGGACGGCGTCGTCGCACCGACGCTCAACCTCGGCGCGGTCGACGACGCGGCGCGCGCGGTCGAGATCGTCGCGCGGCGACCGGCCGCGCTCGACGCGCGGTTCGTGATCACACTCAGCCGCAACGTGGACGGACCCGAGGTCGCCGCTGTGGTGCTCGGCAGCACATGAACACCGCGTGCGGTGGCGCGCAACAGACGAAAGGCGAAGTATGACAGCAGATCTGGCAGGGCGGACGGTCCTGATCACCGGCGGTTCCCGCGGCATCGGCCGGGCGATCGCACTGGAGTTCGCCGACCGCGGCGCGGACGTGATCCTGACCTACTGGCGCAAACGATCCGCCGCACGCGAGGTCGTCACCGAGATCGAGCGAAAGGGCAGGCGCGCCCTCGCACTACGCGTCGACGTCGGCGAAAAAGACCAGCTGAAGCAGCTTTTCGCGGATATCGGCGAGCAGTGGGGCGCGGTGGACTTCTACATCAACAATGCCGCCTCGGCGATCATGAAACCGCTGTTCGCGCTGGAGACCCCGCATTGGCGCTACACCCTGGACACCAATATCACCGCGGCGCTGTTCGGTTGCCGGGCGGCCTACGCGCTCATGCCGCAGGGGCGCGGCGCCATCGTGCTGCTGTCGAGCATGGGCAGCCGCCGCTATCTGCCCAGCTACGGCGGCTTGGGCGTGTGCAAGGCGGCGATCGAATCGATGGGGCGTTATCTGGCCGTGGAACTCGCGCCGGGCGTCAACGTCAACACCGTTTGCGGCGGGCTCATCGAAACCGATTCGATCCGCGCGCTCGCGGGTGCGGACGAGTGGGTGCGCCAGGCCGCCGAGGCCGGTCCGATGCGCCGGATCGGCACGCCCGCAGACCTGGCCAAGGTCGTCGCCTTCCTGTGCACCGACGACGCGAGCTGGATCCGGGGCCAGACCATCGTCGCCGACGGTGGCGCCTCACTCACATCCTGAGAACCGACTACTAGGAGACGCTCTCGTGCGCACCGTGATCGAGGAAACCCGCGACATCTACGACCTGACCCACCGGCAGATCACGCTCACGCCGTCCGGGCAGGCCATGATGGCCTACCTCTGGCAGGACCGGGGCGGTTACGTCGGCCAGCTGAGCTGGACCACCCGCGATCAACTGCGCGAGATCGCGCACGCCGCGGGCTTGGCACCGGGGCGCACCGTGCTCGATCTGTGCTGTGGCACCGGCGGTATAGCGCGTTACCTCGCCGAGACGACCGGCGCCACGCTCACCGGTCTCGACTACTCCGCGCCCGCGATCGAGATCGCCCGCCGCGCCACCGCCTCGGTCCCGATCCGGTTCGACCACGGCGATGCCCGCGAGCTGCCTTACGCCGCCGCGACATTCGACGCGGTGGTGAGCGTGGACAGTCTGGTCATCGTGCCGGACCGCCCGCGCGTCCTCACCGAGTGCGCCAGGGTCCTGAAGCCCGGGGGCCGGCTGGCCTTCACCGACGAGGTGCTCACCGGTCCGATCCCGCGCGACCCGGCCACGTTGCGTGCCTTGACCGTCTACGGTCGCCTGTTCGCGCAGACACCGGCCGGATATCGGCGGCTGCTCGCGCACGCCGGATTCACCGACATCGAGGTTCAGGACAGCACCGAGATGTTCGTCGCGATCAACGAGCGCTGGGCCGAATCGTATCGGCGTTTCGCCGTACCGGGCCGAGAGATCCTGGGCGACAGGCTGTTCGAGGACGGGCTCGCCTTCTTCGAGACGCTCGCCGCGCAGGGGGCGGCGGGCCGGCTCGGACAGGTTCGCGTCCACGCCACGCGCCGGACCGGATAGTCGATGACCCGCTCCCCCGGCCACGATCACCGCGCGACCACGATGCCCTCGGCCACCCCGCTCGCAGTGCTGCGCGGAGTTTCGAAGACCTTCGGCAGTGCGGACACGGCCGTGCACGCGCTGGCCGAATGTGACCTGACCATCGCGGCGGGCGAATTACTCGTCGTGCTCGGTCCTTCGGGCTCGGGCAAGACCACGCTGCTCAATGTGCTCGGCGGGATCGAGACCCCGACCACCGGCGCGATCAGCATCAACGGGCACACACTCACCGAGCTGGACGCGAAGGGCATGGCGGCGCTGCGCCGTACCACGTTGAGTTTCGTCTACCAGTTCTTCAACCTCGTGCCGACGCTCACGGCCGCCGAGAACATCGCCGTACTGGCCGAATTGACCGGCGGACCGGTCGGCGCCCGGGTACACGACGTGTTGACCCAGGTCGGCTTGGCCGACTGCGCGGATCGTTTTCCGGCACAGCTTTCGGGCGGTCAGCAGCAGCGCGTCGCGATCGCACGGGCGCTGGTGAACCGGCCCCGGCTGCTGCTGTGCGACGAACCGACGGGCGCGCTGGACCTGGACACCGGCCGCGGTGTGCTGGCGCTGCTGCAACGCCTGTGCCGCCGGGCCGACCACGCGGTCGTGCTCGTCACGCACAACCAGGCGATCGCCGCCATCGCCGACCGGGTGCTGCGCATGCGATCCGGGCGCATCGTCGCCGACCTCCACCAGGCCGCGCCGCTGCCCGCAGACGAGGTCTCCTGGTGACCCGGCATCCGACGCTACGCCGGAAACTGTTGCGCGACATGCGCGCTCAGTGGCCGCAATTCGCCGCGCAGACGATGATCATCGTGCTCGGCGTGGCGCTGTTCACCGCGTCCTACGGGGCCTACCGGAATCTGAACGCCTCCTATGACGGCACCTTCGAGACGGAACGTTTCGCCGACGTCTGGGTGAGCGGCGGAGACACGGCCGCACTCGCGGCCGGGGCGAACGCCGTGCCGGGGGTCGCGGATGCGGTCGTGCGCACGCAGGTCGATCTGCCGCTGCGGGTCGGGGCCGACAAACTGCGCGGCCGCGTCATCGGCCTGCCCGCCGACCGGCCGCCCGCGGTGAACGCCCCGACGCTGCTGTCCGGGCACTACCCGGGTGCGAACGAGGTGCTGGTCGAACACCATCTGGCCGATCACTTCGGGTTGCGCAGCGGCGCAACACTATCCGTGCTCGGGCCCGGGGGGTGGCGCGAGGTGGCCGTCGCGGGCGTAGCCTCCTCGGCCGAATACCTCTGGCCCGCGCGCAGCCGTCGCGACATGTTCCCGCTGCCCGACAACTTCGGCGTCCTCTTCGCCGCCGAGCCGCTGGCCACCGCGCTGGCCGCCGGCGCCGCCGATCAGGTGGTGATCCGCTTGGCCGAATCGCCGGGTTCCGACGCGGTCACCCGGATTCGGGAACTGGCCGCCGCGCACGGCGCGACGGAGGTGCTCACCCGCGCGGAGCAACCGTCGAACTGGTTGCTGCGCATGGACATCGACGCCTTCGGTCAGCTCGCCTATCTGTTTCCGCTGCTGTTCCTGAGTGTCGCCGGTCTGGTGTCCTACGTGCTGCTGCATCGGCGGGTGCGGGCCGAGCGCCCGGTGATCGGCGTGCTGCTGGCCGGCGGTGTGTCGCGCACGACGTTGCTGTGGCACTACCTGCAGTACGGGATCGTGGCGGGACTGGCCGGCGCACTCGGCGGAATCCTGGTGGGGCTCGCCGGATCCGGCGCGTTGAGCCGGATCTACCTCCGGGCGATCGACCTGCCCGCGTCCGCGGCGGTCGTCGAGGTCGCGCCGATCACCCTGATCGGCGCACTGCTGTTCGGTGTCGCGGCGGGTGCACTCGGCGCGCTCGCCCCGGCCTTGCTCGCCTTCCGCACGCCCCCCGCGGCGGCGATGCGCGGTACCCCGCCGAGGGGTCCGGGCCGGATCAGTGTGCTGGAGCGGGTGATTCCGGTGTTGCGGCGGCTGCCGGCCCGCTGGCTGCTGGTGCTGCGCGCGATCGGGCGCAGCCCGCGGCGCACCTGGAGCACCGTGCTCGGCACCGCGCTGTCGCTGGTGGTCATGCTGACCTCGTGGACGATGCTCGACACCATGACCGAGGCGTTGGACGTGTCCTTCCATCAGGTGCAAACCGCCGACGCCCGAGTGGATTTCACCGTCGCGGCCGACCAGCGCCGACTGGCCGAACTGACCGGGGACGCGGGTGTGGCCGCCGCCGAACCGATGGTGCAGTTGCCGATCACCCTCGCCACGGACCGCGCCGCCTACCCGACCGTGTTGATCGCGCTGCCGCGCGACACCACGATGCACGGACTGCGGCCGACGCCGGGGAGCCCGGCCGTCCGGCCGGACCGCGGCCTGCTGGTCGGCAAGGGGGTCCGGCAGCTGCTGGGCGTCTCGGCCGGCGACCTCGTCGAGGTCGAAGTGCCCGGCGCGCAAGCGGTTCGCGTGCCGATCGCGGGTGTGCTCGACGAGCCGATCGGCACCTTCGCCTACTGCACGCTAGAGCAGCTCGACGCGCTCGCGGGTGCGCCGGTGCCGATCAATTCCGCCCTGCTGCGCCTCACCCCGGACGCCGACCCCGACCAGGTCCGGCGCACACTGTCCGAGCGGCCCGGTGTCGCGGCCTACGAGGATCTAGACGAGGTGAACCGGTTGATCGACCGGTACGCCGGATTCTTCTTCGTGTTCATCGGCGTGATGCTCGCCCTGGGCGGTTCGATGGCGTTCGCGATCATCTTCACCACCATGTCGATCAATATCGTCGAGCGACGGCGCGAGGTCGGCGTGCTGCGCGCCGGTGGGATGCCGCACGGCATGCTCGCACGCCTGATCACCGGTGAGAACCTGCTGCTGACCCTGCTCGGCATCGGACCGGGCCTGGTGCTCGGGGTGCTCGGCGGGCACAGTTTCCTGTCCACCTACGCCAACGACCAGTTCCAGCTGGATCTGGTGGTCCGCCCCGGCACGCTCGGCGGCGCGGCGCTGGTCGTCCTGTGCGTCGCGACCGTGTCGCTGCTGCCCGGGCTGCGGGCCGTGCGCGGCCTCGACCTCGCCGCGGTCCTGCGCGAACGATCCGATTGAGCCGCCAGGAGGTGCGCTGATGAACCACTCCGCCTTCGTCACCGGCGGTAATCGCGGGATCGGGCTGGCCATCGCGCGTGAACTCGCGCGCGGCGGCAAGCCGGTGGCGGTCTCGATGCGCAAGGGCGCGCCGCCCGACGGATTGTTCGGCGTCCCTTGCGATGTCACCGACGAACGGCAGGTCGACGCCGCGTTCGCGCTGATCGAACAGGAACTCGGACCTGTCGACGTGCTGGTCGCCAACGCGGGCATCACCAGAGACGTGCTGCTGGCGGCGATGACCGAGGACGAGTTCGCGTCGGTGGTGGACACCAACCTGGTCGGCGCGTTCCGGGTGATCAACCGGGCGGCGCGGACCATGATCCGGCAGCGGCGCGGCCGGATCATCCTCGTGTCGTCGGTGACGGCGCTGCTCGGCTCGGCGGGGCAGACCAATTACGCCGCCTCCAAGGCGGGCCTGATCGGGCTGGCCCGGTCGCTGGTGCGGGAACTGGGCGCGCGCAACATCACGGTCAACGTGGTCGCACCCGGGTTCGTGGACACCGATATGACCGCGTCGCTCACCCCGCAGTGGCGCGCCGAGGTCACCAAGAAGATACCGCTCGGCCGGATCGCCGCGGCCGCCGAGATCGCCAGGGTGGTGGCGTTTCTCGCCGGTGCGGACGCGGGCTACATCACCGGCGCGGTGATTCCGGTGGACGGCGGACTCGGCATGGGCCACTGACGGCCGCTGCGCAGCGCGGCGCGGCCGTCGTCGTGCCCGTTGCCCGCGGCGCCCGCCTCGAGCAGCGCGATCAAACCGGTCTCGTAGGCCACCGCGACCGCCTGCCCGCGCGTGCCGACCGCCAGCTTCTGCAGCACGTGGTGCACGTGGCTGCGCACCGTGGTCGCCGAAACCGAGAGCTGCCGGGCGATTTCGGCATTCGAGCGGCCGTGCGCGAGCAGCCCGAGCACCTCGGCCTCGCGCCGGGTCAAGCTGCCCGCCACCTGCATATCGGAGTTACGCGCCACCGCGGGCGCGACGACGTGGTCGAGTCCGCCGACGATCTGCGGCGGCACCACGAGCCGGTTGCCGACCGCCACCACCCGAATGGCGCACAGCAGCTCGAACGGCGAGCAGCCCGAGGACAGCAGTCCCCGTACCCCCGCACGCACCAGCTTGACCGCGCGCGCGACGTCTTCCTCCGGCATCACCATGATCACCTTCGCGGCCGCGACGAGCTCGGCCAGGCGGTGTTTTCCTTCGACGGCGCCGACGAGCAACACGACGTCGGGTGCGTGCGCCCGGACCGCTCCGAGTAAGGCGTGGCCGCCCGAAACATCGTCCACCACATCGATATCCGGCTCACGGTCGAATTGTGCGCACAGTCCTCTGCGCATCAGGGCGCTGTCCGCACAGACCACGGCACGAATGGTCGCCTGCCGGTGCGCCGCGGCGCCGGAGCCGCGGCCCTCGTTCACCGCCGGAACGGGGACGAGTGGCGCGAGTGTGCCGCGCGATTGCGGTGTGGTGTGATCCGCTGGATCGGTTCCATTGCGTGACAAGACATCTCACGCTCCCATCATTCCCAGCGAATGCTCACCAGGGTAGCACGTAAACAGTTCGACCATCGCTTTGTTCCACTGCCGATGGAATGTACAAATCAACGATTTTATCTGTGCACGTTGTCGTTTCACCGGACGCGATAATCCATTCTCAACCCGGGGACCGAGCTTTTCGATCACCGTATCCTTCCCGCATCCTCGCGATGCCCGCCGCTATTTCCCGCCCGATCGTGCCGGCCGCCGCGGCCAGCGTGGTGCGATCCACGGTCCACCGCGGCAGTCGTTCCAGAAACTCCCCGACCCGCGACATGGCGGCGATCAACTCGTCCGCGTCCGCGCCGGCGGTACTCGGCGCTATCCGCATTTGCAGCGTAATTGCCCCGCACCGCCGCATGATCAAACGCGCGATCACCGCCTCGGCGTAGTTCTGGACCGACGGGCGGGGCCGCGCGCCGATCGCCCGCGGGGACAGCACCAGCCTGCCGAGCAGGCCGACCCGGCGATAGCCCGCGAACAGCGGGGCGCGCGCGGCACGTCGCAGCATCTCCTCCATGGCCGCGGCAACCTGCGCCGCGCGATGCCGGTCCGGTTCGGCCGCCACGATCGCCGCACGGGCCAGGCCGGCCGCCAGATCGTTGCGATAGTGCGTGCGCAGCCACTGCGCGGTGTCCGGCGCGGCCTGCGACAACTGCTCGAACACCGCCGCCGACAGCAACGTCGCGCCGATGGGGATCAGCGCGTCGCTCAGCGCCTTCGACAGGGCGACCAGATCCGGCCGGAACCCGCGACCGGTACAGGTCAAGAAATGGTCGATATCGCAGCGCCAGAAACCGCTGAATATCTCGTCGACCCCCACCAGGAAACCGGCGCTCGCGCGGTGCCGCTCGATCTCGTCGAGCACGCCGGGCGATATCTCGAGGCAATCGTAACCCTGCACGAGTTCCAGCCAGACCAGCGCGAGATCGTCACGGCGCAGCGCCTGTCGCAGGGCGGCAATGTCCTCGGGATCCACCTCGAGCACGTCGACCGGATAGGGGCTGAAAGCATTCCGGTCGCGGTCGCGGAAGAACGAACTGGTCCGGCTCAACGCCAGCGAGAGCGGACCCTTCCCGGAATAGTTGCCGCGCAACGTGAGTACCGCCGTCCGGCCGGGCCGGCAGCACAGCGCGGTGAGCACCGCGTTGTCGACGGCACTCTGCCCGCTCACCGCGGGCAACAGGAACGGCAGCCCGGTCAGGCGCGCGAGTTCGCTTTCCAGGCGCGAGGTTTCGTCACCGGTGCCCGCCGTACGGATCATCTCGACCGACTGCACGTTGTGTCCGCGGAACGCGGGACCGGTGCCGGACGCCAGATCCGTATAGGCGCGCGTGCCCCGCCGATAGGTGACGCCCTCGGCCCGGTCGAAGGTGACGTTGATCGCCGCGAGATCGATCGCCCTGGTCTGCCAGGTGTTGGCGTGCATGCGCAGGCGGGCGCTGCGGGTCGCGTCGCTGTGCCGCATGCGCTCGATCGCCGCGCGTTCCCGGCGGCCGATCGGCCGCCAGCCGAGCACGGTGTCGCACAGCATCCGCATGGCGAGCCCATTGCCGCCGAAGGTCGACACGTGCGCGATGCTGTCCATGGTGTTGTTCCACAGCGCGAACATGTCTCTGGTGAACGAGACCGTGCCACAGGGCATCTCGTTGCCGACACAGACCTCGCCCAGAAAGGCGAGGTCGGCACAGGTCGCGGCGGCGCGCCAGCGGGAAAGCGCGTCCTCGGCGCCGAGCAGGCCCCAGGCGACCGGGCGTCCTTTCACACGCTCCGCCGCCAGTGTGCCGCGCAGCGCCGCCGCCTCGTCGGCCGAAAGGCCGTCGAGGACCACCACATACGAATCCCACCCGGTGGCGAGCAGGCCCGAGAACTCCTCGGCGGAGCCCACGATCCGCATGCCGTCGGCGACGAGCGCACGCAGTCCGGGAACCGAATGCCCGAAGGCGTGGTACGCGGTCCCGGTCGGATCAAGCACGAGAATGCGGCAGTGCCCCGCGGCGGCGTGGCGATTGTGCCGATTGCGCAGGTATTTCGTCACGGTGCCGAGCGCCTCGACACCGGAATTCACGAACACCGAATGCCATGCGACGCCGGTGGTATCGCCGCTGCTGAGCAAGCGATGCAACAGATAGGCCGCGACGACGCCCTCCGGCGGCACATAGGTGCTCGCCAGCACCATGTTCGGCGAGCGCGCGGCAACCCGTTCGGCCACTATTTCGCGGACCCGATCGGATGCGCCGGGAAATACGCCCGGAATGTGTCGCGGCGATCCTCGGGAGCCTTCCGGAGCTACGCCAGTGGACATTGCCACGCTCCTTGCTGAACTCATCCGAGATGCGGCGGTACTTCGCTCGATCCGCCCGTCCACTTATCGTGGACATGATCAATTGGTGTCAGAATAGCCGCGGTGAATCGGGTCATCATCGGACGAATGATGAGCCGGATATCAACACTTGTCGGATAGGCCCGCGATACTGGTACGATCGCGTACCCCGCACTGTGCCAATAGTTTCGGCAGCCGCGCGGAATTCGCGTCCGGGGCGCGGAAACGCGGCCCGGCGCGAGTTCACCCGACGGTGACGACGCGACTGTGCCAGCCGGTCGAGCCGTCGGGGAACGGCGGTGCGCGATGGTCGGTCTGGGTGATCCCGGCGCGGTCGGTCGCGCGCACGCGCAAGGTGTGCGTGCCGGGTTCGGCGCGCCAGCGCCAGGTCCACTGCCGCCAGGTGTCGAGGGAGTATTCCGCGGCCAGCGTGGCCGGTTGCCACGGCTGATCGTCGACCTGCACCTCGACCGCGTCGATGCCGCGGTGCTGGGCCCAGGCGACACCGGCGACCACGACCTCCCCGGCGGGCACGGTCGCGAAGGAGGCAGGGACGTCGATCCGGGACGCGGTCTTGATGGGCGCCTGTGCGGCCCAGTCCCGTTCGGTCCAGTACGCCTCGGCGCGGTCGAACCGGGTGAGCTCGAGGTCGATCACCCATTTGGTGGCAGAGACGTAGCCGTAGAGACCGGGCACGATCAGCCGGGCCGGATAGCCGTGCGCGATGGGCAGCGGCGCGCCGTTCATGCCCACCGCGAGCAAGGCGTCCCGGCCGTCCAGGACCGCCGAAACCGGTGTGCCCGCGGTGAATCCGTCGACGCTGCGGGACAGCAGCATATCGGCCTCGGGACGCACGCCCACCTCGGCCAGCAATTCGGCCAAGGGGTATCCGGTCCAGACGGCCGTGCCCGCCAGCTCGCCGCCGACCTCGTTGGAGACACACGTCAGGGTGATCATGCGCTGCACCGCGTTTCGCCGCCGCAATGCGTCGAAATCCCATTCCCGGGGCCGTTCCACCAACCCGTGCACCCGTAGCCGCCACTCAGCACTGGTCAGCGCAGGCAGCTGCAAAGCCGTGTCGACCCGATAGAACCGATCGTTGGGCGTCACGAACTCGGTGAGCCCCGAAACTCGCGGCGCCACCTCGAGACTGGGCGCTGCCACCGCCTGCGCACGCGGCACCACGAACTTCGCCCGATCCGCCACCACATCCCGCAACCGCGCCCCGATCCACTGCCCCGCCACCCCGGCCCCGACCGCAACCGCTCCCACCCCCGCCGCAAGCGCGAGAAACCGCCGTCGCGAGGGGCGCTGCGACGGCGCACCCCGCCCAGCACTTCCGCTTTCGGCTGATGCCACCCCCTGCGGCCGCAGAGCGCCTACCGACCGCGTGCGTGCCCGCCACCACGAAGGGCGTGCGGACCGCGAGCCGTCGCCTGGAACCTGCACGGCCCCAGCGCTTTGCCGATCGGGCGTGCCCATTGCGCCGTAGGACCGGGCGGTTGCCGGACGGCCATCTGCTCCAGCAGTTTTCGTCGCCGACGCCGCATTCGAAGCCCGCGCGGCTCGCGTGAGCAGGGGCAGGGCCAAGACCCCTGCCGCGACGCCGATTATGGTCGGCAGGGCGAACAGCGGTGTGGCGGTGGGGCGTTGCAGGGCTGCGCCGAGGACTACCGCGCCGAGCAGTACCAGCAGCGCGGTGCCGAAGGGGCGTTTGCGCTCCAGTACGCCGAGGAGCGCGGCGAAGAGCAGCATCACCGCCGCCATCGAGACGAACAGGGCGAGTTTGTCGTTGCTGCCGAAACGGCGAATCGCGGCGTCCTTCAACGCGTGCGGGGTGTGGTCGACCACCGCCGCGCCCATCGCATAGAAGGGCGAGGCGGCCGGATCGAACACCGCGGCGACGAGATGGCCGACCCCGAGCACGGTCAGCGCCGCGAGCACCCCGGCCAGCGCGGCCGCAAGGATGCCGCGCTCGGGCCGCTCGGTGACCGCATTCGGATATGGCGGTGCCACACTCTGTTTCATGGTTCGCTCCCTTATCGAGCGTGGGCGAATGGAATTCCGCGGCACTGCGAGCGCGACGCCGCCGATCCGCTACGAATCCGGATCAGGCGAGTCCGATCTTCGCGATGGCGTCACCGGTCGGCTTCGGTGAACCGGCGGCCGGTTCGTCGGTGACGGCCAGGACGTCGACGGCGTCGAAGCGCGTCACCACCGCCGGACCGCTGGGCAGCTCGGTCATCACACCGACCGAGCGCGTCGCCCCGTCGGTGGCGACCAGCCACATCTGATAGGAACGCCCCGGCGCGGGCGCGGGTACGTCCTCGAAAGACGCTGTGGCGGCTCCGATTCCGGCTGAAGTGTGCACGACGAGCCGACCACCCCCGGCGACCGGCGCGGACCGGGTCAGCACGTCCGGCTGGGCGAGCACCACTTGCGCGGTGATCCCGGTGGGCGGGGCCGTGCTGTTGCGGTACACCACCGCACCCGCACCGATCGCGACGACCACGGCGGCGGCCGCCGCCACCCAGCGCAGCCGCCCGATCCCCTGCTTGGCCGGTGCACCGGCGGAGGTGTCCAGTGCCCGCAGCAACGTCGCCTCCAGCGTCGGCGGCGGCGCCGTGGCATCGAGTACGGTCAACGCCGCCAACGTTTCCCGCACCCCGGACACGATCGTGGCGAAGGCGGCGGCGACGGCCGGGTCGGCGTCGCGCAGCCGGTGCTCGATGCTGCGCCGCTCGAGCTCGGCGACCGCGTCCATGGCGTACGGGTAGGCCAGATCGAGCAGATCCCCGCCGGACCGCTCGGTGTCGTTCATCGGGTATCACTCCCTGTCAGGCAATTCTCCAGCCGCTTCAATCCGTCCCGGATCCGGCTCTTGACGGTGGGCAGCGGCACCGCCAGGTGGTCGGCCACCTCGCTGTAGGTGCGGCCGCTGTAGTAGGCCAGTGCGACGGCCTGGCGCTGGATCTCGGTCAGCGTGTCCAGGCAGTCCAGCACCGACTGTTCGTCGAAGCGCTGCCCGACCTCCTCGGCGACGACATCGTGGTCGCGGCCCAGATGTGCTTGGCCGTAAGCGATGTCGCGGGTGGCGGCGGACTGTTCCCGGCGCACCCGGTCCACCGCCCGCCGGTGGGTCAGCATCATCAGCCAACCCATCGGACTGGACAGCTTGCGGTCGTACCCCGCCGCCAGCGACCAGACCTGCAGGTACACCTCCTGGGTGATCTCCTCGGCCGCGGCGTGGCTGCGCAGGATGCGCAGCGCCAGGCCGAACACCCGGTGGCTGGTCGCCCGATAGAACTCGGTGAACGCGTCTCGATCACCGGACGCCACCGCGTCCAGCAGCCCGAGCAGCCGCCGGGTCAGCGCCGCTTCCTCGGGATCGACCCGTGGCGGACAGGACGGTCCGCCGTCGCCACCGGTGCGGCGCAGGCGGATCGCGGTGAGCTTCGGTTCCTCCGGCATGGTCACCTCCCCGTTCCACCGCAGGCGAGGGCGAACAGGGTAGGGATCTGCGACAGCAACACGTCGAGCTCGACTCCTGAGGGGAGGGACCATTGGCGGACAGTGGAGCAGATCAGGCAGCGGGCGGCATGAGCACGGTATCGATCATGTACACAGTGGCATTGGCGGTCTTGACGCCGCCGCAGATCACCGACGCGTTGCCGACCTTGATGTCGTCACCGTTGCGCGCGACCGTCACGGTATCGCCCTGGACGGTCTTGTGCGTGCCCGCGATGCGATCCGGACCGACCTGGCCCGGCACCACGTGATAGGTGAGGATCTTGGTGAGCGTGGCCGAGTCGGTCTTCAGCGAATCCACCGTGGCCGGATCGATTTTCGCGAACGCCGCGTCGACCGGGGCGAACACCGTGAACTGGCCGCCGTTGAGCGTATCGACCAGATTCACCTGCGGGTTGAGTTTGCCGGATACCGCCGCGACCAGCGTGGTCAGCAGCGGATTGTGCGAGGCCGCGGTCGCCACCGGGTCCTGCGCCATCCCGCTGACCGAACCCGCACCGGTCGGCACCTGCTGGGCGTAGGCCGCGCAGCCAGGGCCGACCAGATCGCCCGCGGCGGCCGCGGACGTCGTCATCGCCGCCGAGGACGAGGGCTCGGCAGCCGTATCGGACTTGTCGGACGAGCAGGCCGACGCGCCGGCCAGCGCCGCGCCGAGCACCATCGCTGCCACGACCGAACGTCGCATAACTGTCATCGTTGTCTTTCGCTTCCGTCGAGACGGCTCGCAGCCGTGCTGGGGAGTGGACGGAACGGAATTCGCCTGGCCGACAGCGGCGGATGGGTCGAGTTCGGAGGCAATTTTCGGCGAGCGGTGGAGTAGCCGGACAAGCGCGTCCGGCCCGGCGGAATGAGCTCCACCGGGCCGGACGCCGAGGCTATGCGCTACCGCCGAGCTCAGCTCGGCTGTGCCTCGACGACCTTGGCGCTCAGGTGCGCCTCGATCGCCTCGAAGATGCGCGGACGCAGTTCCGCCGCGCTGATCACCGCGTCCACCGAGCCGACCTCCACGGCGCGCTGGATGTTGTGCACCCGGTCGAACTCCGCGGCGACCTGGCCGAGCTTCTCGGTGCGCACCGAGGAACGCAGCTCGTCGAGTTCGGCCTTGAGCGGGCCGCGCTCGGCGACCGCGGCGGCCGCGACCCGCGCTTCCAGCTCGCGGACCCGCTCGTCGGCGGCGGTGCGAGCGTTCACGTCACCGGCGAAGACCACCGCGGCGGCGGGCGCGCCACCGAGCACCGAGGCGAACGAGCCGTCGATGGCGAGCGCGGTCATGTTCGGGTTCAGCGTCTTGGAGAAGACGACGAACGCGCCGCCGTGGTAGCGCGAGATCACGCAGAACACGATCGGCCCACGGAAATTGACGATCGCGCGACCGATTTCGGCGCCGTACTCGAGCTGCAGCTTGCGCATCGATTCCGGGGAGCCGTCGAAGCCGGACAGGTTCGCCAGCACCACCAGCGGCCGGTTACCGCTGGCCGCGTTGATCGCCCGCGCCGCCTTCTTCGACGACCGCGGGAACAGGGTGCCCGCGGTGTAGGTGTCCGGGCCGTCGGTGGGCGGGAAGCCGCGGCGCGGCACCGACTGCGATTCGATGCCGAGCAGGCAGACCGGGATACCGCCGAGGTGCGCGTCCTGCACGACCGCGGTCTCCGCGTCGGCCATGCCCGCCCACCGTTCCAGCACCGGGTGGTCCTGGTCGGAGACGGCGCGCATGACGGTGCGGATATCGAAGGGCTTCTTGCGATCCGGGTTCGCCTTGGCCGAGAAGATCTCGCCGACCGTGGTGAAGTCGCTGCCCGCGAGCAGATGCGGGAAGTCCGAGACGTCGCGGTCGATCGGGTCGGTGGTCTCCGCGCGCCGCGGGTGCAGCTCGCCCGGGGCGATGTAGGTGTGGTCGTAGTGCGACATCAGCACCTCGCGGGCCGCGAGCAGGTTCGGCGCCCAGTACTGCGCCTGCCCGTTCGGTCCCATCACGCGGTCGTAGCCGCCGATGCCGAAGTTGTCCTCGGCCGAGACGCCGCCCGAGAAGTCCAGCGCCTGCTTACCGGTGAGCACCATCGCCGAGTCCGGCGTCATGACCAGGATGCCCTTGGTGTGCATGAGCATCGTCGCCTCGGCGTTCCAGTACGGCTGGGCGCCGACGTTGATGCCGGAGACCACGATGTTGATCTCGCCGCCGTCCTGGGTGAACTCGACGATCCGCTTGAGCGCGGCCGCCACCCAGTCCATGTTCTCGGTGCCGGACTTCATCGAGATGCGCGCGCCGGAGGACAGCGCGTACCACTCCAGCGGCACCCGCATCTGCTCGGCCAGATCCAGCGCGGCGATCACCCGCCGGCATTCCGGTTCGGAGAGCGCGCCGAGCGACTTGGTCGGGTCACCGAGCAGGATTACCCGGTTGACGCCTTCGGGGTGGCGGGTGGTCGGCGTGCTGACCACACCCGCGACCATCGCCGCGGAGTTGAGCCCCTTCGGCCGGTCGACGGGCACCAGCCGGTGCGTGTCGTCGAGGTCGTACTCGCGGAACGTGCCGAGCAGGCCGGTCAATTCGTACGGGTAGACGGTGTTGCGGCTGCTCGCGCGCAGCACCTTGAGCCGGTAGTCGTCGAGCGGTTCGACCAGGGCGGTCGAGGGCTCTTCCACGATCAGCTCGTGCCCGCCGGTGGCGTCGAAGGAGATCCGCATCGAGGTCTTGTTGAGCTCACCGGTCTGCGGGTCGCGCTGGCGCGCGATGAACAGCATCTCCTCCAGGCCCGCGCCGGCCGCGGTGGGCAGCACCCGATCCGCGATCACCAGCAACTCGGTGCGGGTGAGGCTGCTCGGCGGCCACACGTAGATCACGATCCGGTTGGTGTTGAAGCGGTTCTTCGACGGCCGCCGCGACTGGGCCCGCCGGATCGAGTCCAGGCAGGTGGCGATGGTGTTCTCCGCCGTCGGCAGCGCGATCAACCGGCCCTCGTGCTCACGCAGCTCGGTCAGGTCGCGCACCTGGGCGAACGCGACGAGGCGGTCGTCGGACGGATTCTCCTGCGCCACACAGCGGAACAGGTAGACCTCTTCGTCCGAGGACGGCAGCCGGGTCAGGTCGAATTTGCTGAGCCGTTCCATCTGCATCCGCTGCGCGATGTAGGGGTGCAGGCCGCGGATCAGCCGCTGCTCGACCATGCCGCTCGGCGAGGGCTCGAAGGTGAAGTGGTGGTGCATGACGTTGGCGCCGTTGCCCGCGACCGTGGCGGTGAGCCTGCGGACCTGCGCGGGCAGTGGGTACTGCTTGACCACCTCGTCGAGCAGCTGCGCCATCACCGCGAAGTCCTCCGGCTGCTGTGGCCAGGCGAGGTAGATGTCGGCGTCGACGGCGTCTTCCTCGCCGGCCAGCTCGGCGAGCCCGCGCAGCGCGTCGCCCAGCGCGTCGAAGCTCACCGCGGCCGAGGCCACCGACGAGTCCGCCCGCTCGGCGACCACGAAGGTGCAGCCCGCGGCCACCGTGGTGCGGACCCCGAGCAGTTCCTTGTTGCCGTAGTACCGGCGGGTCAGCACCTCGAGCATGATCGCGTTGTCGAGATCGTCGCGGTTGAGCCGCTGACCGAGGATCCGGACCAGCGGCTCGGTGCTGCGCACCATTTCGGCGATGCGCTCGGCGCGGTCCGGCGCGTCCGCGTGGGTGTCCAGATAGCGCAGGTGGTTGCGGATGTCGGCGTAGACCCGCGCCCGGTTGCGACGCAACAGCGGCTGACCGAACCAGGAGAACACCAGACCGCGCGCGAGGTCGGCGACCACCGGGAAGCGGACCTGGGTCGCGGCGATCAACCGTTCCAGGGTGCGGGCCGCGGGCTCGTGCTGTGCCTCGTCCGGCGGGGCCTCGCCGAGCCAGGTGCGCACCAGCGCGGTGACGATCGAGGCCGCGACCGACGCGCGCTGCTGGGCGAGGAAGATGCGGAACACCGCGGACTCGAGCTCGGGCGTGCGATCCAGTTCGGTCACGTCGTAGTGCTCGAGCGCGCGGGACAGCTTTGCCTGGAACGCTTCCGGGAGTCCGGCCCGCTCGACGTCGAGGCTCTGCAGGTAGGTGTGGAAGCGTTCCCGCGCACTGTGCACGTGACCGCCGATCTCGTCACCGGCCTGCCGGTTGCGGCTCAGCTCGGCCAGGTCGGCGAAGACCTCGATGAGGTCGAGTTCCTCGGTGAGCGGACGCTGGCCGTCCTCGACCGACGAGCGCCGCGCGGCGAGGTAGTCGTCGAGCACCCGGCCCTCGTCGTGCGGGTCGACGTCGAAGCCGAGCAGCAGGCTGCGCAGATCCTCGAGGCCGCGGCGGGTGCGCTCGCGCGCGGGCAGCGCCGCGGGCGCGGCGGGCAGGTCCAGCTCGACCGTCTCCACGGGGCCCTCGTCCTCGGCGTCCGCCTCGTCGCTGAGCGGCTCCAGCCACAGCATCGGCGCGCCGGTCTCCACCTGGGTGCCGACCGAGACCACGCACTGCTTGAGCCGCGCGTTGAACGGCGCGCGCAGCACCGTCTCCATCTTCATGCTCTCCAGCACCAGGACGGGCGCGCCCGCCTCGACCTCGGCGCCGATCTCCAGCGGCAGGGCGACCACCAGCGCGGGCGCGGGCGAGCGGACCACGCCGCCCTCGTCACGGCTGACCCGGTGCGTCACGCCGTCCACCTCGACCAGGTGCACGGTGCCGTGCGAGCCGGTGAGCAGGCGGTAGCGGGTGCCGTTGACGACGATCTGGCCGGTGTGCTCGTCGAAGCGGTCCAGCTCGACGTCCGCGGTACGGATATCGTCGCCGGCCTCGACGCCGACGCGGAAGCGGTTCGCGCCGACCCGCGCGACGCGGGCGCGGTAGCTCACGCCGCGCAGTGCGAGATCCAGCGCGCGGCCGCTCTCGTGCTGCACCTGCGGACGACCGCCGGCCGCGGTGGACAGCAGGCGTTCCTGTTCGGCGTGTTCTTCCTCCTCGTACGCCCCGATGGCCGCGGCGGCCAGCGCGACGGCGGAGTGGCGGTGCGAGACGAGCCTGCCCTGGGCGCGGACCCGGTCGATCCAGCCGGTGTCGGCGCTGGCGTCGATCACCTCGGGCTGATCGAGCAGGTCGATGACGAAGCTCTTGTTGGTCGCGCCGCCCTCGATGATCACCGTGGTGTCGGCCATCGCGCGGCGCAGCCGGCCGAGCGCCTCGTCGCGGTCGCGACCGTAGGCGATGATCTTGGCGATCATCGAGTCGAAGTCGGCCGGGATGGTGTCGCCCTCGCTGACGCCGGTGTCGACCCGGATGCCCGGACCCGCGGGCAGGTCGAGGCGGGCGATGCGGCCCGGCGAGGGCGCGAAGTCGCGGTCGGGGTCCTCGGCGTTGAGCCGGGCTTCGATGGCGTGGCCGCGCTCGATCGGGGGCTGCCCCTCGAGCTTGCCGCCGGACGCCACGTGCAGCTGTGCCTTGACCAGGTCGAAACCGGTGGTGGACTCGGTGATCGGGTGCTCGACCTGCAGGCGGGTGTTCACCTCGAGGAAGGCGAAGATCCGCTCGCCCGCGTGGTAGAGGAACTCGACGGTCGCCGCGCCGCGGTAACCGACCTTGACGGCCAGCCGCTCGGCCGAGGCCTTCAGCTCGCCGACCTGCTCGGCGTTCAGCAGCGGCGAGGCCGACTCCTCGATGACCTTCTGGTTGCGGCGCTGCACCGAGCAGTCGCGCACGCCGAGCGCCCAGGCGGTGCCCTGACCGTCCGCGATCACCTGCACCTCGACGTGGCGGGCGCCGGTGATCAGCCGCTCCAGGAACACGATGCCGCTGCCGAACGAGCGCGCGGCCTCCTGGCTGGTGCGCTCGTAGGCGTCGGTGAGCTCGTCGGCGCTGCTGACCATGCGGATACCGCGACCGCCGCCGCCCGCGGTGGCCTTGAGCATCAGCGGGTAGCCGATCTCGGTGGCCGCCGCCAGCGCGGCGTCCAGGCTCTCGACCGCGCCGCGGCTCCACGGCGCGACCGGCACGCCGACCTCCTCGGCGATCAGCTTCGCGCCGATCTTGTCGCCGAGCTTGCGCATCGCGTCGGCGTTCGGGCCGATGAAGGTGACCCCGATCTTCTCGCACAGTTCGGCGAACGCCGGGTCTTCGGCGACGAAGCCCCAGCCGACCCACGCGGCATCGGCCTTGGTCGCCACCAGCGCGCGCTCGAGCACCTTCAGGTCCAGGTACGGCCGCGCGGCCGCGGGGCCGAGATCGTAGGCCGTGTCGGCCTCCCGCACGAAAGTGGCGTTGCGATCCACGTCGGTGTATAGCGCGATGGTCTCGATCGTTGTCGCGGTCTCCGCGGCCAGCTCCCGCACGGCGTGGATCAGCCGCATCGCAGCCTCACCTCGGTTGACGATTGCGATACGCCTGAACACTCGACAAGTCCCTTCCTCTTCGTAGCGCCGGCACGGTCGGCCAACGGTCTTCGCGGCTCGGATCCCCGTGCTGTGCAGCTTATTCTGCGATGCGTACGCACGGCTCGCCGTGTGTGTTCGCATGCGCGATCGGTCGATGCAAGAAACGCAGGGGTGCAAAGGTTTCGGACCATAACATGCGAAGACACCACCAAACCCCCCTTCATTCTTATTACCCGCTGGTACGCGCGCGTTACACCATCAGGTGGGTGGCGCGATCTTCGCGATCGAGACCGCGCCCGCCCCGGCGGTCACGGTGACGAACTGGCGATATGTGCGCACCGCGGCGTCGGGACGGACCTCGGTGATCACCACGTCGAAGCGGCCGTCGGCCATCGGCGTGATCATCACGCAATGCTGCGTACCCGCCGGTACGGACCGGATGCCCGCGTCGATCACCGACACCGGCGGCACCGCGGCATCGGGCGTGGTCACCGCCCGCGCATCGGACCCGGACCGGGCCACGTAGTAGGCGTACTGGAACGCGAGGATCACGTCCGGTCCCGACGCGGTCGAACCGCTGCCGTTGCCGCGCACCAGTTGGTCGCCGCGGGTCGGCTGACAGCCGGGACCGCCGCCGAGCACCGGATCGGCGTAGGTGGCCGACTGACGCGGCGCACCGGCCTCCGCGGTGTACACGAGCACCACCGCGACCGCGGCCATCGATCCGGCCAGCGCGACGGTGCCGACCAACCAGGGCCGGCGCGTGCGGTAGGCGTGCCAGCGCTGCGGCCGCGGCGGAGGAATCATCCCCGGCCACAGCGGCACGGCAGCGCGACCTCTGCCGCGACGTGCGGCGATGTGCCCCCCGGACATGTTCGACGACGACATGACCGCCGCACCCCCTTACCGGTGCCTGTTCAGCGCAGCCGGGCACCCCTCAATGCCGTTGCGCAGTAACAACATTGCACACCCGTGCGAGTCGCGCCCGGCGAATCGCCAAGAGAGACCGCGCGGTCCGCGCACGAGCGGCGTCGCGGACCGGTTCGTTCCTGCCGGACGGCACTAGCCGAGCAATTGCTCGTGCACCTGTCCCAGCCGGTCGACGTAACGGCGCCAACCGAAACCACCGCGCGCGTAATCCGCCAGCGTCCGTTCCACCAGATCCCTTGCCGTGCGCCGGTTTCCCTCGGCCAGCGCCAACGCGGCCGAGATCGCGCGCGCCGCGAACCAGCTGGTGCGGCCCGGCTCGGTTTCGCCGTAGACCCGTTCGAGCAGCGTGCGCGCCTCGCTCAGCGCGCCCTGGGCGATGAGCACGTCGGCCAGATCGATATCGGCGACACTGACCTCGATACCCATGTGCGACAACGCCATTCGACAGTGCGACTCGGCGCTGTCCAGGCGGCCCGCGGCGAGTTCCACGCCGCCCCTGACCTGTTCGGTGAAAGCCAGCATGTGCCGGTCGTCGAGCCTGCGGCTGTAGTCGTCGGCCTCGGCGGCCACCTCGAGCGCCTCGTCGAACCGGCCGAGATCGAACAGCGCCCGCGCCTGGTTCGCCAGGCCGCGCGCGAGCCCCAATTCGTCGCCGAGCGCCCGATCGTATTCGGTAGCGCGGCGGTAGCTTTCGAGCGCGTCCTCGGCTAGCCCGGCGAACAGCTGTGCCGAGCCGCAGGCGTCCGCGCTCGCCGAGGCGCCCTGCACATAGTGCATCTCCTCGGCGCGCGCCTCGGCGGCCTGCAACGCTTCGATCGCGCTGCGATAGCGTCCGCGCTCGACGTCGATACAGCCGCGGTTGTAGTCGATCTGCAAGACCTGCTTGGGTGCCGCGGGATCGACCAGCTCGGCCGCCTCGGCCAGCAACTCCGCGGCCCGGTCCAGCTTGCCGAGCATGATCGCATGGAACGACCAGCAGGTCAGCGCCCGCACCCGATGCTCGGACCGGGCGTCGACAGTGTCGATCAACGCCTCGAAATGCCGGTTGGCCTCGCTGTACCAGGCCCGCGCGTTCCACGCCTGATGCATGGTGATCGCCAGGCGCAGCCCGGTTTCGGCGTGCGCGGTCCCCGGCGCGCGGGTCATGGCGGCGAGGATGTTGGGCCACTCGGCGAAGATCGCGGCGACGCTGGCGGCGGAGCTGAATCCGTCCCGGCTCTCGACCGCGCAGGCATGATCGAGGCACCACATCGCGTGCCTGCGGTGCAGTTCGGCCGTTTCACCCGCGGCGGTGAGCCGGTGCGCGGCATGGTCACGCACCGTCTCCAGCAGCACATAGCGGCGGTAGTCGCCGTCGGTCAGCACCGTGAGCAGGCTGCGCCGCGCCAGTTCCGCGAGCACGTCGGCGACCGCCGCACCGCCGAGTTCTGCTGCGGGAACGATGGATTCGATGGCCTCGGGGGCGAATCCGCCGACGAAGACCGAGCTGCGGCGCAGCACCGTGCGCGCGGGCGCGTCGAGCAGCTCGTAGCTCCAATCGAGCGCGGCGCGCAGGCTGGCGTGCCGGCCCGCCGCGGCATCGGGGCGGCCGCCGACGAGCAGGCGTACCCGGTCGTCGATCCGGTCCGACAGTTGCGCGACGGTCAGCGTTCTGGTGAGACCGGCGGCGAGTTCGATGCCGAGCGGCAGCCATTCGACGGCCGCGCAGATGCGCAGCATCGCGTCGCGGTCCGGCTCGGCCAGCGCGCCGTCGACGCGTTCGGCGAACAGCTCCACCGCCGGTCGGCGATCCAGCGCGCCGACGGGCATGACCTGCTCGTCCGGATGATCGAGCGCGCGCTGCGAGGTGACCAGCACCGACACCCGGTGCGCCAGCAACGCGTCGACGGTCGAAACGACTTCGGCGAGTAAGTGTTCCGCGTTGTCTAGGACCACCAGCGCGTCGGCCAGACCGGGGGCCAGGTCGGCGAGTTCGGCACCCGGCACCGCGTCCATATCCGCCGCCGCGGCGAGGGCGGGCGCGATCCCCGCGCCCTGCGGCAGCGCCGCCAGCTCGACGAACACCACCGCGCGATCGGTACGGGCCACCACACGAGCGGCCTCCAACGCGAGCCGGGACTTGCCGCTGCCCGCCGCTCCGACCAGCGTGACCAGTCCGGCGTCCGCCACCCGGCCGACCAACTCGGCCAGCTCGTCCGCACGGCCGAGAAACGACGTGTCCGGACCGGGAAGGCCGCTGCCCCAGCGCCTTTCGTCTGCCTCCTGGGCGGTGGGCAAGCGCAGGGCCGGATCGTGTCGCAGCATTCGATCGCGCAGCTCGATGGTCTCCGGTTCCGGCTCGACGCCGAGTTCCTCCGCCAGAGCGCCCCGCAGCCGATCCAGCACCGCCAGCGCCTCCGGCTGGCGGCCGGTGCGATACAGCGCCAGCGCCGCGAGCCGGTGCAGCGGCTCGTGCAACGGATGCGCGCCGGTCAGCCGGGACAGCTCGAGCACGGTCTCGGCCGCGCCGTCGGCGGCCAGCGCGGCCTCGATCCGCGTGATCACCAGGTCGAGCCGCCGCCGCTCCAGCCGGTCCGCTTCGAAATCCGCGAACGGCACCCCGCGCAGGTCGGCCAGGGCCGCGCCGCGCCACCACTGCAACGCCTCGGCGGCCGCCGCGCGCACCTGCGCGGTCCGGCCGGCCCGCTGCGCCACGGCGATCCGCTCGGCGGCCGCCGTCACCGCGGTCAGGTCGGTGACGGTCGCGGTGGTGGAGTAGCCGGTGGCCGAACGCACGAGCAGACCGGCATGCGGACCCAGGGCGCCGCGCAACCGTGACATCAACGACCACAGCCGCTCGACGGGCCGGCCGCCGCCGTCCTCGCCCCACAGATCCGCCACCAGCGTGGCATCGGCGATCACGGCGCCGCGCCCCAGCGCGAGCCGCACCAGCGCCGCGCGTTCGAGCGGCCGATCGATGACGATCTCGCGATCGCCGTCCCGGACGAGCACCGGGCCGAGCACCAGGATCTCCATACGCTGCGCCGCGCCGGCCGCGGCCCCAGCGGAACCGTTGCCGCGCTTCCCCTTTCGACGTCCGCCGAGCGAAATGCCGGTACCCGGGATGGTACGCGCGATCGACGCACCCGCCGAAGAACGCCCCGCGGTGCTCGTGCGGCCGCACCGCGGATCCCCTCCACCGCATTCTCCGGCGGGAACGCCCCCGAAAGCAGGCCGATGCCGCCTGCGTGATCCAGGTTGCCGGGCCGACCTTTCCGCGGCGTTTCACCCGCGTCTCATCGCCGCGGGCGCACCACGGCATTCCTCTGGCCGGGCGCGCGTGAGCCGGCGATCCCACCTAAGGTTGGGCACGACACGCGGAGCGGCGCCCGGCTGTGGCCGGTGGCAGGAGCGAAATGAGCGCGGTACGGGACAACAGCGGCGGGCCCCAGGCGGCTACGGCGGCCTGGCGTGGCAAGCGATATGTGGCGCTGGGCAGTTCATACGCCTCGGGGCCGGGTATCGCGCCGCGGGTGCCGGGCACGCCGCGGCTGGCCGGGCGGTCACAACGCGACTACCCCCACCTCGTGGCCGCCGCCGCCGGGCTGTCGCTCACCGATGTCACCAGCAGCGGAGCGACCTGCGAGCACATCCTGCACGCACGGCAGTTCCGGCAACCGCCGCAGCTCGCCGCCGTCACGTCCGAGACCGACCTGGTCACCGTCACGATCGGCGGCAACGACATCGGTTTGACGCCGTACCTGATCGCCCGGCGCCTGCCGCGCCCGCTGCTGCTGTTCCCGCCGCTGGCCCACCTGGGCGACGCGCGCGCCGTCCGGCGGCGATTGCCGACGGTCGAGGATCGAATCGCCGCGGTGCTGCACGCGATTCGGGAACGCGTACCCGAGGCCACGATTCTGGTGGTCAATTATCTTTCGGTGCTCGGACGGCGCGCGCCCACCGATTCGACGGTCGATCGCCACTATCGCGCGTTCGCCGAATCCCTTGCCGCGCATACCGCCGCGGCCGCCGAGCACTTCGGCGCCGAACTGATCGACGTGCGCACACCGAGTCTGGACCATGCCGCCGATTCGGCCGACCCGTGGACCGTGGACTTCTACTTTCCTTGGCCGGGAAAGACTTACGACGGTGCACCGTGCCATCCGACGGCGGCGGGGATGGCCGCGGTCGCCGACCTCGTCGTCGAACGGCTCGCGGCGCTGTCCCCCGCCGATCGCTCGCGTCCCTGATTTCGCGGCTCGCCGCAGTCACGGCCTCGCGCCGACCTCGGCTCTCGGCGCGCGAAAAGCCCGCACGAGCAGGTAAAGCAGCACACCGAGCGGCGCGAGCATGATCGTGAACACCAGCAGCGGGCTGATCAGCAGCGCGGGCAGATCCCGCTTTCGGCTGTCCAGGAAGATCCAGCGCCCCAGGAACAGGTCGAACGCGATGAAATGCGCCCAGGCGGCCGCCGCGCCGGCACTGCCCCCGAGCAAGACCTGCATTCCGGCCAGGTCCGCCCCGGACACGGCCGACCACACCGTCGCGAAGTCCGGCAGCACGACGACCGCGTAGATCAGCATCGGCGGTACACAGATCAGCGGGGAGGCGACGATGGCGGACGTCCGCCGCCACCACGGGGCGAGGATCATCAACGCCCAGAACGGGGCGGCGGTGTAGAACGTGAGGTCGAACAGGAAGCTGGTCATCGGACACCGCCGGTCGAGACCAGGGCCGGTGCGGCCGGTTTCGGCGGTACCGCACCGCGCAGCACCACCACGACCGAAGCTGTTACGGCGAGCGCGATCACGCCGAAGGCGAGCAGGGTCAGCGTGTCCGGATGCACCACCGACTGGCCGCGCAGGGCCTGCCAGGTGAGCACCGCGAGCAGCGCCGCGTAGGCCACACCGACCACCACCATGACGCCGCGTCGCGCCGACACCGCACGCAGCGCGGGCAGGCGCCGGGCCGCGAGTTCCACCGCGATCAACACCAGCGGAATCACTTGCAGCGCATGCATGCCCAGGAAATGCGGGATACGCAGATCGCCGCCCTCGGTACTCCAGCCGAGGATCGGCAGGCCCGGACCGCCGTCGGCGAGGCCGACGGTATGCGCGCCGCGGATCGAGCCGCCGCTGTCGAGTTGAGCCCGGGTCGGCTGGGTCATCAGCATGCCGAGGGCCGCGCCGATCACGGAAAGTACTGCGCCGGAACGGATCGCGAAGTCACGGGCGCGATCGTGCGCGGGGCTGCGGAACAGCGCTGCGGCGGCCAGCACGGTGGCCAGCCAGACCACGATGATGGTCGAGCCCATCGCCGACCACAGCGCGCCGTTGAGCGGGGTGGTGAAGTTGAAGTGACTGGTGGTGCCCCGGACGATCTGGATCACGATGATCACCAGTTCGACGCCGAGGCCGATCGCGGCGACGGTGCCCGCCCACCACGCGGCCCGCCGCCAGGCGGTGAGCTGGTCGATCAGCCAGGCCCAGGTCACGGCGTAGATCAGGGTGGAGAGCGCGAATTTCACCGCCTTGGTCCAGATCGGCAGGCCGGTGAGCACGCGGTCGTCCACGATCATCCCGCCGATCGCGAAGACGGTCAGGACCGCCATCGCGGCGGCGAGCAGGAGTAGCGGGCGATGCCAGTGCAGGAAGACGAGACGTCCGGCAGCGGGCCGGTATGCGGAGGTCATGGGTTCTGCTTTCGACGAGCCATGCGGACAGTGCGGAGTACTGCTATCGATAGTTGTACTATCGGTGCTGATTATGGATAGCTGTACTTCCCACTGTCAATAGGCCCGACCCGAGAGCAGGAGTCGCACATGCGGATCGCCGAACTCAGTCGCACGAGTGGCGTGCCGCCCGCGACGATCAAGTACTACCTGCGCGAAGGCCTGCTGCAACCCGGCCTGCGCACCCACCACAATCAGGTGGAGTACGGCGACCAGCACGTCAACCGGCTGCGCCTGGTACGCGCGCTCGTCGACATCGGCGGCATCTCGATCAGCGCGGCGGGCGAGCTGATCTCGGTCCTCGACACCGGCGATCTGACCGCGCGCCAGGCTCTCGGCGAGGCCATGTACGCGCTGGGCGCCCGGCGCTCCCCGGTCGGCGCGGACCAGCAGGCCACCGCCGAGGCCGACGTCGCTGACCTGCTCGCGCGCCGCGAATGGTCGGTCGACGACGAGAACCCCGCCCGCCACACCCTGACCGACGTGTGCGCCGCGCTGCGCCAGCTCGGGCACGCCGACGTGATCGCCAAGATGGACGACTACGCCGCGGCCGCAGAAGCCGTCGCCGCGATCGACATCGAACTGGTCCGCGGCGTGCCGACGGTCGAGCGCATGACCGAAACCGCCATCGTCGGAACGATTCTCGGCGACACGATGCTCTCCGCGTTACGCAGGCTCGCGCAGGAGCACGTGTCCGGCCGGGTGCTGCCGGACGACGACTGACTCACCGTCCGGCGTTCGCGCGCGACCGGTTCCAGCCGTTCCACGGGTCGGAATCCATTCGCTCATGGATACTTTCGCGCACCTGGGTGCGCATCGGCTCCGGCAGGCGATCGACGGCGGGCAAGCTGTCCGGCGACAGCACGGTCAAGTAGCCGATGTCGAACGGCTTACCCCGCTGCCAGCGATCGATGTTCTGATCGGCGATCAATCGTTCCGGATTCACCACGGCCAGCGCCAGCAGAGTTGCCATCGCGGTACCGAGTACGGTGCGCACCAACCACATTCGGCGCAGGCTGAGCACGGCCGCGAGCACCAGCAGATAGACCAGACCCAGCCACAGCTCGCAGACCTCCACCAGCAGCCGGAGCACGGTGAACCCGTAGGCCTGCTGATAGGTCCACATCCGGCCGAGTGCCGACGCGACGATGATCAACGAGAGCACAGCCACCGCACTGAGCAAGGCCCGCAACCACATCCGGTCGCCCGCCGTCGCCTGATCGGCCCACCGCAGCACCACCAGGAGCACGGCCAAGGTCAGGATGCTCACCACCGACAGCTGCCAGAATCCGGTCCGCGCGTACTCCGCGTAGGTCAGCCCGGCGGTGCGCTGGACATAATCGTCGCCGCCGAACAGCGCCACGAACTGCGCGATGACGAACACCGTGAACAACGCCGTCAACGCACCCACCGGCAACACCCACTCGATCCGGCGCAGCTGCCGAACCCGCAGTCCCCCATCGCTTTCCGAGGCAGCGAGCATGGGCGCGGCCAGCAGATACAAAGCGCCGGCGGCGGCGAGCCCCAGCACGGTGAACAGGAAGATCCACTGGAACGCGAGGCCGCCGTCGACCCGCGGCGTCACCGCGTCGAACAGGGCCGCGAACGTCGCGTCGGCCCCACCGAGCAGCGGCACGAACACCGCCAGCAACCCGAGCGTGACCACCGCCGACAGCGCGAGCCCCCACTCCCGCCGTGCCGCCCCCGACCGCACCCGCCCCACCCCGGCATAAAGCCACTGCACCCCTGGCAACGCCGACAGCGGCACCGCGAACACATCGAACCAAGCCCCGTTCGCCGAGCGCCGCCCGACCACAGCCAGCGACGCCGCCACCCCCGCCCCCACCAGACAGCACACGAACAACCACCCGGCAGCCCGGAATATACCCACTCCAGGTAGCACCAAAACCATTGCCACCCAATAGATCCGTGCCGCCTTGTCACCGAGCCCGGACCCCGTGCCACGGGCTGAGTCAGCCGGCTCGGCCCTGGTCACCAAGCCGTCGTCCGTTGCCCGACCGCCGACCCCAGCGCTGACCCCGGACACCGAAACGTCCCCAGACACCGACCCATCACCGGCCGCCCGGTCACCGCCGATCGCCTCGTCATCGCCGATCGCCTGGTCACCGCGGGTCGCCTGGTCACCGCCGATCGCCTCGTCACCGCGACTCGCCTGGTCACCGCAGGTCGCGGGGACGTCGCCGGGCGCACGATCGCTGCCGGTCACAGTGTTGCCACGAATCTCCGCAGCCTCACCGGCAGCGGGACGATCAGCAACCGCGGGCACATCACCGGACGCGCGGTCATAGCCAGACCTGAGACCATCGGTGGACGCGGAGTCTTTGGCTGCCGCGGCGTGATCACCGGACGCAGTGGTGCCACGGATCTCGGCATCGCCACCGTTCGCAGGGTGATCCTCGAGCGCGGGCGCATCGCGCGTCGCAGGATCGTCGCCGACCGCGGCGTTCTTGCCGGTTACGGCATGACCGCCGGACGTGAGGGGGCCGCCCGGCGCAGGCATATCGCGGGACGCGGAGTCGTCGCCGGACGCGAGGGCACTAGCAGGCGCGGGGCCATTGCCGGACGCCGTGTCGCCACGAATCTCCCGCGGCTCACCGGTCGCGGGATGCCCACCAGGCGCGGGCACATCGCGGCGCGCGGGCACATCGCGGCGCGCGGGCACATCGCGAGCCGCGGTGGCATCCCCCGACGCAGGCCCATCCCCGGAGGCAGGCACGTTATGTGGCGCGGGCACATCACCGGACGCGAAGGCAGCACTGGAGGCGGGCTTATCGGTGGGTGCAGGAGTATCTCGGGTGGCGGGGTTGCCCCAGATCGACGCCTCGTTGCCATCCGTTGACGCTGTAGCGGGCTGCGGCACCGACGTCGAGCCGTCCCCGCCGCGGTTCGATGTCACCTCCGCTGCGGTCGGGCCCGGGATCTGCTCTGCGGCAGGCAGTTCGGGAGATCGGGTAAGGGCTTTGCGGGCTTTGCGGTCGACGGCGCAGATCGCACCGACCGCGATGGCTGCGGCCAGGAACCAGCCGATGCCGGGGCGGTCCAGCGGGATCAGGACGGCTCCGGCGAGGCCGATCAGCAGTGTGGCGGTCAACGCGCCGGGTGGGTGGGTAACCCGTTTCCAGCGCGGGATTTTCGGTGGGACGCGCATCGGCTGCGACGCCGCAGAGCGCTGCACTTCGTCGTGGACTTGCGGCGTACCGGAAAGCACCGAAGACGTTGATCCACTGGCATTTTCGGGCATGACTACCCTCCTGAGGGTGTGCGGGATCGCCCCGGGACCTGATGGCGGCCCAGGGTGCGTGGAGTAGGAATCAGTCGGGCAGGACCACGCGGATCCGGGATCCGGGATCGGTGACGGCGATGGTGCCGCCGTGCAGGTCCACGACCCAGCGGGAGATGGCCAGGCCGAGACCGGTGCCGCCGCCGTCGGAGCGACCGCCGCGGGTGAACCGATCGAAGACTCGCGCACGGTCGGCGCGCGGTATCCCCGGCCCGTCGTCGGCGACCTCGATCACGAGTTCCCCGGGCAGTCGGCGCGCGGTGACGCGCACTTCACCGCCGGCCGGACCGTGCCGGGCGGCGTTGTCGAGCAGATTGAGCAACACCTGGTGCAGCCGGGCGCGGTCCGCGAACACCGTTGCGGCACTGGGCTGCACATGACTGGTGAAGTACACCCCGCGCCCCAGCGCGGCCGCCGCGACCTCGGCCTCGGCCACCACCTCGGCGAACAGCGGTGCCACATCGAGCTTCTCACGGTCCAGCGGAAAAGCGCCCGCCTCGATGCTGGACAGGTCGAGCAGTTCGGACACCAGCCGACTCAGCCGCTCGGTCTGGGCGAGTGCGGTGCGCAGCGTCTTCGGATCCGGTTCGGAGACACCGTCGACGAGGTTTTCCAGCACCGCGCTCAACGCGGTGATCGGCGTGCGCAACTCGTGCGAGACGTTCGCGATGAGATCGCGGCGCTGCTGGTCGGCGGCCGCGAGATCGGCGGCCATCTGATTGAACGCCTCGGCCAGCTGTCCGACCTCGTCACGCGAACTCGCCCGCACCCGGCGGGTGTAGTCGCCCTGCGCCATCCGCTTGGCCGCCGCGGTCATCTCCCGCAGCGGCCTGGTGATGCCGTGCGCGAGGAACTGAGAGGTGGCCAGCGCGATCACCATCGCGGCGACCGTCGTCCTCGGCGGCAACCAACCGATCTTGAACCGGAAGAACCCGAACGCGATGCCGCCGGCGCACAGCATGAGGATGGCCAGCTTCAACTTGATCGAACGCACCGGATCCAACGGGCGCGGTAACACGTCCGCCACCCAGTCCGAGGTGAGCCGCAGTCGCCGCGCGAGTGCACCCCCCTCGGCGGGGTCCGTGCTCATCGCGCCTCCAGGGCGTAACCGACGCCGTGCACGGTCCGGATGAGGTCGGCGCCGAGCTTGCGCCGCAACGCCTTGATATGACTGTCCACCGCGCGAGTGCCCGCCGCGTCGGCCCAGTCCCACACCTCCTCGAGCAGCCGTTCGCGGGCCAGCACCACGCGCGGGCGGCGCGCCAGCCGGGCCAGCAGATCGAACTCGAGCGGCGTGAGCTGGGCTTCGACCTCGGCGCGCCAGACCCGGCGCTGGTCGATATCGATGCGGAGATCACCGACGGCGATCACCGTGCCGTCGCGATCGGCGGCCCGATCCATCCGGCGCAGCAGTGCGTGCACCCGGGCGGTGAGCACCCGCAGCGAGAACGGTTTGGTCAGATAGTCGTCGGCGCCGACGCCGAGCCCGATCAACTGGTCGGTCTCGTCGGTCCGCGCGGTCAACATCAGCACCGGCACCGGCCGCTCCGCCTGGATCCGGCGGCACACCTCGAGCCCGTCGAACCCGGGCAGCATCACGTCCAGCACGACGAGGTCCGGCGTCAGCGCGGCGGCCGCGGCCACCGCGCCCGGCCCGTCGTGCGCCAGGTCCACGGTGAATCCCTCGGCGCGCAACCGGGCCGCCACGGACTCCGCGATGGTCACCTCGTCGTCGACCACCAGGATCCGCCGCAGCGCCCGTCCCCCACCCGCTCCGTTCTGCTCCATGCTCGCAAACCCTAGCCACCACCTGTGGAGAGCCGCCGCACCAAATGTGGAGATTCCGTGTGCGGGCGGCCGCGTGACACGGCCGGGCCGGATTCGGCACGACGCGCGAAACCGGGCGGTGTTTTAGGCTGCGGACATGAATCCTCGCCTGCAATACAGGGATTGGCCTGGTGAGGCCGAGGGGCGGCTGGAGTGGTTGCGGGCCGACCTTTCCGACGATATCCAGCTGGACTTCCGCGACGGGACCACGTTGCACGAATTGGAGGCGGAGCTGCTGCGCCGGTTCGACGAGGTGGCCGCGCTCGACGCGCCGGAGGTCGGGCCGTTCGTCGCCGGTGTAGCCACCTACCTGGGCGAACTGCTCATCCGGCGCACCGGCGCGCGCTGGAGCTGGCCGGTGCAACCGGCCGCCGGGGACCCGCCGACGCTCATGCTCACCGCGGATTTCGACTTCGAGGTCGTCTCGCCGTGGGACATCATCGCCGCGGCCGTACGGGACCGCACCGGCACCGCGTTCACCGCGTTCCTGCGCCGGTGGGATCCCGTCGAACAGGCCACTGATCCGCACTGAATCCGAGTTACCGCTGTGCGGCCGGCCGCGGCTCGTGCTCGATGCCCGCGTGCTCGGCACCGCGGCGGAAGCGCAGTAGACGCAGCGCGTTCGCGACGACCAACAGGGTCGAGCCTTCATGGATGAAGACCGCGGGGCCGATGGGCAACCCGATGAGCGTCGCGGGCACCAGCGCGGCGACGATCAGCAACGAGAAGGCCAGGTTCTGCCGGATGATCCCGGCCGTCCGCCGGCTCAGCGCCACCGCGAACGGCAGCCTGCCGATATCGTCGACCATCAGTGCCACATCGGCGGTTTCCAGCGCGACCGCCGAGCCGCTCGCCCCCATCGCGATGCCGACCGAGGAGTTCACCATCGCGGGCGCGTCGTTGACGCCGTCGCCGACCATCGCCGTGCCGTTGCGGCCGCCCAGCCGCTTGACCATGGTGACCTTGTCCTCGGGCAGCAGCCCGCCGTGCGCGGCGTCCAGACCCATGTCCGCGGCGACCGCGTCGGCGACGCGCTGGTTGTCTCCGGAGATCAAGACGATGTTGTCGATCCCGAGCTCACGCAGCCGGGCCACCACGGGCGCCGCCTCCGCGCGCGGGCTGTCCATCACCCCGACCACACCCAGGTAGGCGCCCGCGTGCCGGACGATCATGGTGGTGCGGCCCTGATCGTGCAGGTCGTCCACGATCTCGACGAGCGCCGCGGGCAGACCCTCGGGATCGAGTTCGGTGAACATGGTGCGGTTGCCGACTTCGGTGGCCCGGCCGTCCACCAGCGCGGTCACACCCCGGCCGGTCACCGAATTCACTTCCGACGCTGTGCGTTCCGCATCGGCGGGCACGAGCAGCGCGAGGTCGCGGGTGATCGCGCCCGCCAGCGGATGATCGCTGTAGGACTCCACGGCGAACAGCGTGGTGATCAGCTCGTCACGTAACTCGGGGCGCACCGGGACGATTTCGGTGACCCGGGGTTGGCCCCAGGTGAGCGTGCCGGTCTTGTCGAACGCCATCGAGCGCACGCGGCCCAGCGTCTCGAGTGGGCCGCCGCCCTTGGCCAGCACACCCGCGTGCGCAGCCCGCGCGATCCCGGCCAGCACCGCGCTCGGAGTCGCGATCGCCAGCGCGCACGGGCTCGCCGCGACCAGCACCACCATGGCCCGGTAGAAGCTGTCCGCGAAAGGTTCCGCATTGACGAACACACCGAACGCCAGGACGCCGAGCACACCGGCCAGCACTACGGGCACATAGAACTTCTGGAACCGGTCGATGAACCGCTGGGTCGGCGATTTCTGCGTATCGGCCTCGCGCACCATGGTGATGACCCGGGCCAGCATGCTGTCGGCGGCCCGGCTGGTCACCAGCACGTCCATCGCGCCGGCGCCGTTCATGGTGCCCGCGAACACCCGATGCGTTTCCGGTACGGCAGTACTACTCGACAACGCGGCCTGCGCATCGGCGACCGGCGCCTTCTCCACCGGAATGCTCTCGCCGGTGACCGAGGATTCATCGACACTGCTCACGCCCGCGACCACGACACCGTCCGCGGCGAGCCGCGAATTCGGCAGCACCACAACCACGTCGCCGATGGCCAGCTCGTCGACGGGCACCGCACGCACCGCGCCGTCCGGACCGCGGACCAGCGCGGTGCCCGGCGCGAGTTCGGCCAGCGCCTCGATCGACCGCTGCGCCCGGCCCATCGCGTACTCCTCGAGCGCGTGCCCGAGGCTGAACAGGAACAACAGCACCGAACCCTCGGCCCACTTGCCGACCATGGCCGCGCCCACCGCCGCGACCAACATCAGGAAATCGACCTCGAACCGGCCGCGCCGCACCGTCGCGATCGCGGTGCGGATCGTGAAGAAGCCGCCGAAGAAATAGGTGGCGGCGAACAGCACGATCGCCACCCACTCGGGTGCGGATACCAGGTACTTCGCGGTCATGCCCGTGGCGTAGGCGATACCGGAGGCGATGGCGAAGATCAGCTCCGATCGCTCCCCCATCCATGCGTTTTTGTGGTCATGCCCGGCTGCTCGTCCGTCGCTGCTCATAACCACATCATATGCATAGATCGCTATATCTGCATAGCTTTATTTCCCTGATGCGGTCGGCGCAGGCGGACCGCGGCTCGTCGCTGTGCGCCTGACGAGTCGCGCCGATCCCTTGGTCAGCCGAGGACCGTCACTTCCCAGCGGCCGCCGTCGTTCAGGCACCTCTATACCGGCACGGCACCGCTCACCAGTGCATCAGCGGGTTGCTGTCGCGTCACGAAGATCGCCGCCGCCCCGCCGCCCGACCCGTCCGGCGACGCGAGACGCCGCTCCGCCGGGCGGGGGTGGGCGCGCGTCGCCTAGCATCGCGACATGTGATCACCGTTGCCACCTGGAATGTCCTGCATCGCATTCATGCCGAGAACTGGTACGAGGATGTCTCCAGCAGATGGCCGGACGAGGCGGCGCGCATCGACGCGGTCACCGCGCGCATCGCGGCCCGCACCGAACAGCTGATCGCGCTGCAGGAGGTCAGCGGTGACCAGTTGATCAGCCTGCGGGCCGGATTGCCCGACCGCACAGTGCATTCCATGCAGTATCAACGGCTGCCCACGGCGCGCAGACACGCCAGCCGGCTGCGCGATCCGAGCGAACACCTGGTGCTGATCGTCGCCGGGCCCAGCCGGGACATCGCGGCCGAATCCTTCGCCGACGACCCGGGCAAGGGCGCGCTGGTGATCACCGCCGCGGGCGTGCTCGTCATCGCGACGCACGTGACCGGCGATCGGCGGCGCGCGGGCCAGTTCCGCCGCTTGGCCGAATTGGCCTCCAGCACACCGGAATACCCGGCGGTGCTGCTCGGCGACTACAACATCGACCGCGCGACCGTCGCCGAGCAGTTCGGCGCGGGCTTCACCGTCGCCGACCTCTCCCCCGACGCCCTGCCGACCCGTCCCCGCTCCTCGGGCGCGAAATCGCAGTACATCGATCACGTGGTGGTGCGCGACGCGACGGTGCACGAGGTGGCGGTCGAGGACGTCGACGGACTGTCCGATCACAACCTCGTGCGCGCGGCCATCACGCTGTGAGCCGGGGCCCAACTGCCCCGCCGGGCAGATGATCCGATTCCCCGGCGGCCCTGCCCGACCCGGCCGAGAATGCTCCTATGGTCGAGATCAGCCGCGGGGTCGCCACCGTGAACGGCATCCACATGCACTACCGGCGCGCGGGATCGGGTTCGGCGCTGGTGCTGTTGCACGGCTGGCCGCAAACCGGCTACTGCTGGCGGCGCGTACTACCCGCCCTGGCGGAGCGGCACACCGTAATCGCCCCGGACCTGAGGGGTTACGGGCACACCGACAAACCGACGACCGGCTACGACAAACGGACGATGGCCGCCGACGTCGCGGCACTGCTCGAATCCCTCGGCTTCGACACCGCCGCCGTGGTCGGCCATGATCGTGGCGCGCGGGTAGCCCACCGCTGGGCCCTGGACCGGCCCGATCAGGTCACGAAACTCGCTGTGCTCGACATCATTCCGACCAGGGAGACCTGGCGGCGGATGGATGCCGCGCTGGGGCGGCGCTTCTTCCACTGGTTCTTCCATCTGCAACCCGATCTGCCGGAACGTCTTGTCGGGCACGATATTTCCGGGTATCTGCGGTACTTCTTCGAAACCTGGACAGTCAATCGGCACGGTCTGCCCGGCGAGGCCATCGACGAATACATTCGCGCCTTCAGCACTCCCGGCGCGCTGCGCGCGGGTTTCGACGACTACCGCGCGGCCGAACTGGACACCGAGCACGACAATGCCGACGCGGGGCACCGCCTGCGCATGCCGGTGCTCGCGCTGTGGGGCGCCGCCAGTTTCCTCGAAGAGATACCGGCCCTGGAGATCTGGCGTGAGTATGCCGAAAATGTCACCGGCGCAGCCATTCCCGAATGCGGCCATTTTCTCGCCGAAGAACGGCCGCAAGCCCTGCTCGCACACCTGACCGAATTCCTCGCCGCCTGATTGCGCTTGCACCGAGATCTGGTCACGGAACGGTCATCGACCACGCCGCAGACCGGCTGGTCTGGGAGAATTCCGGGTGGCCCTGACGCGTGTCCGCGAACGAAAGGTGCGACATGGTTGCGCTGGGACGGTTCGGCAGACGGCTCGCGGTCGGCGCGCTCACCCTGATCTGCGCCGCCGGTGCGCACGGTGTCGCGACGGCGGTCGAGCCGAGCACCAGCCTCGGCGGCGGCTCGGGGATCCTGCTCGGGCGCGGCGCGTGCACGCTGACCACCATCGGCTACGACCGCGCCGGCCGACTGGTCGGGCTCACCGCGGGCCACTGCGCGGAACTCGGCATGTCCGTACGGGCCGAGCAGACCCCGGACGCGGGCGTGCTCGGCACGGTCGCCGCCGTCGACCACCAGAACGACTATGCGGTAGTCGAATTCGACCACGCCAAGGTGCGGCCGAGCAGACAGGTCGCCGCGACCGTGATCGGTGGCGTCGGCGCACCGCCACGCCCCGGGGACGTGGTGTGCAAACACGGACGGACCACCGGATACAACTGCGGTGTCGTCTGGGATACGCACCGGTGGTGGTTCCAGAACCAGTCCTGCTCGCAGCCCGGCGACTCCGGCGGACCGGTCACCCTCGGCGACCGCCTCATCGGTATGAACGTCGGACACATCGGCATCCCCGCCACCGCCCTGCCCGCCGTCGACCTGATGTGCAGATCCGCCGCAGGGCCGCTGCACGACGTCGCCGTCGCCACCCAGATCGGCATGGTGCTCGCCGACATAGATCGCACAGGCGGCATCGGTTCCGGATTCCACCCCCTCTGAGCCCAAGCACCTCGCTCCGCATCCGGCGAGAACCACAGCGCGGGCCGAACGTAGATTTGCCCGAGGCACACGCGGCAGGCCGCCGAGCGCTGGAACTCTCACCGGACGCCGATCCGCAAGCGGTGCGGAAGAACTCGTGCGGCCGTGGACTGCGCCATCTTCGCACGAGGGCTTACCCGAGGCAGATCACAGGCGCTCCCCTCCTTGGTTACGCCCGCAACTGTTCCCCCGCAGGCTCCAGTGGGACGCGTTGCCAACAAACGCACCGCGCACACTGGCGATGACCTCCCACGCACCCTGCCAACCTCACGAGGACTGGCGATCGAGCGCCGACACGCCGTCGATGGGCTGGACACTCGATCAGGAGGAAATGGTGGCGGCGAGCTCTCGGGCGATGCCGCCACCATTTCCCCCTGATCAGTTGACCAGTTCGTTCGATCTTCCGATGCGAGCGTCGGCTGCGGACCGTCGGGCGTCCGGGGCGTGTTGGTCGGGACGGGGGCAGGAGGGGGCGCGGGTGGGCCGTACGATGGGTCGGTGCGGAATCCGGTGGCGAGCATGGCGCGGGTGCGCGGTGCGTTCGTCGGCTCCGCGTCAGGGGCAGTGAGCATCGCGGCCCATGCGGTCGGTGGTGGCACCGTGTCGTCCACGCAGTCCCCCATCGTCTTGCTGATCGCCGCGTGCACCGGGGTCGGTGTGCTGGTCGGTGTGCGACGGAACCGCTACGGCGTCGCCGAGATCATGGTGCTGCTGGCAATCGGACAGGCGGTGGGCCACCTCGCGTTGACCGTCGCACCCGGGCATCAGCACAGCGCTGGCATGTCCGCGGTGATGCTCGGCGCACACCTCGCCGCCATCCCCCTCGGTGCCGCACTCATCCGCGGCGCCGAACTCGCCGTCGTCCGAGCCGTTTCCGCCGCACACCGAGCGGTCCGGGTGCTCGACGCCGCTCCGGCTCCCCCATTCGAACTGGCCTACGCGATCCCCCTCGGATCGCTCACGACACCCCGCCGCCTACTCCGCAGCTCCGGCTTCGGTCGCCGCGGACCACCGCACACCCTCTGACCGCAGCAGACCAGCAGCCGCCGTATCACCCGAGCCCCGTTGCCGAACAACAGGATTCGCTATACGGCAAGCGACGCCAACTGCCCCCGTGTCACCGGGACCAACAGCCACTCCGGCAACGCTGCCACTGCGGCAACGGGACCGGCTCGGCAACGCTGCCAGCTCGGCAACGGGACCGGCTCGACTAGGTTGTCAGCTCGGCAACGGCAACGCCCCGGCAACGCCGTCAGGTCGGCGAGGTAACCGGCTCGACTAGGTTGTCGACTCGGCAACGGCAACGCCCCGGCAACGGCAACGCCCCGGCAACGCTGCCAGCTCGGCAACGTGACCCGCCAGGCGACGTCATGTCGACACAGCGGCACAGCCACGCCGACGACTCACCGAGTCATCGGCGTTGGTCTACGCCGCGACGCCGCCAGTGCCACCGGACACGGCAACTCGGCCAGCACGGTAATGCGGACCGCACGGTAATGCCGCAGACTCGGGAACCGGCTGGCTCGGAAAGGTCACGGGCACGGCAAAGGTGAAGCAGCGTCACTGGCTGAGCGAGCTATCGGCGCAGCCGACGCCGACAGTCGGGCGACGCACCGGCTCGGCGGCAGGAGCGCTCGGCCTCGTCACCGGCTCGGCGAGCTACGGCACACACCGGAACCCCGCGTACTACTGAGCCCGGCGACACCGCCGGCCCGGTGATGCCGTCTGCGCGGCAACCGCCACCCCGGTTGACACCGCCGACACTGCCAATGCCGCCAGCTCACCGACCATCAGCACAGGCCGATGCGCTTGCGCAGCCAACGCCACCGGCACGGTCTGTGACCGGCTCGACGAGCCCCCGACACCAGCGGGCGGCCGACGCCAACGCCCTGCAGGGTCACCGGCTCAGCAAGGTCATCGACTCTGCCGACGCCACCAGGCTCGGCAGGACCACCGGCTCGGCACGGTCACCGGCTCGGCACGACCACCGGCTCAGCAGGGCCACCGGCTCGGCCGACGCAACCCGGCTCGGCAGCACCGCCGGCCCAGCAGGGTCACCGGCGCCGCCGACGCCACCCGGCTCGGCAGCACCACCGGCTCGGCAGGGTCACCAGGAGGGTCACCGGCTCAGCAGGACCGTCGGCTCGGCCGACGCCACCCGGCTCGGCAGGACCACCGGCTCAGCAGGGTCACCGGCTCCGCCGACGCCACCCGGCTCGGCGGGATCACCGGCTCGGCGAGGAACGGCCGACGTCGGGCTCGGTGAACCGGCGGACCCGGCGCCACGGCCAGCTCGAGGCTGTCGGCTCGGTGGTGCTGCCGGCTGGTGAGACTGCTGCGGTCCGACGGGTGTCTCGCCCTGACCGTCCGGTGCCCGTGGCTCGGTCGGCGTTGGCCAGCACAAGGTTCTCGCTCAGCGGCGCAACCGATTTCGCGGCTGAAACCGCGGTTCATTGGGCTGCCTTCGGGCGACATCGGCTGATTCATATTCCTTTCTTCGATCGGAGTTCCATATGCGTACCCCCACAACGGTTTCCCGTACCACTGTCCTGCTGCGCGGTGCAGCAGCGGCTGCTGCCGTTCCCCTGCTGCTCGTCGCCTGTTCGTCGAACGACAAGGCCGAGGCGAAGGCGGCGGAGGCGGTGACGATCACAGATCAGTGGGTGAAGGCCGCGGACGGTGGGATGTCGGCGGCGTTCGGACAGCTCAGCAACGGGAGCGACCAGCCGCGCACGGTGGTGTCGGCGTCGAGTCCGGCGTCGAGCCGGGTCGAACTGCACGAGGTGGTGGCGGACGCGAGCGGAACCAAGACGATGCGGCCGAAGCAGGGCGGTTTCGTGATTCCGGCGCACGGGAAGACCGAGCTGCGGCCGGGCGGTGACCACATCATGTTCATGGGGCTCACCGGCCCGCTGCGCACCGGTGCCGAAACCCCGGTCACCCTCACCTTCGAGGACGGATCGAGTACTACGTTCACCGCGCAGGTGCGCGATTTCTCCGGCAACCAGGAGAACTACGCACCTGATCACGCGGACGGCGCGCAGG
>NZ_BAUA01000152.1 GCF_000710915.1 Nocardia brasiliensis IFM 10847
TGCCACGCTGCCACTTCGGCCGTGGCCGGTGCGGCGCTCGACCGTGCTGGCCGAGTTGAAGCTCGGTACGCCGATCGCGCTCACCTACGGTTCGGAAGCGGGGATGTTCTCCGTGCTCGCCCTGGTGATGGGCAGCATCGGACCGGCGGCATTGGCCGCGCACAACGTCGTGTACCAGATCATCTACATCGTGTTCCAGGTCGCCATCGGTGTCTCGCATGGCGCCTCGATCCTGGTCAGTCACGCCGTGACCCGGGACGAGTACCCGCACGCGCGCGCCCTGGCCTGGCTCGCGCTGCGGCACGTCGCGGTCGTCGCGGTGCTCACCGGAGCGGTCTACGTGATCGCGCCCGACTTCGTGCTGCGGCCCTTCCTCAGTTCCGAGGACACCGGCACCGTGCAGATCGCGCACACGCTGCTGCTGATCGGCATCGTGCTGCAATTCTTCGACGCGGCGCAGAACATCGGCACCGGGCTGCTGCGCGGACTCAAGGAGACCAACGCGGGCTTCCGGCTCTCGCTGATCGGCTACTGGGGCGTGGGCCTGCCGGTGGCACTGCTGCTGGCCTACCCGGCCGGGCTCGGCGCCGCAGGCGTCTGGTGGGGCCTCACCGCGGGCCTGGCCACCACCGCGATCCTGATGCTGCGCCGCTATTTCGCACTGCTCGACGGGCGCGAGCGCGACCGTCGTCAGGTGGTGCCGGAGGCCACCGAACGGCTCAGCAGCCCTAGCTGAGACCCGGCTCGGATCCGGTGCCCGTGGCAGATCGCGCCGCGCGCACCGGGTCCGAGCGCAGTGCGCGACTTCAGATGTTGACGCCGTAGTCGCGGGCGATACCCGCGAGGCCCGAGGCGTACCCCTGGCCGATGGCGCGGAACTTCCACTCGTTGCCGTGGCGATACAGCTCGCCGAAGACCATCGCGGTCTCGGTCGAGGCGTCCTCGGTCAGGTCGTAGCGCGCGAGCTCGATACCGGTCGCCGCGTCCACCACGCGAATGAACGCGTTGCGGATCTGGCCGAACGACTGGCCGCGCGCGTCGGCGTCGTGGATCGACACCGGGAAGAAGATATTGGTGATGGTCGGCGGGGTCGCGCTCAGATCGACGTTGATCACCTCGTCGTCGCCCTCACCCTCGCCGGTGAGGTTGTCGCCGGTGTGCTCGATCGAGCCCTCGGGCGAGCGCAGGTTGTTGTAGAACACGAAGTGCTGATCGGACAGCACCTTCAGATTCTGCCCGGTGGCCAGCGCGCTCGCGTCCAGGTCGTAGTCCGCACCGGTGGTGGTGCGCACATCCCACCCCAGACCCACGGCTACCTTGCTGAGGTTGGCTGCCTGCTTGGACAGCGAAACGTTGCCGCCCTTCGCCAGTGTGACGCTCATTCAACCGCCTTCGTTCTCGACTGTGAATACCCGGAACCGGTTGGGCCGGTTCAGTTCTGGTTGTCCGCCCAGGCGCGCAACGTGGACACCCGGCCTTCCAGGGCATGCAGTTCGCTCGGATCGAGCACGTTGCGCTGGATGCCCTTGTCGACCTCGAAGGCCGACTGCCGATGGTCGTCGATCGCGTCGACGTCGATGCGCACCGCCGCGTAGTCCGCGGCATCGGGCATCTGCTCCGCGACCACCTTCGCGGTGCCTCTGGCACACAGCGCGACATTACCGCCGCCGAGGATCAGCAGCGCCACCTGCGGGCGTTCCCGCAGCCGGGCCAGCGACCCGCGATCGAACTTGAGGCTGATCAGAATTCGCCGGTCGCCGGCGCGGACCGGCCAGGACACGGGGATCGCGTGCGGCGCCGGATCGGTGGTCACCAGCACGGCGATAGTTTCTCTCGGCCACTGGGGTAGCACGTCCAACTCGGGATGATCAGCGTGATCGGTCGAGTGGTCTTGACGTTGCACAGGGCTCGCTCCGGCCGCCATCTTCGTCACCTCATGGATCGTCACGCGCGACGGGCTGTGCCGCGCTTGCCTAGCCAGTCTAAAGTGCTGGGCCACTTGCTCGCTGGCGCTGCCCCCGATGTCCGAAGGATCTCAGCGGACTATCAGGCCGAGGTGAGGGTAGGTATCGCTAACCCGGACGCCCATGCGCGCGCCATCTCTTTCGCCCGGATATCGGTGGACGCGTCGTGCCGCGCGTGCGCACCGAACTGGGTCGCGCCGCGCGCGATCAGCCGCTGCGCGGCGATCTCACCGCCGCGGTTGAAGGTGTCACCGTAGACGCTGTCACCGAGGCCGAACACCGCGAAGCGCAGGCCGGTCAGATCCGGCGCGCTCGCGTCGAGCTGGTCGAAGAACGGTTCCGCGCCCGTCGGCAGATCACCGTCGCCGTAGGTGGAGCACACGATGATGTGCGCATCGCGCGCGTCCAGATCCTCGACCGCGAACTCGGCCATGTCGTACACGGATACGTCGTACGACGAGAGCTCGTCGGCGACGCTGTCCGCGACGGCCTCGGCCGTGCCCATCTCGGATCCGAACAGAATGACGACGCGCACCGGGCGTGCTCCCTTCCCACAGATTTCAAGGTTGGTGAGGCTATCCTAATTAAGCTCGGCTACAGGCGCCAGCCCTTCGCCACCCGAGTCGGCCCGGCATGACGACGATCACGGTCAGCGCGCCCCGGCAGCCATCGGAAATCGCGCTGTCGGCGCGAAATCGGTACCTGTGCCGCAACATCGCGGCAGCGCGGGCGGTCAGTGGCAGCGGAACGGCAGCAGGTGGGACGGGATGTCCCGATTGACGAAATGTCACCTTGGATGCATCATTCGTACAGCTCCCATTGTTGTCTGGGACATCTTTCTCGCCGGCCGATGACTGTCCGGCCCAGCGTGCTGTATCCCGTGCGCACGCTCGGTCGTTCTCACCGCAGCGGCACGGATCCAGCGCATCCATCTGTAACGCTTTGCGTTCTGCCGTGAGTGAGGTGAAAACGAAATGGTTTACCGCTCGTCTACATACCGCGTGATCAATTCGTCCCTGCGCTACGGCCTGGTCCCCCACTTCTGAATGCGACCGCGCCCGGGCGCGGTACTCCCCCAGCCGAAGTCACGATTTCGGCGGGGACGCCGCTCGGTTCCGGCGCGGTGCCCAGCTGACGAACTCAGGCAGTGCAGCAAGAAGTGGAGAAAACTGATGATGGACATGGGGGCAGTGAATTCCGGAGCGATCGAGATGGCGACCCTGCCGATGGCGGGCAATCTCGTCGTATCCGAGGCGATGATCGAGGATCTGGGCTACCTGCGCTCGGAACTCGCGGCGGCCGAGGTGCCGTTCCTGCTGGTCCGCGACCGCGGGCACCGGCTGATCCTGGCCGCGGACGCGGCGCACCACCTGATGGTGCGGCGGGTGACGGCGGCCGCGATGGCCGCCGGGTTCACCTGTGCCGAGTTGCAGCACAACGTTTTCCGGCTCGGCCGCGACGGCGACCCGGCCCATCACGTCGAACTGGAGCTGTGGGACTACCACGGGGACACGGTCGAGTGCCCGCGCCCGAACGCGTTGACCCGCACCGTCTTCGACCTCGCAGACGTCGAGCAGACGCAGGTGCTGCTGTTCGACCGCACCTGGCCGACTCTGGTCGACATGTTCGCCGCGCAGGCGGACGACGTGAATTTCGACATCGACCTGGTGTTCTCCTGGGTCGACGGCTCCGACCCGGAGTTCCGGGCCCGGCGCGCCGGCCTGCTCGCGCAGGTCGTCGTCGGTGAGGGCGACGACGCGGACGCGCGCATCCGCCAGATCGATGAACTGAAATACGCACTGCGGTCGGTATACAAGAACGCGCCGTGGATCCGGCGGATCTTCATCGCCACCGATTCCGCTGTGCCGCAATGGCTGAGCGATCATCCGAAGGTGACGATCGTCCGTGCGCTGGACCACTTTTCGGACACGAGCGGACTGCCCGTCTTCAATTCCCATGCGGTGGAATGCCAGTTGCAGCACATCGAGGGACTCAGCGAGCACTTCCTGTACTCCAACGACGATATGTTCTTCGCGCGTCCGGTCCGGCCGTCGATGTTCTTCACCGCGGGCGGGGTGAGCCGATTCATCGAGGCGGACACCAGAATCGGGCCCGGCCGCAACAACGAGCGGCGCAGCGGTTTCGAGAATGCCGCACGGGTGAACCGGGAACTGCTCGCGGCACGCTTCGGCCACGTGATCACCCGGCACCTGGAACACACACCGGTTCCGTTGCGGCGCAGCGTATTACTGGAAATGGAGGCGGAGTTCGGCGCGGATTTCGCGCGCACCAGGGCCAGCCGGTTCCGCGCCGCCACCGATATCTCGGTGACCAACTCGCTCTACCACTACTACGCGCTGCTCACCGGGCGCGCGGTGCCGCAGGAAACGGCGCGGATGCGCTACGTCGACACCACGAGCCAGCAGGGACTCGCGCTGCTGGACGGGATCGAACGCCGACGCGATGTCGACTTCTTCTGCCTCAACGACGGCAGCTTCCCCGAGATCAGCGAGGCCGAGCGGGTGCGTGCGGTTTCGGAATTCCTGAACCGGTACTTCCCGGACCCCGCGCCGTGGGAACGGCTCAGCGCACCGTCTCGTCATCCGATTCCGGAGTCGTCGCCCGGCGCCGCATGACGTGCGGAATGCGCGCGGCGGGCGGGATCACGATGCCCTGCGCCGCGAGCGTCGCCCTGGCCTCGTCCGCGCTCGACGGTGACCCCACCGTCGGGCCGCGGTCGATCGGCACCACCGAGTGCACCACGGTGTCCGGGTAGATGTGCACGTAGTTGAAGGCCTGCGCGCCGTCGCGACCGCGCAGGCCGCCCTGCTCCACGCCCAGATCCTGGCTGTAGCAGGTCGAGGACGCCACCGAGACCGGGATGCCCGCGAACGTGGCGCTGGTGGAGAAGTGCAGGTGACCCGCCAGGATCGCGCGTACGTCGCTGCCGTCCAGCACGTCGGCCAGCCGGCGCTGGTCGCGCAACTCCACGGTGACGGCGAGGTCGAGCACGCACGGAACGGGCGGGTGGTGCATCGCCAGGATGGTGCCGAACGGCGCGGGCTCGGCCAGCACCGAACGCAGCCAGACCAGCTGATCGTCGGTGATCTCGCCGTAGTGGTGCCCCGGCACCGAGGTGTCCAGGGCGATGATGCGCAGGCCGTCGATCACGTGCACGCGATCCAGCGGAGCGGTGGAAGGTCGTTCCCCCAGCAGCTTGCGGCGCAGCGTGCCCCGGTCGTCGTGGTTGCCGGTCACCCACACGATGGGCGCGGGCAAACTTCGCGCGAACGGTTCGACCAGCGCCTTGAGCTTGTCGTACGCGCCGGGCTCGCCGCGATCGGTGAGGTCGCCGGTGAACACGATCGCGGTCGGCCGGATCCGGCTGGCCGCGGCCTGCTCGAGCAACTGGCGTAACCGCACGTCGGCGTCGACGTCGCCGTACAAATCGCCGTCGCCGGCGATCAAATGGGTGTCGCTGAAATGGAACAACACATGATCGGGTCGCGGGTGCTCCGCGACTCTGCTGATGTGCACCGGACCGAACGTCCTCCCCGGCGGTTTGCCCGCCATTGGCTTCGGATTCCACCGCCACAATAGCGAAGGCCTACCGACAGGTTTCCCGCCGGACGGTGACGACATGCTTGCGGGAAGGTGAGAATTTCGTGTCGAATCCCGTCGCAAGCGCCTACCAACCATTCGCGGACGCGGGGGTCCGCGTTATCGCCGGCCGAGCGCGTCGGCGGCACGCATGGCGTCCAGGACCATCGCGGCATCGACCTCGAACGGCTCGTTGTGCATCGTCTCGCCAGGGGCCGTGGCCCGCGTCGCGATCGCGGACAGCGTGCTCACCTGGGCGTCGGCCAAACCGACCGCGGCCAGGGTGGTCGGCAGGCCGACTTCGGCGCAGAAGTCGAGCACCGTGTCGATCTCGCCGCTCGGCGCGCCCTCCAGCACCAACTGGGTGAGCACGCCGAAGGCGACCTTCTCACCGTGCAGGTACGCATGGGTCTGCGGGGCGGCGGTCAGTCCGTTGTGCACGGCGTGGGCTGCGGCCAGCCCCGAGGACTCGAAACCCAGACCGGACAGCAAGGTATTGGCCTCGACGATCCGTTCCAGCGCCGGCGTGACGGCATGCTCGCGCACCGCCGCCAGGGCTTGGCGGCCATCGGCGAGCAGCGTCTGGTAGCAGAGCTCGGCCAGCGCGGTGGCGCTGCGGGTGGAGGCACCGCCACGCATGTTGCGCACCCGGGCCGCGGTACAGGTCCGGGCCTCGAACCAGGTGGCGAGTGCGTCGCCCATGCCGGCGGCGAGCAGCCGCGCTGGCGCCTGCGCGATGACCGAGGTGTCCACCAGCACCAATGCCGGATTGCGCCGCACCAGCTGGTAGGTCTCGACTTCGCCTGCGGCGGTGTAGATCACCGACAGCGCGCTGCACGGCGCGTCACTGGAGGCGGTGGTGGGGCAGCTGATCATCGGCAGGCGCAGATCGTCGGCCACGGCCCGCGCCGAATCCAGCACCTTGCCGCCGCCGGCCCCGAGCACGACGGTGCAGCCGCTCTCGCGCACCGCCGCGGTGATCTGCGTGATCTCCGCCCTGGTGCAGTCACCGCTCGAAACATGCACGGAATAGGCGATTTTCGCGTCCGTCAGCGATTGCTCCCAGGTGCCGGCCAGCAGCCGGCGCGCGCTGGCGCCCGCCACGATCAGCACCGGCCCGTCGAGCCCCAGCCTCGTCATCTCCGCCCCCAGTGCGGCGGTCGCGTCGCGTCCCTGCACGTAATGCCCGGGTGAAGAGAACACACTCAGCATCTGTCGACCTCCCGTTCATCGGGCACACCGCCCTCCTGCGGGACCCGCTGGGCCAACGCTACGCCGATCCCGGGAGAGTCCCCGGGGCCGCTACACCGGCAGCGAGGCCTGTTTTCCGGGCTGCCGGGCGCTAACCGGTCCAGTACTTGCGCCAGTCGGCCGCCGTGAGCGGAGCGCGTTCGTCGCGGGCGAGTTCGGCGGCGTCCTCGGTGGCGCGGATGGCGGCGGCGAAGTCGAGGGTGGCTTTGCGCAGGCGCTCTTCGGCGCTGTCGGGGCCGCCCAGATGCACGACGGTGAGCTCGGCCGGGACGAGATCTTCGGGCAGACCGGCTCTGGTGCTGCGACCGCGCACCTTTTCGGCGAGCGCGAGGGCGGGCTGGGCCAGCGCGATGCCGTCGAGGCAGGAGCGCCGGGCCTTCTCCGCGGATTTGCGTTCCTCCCACGCCGATTCCTGGGCGGCGATCTTCTCTTCGAGCGTGGTGTCGGCGGCGAACTCGGGCTCACGGAGCGAGGGGCTGCGATTGACGAGCTTGGCGACCAGCGCCGCGGCCACGTCGTCGACCGTGAATTCGCCTGCGGCCTCGGCGATCCGGGAGTGGAACAGCACCTGGAGCAGCAGGTCGCCCAGCTCCTCCTTGATGGTCTCGGCGTCGCCGTGCTGGATGGCGTCGAGCAGTTCGTAGGTCTCCTCGAGCAGGTACGGACGCAGCGAATCGTGGGTCTGGGTGACCTCCCAACCACCGAAATGCCAGAGCCGATCCATCACCTCGACCGCGCCGGACAAGCCCGCGGCGATCACCGCGGTGTCCTCGCGCGGGGACTCGTCCGGCTCGATGCCGGGCGGCCTGCTGGCGGCGGCATGCCGCGCGGCCCGCAGCACGGCCTCGTCGCGGTCGGTCATCGGGCGGCCGATGCCTCGGTGGCGGTGGTGAGATCGACTGCGCCCTGGGCCTTTCCGTCCAAGGCGAGCAGCAGGTCTGCGACGTACTGGAGCAGCACGACATCGCGCACCCGGTCGGCGCCGACACTGTCCTCGACCCGCGGCAGCGGTAGCGAGATCACCCCGCTCGCCGCGCGATACCCGGCGCTCGGATAGATCCGCTTGAGGCGCATCTGCTTGGAATCGGGCAGATGCAGCGGCGAGATCTTCAAGGTGGTTCCGGTGACCGCGATTTCGGTGACCTCGTACTCGCGGGCCAGCAGCCGCAGCTTCGCCACCGAGACCAGGCGGCCGACCTCCACCGGCAGCGGGCCGTACCGGTCGACGAGTTCCTCGACGACCGAGGCCAGGGTCGAATCATCCTGTGCCGAGGCGAGTTTGCGGTACGCCTCGAGCCGCAGGCGGTCGCTGGCGATGTAGTCCGGCGGAATGTGCGCGTCGACGGGCAGGTCGATCCGGACTTCCTTCGGCTCCTCGGTGACGATCGGCTTGCCGTCCGCCGCGGCCCGGTATGCCTCGACCGCCTCGCCGACCAGGCGGACGTACAGGTCGAAGCCGACGCCCGCGACGTGACCCGACTGCTCGGCGCCGAGCACGTTGCCCGCGCCCCGGATCTCGAGGTCCTTCATCGCGACCGCCATGCCCGCGCCGAGGTCGGAATTCTGCGCGATGGTGGCCAACCGGTCGTAGGCGGTTTCGGTGAGCGGCTTCTCCGGCGGATACAGGAAGTAGGCGTAGCCGCGTTCCCGGCTGCGCCCGACCCGGCCGCGCAGCTGATGCAGCTGCGAAAGGCCCAGTGCGTCGGCGCGTTCCACGATCAGGGTGTTGGCGTTGGAGATGTCCAGGCCGGTCTCGATGATGGTGGTGCAGATGAGCACGTCGAATTCGCGCTCCCAGAAACCGGCGACGGTGGATTCGAGCGCGTCCTCGTTCATCTGACCGTGCGCGACCGCGACCCGCGCCTCCGGCACCAGATCCCGAATCCGCTTGGCCGCCTTGTCGATCGAGGACACGCGGTTGTGCACGTAGAAGACCTGGCCGTCCCGCAGCAACTCGCGCCGGATCGCGGCGGTCACCTGCTTGTCGTTGTACGCGCCGACATAGGTGAGCACCGGGTGCCGTTCCTCGGGCGGGGTGAGGATGGTCGACATCTCACGGATGCCCGCCAGACTCATCTCCAGGGTGCGCGGAATCGGCGTCGCGGACATGGTGAGCACGTCGACGTGGGTGCGCAGGGCCTTGATGTGCTCCTTGTGCTCGACGCCGAACCGCTGTTCCTCGTCGACCACCACCAGCCCGAGGTCCTTCCAGCGCACGCCGGTCTGGAGCAGGCGGTGCGTACCCACCACGATGTCGACGCTGCCGTCGGCCATACCCTCCAGCACCGCGCGGGCATCGGCCGGGTCGGTGAAGCGGGACAGGCCCTTCACGGTGATCGGGAAGCCCGCGACACGCTCGGTGAAGGTTTGCAGATGTTGTTGCGCCAGCAGCGTTGTCGGCACCAGCACGACGACCTGCTTGCCGTCCTGTACCGCCTTGAACGCGGCGCGCACCGCGATCTCGGTCTTGCCGTAGCCGACGTCGCCGCACACCACCCGGTCCATCGGAACCGGCTTCTCCATATCCGATTTGACCTCGGCGATGGCGGTCATCTGATCGACGGTCTCGGTGAACGCGAACGCGTCCTCCATCTCCTGCTGCCACGGGGTATCGGGCCCGAAGGCGTGCCCCGGCGCGGCCTGGCGGGCCGCGTAGAGCTGCACCAGCTCACCGGCGATCTCGCGAACCGCCTTGCGCGCCTTGCGTTTCGTGTTCGCCCAGTCCGAGCCGCCCAGCTTGGACAGGCTCGGCATCTCGCCGCCGACATAGCGGGAGAGCTGATCGAGCGACTCCATCGGCACGAACAGCCGGTCGCCCGGCTGGCCGCGCTTGCCCGGCGCGTACTCGATGACGAGGTACTCCCGCCGGGCGCCGCCGACGGTGCGCTCGATCATCTCGACGAACCGGCCGATGCCGTGCTGGTCGTGCACCACCATGTCGCCCGCGTTCAACGCCAGCGGGTCGACCTGGTTGCGCCGCTTGGCGGGCAACCGCTTGCCTTCGCCGGGCGCGGTGACCCGATTGCCGGTGAGATCGGACTCGGCCACCACGACGAGTCCGGCGTCGTCGAAGATCAAACCGTCGTGCAACGAACCGCACAGCACACCGACCAGCCCGGGCGCGGGCTCGGCGCCGGGGTCCAGCGCCGCGGCGGGCACGTCGGCGTCGGCGAGGCGTTCCAGAATGCGTTGCGCCGTACCGTGTCCGGCCACCACGACCACCGCGCGGCCGCCGGTGGACACGTGCGCGCGCAACGAGGCGAAGATGGTCGCGACGAGTTCGTCGGAGCCGCGCGCGGCGGGCCCGGCCAGCACCGGCAGCACCACCTCGGCGGGGTCGCCGGAGGTGAGCGGGGTGAGCGTCCACCACGGCAGGCCCTGCTGATCGGCACTCTCGTGCACGGTGGACAGCGGGCGGTAACCGGAGGCGGCCAGATCGAGGCCGTGCGCGCCCAACGGCGCGGCCGCCCCGAACGACGCCGCGGTCCACGACGCTTCCAGGAACTCCTCGCCGGTCCGCACCAGATCGGCGGCGCGGGTGCGCACCTTCTCCGGATCGCACAGCAGGACATGGGTTCCCGCGGGCAGCAACTCGGTGAGCAAGCACAGCTCGCCGGGTTGCAGCACCGGGAGCAACGCCTCCATGCCGTCCACCGGGACGCCCTGGGCCAGCTTCTCGAGCATCTCGACCAGCGCGGCGTCGGCCGCGTTGGCGACCGCGACCTCGGCCGCCCGCGCGCGCACCGCGTCGGTGAGCAGCAGCTCGCGACACGGCGGCGCGACGACGACCTCGACCGACACCTCGCTCAGCGAGCGCTGGTCGGCGACCGCGAACGGGCGCAGCTCGGTGATCTCGTCGCCCCAGAACTCCACGCGCACCGGATGATCCGCGGTCGGCGGGAAGAGATCGAGGATGCCGCCGCGCACCGCGAACTCGCCGCGCTTGCCGACCATGTCGACCCGGCTGTACGCGAATTCGACCAGGCGCGTGAGCAATTCGTCGAAGTCCAGTTCGGCGCCGACGCGCAGCACGACCGGTTCGATATCGCCGAGTCCGCCGGCCATCGGCTGCATCAGCGAGCGCACGGTGGTCACCACCACGCGCAGCGGCTCGGGGAAGATCGGGTCGTCGGGGTGGGCCAACCTGCGCAGCACCTCGAGCCTGCGCCCGACCGTGTCCGCGCCGGGCGAGAGCCGCTCGTGCGGCAGGGTTTCCCAGGAGGGGAACTGCGCGACCGTATCGCCCAGCATCTCGGCCAGCTCCACGGTCAGATCATCGGCCTCGCGCCCGTTCGCGGTGACCACCACCAGCGGCCGTTTCGCCGCGATCGTCGCGGCGACGAACGGGCGTACCGCAGACGGGGCCACCAACTCGACCGACGACTTGCCGACCAGCTCGGTGACGGTCTGCAACGCGGCATCCGCACCGGCGACCGCCGCCAGTCCGGCCAGCGGTGGACGATGGGTCGACATGAACAACTCCTGAGCTCAAGCTGCGGTTTCGAGCGGCCAGGGCAAAGTTTAGCTGCCCGCCTCTGCGCGAATTCAGGCCAGACCCAGGTGCTACGACCGCGACGTCGGCGGCCGGCGGGTGGTTGGCCGCCGAGTCGGCCCGTACCCGGTGAGTTACCATGCACTCGCCAGATCAGTCGTCCTGGCGGGCAAGCCGTCGAAGTCTAGGGCACGTAGCGGCGCAGGCGCCTGGCGGCGAACTCGCGGAAGTAGGCGAGCTTTTCGGCCGGGACGATCGAGGGAAGCAGGAAGTACCAGACGCGTTCCATGCGGGTCGCCATCTGGTCGATGGACTCGGTGCCGACGGCGATGATGTGCACGCCCGCGGTCATCTCCTGCAACAGCATGCCGATCACCTCGGCGTCGAGCTCCGGCTGCAAATCGCCCTGGGCGATAGCTCTTTCGGAGAGGACGCGGTAGGTGTCGCCCCACGTCTTGGCGATGTTGTCGCCCTGGGCGCCGCGGTAGTCACCGATCTGATGGGTCAGCTTGAGCATCGCGCCGACCATCGGATCGTTCATCGACAGATCCGCGACCACGTAGGTGATCCCGATGCACGCCTCCAGCGCGGGCACCCGGGGATCGAAGAAACCCTGGCACGAGCTGACCAGCCGCTCGTTGCCCTGGTCGACCACCGCACGCGCCAGCTCTTCCTTCGAGCCGAAGTGAAAGTACAAGGCGCCCTTTGTCACATTGGACTGCGCGATGATCTCGCTCAGACTCGCGTTCGCGTAACCCAAGCGCAGAAAGACATCGGCAGCGCCCGCAAGAACGGAGTCGCGGGTGATCTCCGCGCGCGCTTGCCTAGCCATCAGATCCGCCTGTCATCCTAAAAACCAGCCATCCTGAAGTAGACCGACATCACGAAGTAGACCGACTTACCGCCCGAACAGCACCCAAAGGATGGGTGAACCGTACCACCAGCCGGGCCCTCGGCAGTCAATTCGAGCATTCGACCGGACCCGCTTCGCAATTCGCTGGTTAACAACCCGCGCTCACCCACCCCGCAGGCTCCGCAAGCTCCACCTGCTGCCATCCCCGTGAGTCACTCCTCGATACCGGTGCGCCACTCCGAGCTGAGATGCGGGTCGGCCTCCAGATGGCTCAGCCCGTTCCAGCACAGATTCACCAAATGCACGGCGACAACCTCTTTGGAGGGTTTGCGCTCGTCCAACCACCAGGTGGCCGCGGTGGCCACCTGCCCGACCAGCGCCTGGGCGTAGAGCGTGGCCAGGCTGGTGTCGAAGCCGCGGCGCTCGAAATCGCCGGCGAGGATGTGCGCCACCTGGTTCACCGCCTCGTTGAGCAGGCTGGAGTAGCGGCCCTCGGCATTGCCCGCGGGCTGATCGCGCACCAGGATCCGGAAACCGTCGGTGCGTTCCTCGATGTAGGTCAGCAGCGCGAGCGCGACCTGTTCGAGACGGACCCGCGACCGATTCTGGGTGAGCGAGGACACGATCATGTCCAGCAGCATGGACATCTCACGATCCACCACGACGGCGTACAACCCCTCTTTGCCGCCGAAGTGTTCGTACACCACGGGTTTGGAGACCTGCGCGCGCTGCGCGATCTCCTCGATCGAGGTGGCGTCGTAACCGCGTTCGGCGAACAGCGCGCGACCGATCTCGATCAGCTGCTGCCTGCGCTGGGTACCTGTCATCCGCGGACGCGGCGCCCGCTGCGTCTCGCTCCCCGACATCGCCACTCCGCCTCCCTTCGCTGCCGAACTCCGCCTGACCTAACTGTTCCAGACAGCTCGCCGCTTCGCCCGCTCTCCCCCGCAACTGCGCGTTTCGCGTGCACACTCGAGCTGAATGCGCCTGGTGGGTAACCTCGATCCGGGAGAGCTCGCCGGCCGCGCCGGATGATCCTCGCCCGACTCGGCGTCCGGCGTCGAACTCGGCATTCGCCGAGATGCGGAACAATATGCGAGGATCTTCCTCGTGCCGTGGTACAGCGGCGGGTGTTTCCCGATCCGCCGATGTGACAATCCGCCGTGGTGTAATGGCAGCACCTCTGATTTTGGTTCAGATAGTTCAGGTTCGAGTCCTGGCGGCGGAGCTCGGCAGCACGATGACTATCGTTGGCCCCGCCCATCAGCGCCCAGCGCAGCAGATCCCAGCACGATGAGCGCCCTAGCACGATGAGCAGAGCCCAGCACGATGACAGGCAGCGTAGGGAGATCCATGCCACAGCAGACCGCCGTCGTCGTTCTCGCAGCCGGTGCCGGGACACGAATGCGGTCGAAGACCCCCAAGGTGCTGCATTCGCTGGCCGGTCGGAGCATGCTCGCGCACGCGCTGCATGCGGCGAACGAGATCGACCCCGCATACCTGATCACCGTGGTCGGCCACGATCGTGAACAGGTGGGCGCCGCGGTGGCCGCGGTCGCCGACGATCTCGGTCGCGAGATCACCCCCGCCATCCAGGAGCAGCAGCTCGGCACCGGGCACGCGGTGCAGTGCGCGCTGGCCGCATTGCCCGTCGGCTTCACCGGCGACCTGCTCGTCACCTCCGCCGACGTACCGCTGCTGGACGGGCACACCCTGTCCGCGCTGCTCGACGAGCACCGCAGCTACGCCGAGCGTTCCGCGGTCACCGTGCTGACCTTCGTGCCGGACGACCCGAACGGCTACGGCCGCATCGTCCGCGACAGCAACGGTCAGGTCGTCGAGATCGTCGAACACGCCGACGCCACCCCGGAGCAGGCCGCGATCACCGAGGTCAACTCCGGCGTCTACGCCTTCGACGCGGCGGTGCTGCGCACCATGATCAGCCGGTTGTCCACCGCGAACGCCCAGCACGAGCTCTACCTGACCGACGTGCTGCGGCTGGCCCGCGAGGCCGGTCATCCGGTGCACGGCGCTCGCCTGGTCGACGCCGCCAAGGTGACCGGCGTCAACGACCGGGTCCAGCTGGCGGGTGCGACGAGCACGCTCAACCGCTACATCCTCGAACGGCACATGCGCGCCGGCGTCACCATCGTCGATCCCAACTCGACCTGGGTGGACGCGAACGTGCGGATCGGCCGTGACGCCATCCTGCGCCCCGGCGTGCAACTGCTCGGCGACACCGTGATCGGCGAAGACGCCGAGATCGGCCCGGACAGCACCCTCACCGACGTGGTGGTGGGCGACGGCGCCCGGGTCGTGCGCACGCACGGGGAGGGCGCGATGATCGGCCCCGGTGCGGCCATCGGCCCGTTCAGCTACCTGCGCCCGGGCACCGTGGTGGGCAACGCGGGCAAGCTCGGCGCCTTCGTGGAGACCAAGAACGCCTCGATCGGCGCGCACTCGAAGGTGCCGCATCTGACCTACGTCGGGGACGCCACCATCGGGGAACACAGCAACATCGGCGCGTCCAGCGTGTTCGTCAACTACGACGGAGTGAGCAAGCATCACACCACGGTCGGGTCGCATGTGCGAACGGGAAGTGACACGATGTTCGTCGCCCCGGTAACGGTGGGTGACGGCGCGTATACGGCGGCGGGTACTGTACTGCGCAGAAGCGTTCCGCCCGGCGCACTCGCGATATCCGGCGGGCCGCAGAAGAACATCGAGGGCTGGGTGCAACGGCACCGTCCCGGGACGGCCGCGGCGCGCGCGGCGGCAGAAGCCAACGCCGCCACAGACAATTCCGGTCAGGCAATCGAGCAAAAGGATGGCAAACAGCAGTGACCGCGTCATGGATCGACAACCAGAAGAACCTGATGCTCTTCTCGGGACGCGCTCATCCTGAGCTGGCCGAGCAGGTCGCCAAGGAACTCGACGTCCACGTCACCCCGCAGACCGCCCGCGACTTCGCCAACGGTGAGATCTTCGTCCGCTTCGAGGAGTCGGTGCGCGGCTCCGACGCGTTCGTGCTGCAGAGCTTCCCCGCGCCGCTCAACCAGTGGTTGATGGAACAGCTCATCATGATCGACGCGCTCAAGCGCGGTTCGGCCAAGCGGATCACCGCGGTGCTGCCGTTCTACCCGTACGCCCGCCAGGACAAGAAGCACCGCGGCCGCGAACCGATCTCGGCTCGCCTGGTCGCCGACCTGCTCAAGACCGCGGGCGCGGACCGCATCATCACCGTCGACCTGCACACCGACCAGATCCAGGGCTTCTTCGACGGCCCGGTCGATCACATGCACGCGCAGCTGCAGCTCGCCGAGTACGTGCGCACGAACTACTCGCTCGACAACATCACCGTGGTCTCGCCCGACTCCGGCCGTGTCCGCGTCGCGGAGAAGTGGGCCGACTCGCTCGGCGGCTCGCCGCTGGCGTTCATCCACAAGACCCGCGACCCGCTGGTGCCGAACCAGGTGAAGTCGAACCGCGTGGTCGGTGAGGTCGAGGGCCGCACCTGCATCCTGATCGACGACATGATCGACACCGGTGGCACCATCGCGGGCGCGGTGAAGGTGCTCAAGGACGCGGGCGCCGGTGACGTCGTCATCGCCGCGACGCACGGCGTGCTGAGCAACCCGGCCGCAGAGCGCCTCGCCTCCTGCGGTGCCAAGGAAGTCGTGGTCACCAACACGCTGCCGATCACCGAAGAGAAGAAGTTCCCGCAGCTGACCGTGCTGTCCATCGCCCCGCTGCTGGCCCGCACCATCCGTGAGGTCTTCGAAAACGGCTCGGTCACCGGCCTTTTCAACGGAAACGCTTGACCGCCTCTCCGCGTATTCAGGCCAGATCCAGGCGCTGCATCGGTACCGTCGGCGACCGGCGGTGACGTGGTCGATTCGTTGGCCCGTGCCCGACGAGTTACCCATGTGGGCTCGAGATCAGTCAGTACGCAAGTAGGTCGAAAAGGTGGCCCCGGCGGATGCCCCCGGGGCCACCTTTGTTTGTCGGCTTCGGCGGATCGAACCGATCCGCGAGGATACTGGTTGGTATGGACCGTGAACCGTTGGATACCGATATGGGCGATGACGACCAGGCCGACGAGATCCGCGAGTACGAGCGCAATATCGAGGATCCGCCGAACGACCTGCGGATTCGTTACCGCGAGAACGATGACGACGGCAGGCTCGGGATCGGCGAGGAGCTGAGCCAGGAGTGGACCGCACGCGGGCAACGCGCCGCGGACGCGGCTGAAGACGACCGGCCCGGCGAGGTGGCGGCCGTGGAAATCGTCGACGACGCCGACCTTTGACCGGCGAGTACGTGACCGAGCGGCCCGCGACGCGCGGGCACCGCTCGGCGCAATCGGCGATGACCGTCGGTCGGTCGTGGTACGCATAACGGAGTATTCGGACCACCCGCCCGCTGACCGCGCGTAGCCGAAGCGTTCACGACGGCACGCGAAAGGCGGCGACCGGAAGTTACGAGGAGGGCGCGATGAGCACGCCACACGATCCGAAACCGACCGGCGCCACCCCGGAACCAGCCGATGCCTCGCCCGACGCGCCCGCGTCGAACGCGACGGGTCCGGCTGCGGCGAGTGCCGTACCCCGAAGGACGCCGATCCGGCGCAATCGTCGAGCGGGGCTTCGTCCCCGAGTTTGTCGAAAGATGTTGGCACGCCGGAACCTTCGGCGCAACCGTACACCCCGCCGATATCGCAGCCCGGTGAATGGTGGCAGCCGACCGACGCGCCTGCCGGGCCGCTGGGCGGGCAACCCGGTGGATCGGCACCAGCCGATCAACAGTCCTGGGGCGGCAACCAACCGCCGCCCGGTGGTGGGCAACAGCCTGCCGGGGGCCCGCCGCCCGGCGGGCAATCGTGGAGCCCACCGCCGAACGAGCAGCAGCAGTGGAGCGCACCGCAGCAGCCGTATCCGGCGTACCCGGGCAGCGGAGCACCGCAAGACGCGACGGGCGGCCCGCCGCAGTACCCGCAGGGCGGCATCTACAACTACCCACAATCCGGCGGGCCGCAGCCGGGCGGTTACGGCAACTACCCGCAGCAGGGCTACCAGCCCTATGGCACCCCGCCGCCGCGGTCCGGGTCGCAGGTGTTTTCCATCGTCGGATTCGTCTGCGCGGTCATCTCGGTGTTGTTCTGCCCCATCCTGTTCGGACCGGCCGGCATCATTCTCGGCATCATCGGTCACACCAAGGGTGAGCCGCTGGGCAAATGGGCGGCGATCGCGGCGGGCGTCGGCATGGTCATCGGCTTCCTGGTGGGGTTCCTGCTCTTCAACGGAGACCTGACCACGTAAATTGCTCTGCATGAGCGAGGCGCGGTCATGAGCGGATTCAGCGGGTTCCCTTTGGCGGGCCTGGATTTCTACGAGGACCTGGAGGCCGACAATTCCAAGGCCTTCTGGAATGCGCGCAAAGAGGTGTACGAGACGTCGGTGAAGGCGCCGATGCTGGCGCTGACCACCGAGTTGGAGCCGGCTTTCGGTGCGGCCAAGATCTTCCGTCCCTACCGGGACGTGCGCTTCGCGAAGGACAAGACCCCGTACAAGAACCATCAGGGCGCGTACGTGTCCGTGGCGCCGAGCACCGGCTGGTACGTGCAGATCGGCGCCGCGGGACTGTACGTCGCGGGCGGCTTCTATGGCGGCTCGTCCGAACAGGTCGCCCAGTTGCGCAGCACCATCGATCACGAGGTCCGCGGCCCGGAGCTGGAGAAGATCCTGGCGAAGCTGGTCAGGGCCGGTTACACGATCGGCGGCGAGCAGCTCAAGACGAAGCCGAAGGGTTACGACGCCGACCATCCGCGCATCGGCCTGCTCCGGCACAAAGCCCTGATCTGCCACCGCGAGTTCGGCGCGCCACCGTGGCTGGACAAGCCGCGCGCGGCCAAGGAGATCCGCACCGCCTGGGAGACGATGCGGCCCCTGGTCGACTGGCTCGGCGCGGTGGTGTCCGGCGCGACTACCCGGTCCCCGTTGCTGTCCTGATCACTCGCGGGCCGCGAGGAACAGCGCGAAACGATCGTCCGGGTCGGTCCACACCTGTTCGGTGGCGAACCCGGCGCTGCCCAGTTCCGCGGTGAGCCCGTCGATGCGGAACTTCGCCGAGATCTCGGTGCGCAGTTGCTCGCCCGCGGCGAAACGCACGGTGAGATCCAGGTCGCGGACCGTGACCGTCATGTCTTCGGTGGCGGCCAAACGCATTTCGATCCATTCCCGTTCGGCATCCCACAGCGCGACGTGCTCGAACTTCTCCGGCGCGAAGTCGGCATCGAGCCGGGAGTTCAACACGTGCAGCACGTTCCGATTGAAGGCGGCGGTGACACCGGCCGCATCGTCGTAGGCCGGGACCAGCACGGCCGGATCGATGACGAGACCGGCGCCGAGCAGGAGTTGCTCCCCCGGTTCGAGCACCTCGTAGATGCTGCGGAGGAATTCGGCACGCTCGGCCGGGATCAGGTTACCGATGGTGCCGCCGAGGAAGGCGATCATCCGGCGGCCGCCGCCGGGCAGGTTGTGCAGCGTATCGGTGAAATCGCTGACTACGCCGTGCACGGCGAGGCCGGGGAAATCCGCCGCGATCTCGTCGGCCGCGCCGCGCAACGCCGCGGCCGAGACATCCTGTGGCACATACGTCTTCAACGGGCCCTCGGTGGTCAACGCGGTGAGCAGCAGCCGGGTCTTGGCGGCCGAGCCCGCGCCCAGTTCGACCAGCACCTCGGCCTGGGCCACCCTGGCGATCTCGCCGACCACCCGCTCCAGCAGCGCGCGTTCGGTGCGCGTGGGGTAGTACTCCGGCAGTTCGGTGATCTGCTCGAACAGTTCACTACCGCGGGCGTCGTAGAACCACTTGGGCGGCAACCACTTCGGGTCGGCGGTGAGCCCGAGCCGGGCATCGGTGCGCAACGCGGTGGTGAGGTCGTCGTCGGATAGGTGGATCTCCAGCGTCGGTGCGGTCATCGCGAAAGGCCTTTCGTGCCGTCGAGCAGGGGGGTGATGGACAGGTGGCCCGGACGCGCGGTCACCAGGCTGTGGTCGGGGATCGGCTGCCACCGCGGGTCGTCGTCGTACGGTTCGGAGGACAGCACCGCCTCGGTGTCGGTCACCAAGGCGGACAGGGAGTGGTAGACCGTACTGGCCCATAGGGTTTCGCCGTCGGAGAGCAACAGGTTGAGCCGAGCGTCCGGCACGTGCTTGCGCACCGCGGTCACCAGCAGGCCGAGCGCTGCTTGCGGCGTCTCGGCGAATCCACCGGGCTGTGTCCCGGCGAGCAACTGCTGCAACAACACCCAGAGTGTCGCCGCGTCGGTGGGCGCTTCCGCGTCGAGCAGGCGGATCGTCTCGAACAGCCGGGTCGCGCCGAACCGCGTGGCAGCGACGTCCAGATCGGAGGACACCGCGCTGAGCGCGCGCCGCCAGTCCGCCACTTTGCCGTTGTGACTGAACGCCCACCGGTCCCAGGTGAACGGCGCGCAGGCCGCCCGCTCGATCGGCATGCCGACCGTCGCGGACCGGATCGAGCCGAGCACCGCGGTCGATTGCAGTTGCGGCAGCACCTCTTCCACGGCGGGGTCGGTCCAGATCGGCGCGGCATTGCGGTACCGGCTGACGATCGGCGCCCCGTTTTCGACGGCCCGCCACCACGCGACACCGAACCCGTCGGCGTTGATCGCACCGCCACCGCGCATCTCGCGCGGGGCCCACGCCTGCGTGCGCAGCGAATGGCTACCGCGCGTGAGCATTTCGCCGACGCTGACCACCGGGCCGAGGTAGCCGAGATGGCGGCACATCAGCGACCACCGCCCGCAGGCCGTGACACGCTCACGCTCCTTCCTCGGCGCGCAGATCGCGGGCCAGCCGGAAGCCTGCGAAGATCTGCCGCCGGATCGGGTGATCCCAATTACGGAAGGTGCTGCGGCAGGCCACCGGATCGGTGCCGAACGAGCCGCCGCGCAGCACCCGGTAGTCACCGCCGAAGAAGACCTCGGAGTACTCCCGGTAGGGGAACGCGCGGAAACCCGGATACGGGTCGAAGCCCGAGGACGTCCATTCCCACACGTCACCGATCAGCTGGTGCACCCCGGCGGGCGTCGCGCCCGCGGGATAGGCGCCGACATCGGCCGGTTCCAGGTGGCGCTGACCGAGATTCGCGGTGTGCTCGTCGGGTTCGGTATCGCCCCAGGGGAATCGGCGTTCCGCGCCGGTGGCCGGGTCGTATCGGGCGGCCTTCTCCCATTCCGCCTCGGTCGGCAGGCGTTTGCCCGCCCAGTTCGCGTAGGCCTCGGCCTCGAACCAGCAGACGTGCACCACCGGCTGATGCGGTCGCAACGGCGTCATCACGCCGAACACGCGCCGCCACCAGTGCCCGGCCGGATCACGCTCCCAGAACTGCGGCGCGGTCAATTCCGCTTCCTGGCGATGGGCCCAGCCCCGTTCCGACCACAGCTCGCGACGGTCGTAACCGCCGTCGTCGAGGAAGGCGAGGTACTGCTCGTTGGTCACCGGGGCCGCATCGATCGCGAAGCCGGGCAGCCGAATCCGGTGCGCGGGACGCTCATTGTCCAGCGCCCACGGGTCGGTATCGGTGCCCATGGTGAATTCGCCTGCGGGCACGACGACTTCACCGCCGACGGGGGCGGCGACGGTGGGCACCGCACGCGCCCGCAGCACCGGCTCGCCGGTGCGCAGCTGATGGGTGGCCAGCATGGTCTCGTCGTGCTGCTGCTCGTGCTGGGCGATCATGCCGAACGCGAAGCCGCCGTCCACCAGCGGCGAACCGCGTAAGTCGCTGCGGTCCAGCACATCCCACACCTTGTCACGCACGGTGCCGACGTAGTCGCGCGCCTGCGCCGGGTCCAGCAGCGGCAGTGTGGGGCGGTTCGCCCTGGCGTGCTTGAACGCGTCGTAGAGCTCGTCGATATCGGCGCGGACGGCGTCCCGACCGCCGACATCGCGGACCAGCCACAGTTCTTCCTGGTTGCCGATGTGCGCCAGGTCCCACACCAGCGGGCTCATCAATCGCGAATGCTGTGCCACCAGTTCGGCTTCGTCGATGCAGTCGGTCAGGGTGAGGGTGCGGCGCCGGGCCCGGGCGAGCACCTCGGCGATTCGATCGCGTAGTCGTTCGGTGCCGGAATTGTCGGCGGAGGGCAGGTAATGGACGGTCACGGTAGGTCTCCGGGGTTGGTTCCTTGCGGCTGCGCGCAGGCAGCGGTGCGGCCGGGCGCGCGCATGCGCGGGGCCCCGCGGGCCCCGCTCTGGTCGGGAGTCGGGTGCGTGGGGGCGGGCGGCGGCAGACCGCCCACCGGGCCGCCGTGTCGCGGACACGTCCGGATCACCGGGGTGCTCCTCGACCGCCTACCTCTGTGCTGACCGCGGCGTCCGCCGCGGTGGGTGGGCGGCCGCTGCGACATCGTCGCGCGGCGAGTTCGATCAGCCGGGCGGCCTCGGCGCTGCGCGCGTTGGCCGCGGCAAGAGTGAGCAGTTCGACGGCCACCGCTCGGATGTCGGGATCGGCCAAACCGTATCGGGCCGCGTCGAGCCAATGTCCGGCCAGCGGCGCGGCGACCGCGGTCGCCGCCGCCACCACGGTTTCGGCGGACATCAGCGCGTCGACGACGTGGATCGGCACGGCCCAGGCGTCACCGGGCTGCGCGTCGAGGTAGCGGATCTCCAGATAACCGGAGGCGCGGACCGGCGGGAAGAGCGTGGTGAGGTGATAGTCGAGATCGTCGCGGCCGGGTCTGCGGCCCACCTCGTCGTCCAAGGCGCCGGAGAGCCAGTCGGCGAAGGTCGCGCCGGGCGGCGGCAGCCAGCCGGTGTCGGTGCGGTGGCCGTCGGCGGGGGGCACGTCGTCGTCGGGTCTTCGGACGCACAGCAGCGGCACGTCCAGCGCCCATCTGCTGTAGCCGCGGATCGGATCGGCCCAATCCATCAGCGGGGGCCGGGTCCTGCCGTTGTCCAGGCGCAGCCAGGCCCGCATGCGCTGCGAGGCCCAGTCACCCGGCGGCGCACCGCGCAACGTGGGCGAGCAGGCGAAGGCGGCCAGCAGCGCCGGACCGACGGCATACAGTGCCGTCCAGCGGGCGGCGATCTCCGCCCGATCGGCGCCGGCGTCCACCGCGACCTGGGTCGCCGCGGTATTGCACATCATGAGTTTGCCGTAGGGGCCGATCCCGCTGAACGTCTGTTCCATGGCGCGATAGCGCGGCAGCTGGAGTAGGCGCTTGGGTCTGCGGTCCGCGTCGGCGGCAACGGAAACCGTCCGGATGGACCGGGATTCGAGGAGTTCCCGCAATCGGCGGGCATCGTCGCGGAGCGAAAGACACAGCTGCGCGGCATCAGCGAACGGTGCGCTGGACAATTCGATCTGACCACCGGGTTCGATGGTGACCCGGCTGCCCCCTGGCAACGCTAGCGCCGGAGAATCGGGGGCGATGGACCGTGGTGCGTAGGGTCCGAGGGCATCCGCAAGGGCAGTCAGCTGCGGACGCGGGGCGGCCGAGGGGCCTGACGTCGAACACTCACCCTGCACGGTGAGCCATTCCAGTTCGGCGCCGATCAGCGTGGGTGGTCCCTGCTTGAAGCAGACACCGCCGATATAGGCCTCGGCGGCGGCTCGCGAACCGAGCTCCGGATCGTGGCTTACGCGGCTGACCAGCTCCGAGTGTTCCAGCGTGACCGCCATACCAACCTCCAGTGTGGATCCGAGCGCTGTGGTTTCGTGTCCGCCGTTGTGCTGTTATCGCGACGTTGTGGTGTCGTGCCCCGCGCGTTGCGATCTCTCCAGAGTAGCGAGGGGCACCGACAAGAATCTGACGGAAATCTGAATACGGCGCCCACCAGGCCACCCGGTCACGCCAACTACTGTCGCAGGCATGCTGGATCACGATCGCGTCCGAGCCGATACACCCGGTTGTGCCACCGGCGCCGAACCGGGGCAGGTCTTCCTCGACAGTGCCGGCTCGTCGCTGCCGCCGCGGGTCGTCCTGGACACCGTCATCGCCCATCTCCGGCGCGAATCCGAGATCGGTGGCTACCGCGCGGCGAACGAGCGGCTCGACGATCTCGCGGACGTGAAAACCGCGATCGGCGCGCTCATCAACGCCGCGCCGACCAGCATCGCGTTGAGCGACAGCGCATCTCGGTCGTGGGCCGACTTCTTCTATTCGATCCCGCTGGCCCCGGGCGATCGCATCCTGATCTCGGAGGCCGACTACGCGAGCAACGCCATCGCGGCGTTGCAGCGCGCCCGCGCGAGCGGGGCGACGGTGGAGACGATTTCCAGCGACCACACCGGGCAGATCGATCTCGACGCGCTGACCGCGCTGGTGGACGAGCGGGTGCGGCTGGTCTCACTGCTGCACGTGCCCACCAACGGCGGTCTGGTCAACCCGGTCGCCGAGGCCACCCGGATCGCGCGTTCGGTGGGTGCACTGGTGCTGCTGGACGCCTGCCAGTCGACCGGACAGTTGCCGATCGACGTCACCGCGTGGGACGTGGACGCGCTCTCGGCCACCGGACGCAAATGGCTGCGCGGCCCGCGCGGCACCGGATTCCTTTATGTCCGACCGGAATTGGCCACCACCCTGGAACCTCAGCGGCTCGACCTGCACAGCGCGCAGTGGACCGGCCCGGACGAATACCGGCTCGCACCCGACGCGAGCCGTTTCGAGTTCTGGGAGTGCGATGTCGCCGCGCGGCTCGGCCTCGGCGCCGCCGTGCGCTATCTGCTCGAACTCGGCCCCGAGAACGTGTACGCGGCCGTCGCCGAACGCTCTGCGTATCTGCGTAAGGCGTTGCCGGAGATTCCCGGAGTCACGGTGCGCGACATCGGCATTCGGCACAGCGGCACGGTGTCGTTCACGGTCGACGGTCACGAGCCGATCGCCGTGCGCGACCGGCTCGCCGAGCGCGACATCACCGTGACGGTGAGCCACGCCGGTTCCACCCTGCTGGACATGACCGCGCGCGGACTGACCTCCGTTGTCCGCGCGTCCCCGCACTACTTCGTCGGCTTCGCGGAACTGGACCGGTTCGTCGCCGCGGTCGCCGAACTGTAGTCGGCAGCTCGGCGAGCTTGCGCCGCAAGGTCGTTCAGGAAAGGTGCAGATCCAGCGCCCGGTCGACCAGTGCGCGCAGGTCGACCGTCGGACCCACCAGCGCCAGACTGCGATTGGCCCGCAGCGCGGCGATCCCGTGCAGGTTGGTCCACAGCGCGATCGCTCGCTGCGCCGGATCGGCCGCACCGGGCCCGGCCGCACCGACCAGCGCCGCGAACCGCCCGTACAGCGGCAGCGTGGTGCCGCGCAGGTTCTCCCCGGAGCCCTCGAGCAGGTCGTGCCGGAACATCAGGGTGAACATCTCCGGCCGCTCGCCCGCGAACTCGACGTAGGCCACGCTCATCCGCGCCAGCCGCTCGCGCGGGGGCGCGGCGGCCACGTCCACGGCCGCGAAGCGGTCGATGAGATCGGCGAAGCCGCGGGCCGCGACGGCCGCCAGCAGTGCGCGGTGAGTCGGGAAATGCCGACGCGGTGCCCCATGTGAGACACCGGCGGCCCGCGTGATCGCCCGAAGTCCCAATTGCGCCGCACCCACCTCTTCGAGCAGGTCCACACCCGCGTCGACCAGGCGTTCACGCAGCGGTTGAGTCTCGACCATGCAGACATTGTCTACGGATCGCATCAATTCTCCTCACTTCGGGCGTAGACACTGTCTACTATCGTGCGGTAGACAATGTCTACCAAGTCTTCCAGGAGGTCTCCGTGTGGTACTGGCTCTTCAAGTACGTCTTGCTCGGCCCCGTATTGCGGGTGCTGGGCAGACCCGAAATCGAAGGGCTGGACCAGGTTCCGCGCACCGGGCCGGTGATCATCGCGGCCAACCATCTCGCGGTGATCGACTCGCTGTACCTGGCGCTCGTGCTGCCGCGGCGCGCCACCTTCCTGGCCAAGCAGGAGTACTTCACCGGCACCGGCCTGCGCGGGCGCTTCCAGCGCTGGTTCTTCTCGGTCTCCGGGCAGGTGCCGGTGAACCGGACCGGCGGCAGCGCCGCGGCCGACGCGCTGGCCGCGGCGACCCGGATCCTGGAATCCGGCGGCGTCTGGGCGATCCACCCCGAGGGCACCCGCTCCCCGGACGGGCGCGTCTACCGCGGTCGCACCGGCACCCTGCGGGTCGCGATGGCGACCGGCGCGCCGGTGATCCCGGTCGTGCTCTCCGGCACCGATCGCGTCAACCCCCGTGGCACGCGGCTCCCCCGCTTCGGCAAGGTGCGGATCAGCTTCGGCGCCCCGCGCTACTACCTGCCCGCCGACCAGCACCGCGCCGCGCGTACCGCGACCGACGAGTTGATGCGGGAGATGGCCGCACGCTCCGGCCGGCACTACGTCGACCGGTACGCCGCCACCTTCCGCTGATCCCGCACGCCGACCCGCGACACTCCAGCAACCGCCGACACGCTGGAAAAGGGTTAACGCCACGCGGGAATGGCGGGATAGTGGAGTGCAGGCCGGCAGGCGGCCGGAGCCGGTGATGAGGAGTAGACGTTGAGCAGGTTCACCGACGAGATGTATGCGACGGCGCAGGCGTCGAGCCGGGGGTTGGTGACCGGTGAACCGGAGGCACCGCTGCGCCGGAGCTGGGGCGAGATCCACCGGATCGCCAGACGGATGGCCGGCGGCCTCGCGGCGGCGGGCATCGGGCACGGGGACGCGGTCGGCGTGCTCGCGGGCATGCCGGTCGACATCGCCCCCGCCTGCCAGGCGATCTGGATGCGCGGCGCGTCGATCACCATGCTGCATCAGCCGACCCCGCGCACCGATCTGGTCGTCTGGGCCCGCGACACCGAAACGGTGCTGACCATGATCGAGGCGCGCGCGGTGGTGCTCGGCGCGCCGTTCGAGGCGGCCGAGCCGATCCTGCGCGAGCGCGGCATCACCGTGGTGCGCATCGATCAACTGCACGACGGCACCGACACCGATCCGGTGCCGACCGCCGAGGACGATATCGCGTTGCAGCAGTTGACCTCCGGTTCCACCGGATCGCCCAAGGCGGTGCGGATCACGCACGGCAACTTCTTCGTGAACGCCTACGCCATGTTCGACCGGGTGAAGTTCCAGCTCGACGAAGACGTGATGATCAGCTGGCTGCCGCTGTTCCACGATATGGGCATGGTCGGATTCCTCAGCGTCCCCATGCAGATCGGCGCCGAGGTGGTCTGCGTGACGCCGATCGACTTCCTCAAGCGTCCGCTGCTGTGGGCCGAGCTGATCACCAAGTACCGCGGGACGGTCACCGCCGCACCGAATTTCGCGTACTCGTTACTCGCGCGCCGGCTCAAGCAGGCCGACGACGGCGGGCTCGATCTCAGCAGTGTGCGCTACATGTGGAACGGCGCGGAACCGGTCGACCCGGACACGATGGAGGCGCTGGCCGCCGCCGGTAAACGCTTCGGGCTCAACCCGATGGCGCTCACCCCGGTGTACGGCATGGCGGAAACCACACTCGCCGTGTCGATTCCGGATCCGGGCCTGGGGCAGGTCGTCGACGTCATCGACGCCGATCTGCTGGAGGCACTCGGCAAAGCGGTTCCGGTGCCCGACGAACACTCCCATCACGGGAACGTGCGCAGGCTGCCGACGCTGGGCTACCTGGTCGATCATCTGGAGGGCCGGGTGGTCGACGCCGAACGTCAGCCGCTGCCGTCCCGCTCCGTCGGCGTCATCGAATTACGGGGCCCGGCAGTCACTTCCGGCTATGTCACAGTCGACGGCTTCCGGCCCGCGCAGGACGCCGCGGGCTGGCTGGACACCGGCGACATCGGTTACTTCACCGACGAGGGCCTGATCGTGGTGTGCGGCCGGATCAAGGACGTCGTCATCATGGGCGGGCGCAACATCTACCCCACCGATATCGAACGCGCCGCCACCCGGGTGGCCGGTGTGCGTCCGGGCAACGCGGTGGCGGTGCGCTTGGACGCGGGGCAGAAGCGGGAGAGCTTCGCCGTGGTGGTGGAGAGCAACGACTACCAGAATGCCGAAGAGGTCAAGCGGATCGAGCGCGAGATCGTGCACGCGGTGTTCTCCGAGGTCGGCGCCCGCCCGCGCACCGTCGCCGTGCTCGGCCCCGGCGCACTGCCCAAGACGTCGTCGGGCAAGCTGCGCCGCGCCGCGACCGCGGTCCATCTGCGCTGAGCAGCGCTACCCGAACAGTGTTGGCGGCGCGGTGAATTCGCGCCGCCGACCTCAGTGCACGCGGTTCTGCGCGGCCTCCAGGCCGACCCGGAGCAACAGCTCGACGGCGTCGGCGGCCTGCTCGACGATCACCGGAATCTCCTTGCGCTCCGGTGTCGCGAACGGCTTGAGCACGTAATCGGCGGGATCCTGGCGCCCCGGCGGCCGGCCGATGCCGATCCGCGTGCGCAGGTAGTCCTTGGTGGTCAGCGCGCTGGAGACGGAACGAAGGCCGTTGTGGCCGCCCTCGCCACCGCCGCGCTTGAGCCGGATCTCGCCGAACGGGAGGTCGAGCTCGTCGTGCACGACGATCACCTCGGTAGGCGGCACGGAAAAGAACTTCGCCAGCGCCGCGACCGGGCGGCCGGACAGATTCATGAAGGTTCGCGGCTTGGCGATGAGCACCTGGCGGCCGTCGAGCCGGGCCTGCAACAGGTCTGCGCCGGACTTCTTGTGCACACCGAAACGGCCGCCGACGCGCTCCGCGAGCACGTCGGCGACCAGGAACCCCACGTTGTGCCGGGTGCGCTCGTATTCGGTTCCGGGGTTACCCAGTCCGACCACGAGCGCGGGCCCGGTCACGGAGTCGGTCATCGAATGACCTGATCCAGCAGTACTTACTCGGCGCTCGCGGCTTCGCCCTCGGCCTCGTCGCCTTCCTCGGCCTCGGCCTGCGGCGCGGCGATGACGTTCACGATGAGGGTCTCGGCGTCCACGTTCAGGGTGACGCCCTTGGGCAGCGTGAGCTCGCCCGCGTTGATCTGCGTGCCCGCCTCGACACCCTCGACCGAGACCTCGATGGACTCGGGGATGTTCAGCGCGTCGGCCTCGATGGAGATGGTGGTGGCGTCCTGGGTGACCAGGGTGCCGGAGGCGGCGTTACCGGTGATGACGACGTTGACGTCGGCGCTGACCTTCTCGCCCTTCTTGACGATGAGCAGGTCGGCGTGCTCGATGTAGCGGCGGATCGGGTGCACCACAACGGATTTGGTCAGCGCGAGCTGCTTCTTGCCGTCGATCACCAGGTTCAGCACCGCGTTGGTGCCGTGCTCGCGCAGGATCGCGGAGAAGGCCTGGGCGTTGACCGACAGGTGCTGCGGGTCGGCCTGGTGGCCGTACAGCACGGCGGGCACGTTGCCGGCCCGGCGGGTACGGCGGGCCGCGCCCTTGCCGAACTCGGTACGGACGGCGGCTTCGAGAAGGTTGGCGTCGGACATGACTGGATCTACTCCCTACGGCGGTTCCGGGCTGTCAACAGTGCGCCAGGGACTGTTCTCCGCCCTGGCTTGGTTGGTCTACTCGTCGGGGCAAGAAGATGCGAACGAGGACGGCCGGAAGCCGCGCCGCGTCGATCACGGTGAACGCAAAATCAGGTCTGCGGTCACCCTCGCCGAGACAACCCGAACACCATACCGCAAGGGTTATGCACAGACGGAATCGGGTGACCCGGGCGGTTCCGGGACGCGGGTCGCGTCGCGGCCGATCCGATCGCGTAGATTGGACCGGTTGCCGATCAGGTCGTCTGTGAAAGGTTGTTCCGTTGACCGCCTCCCCCGAGGGTCTCCCCGCCGAGGTTTCCCGACGGCGCACGTTCGCGGTGATCTCGCACCCCGACGCCGGTAAGTCGACGCTCACCGAAGCGCTCGCGCTACACGCCAGGATGATTTCCGAGGCGGGCGCGATCCACGGCAAGGCGGGCCGCCGCTCCACGGTCTCGGACTGGATGGAGATGGAGAAGGCGCGCGGCATCTCGGTCAGTTCGACCGCGCTGCAGTTCAACTACCGCGCCGAGGGCGCCGACGAGGACAGTGTGATCAACCTCGTCGACACCCCCGGCCACTCCGACTTCTCCGAGGACACCTACCGGGTGCTCACCGCCGTCGACGCCGCGGTGATGCTGATCGACGCCGCGAAGGGCTTGGAGCCGCAGACGCTCAAGCTGTTCCAGGTGTGCCGCCACCGCGGCATCCCGGTCATCACCGTGATCAACAAGTGGGACCGCCCCGGCCAGGCGCCGCTGGAACTGCTCGACGAGATCAACGAGCGGATCGGGCTCACCCCGACGCCCCTGTTCCTCCCGGTCGGCATCGCGGGCGACTTCCGCGGGCTGCTGCGCCGCGGCGAAGAAGGCGCGCCGCTCGAATACATCCACTTCACCCGCACCGCGGGCGGCGCGACCATCGCGCCGGAGGAGTCGCTGACCCCGGCCCAGGCCGAGGCCCGCGAAGGCGAAGCGTGGACGACCGCGGTCGAGGAGAGCGAACTGCTCTCGGCCACCGGCCAAGACCACGATCAGGAGCTGTTCCTCGCCGGCCAGACCTCCCCGGTCATCTACGCCTCGGCGATGTTGAACTTCGGCGTGCGCCAACTGCTGGAGACGCTGGTCTCGCTGGCGCCCGCCCCCGGCGCGCGCGCCGATGTGAACGGCAAGGAACGCGAGACCACCGAACCGTTCAGCGCGGTGGTGTTCAAGGTGCAGGCCGGCATGGATGCCGCGCACCGGGACCGGCTCGCCTTCATGCGCATCGTGTCGGGTGAATTCGAGCGCGGCATGGTGGTGACGCACGCGCAGACCGGCCGCCCGTTCGCGACCAAATACGCGTTGACCGTGTTCGGCCGGGAACGCACGACCGTCGACACCGCCTACCCTGGCGACGTGGTCGGCCTGGTGAATGCGACCGCCCTCGCTCCCGGCCACACGCTGTTCGTGGACAAGAAGGTGGAGTTCCCGCCGATCCCGTCCTTCGCGCCGGAGCATTTCGCCGTGCTGCGGGCGCAGAGCGCGGGCAAGTACAAGCAGTTCCGCAAGGCCATCGACCAGCTCGACTCCGAGGGCGTCGTACAGGTGCTGCGCAACGATATTCGCGGCGACGCCGCACCGGTGCTCGCGGCGGTCGGCCCGATGCAGTTCGAGGTGGTCACCGCCCGGATGACGACCGAGTTCAGCGTCGAGACCCGGATGGAGAACCTGCCCTACACACTGGCCCGGCGCACCGACGCCGCCTCCGCGGACGAACTCGGCAGGCAGCGCGGGGTCGAGGTGTTCACCCGCAGCGACGGTGCGCTGCTCGCGCTGTTCAGCGACAAGTGGCGGCTGCAGTACATCGAGAAGGAATTCCCGAAGCTGACGCTGGAGCCGCTGGTCGCGACCGCGGACTGAGCGCGGTCGGTCAGCCTGCCTCGGGTTCGGGCGTCGCCCCCGGATCGCGCTCCACCGCGGAGATGACGCCTTCTTCCCTGGAGATGAGTCCCCACCGGCTCGACGTGAGGCGCAGGCTCGGCAGATCGCTCAGCGACAGCACCACCTCGTAGGTGCGCTCGTAGCCGGTGTGCGAGATGCGCCAGCGGCCGTCGGCGCAGCGCACGTATTCGTCCGAATAGAAGGCCGCACCGCGCAGCAGCATGTTGTGCCCGGGGATGAGCACGGTGTCGGCGAGATACCAGGTGCCGGTGGCGGTGTCGCCGTCGACGTCGATCTCGGGGTGATCGCAGCGATGCTCGGTGATGACGTGTGGACCGAGGGTGTTGCGCATGAAGGCCAGGAACGCGTCGCGCGATTCGAATTGCAGATATTCGCTGTAGGTGGCGGTCGCCTCGGGAATCATGGTGTCCGCGAACTCATCCCAAGATTTCGTGTCGAGGGTGCGTAGATAGCGGAACTTCAATCTGTTGATCGCGGCGATGTCGTCCATTACCGCCCCGCCTGTTCCGGGAGCGCTCGGCTCCCGCCCGTCTGCCACGCCCGCCCCCGGGTCGCCGCGGCCCTGCCCGTCGGTTCCCTGCTCCATCCCTCAACAATCCCATCCGAAGCCGAACGACTTCACGATTTGAAGGATTTGTACCATCCGCGTCTACATTCCGGAGCGCGGCGCGGCCGACCCCCCATTGCGCTCGTGGTCGGACAATCCGACGTACTTTCGCCGTTCTGGGCTGCCGGTAGGGATCCGCAGGATCAGTTCGCGATGGTGAAGCAGGTGCGGCAGAAGTCCTCGCCGAATTCGGTGAGCCGCAAACTCTTGCGCACGATCTTGGGCGCGCGGCCCGCTTTCTTCAGCGCGGCCTCCACCACCGGCTGCACCTCGAGCACCATGTATCGGCTCAGCACGACCGGATCCTCGGAGATCAGGGTCAGGCCCAGCCGGTTGAGGTTGATCAGATAGGGGCGGGAACGATCCGGGTAGCGCACGCCCGCCTGCTCCGGCACCGAGGTCAGATCGCCCTGCACCAGTTCCGAGCCGATGCCGAGCGGCCGGTTGGTGCGCACATCGACCGAGGGCTGCGGGCCGTTCTGCGCCATGAAACGCAGGATGCGCGCCTCGTCGGGCGCCAGTTCGTCCAGGATTCGGTCGTAGGCCGGGTGCACATCCTCGGTGAAGTAGACGTCCGCGGAGCGGGCGAGCAGCGCGTCGCCGCGCCGGCGCAGTTCGTCGGTGCTCGCCGAGCGCAGGTAGGAACCGACGGCGAGGGCTTGCTGCTGCGTGCCGCTGTGATTGCCCGGCCCGTTCGGCGTCGGCACATAGCTGACGATCTCGCGCACCGAACCCTCGGTGACACCGAGCGCGCTACGAGCTATGGAGCGCAACGCATTTCCGGTCCGCTCGGCGATATCGGCGGAGGATTCGCCGTCCAGCGCGGCCTGGGTGATCTCCTTGGTGACCTCGTAGGTGGTGCCGACCGCCCACTGCCCGCCGCGCACCACGGTGCCCGCCGCCAGGCCCGCGGCCCGGAACACCCCGCGAATCAGCCGGGCCTCGTTGCTGATCTGCCGCTGTTCGACATCAGAGCTGCGCTCCACAGCGCGGGAACCGGCTCGAGCGATGTCCTGTCCGGTCCTGTCGTTTGCCACGTCATACTCCGATATCGCCAGGTGAACGAATCCGCCCCACAGATTACTGCCCCCTGTGTCGTTGGTCATTGTCGCGGTAGGACCGAGCAGGCGTGGCATTGCCGACAAACACTGTGACCGATATCTCGACACGGTCCACTGCGGAGCCACCCGCGCGAGCGGATCCGGTCGGTCTCGCCACAATAGAGTCCCGATGCCGACAGGGTGCTACTTTGATGTTCCGGTGAGGCGGCGGTCACCGGAGTGTCGGCAGGAGGGTGTCGTGTTAGAGAGCGTGTTCGGAATCCACCCGACAATCCTGCTCGAGCTATTGACGATCCCACTTTTCACCGGGGTCATCGGGTACATAACCAACTGGACCGGCGTGCTGATGCTGTTCCGGCCGATCGCGTTCCATGGGGTGCGACTACCCGGACTTCGCGCGTTGTACCCCTTCCTGCCCAAACGAATTCAGGTGCTGCCGCTGCTGAGTTATGACGGGCGATTCGGCTGGCAGGGCATCGTGCCCTCGCGTGCGGACAAGATGGCGAGCATCGCCGTCGACAAGGGCCTGGCCAAACTGGGCAGCGTCGCCGACTTCTACCGCGAACTGGAGCCGGACAAGCTCGCCGAACATCTCGCGAGCATCGCCGACGAACAGATCCAGGACATCGTCGAAGAAATTCTCAAACGGGAACATCCACAGCTCTGGTACAACCTGCCGACCCAAGTCCGCGAGATGGTGCACGCGCGGGTCAAGCAGCAACTGCCGGATATTCTGCGTGAGCTCACAGATGAATTGGGCGCGAATATTGATCAACTGCTCGATGTGAAGCAGATGGTGATTCGCTACTTCCAGGCCCGGCCGCAACTGCTCAACACGCTGTTCCAGGTACTCGGCGCAAAAGAGCTGCGGTTCATGATCAACTTCGGCTTTTTCTTCGGCGCGCCGATGGGTGCGATCGTGGTCGCCGTGCTGCACCTGACCGGATGGCCGACCCTGGTCGTGTTGCCGATCGGCGGCGTGATCATCGGCTGGGTGGTCAACTGGGTCGGCATCAATATGATCTTCGCGCCCGCGTACCCGAAGTGGTGGTGCCCATGGCGGCAGGGGCTGCTGATCAAGCGCCAGTCCGAGATCACCGACGGCTACGCCGAATTGGTGTCCAGTCAGGTGATGACCGTCGCCAACATCGGCGACGAACTGCTCAACGGCCCGCGCTCGGACCGGACCATGCAGATGCTCGAGGACACGCTGCGCCCCGCTGCGGACCGCGCGCTCGGCCCTGCCCGGCCCGCCGTCAAGTTCATGCTCGGCAGCCGCGAATACGATGCGCTGCAGTCCACGCTGACCACCGAGGCCATGACCATCGCCCCGATCGCGTTCGCCGATCCGGAGTTCAACGTGCGCCAGGGCAGGCATATCAACCAGTACATCGCCAAACAGATGGCGGCGCTGAAACCGCCGGACTTCGTGGACATGCTGCGCTCGGCCATCAAACAAGATGAGTGGCTGCTTTTTCTGCATGGCGGCGTGTTGGGACTCTTCGCCGGATACGCTCATATCCTGATCTTCGGAACAGGAGTGGCGACCACATGGCTGTAGCGAAACCCGCACCCGGCGACGATGCCGGGGCCGTCGAGCACCATCCCGAGGTCGCCCCGGCGTCCACGGAACTCGCGCGACGGCCGGACAGCGAGGTCTTACGCCGCGACGAATCCCCTTCGCGCGTCTCCTATCCCGTGGCCACCGCACGTGCGGCCACCGGCGTCGCACGGGTCACCTGGAGCGCGCTGACCGGCGTGACCGCCTGGAGCGTCGGCACCGCGGTCGGTGTCGGCGCGACCGTCGTCCAGCGCAGCATTCAGGGCGTGCCGCCGCGAGAAGTGCTGGCCGAGGCCGAATCCGAGGTGCGCGACCGGGTGCGCCGGGCGCTCGGTCTGCCGGAGGCGCCGAACGAGCCTGCCGGACAACCCGTTCCGACGCTGCGCGAGCAGGGCGCGGCGCTGCTGCGCCTGTCGGCGAGCACGCACGGCGAGGACGAGAACCACCCGGCCTTCGCGGGCATGCTCGCCGAGCTGACCCCCGACGAGGCCCGTATCCTGCGCTTCCTGCACATGGACGGCCCGCAACCGTCGATCGACATCCGCACCGGCCGCCCGCGGCTGGGCGGAGAACGGCTCGGCTCCATGCTGACGCTGGTCGGCGAGCAGGCCGGACTGCGCTTCCCGAACCGGATCCAGCAGTACCTGACCAACCTGCGCAGGCTCGGCCTGGTAGAGCACACCCGCGAGCCGGTCGGCAATCCGAACCGCTATCAACTGCTGGAAGCCCAGGCGCCGGTGCGAGAGCTGTTGAAGCGCTCCGGATTCGGCACCAAGGTGAGCTACCGCAGCGTCGCGCTCACCGGTTTCGGCGCGGACTTCGTCCGCACCTGCATTCCGGTCGTCGTGTCCGACGATCGCGCCGCCGGCCACTAGCCGCTCACAAACCCAGGCACCGCCGCGAGGTCTGTGCCGCTGAGCTAAACGTCCTCCGCCAACTCCATCCAGCGTTCCTCGGCGGCCTCCTTGTCCGCCACCACCTGCTTGAGTTCGGCGTTGAGCGTGACGAGCTTGTCCGGGTCGGTGGCGGCTTCGGCGAGCGCGGCGTGCAGGCGCTGCTCACGTTCGTCGAATTTCTCGATGGCGCGCTCCAGCCGGGACAGTTCCTTGCGGGCGGCGCGCGCAGCGGCGGCGTCGGTTACCGGCGCGGGCGACTTGTCGGCCGCCCGCGTGGCGCTCTGCCCTTGTGCCGCACGCTTTTTCAGATACTCGTCGATGCCGCCGGGCAGGTTGGTGAGCTTGCCGTCGCCGAACAGCGCCCAGGTCGTGTCGCAGATGCGCTCGATCAGATAGCGGTCGTGACTGATCACCACGAGGGTGCCTGCCCAGTTGTCGAGCAGGTCTTCCAGCTGCTGCAGGGTGTCGATGTCCAGGTCGTTGGTCGGCTCGTCGAGCAGCAGCACGTTCGGCTCGGCCATCAGGATGCGGGTCAATTGCAGCCTGCGTCGCTCACCACCGGAGAGGTCCCCGACCGGAGTGCGCTGGCGGGCCGGGCTGAAGCCGAGTCGCTCGGCCAGCTGACCGGCCGAGATCTCCTTGTCGCCGAGCATGATTCGCTGCGCGACCTGCTGCACCGCTTCCAGCACCCGCATATCGGTCGGCAGATCGTCGAGTTCCTGCCGCAACCAGCCGATCTGCACCGTCTGGCCCTGAATCCGCTTGCCCGCGGCCGGTTCGGTGTCCCCGGCCAGGGTGCGCAGCAGCGTCGTCTTGCCGGAACCGTTCACCCCGACCAGACCGACCCGCTCGCCCGGCGCGAGTCGCCAGGTCAAGTCGCGCACCAACTCCCGGCCGTCCGGCGTGGTGAGGGTGGTGTCCTCGAGCTCGATGACGACGCGACCGAGGCGCTTGCGCGCGAACGCGGCCAGCGAGACGCTGTCGCGCGGCGGCGGCACATCGGCGATCAGCGCCTCGGCGGCCTCCACCCGGTAGCGCGGCTTCGAGGTCCGGGCCTTTGCGCCGCGGCGCAGCCAGGCCAGTTCCTTGCGCGCCAGATTGCTGCGCCGCGCCTCGCTGGCGTCGGCCTGCCTGGCCCGTTCGGCGCGAGCGAAGATCCAGTCGCCGTAGCCGCCCTCATAGCTTTCGACCTTGCCGCCGACCACCTCCCAGGTGTCGGTGGCCACGGTGTCGAGGAACCAGCGATCGTGGGTCACCACGACCAGCGCGCTGCGTCGTTCGAGTAGATGCGCGGCCAGCCACTGCACGCCCTCGACGTCGAGGTGGTTGGTCGGTTCGTCGAGCACGAGCAGGTCGAGATCTCGAACCAGGGCGGCGGCCAGCGCGACGCGACGCCGCTCACCCCCGGACAGGTTGTCGATCGAGGTCTGCAGGCCGAGCCCCGCGATGCCGATGCCTTCCAGCACCGAGCGGATGCGTGGATTCGCGGCCCACTCGTGTTCGGCCACCTCGTCCGGACTGCCCGAGATCCCGTTCAAATCGTCGGCCAGCCCCGCCAGCACGACCGACCCGACCGTCGCGCCCGCGGGCAGCACGCCGCGCTGCGTCACCACCGCGAGCCGCAGCCCGCCGACCCGACTGACCCGGCCGCTGTCCGGCGGCTCGAGGCCGGTGAGCACCTCGAGCAGGGTGGTCTTGCCACCTCCGTTCAGACCGACGACCCCGATGCGCTCGCCCGCGTGCACGCCGAGTGACACGTTGTCGAGCAGCGGGGTGATCCCGAAGCTCTTGGAGACTTGCTCGAGGTTGATCAGGTTGGACATGGATCCTTCCGGGCTGCGCGGGGGCGGGACCGATACTCGCCCTGAGCCAGGGTACTGAGCGCGTCCACACGGACCTCGACCAGCTGAGCGGTCCGCAGGGGTTGCGTAACGAACGGCGTTCGCCTAAATTCAATGACACGAACAGCGTTCGTCACGAACGAAGTTAGTTCAGTTAGGGCTCCCCGGAAGTACAGCCGCAGATGGGAGCCCCGCGCTCGCCCCGGCGAGGTGCGCGACGGCGGCTCGATCCATTCGCGTTCCCTCCTGGAGGTTCTCCCATGCATGTCGGTCTCGGCCTGCCCATTTCCGATCCCGCGGCACTGCTCGACTGGGCCAGGCGCGCCGACGCCGGCCCGTTCAGCACGCTCGGCCTGCTCGATCGACTCGTCTACGACAATCCGGAACCACTCGTCGCGCTGGCCGCACTCGCTGGCGCCACCAGCCGCATCAAGCTGCAGACCGAGGTGCTCATCGCGCCGCTGCGCGAGCCCGCGCTGCTCGCCAAACAAGCGGCCACCCTCGATCGCATGTCCGGCGGCCGCTTCGTGCTCGGCCTCGGCGTCGGCGGTCGCGCGGACGACCACCTCGCCTCGGGCACCGACCTGCGTACGCGCGGGCGCCGCCTGGACGAACAGCTGGATGTGCTGCGCCGCGTCTGGTCCGGCGCCCCCTACGGCGCCGACTGCGGCCCGATCGGTCCCGCCCCGTCGCGTCCCGACGGACCCGAACTGCTCTTCGGCGGCTTCCAGCCGGCCGCGCTCGACCGCGTAGGCCGTTGGGGCGGCGGACTTCTCGCCGCCGCCGCGCCGTCCTGGGCCGGTGGCCTCTTCGACACCGCCCGGCGCTCCTGGACCGAGCACGGCCGCCCCGGTGCGCCGCGCATCGTCGCCCAGGTCAACGTCGCACTCGGCGATCGGCACCTGATCGAGGCCGCCCGTACCGCCATGGGCGCCTACTACGAATTCAGCGGTCGCGCCTCCTACATGGTCGACGGCATGCTCACCACTGCCGACGACATCCGCTCGACCCTCGCGCAATTCGCGGATCTGGGGGCCGACGAGGTCATGCTCTACTGCTACGGCGACGACGCCGACCAGATCGACCGGCTCGCCGACGTGATCGCCTGATCAGTGCTTTCCGGGCGGCTCACTGTTGAGCACCCGGGCGCCCGCGACCGGCCCACTGGCGGTGCGCACGCTGCGGCACACGCCCGCGCCGGCCAGTTCGGCCGCCACCGCCACCGCGGATTCCTCACTCGCACAAAGGAATGCGCAGGTAGGTCCAGAACCGGAGACCAAGCCCGCCAGCGCGCCGGCGTCGACGCCGGCGCGCAGCGTACGCCGCAACTCCGGCTGCAACGACAGCGCGGCCGCCTGCAGGTCGTTACCCAGCAGCGGAGCCAGCTGTTTCGGATCGCCGAAGGCCAAGGCCTGCATCAACTGCTGGGGTTCACCGAGCCGCGGCGGAGTGCCGTTGGCGCGCAGCCGGTCCAGTTCGGCGAACACCGCGGGCGTGGACAGGCCGACCTTGGCCAAGGCGAGCACCCAGTGAAACGTGTTGCGGGACAGCACCGGAAGCAGGCGCTCGCCGCGTCCGGTGCCGAGCGCGGTACCACCGTGCAGTGCGAACGGGACGTCGCTGCCGAGTTCGGCGGCGATCGCGGCCAGTTCCTCGCGGCCCAGCCCGAGATCCCACAGCTCGTTGAGGCCGACCAGGGTCGCGGCGGCGTCGGCGCTGCCACCCGCCATGCCGCCGGCCACCGGAATGCCCTTGGCGATGGCGATTTCCACCAGCGGCGCCCGGCCCGCCAGATGCGCGAGCCGAACCGCCGCTTTCCACACCAGGTTGGTGCGGTCGGTCGGCACCTGCGCGGCGCCCTCGCCGGACACCCGCACCGCGAGCGAGGCCGCGGGGGCGATCTCCAGATCATCGCTGAGCGACAGCGCCTGGAAGACCGTCGTCAGATCGTGAAAGCCGTCCGCGCGCAGGTCACCGACGCCGAGATGGAGGTTCACCTTGGACGGTGCCCGCACGGTGATGGGACTGGGGACAACTGACAGCACGATGCCCTAGCGTAACGGGTGGGCTCGGCGGTTGCTCGCGTCGATATGCGCCTTTCACCCGATGTGAATCTTTCGGTTACGGCAACCTGCCGCCGGGACCGTCGATCCAGCGATCAATGCTTCGGCAACCCTCGGTCACAGCACGGAACAAAGCCTTGCCACCAATACCCCTTGGGGGTATGTTCGAACTGCCGGGGTACCCCCGGCCCGTATGATCGACCTAAGCGAAGGAGTCGGAGATGCCCAGTTCCACCTACACCGTCACGGGGATGACCTGCGGGCATTGCGTGAGCTCCGTCAAGACGGAAATCGGCAAGATCGACGGCGTCACGAGCGTCGACGTGGACCTCGCCAGCGGCGCGGTCACGGTCGCGAGCACCGCGCCGATCGCGGACACCGATATCGCGGCCGCTGTGGACGAGGCCGGTTACGAAGTCGCCGTCTGACCGCGCGATCGGCCGAAACCGGCCGGTCCCCTGGGTTTTCGGACAACGCGAGCCGGACGGCGCCCCGCCGTCCGGCCGCTGCGTGCAGGCACTGGCATGGCGTATTCCGTAGTGTGCCCACGCGAATCATCCACAGGCTCATCCACATCCGGCGAAGGGTCGCGCCGGTGCCGCGGCCACCTCTCGGCAGACCATCGGCCCAGATCCGCCCACACCCGCACTGAGCTGCAGTTCTCGCGTTACGCGGATCGTCAGGGCAGCCAATCGAATCGGCCGTGAGTCCGCGCCGCAACCCCGGGCTCATACGGTGTCGACCCCGAGTTATCCACAATCCACATCGCCGAATGGGCCGACGGCACAGGATAAACCGACCGGTCCGGCGCGCGGGTCAGGACTGCGCGGCCAGCCGGACGAAAGCCGCGGTGTCCAACGTCTCACCTCGCGCCGTAGGCGCGATGCCCGCGGCGATCAAGCGCCGCTCGGCTTCGGCGGGCGAGCCCGCCCAGCCGGAAAGGGCCGCGCGCAGCGTTTTTCGCCGCTGGGCGAAAGCGGCGTCGACCACCTCGAACACGCGACGACGATGCTCGGCATCGATCGGCCACGGCGGTTCGGCGTAGCGCTCGACCCGCACCAGGCCCGAATCGACCCGCGGCACCGGCCAGAAAACCTGCGTGCCGACCGCTCCCGCACGCCGGACCTTGCCGAAGAAGCCCGCCTTCACACTGGGCACGCCGTAGACCCGGCTGCCCGGCTCGGCGGCGAGCCGGTCGGCCACCTCCGCCTGCACCATCACCAAAGAGACCGCGATGCTGGGCAATTCGGCCAGCAGATGCAGCAGCACCGGCACCGCGACGTTGTACGGCAGGTTCGCCACCAGCGCGGTCGGCGTCGCGGGCAGATCCGCGGCCGCGACGCGCAACGCGTCCGCCTGCACCACCGACAGCCGGTCGGCCAGGGCCGGCGCCCGGTCGGCGACGGTCACCGGCAGGTGCCGCGCGAGCACCGGATCGATCTCGACCGCGACCACCGAATCCACCACATCGAGCAAGGCCAGCGTCAGCGAACCCAGTCCGGGCCCGACCTCGAGCACCACGTCGTCGCGCCCGACCCCGGCCGCCGTGACGATGCGCCGCACGGTGTTCGCGTCGTGCACGAAGTTCTGCCCGAGCTGCTTGGTCGGCCGCACGCCGAGCCGCTCGGCCAGCACCCGCACCTCGGCGGGGCCCAGCAGGGCGGCACTCCCACGACCAGCAATTTCGGCTTCGGACACCCAGAGAACCTATCAACCTCGCCGCTGCGTTCCTACCGCTCGGCCGGGCTCGCCTTGATGCGGTCGAGGAATGCGTCGACAGCGGTCTGCATGGCGGGGCTGATCTGGGTGTGCCTGCCGGTGCCGAGGACGGTCTGGAAGTCGACGCCGTTGGCGGCGAACTGCGCGGCCAGCGCGCCGTGCAGCGGGGCGGGCACGACGGTGTCGGTGACGTTGAGCAGCAACAGGATCGGCGCGTTGTATCCGGTGGTGGGCACGGTCAGGTACTCGTTCAGCGCGGAACGGATGGGCTCGGTGGCGAGCGACTCGTCGAGCAGATCGGCGACGCCGAGCCCGCGCACCCGGTCCCCGATGCGGTCCAGGCACAGGGTGCCGACGCTGTCCAGCACGACCCGGCCCTGCGGGGTGAGGTATTGATCGACGCGCACGTCAGGGTGCGCGGCACGCAGGCCCGCCAGGATGCTGACGAAGAAGCTCATCGCGCCGTCGGCGTCGGGCAGCGGGGGGACCAGCGGACCGGCGAGCGGCAGCACCTTCTCCACGTCGGATTCGGGGTCGATCGCCACGGTGCCGCGGAAATCGAGATCCGGCGCGTAGGTCACCTGCCGGTGCGCGGTGGCCAGCGCGGCCTGGCCGCCCTGTGAGCCGCCGAAAACCGCCCAGGTGCGGGAGAGTTCGGGATGGGCCGCGCGGGCGGCGTGCAGCAGGTCGAGCGTGGCCGTCGCCTCGGTGCTGGTCTCGAGATAGGGATGCGGGCCGGTGTTGAACCGGCCCAGCCCCAGGTAATCCGGCGCGACCACCGCGAAGCCGCGAGACAGGAAGCCCTGGATCAGCGCGTCCTCTTTGGCCCGGCTCTCCGGGTACGGCCGACCGGCCGGATCCGACTGACCGCCGCAGCCCATGCCGAGTCCGGTGGTGCCGTGGTCGTAGGCGATGATCGGCCAGCCCGCGGCGGGGGCGGTGCCGCGCGGCACGAAGAGCGCGCCGCTGGCCGGCCGCGGCGTCCCGTCCGAGCCGCGCATCCAGTACTCGACGACCGAACCGCCCGAGGTGCCACGCCAACCGTCCGGCTGCGCGATCTCCGAGATCAGCGAGCCGGGGGCGGCCGCATGGGCGGGCGCGATCTGCACGAACAGCGCGGCACTCGCCGACAACATCGTCACCGCGACTGCTCGCTTGCACATCTGGACAACTCGCACCGCACACCTCACAACCCGACCCACACCGTCAGCAAACCTGGACGAGTGTATAGATCAATCGGATAGTGCCAGGCCGGCGTGGCGCGGCCGCGAATCAAAGACGAATTCGCGGATCAGGCGAGGGTGACCGGTGTCACCGGTCAGCTGATGCCGAGCCGGCTGGTGCAGGCGGGCCACGCCCCCCAACCCTGGCGGGCGCGAGTGACTTCGGCGATGGCGATCTGTTCCTCACGGGTGGCGAGGTCGGCGCGCGGCGCGTACTTCAAACCGCCCTGACGTTCCCAAGTGCCCTGGTCGAATTGGATGCCGCCGTAGTAACCGTTGCCGTTGTTGATGCTCCAGTTGCCGGTGGACTCGCAGCGGGCCAGCGCGTCCCAGATCGCGCCGTCGCGCACCGGCGGCACCTCGGTGCCGGGCTTGGCGCCCTTGCGCACGGTTTTCGGCTGGGCCGTGACCGTCACCGTCGAGTTGATCGGCTTTCGGTCCACCTCGACGCCGTTGACCATGGTGACCGCGAACGTGACGTCCTGCACCCCGGGCGCGCCGGCGGTCTCTACCACCGACCGGCTCATGTTCATGGTCGGGTCTTCGATCACGTGCTCCGGCGGATCGAGCGGCAGCGTCTCGGTCCGATTCTCGGTTCGCTTGCGCGTCACCGTGATTCGCTGCCCCTCGGTGAGCGGCGTGGACGCCGCGGGCTCGACCGTGTCCTGCTCGAGCAGCGGAACGCCGGCCACCGCGAGGAATTCGCCGACCGTCGGCGCCGCGAGGCGGACATCGACGAAGGAGCCGGCGCCGTCGCGCAGCGCGACCGACCGAGGCGTCGCGACCTGCAGCGCGGCGCCCTCCAGTGGGAGCTTCTCGTTGCGTGCGGGGGAAACGTAGACCTCACGCGGCAGATCGAGCTGTTCGAGCGCCTCACCGGCGGTCAGACCGGTGGTCCACACCTTGCGCGCCTGACCGTCGACCTGCAGTTCGACCTCGCGGGCCCGATTGAGCGTGATGGTCGCGCCGTCACCGATCCGCGCGGCCAGTGCGGGGGCCACCTTGTCGCGCTCGGTGACGGCGAAACCCGCCGCCCGCAGCACGCCGCGCACATCGGTGGACATCGTGGTCTCGAACAGCTTCTCGCCGTCCACGACCACGGTCACCGTCTTACGATTCACGATCGCCAGGCCGGCCCCGACGATCAACGTCATCAGCAGCGCCGCCACGGCCGCGTACAGCAGCGGTGAGCGGGACTGGTTGATCCGCGTGATCGGCCACAGCATCGCAGAGCGATCCAGTGGGACGTGGCGGTCGGGCGACGGATGGGCCATGGTCACAGCACGATAACGAAGGGGTCGGGGGCCGACAACCTAAAGTTGCTTCAGCTGGGGCTTTCAATATCACGGAGCGATATCGACACCGCAGGTTAATCACGAAACGGGGCCAGCACAGTGACGTAGGACACACTTCGCATATCCAGGCCCCTTGCGGGTATGCACGCGCCTGGCGAAATCCGGCGTGTCGGTCAAATGCCGTAGACGCGGCGCGCGTTGGCGGTGCTGATCTTCGCGAGTTCCGCCGGATCCTGTCCCCGAATTTCCGCGAGCGCGCGCACGGTGTACGGCAGACAGTACGGCTCATTGGGCGCGCCTCGAAATGGATGCGGGGTCAGATAAGGCGCGTCCGTTTCGACCAGAATTTGCTCGTCGGGCACGACCTTCGCGGCCTCACGCAACTCGTGCGCATTCTTGAAACTCACCGTGCCGGAGAAACTCAGCACATAGCCCTCGGCCACGCAGGACAGCGCCATATTCGTATCCGACGAAAAACAGTGGAAGATCACGGTGTCGGGCGCGCCCTCGTCCAGCAGCACGGTCAGCAGATCGTGATCGGCCTCGCGATTGTGGATCATCAGCGGTTTGCGCAGCCGCTTCGCCAGATCGATGTGCCAGCGGAAACCCTCGATCTGCGTCTCGATATCGGCGCAGCCGTCCAGTTTGCCCGGCCAGTAGTAGTCCAGGCCGGTCTCGCCGATCGCCACCACCCTGGGGTTCGCGCCGAGCCGTGCCAACTCCGCCTTCGCCGCGTCGTCGAGCGCGTTCGCGCGGGTCGGATGCAAGGCGACCGCGGCGTACACGCGCGAATCCCAGTGCGCGGCTTGCACAGCCCACTGCGCCGCCGCCAGATCGTCGGCGACGGTCACCACCTGCCCGACGCCGACCGAGGCCGCCCGATCCACGATCGCCGCGGTCGAGGCCGCGTCGGTGGCGCCGCAGGCATCGAGGTGGGTGTGCGCGTCGATGATCGGCGCGAGCGGCTCGGGCAGGTCCGGAGCTGGGCGCTTGCCGCTCATCGGACGCTCCCGGCGACCCCGGTGACGGTGCAGTGGATGTTCACGCGAACGAGGAAGACCACGCGGATTACAGTAGACGCACCATGAGCGACGTCGACCGCCCCGCCTTCTACATCACCACGGCCATCGCGTACCCCAACGGTGCGCCGCATATCGGGCATGCGTACGAGTACATCTCGGCCGATGCCATCGCCCGGTTCAAACGTCTCGACGGGTACGACGTCTTCTTCATGACGGGCACCGACGAGCACGGCCAGAAGATGCAGCAGACGGCCGTCGCCGAGGGCATCCCGGTGCAGGAGCTCGCGGCGCGCAACTCCGATGTGTTCGAGGCGATGGACAAGACGCTCGACATCTCCTTCGACCGGTTCATCCGCACCACCGACGAGGATCACCGCGCGGCCAGCGTGGCGATCTGGGAGCGGATGCTCGCCAACGGCGACATCTACCTCGGCAACTACTCGGGCTGGTACTCGGTGCGCGACGAGGCGTTCTACACCGAGGAAGAGACCACGCTGCTCGACGACGGCACCCGGATCTCCACCGAGTCGAAGACGCCGGTCACCTGGACCGAGGAGTCGAACTACTTCTTCCGGCTCTCCGCCTACCAGGACAAACTGCTCGCCCTGTACGAAGAGCATCCCGAATTCATCGCGCCCGCAACGCGACGCAACGAGATCGTCAGCTACGTCAAGGCGGGGCTGAAGGATCTGTCCATCTCGCGCACCACCTTCGACTGGGGTGTGCCGGTGCCGGGTCATCCCGATCACGTGATGTACGTGTGGGTGGACGCGCTCACCAACTACCTCACCGGCGTCGGCTTCCCGGACACCGAATCCGCTGCGTTCCAGCGGTTCTGGCCCGCCGACGTGCACATCATCGGCAAGGACATCACGCGGTTCCACACCGTCTACTGGCCCGCGTTCCTGCTCTCGGCCGGGGTGCAGCTGCCGAAACGCGTTTACGTGCACGGGTTCCTGTACAACAAGGGCGAGAAGATGTCCAAGTCGGTCGGCAATGTGGTCGACCCGCTCGCGCTGGTGGAGAGCTACGGCCTGGACGCGGTGCGCTTCTTCCTGCTCCGCGAGATCTCCTACGGCCAGGACGGCAGCTACAGCCACGAGGCGATCGTCGGCCGGATCAACACGGATCTGGCCAACGAATTCGGCAATCTCGTGCAGCGCAGCACCAAGCTGGTGGCGCGGGACTGCGGCGCCGTGGTGCCGACGCCCGGCGAGTTCACCGCCGACGACCGCGCGCTGCTCGACCTCGCCAACGGGCTGCTCGACCGCTGCCGCACCGAATTCGACACTCAGCAGCTGCATCTCGCGCTGGAGGCGATCTGGCTGACGCTCGGCGAGACCAACCGGTACTTCTCCGCGCAGGCGCCGTGGGCGCTGGCCAAGGCGGGTACGCCGGAGGATCTGGCGCGCGAGGCGACCGTGCTGTACGTGACGCTCGAGGTGCTGCGCATCGTCGCGATCCTCGTGCAGCCGGTGATGCCGGGTTCGGCAGGCAAGATCCTCGATCAGCTCGGCCAGTCCGAGCGCACGTTCGCCGATATCGCGACCCCGATCGTGCCCGGCGTCGCGCTGCCCGCACCGGAGCCGGTGTACCCCAAGTACATCGAGCCCAAGGAGTAATCGCACTCTCGACGGCCGACCCCCTACCGGTGCGTAATCGCCTGGCGCGCATTGGGATAATGCCGGGTTACGGTTGCTCATGGTCGGCCGACGAGGGAGGGCAGTTATGCGCCGGGAGTTAGCGACAGAGGCGACAGCGCGGGTGACGGGCGGCACCGCGGGACCGAGTTCCGGCTTCGCCGACCGGCATCGGGCGGCCCGCGACGCCGTGCTGGTATCGCAGCGCGGACGCCTGATCGAGGCGATGGTCGAATGCGTGGACTGCAAGGGCTATTCGGCCACGACGCTTACCGATATCGTTGCCCGGGCCCGGGTTTCCCGCAGCACGTTCTACGAGCACTTCGCCAACAAGGAGCAGTGTTTCGTCGAGGCAGTGCACACCGGCGTCGATATCGTGGCGAGCCGGATCGCCGAGGAACTGGCGCAGCTGGCGCCGGACGCCGACGCCGCGGCACGGATCGAGTCGATCGTCGTCACCTTCTGCGAAACCGTGGCCACCGAACCGGATTTCGCACGGCTGATCCTCGTCGAATCGTTCAAGGTGAACCAGCAGGCCGTCGACTACCGCGATCTCGCGGTGGATCGCTTCGCCGAGCTGTACCGGATCTTCTACCATCAAGCGCGCCAAGCAGATCCGGCGCTGCCCGCGCTGTCCGACGAGTTGATCGCGCTCATCCCGGACGCCATCGGCGAGCGCACCCGTCGCGTCATCATCGCCCAGGGCCCCGCGCACGTGCCCGCGCTGGCCCCCTTGTTCATCGAGTTCGTCACCACCACGCTGGCGCTCTAGGGCCCTGCCTCGACCGTGGCGGCGCCGGACGGGACTTCGAGACAGGGCCCTGGCCCCGCCCGCCGACGAGTGGCGCGCGGCCACCCGTCGGCGACAGTTCACTTCCAGCGGGCGAGCAGCCGCTCGATCTCGGCGGTGAGGGCGCGCTGCAGGAACGGGCCGAAGCTGATCCGGGCCACACCCTGATCGGCGAGCACCGCCTTGTCCGACTTGTCGGGCAGCCCGACCATGCTGATCGGCAACGGCAATTCGCCGGTCAGCCTGCGCACGTCGGCGTCTTCGCGCGCGCCGGCCGGGAAGAGCACGTCGGCGCCCGCGGCGGCGGCCAGGCGCAGGCGTTCGATCGCCCGGTCCACCCGGTCGGCCTCGTCGCCGTCGGCCCGGATGAACAAGTCGGTCCTGGCGTTCACCACGACGTGCACACCGGCCGCGTCGGCGTATTGCCGCAGGCCGTGCACGAGGTCGGCGTGCTCCTGCGGCGCGCGCAGCCGTCCGCCCTCGCTGTGCACCGTGTCCTCGATGTTGAGCCCGACGGCACCAGCCTCGAGCAGGCCATCGATCAGCTGGGCGGGTTCGAGACCGTAGCCCGATTCCAGGTCCACCGATACCGGCACCTCGACGGCCTCGGTGATCTGGCGGACGCGAGTGAGCGACTCGGCGAAGGTCATGCCTTCGCCATCGCTGCGACCGAGCGAGTCGGCGACCGGGTGGCTGCCCACGGTGAGCGCGGAAAATCCTGCGGCCACAGCGGCTTTCGCGGACCACGCATCCCAGACGGTGGGCAGGACGGCCGGATCGCCGGGGCGGTGCAGCGCGAGAAATTCCTTGGCCTTGTTTTCCAGTGAAGTCATGGGACCATCTTCGCTCAGGGCGGGGTCAAGCGGGTGATCGCGCCGGTGAAGCTGGTGACGTACAGCGCACCAGGATCCCAGCCGGGACCCGCGCCGAAGCGGGCCGAGGTGGCGAACGGGATGCCGTCGGCGACCACACAGGTCCGTGCGCTGTCGGGATCGATGCGCAGGACCCGTCCCGCCGCGTTCAAGGCCAGATACACCGCGCCGTCAGGACCGACGGTCAGATCGTCGGCGGCATTGAGCGGACCGAAGCCGGGCACGGTGATCCGGGCGGGCGCCGCATCCGGCTGGGCCAGGTCGATCGCGGCCAGCGTGGTGACGGGCTCGAAGGTGGTGGAGACGAAGAGTTTGCGCCGGGTGCCGTCGTAAGCGAGGCCGTTCGTCGATGTCAGCTCGGTGACGAACGGACGCGCGCCGACGCCGTCCGCGTCGATTCTGGTGAGCGTGTTCGGCGAGCCGAGGTCCCGGCTCACCACGAAGCCGCCATCGGGCAGCACGGCCAGGCCGTTGGGCGCCGTCAGCCCGCGGGCCACGGTCGCGACGGTGCCCCGATCCAGGTCCAGCGCCTCGATCGTGCCGTCGGCTCGCCCGGCGAAACCGCTGCTCAACGAGCCGCCGGTAGTGAAATACGCGGTGGCGCCGGACACTACGATGCCGCCCGGGGAACTCGCCTGCGCCAGCTCCGTGCGCGACCCGTCCGAGCCCAGTCGGCGCAGCGCGCCGCCCACGCCGGACGCGGGCACCTCGGACAGCAGCATCCCGCCGCGTCCGTCGAACGCCAGGTTCTCGAGAATGCCGTACCCGGCCGCCACGGTCGACGACGCCCACCGCGCACACCCTTCGACCGAGCCGTCCTGGGCGACCACCGAGCCCGTCCCTGCGACCGTGGTGAGCGCGACGCCCACCGCGAGCACGCTGCCGACCAGAACACGGCGCATCGCCATCGAATCGTCCTCCCCCGCAATACCGTCCGTTCGCGGCCCAACCTAGCGGCCGGTGGGCGGGCAGGCAGCAGAATCCGATCCCTTTGTCAGGCTGCCGATTTCCGCGGCCGAGACCTGTCGGGGCGCACAACCGCGCCGGTCAGTCCGCGTCGTCGCGACGCGCGGTCAGCACGGCGTCGTAGAGTTCGTTGCGAGAAACGTTGTGGTCGGCGGCGATTCGGGCGCAGGCCGCCTTGAGGCGCAGACCGTCCGCGGTCAGTGCTTCGACCTCGGCGACCAGATCGGCGGGGTCGGCCGATTTCGGTTGCGCGCCCGCGAGCACGACGGTGATCTCACCGCGCGCGCCGTCGACGGCCCAGGCGGCGAGTTCGGCGAGGGTGCCCCGAACGACCTGTTCGTAGGTCTTGGTCAATTCCCGGCAGACGGCGGCGCGGCGGTCCGGGCCGAGCACTTCGACCGCGTCGGCCAGGCAGTCGGCGAGGCGATGCGGCGCCTCGAAGAAGACACAGGCCCGCGATTCGGCAGCCAAGGTGCGCAACCACTCTCGCCGCTGCCCGGACTTGCGCGGCGCGAAACCGTCGAAGCAGAACCGCTCCACCGGCAGCGCGGACAGGGCCAGGGCCGTGGTGACCGCCGATGGACCGGGTAGGCAGGTCACCGGTAGGTCGCGTTCGGCGCAGGCCGCGACCAGTCGATAGCCGGGATCGCTGACCGACGGCATGCCCGCGTCGGTGACCAGCAGCACGGTACGCCCCGCCGCGATATCGCCGAGCAGCGCCGGAATCCGTGCGGTCTCCACATGGTCGTAGAAGCTCACCACTCGGCCGGCGATCTCCACCCCGAGCGCCTTGGCCAGCGACTTGGTTCGCCTGGTGTCCTCCGCTGCGACGATGTCGGCCGACCCGAGCGCATCGCGCAGGCGCTGCGACGCGTCCCCGATATCGCCCATCGGCGTCGCCGCGAGCACCAGCCTGCCCGACCCACTCGCCTCGTCCGCCACCGTTCTCCCGTCTCACGCGCCGAACACCGAACCCGAGCAGCCTAGCCACCCGTGGCCTGCCCGGCGACCACGCCGACCCCGGCCGTTCGGTATGTGATCGTGACCACGCGCCGGTTACCCGCGTGCTATGTGACCAACACAGCGGCGGGCTCACCGATGCGCGACCTCGCGGGGTGCACAGCATACGATCGGGGCGTGACACAGGTGACCGACCAGCGCGCGACCGCACCGTTCGGGCCCGTGCCCTCCTGGTCGAGCCCCGCGCCACGGCGGCCGTCCCCCGATTTCGGGCCGACCGACACGCTGCGCGGCTGGCTGGTCACCGCGTTCCTCACCGCGATCGCCGCGGTCACCCGGTTCACCATGCTGAACTACCCGACCGATGCGGGCACCCCGGTCTTCGACGAGAAGCACTACGCGCCGCAGGGCTGGCAGATGCTGACCGGCGGATGGGTCGAGGACAACCCCGGGTACGGGCTGGTGGTGCATCCGCCGATCGGCAAGCAGCTCATCGCGATCGGCGAGGCGATATTCGGCTACAACGGCTGGGGTTGGCGTTTCGCCGCCGCGGTCGCGGGCACCGTGCTCGTGCTGCTGGTGATCCGCATCGTCCGGCGGATGGCCAGATCGACGCTGATCGGCGCGATCGCGGGCATCCTGCTGATCGCCGACGGGCTCACCTTCGTCTCCTCGCGCATCGGCATGCTGGACATCTTCCTGGCGCTGTTCGTCACCGCGGCCTTCGGCTGTCTGATCGTCGACCGCGACGAGGTGCGGGCCCGGCTGGCCCGGGCCGACGCGGAAGGACGGATCGGGGTGACCCGGTGGGGTCCCCGGCTCGGCGTGCGCTGGTGGCGCTTCGGCGCGGGTGTCATGCTCGGCCTGGCCTGCGGGACGAAATGGTCCGGCGTCTATTTCATCGTGGCGTTCGGACTGCTCAGCGTCTGCTTCGATCTGACCGCCCGGCGCGCGTACGGCGTGCGTAGCCCCTGGTACGGCACCGCGATCCGGGATATCGGACCCGCGCTGTACGCGCTGGTGCTGGTGCCGCTGGGGCTGTACCTGGCGAGCTACTGGGCCTGGTTCGCCAGCGAGACCGGTATCGATCGCTATATGGCGGGTAACCCGTCCGCGCCGGCGGATCCGATCGGCACCGGCGGTTTCTGGTCGCATATCGTGCCCGATGCCCTGCGCTCGCTGTGGTACTTCAACGCCAGGGCCCTGGAATTCCATGAGGGCCTGACCAATTCGGCGGGCAATCACCACCCCTGGGAATCGAAGCCGTGGACCTGGCCGATGGGCCTGCGCCCGATGCTCTACTACTACGCCGACAACGGCGTCAGCGGCTGCGGGCAGACCCAGTGCGTCAAGGCGGTGATGCTCATCGGCACCCCCGCGATCTGGTGGCTCGCGCTCCCCATGCTCGCGTGGCTGCTGTGGCGCAGCGTGGTACGCCGGGACTGGCGCTACGCGGCGGTGCTCGTCGGTTACGGCGCGGCGCTGCTGCCCTGGTTCCTGACTTTGGACCGGCAGATGTACTACTTCTACGCGGTCGCCCTCGCGCCGTTCCTGGTGATGGGCATGGCCCTGGTGCTCGGCGACGTGCTGGGTTCGTCGCGGCGAATACCGGTGCCGCGCAGCCCCGTCGGCACCTACCTACCGGTGGCGCCCGACGAACGGCACGCGCTCGGACTGCTCGCCGTCTGCCTGTACCTGGGCCTGGTGATCGCGAACTTCATCTGGCTGTGGCCGATCCTCACCGCGCTGCCGATCACGCCGGGCAACTGGCACGACCACCTGTGGCTACCCAGCTGGCGCTAGTGCCTGGACGCGGCACTAGCCCTCCAGCGCGGCCTGCACATAGCGCAGCGCCGCCGTGTCGTCGAGGCCGAGCCGGCGGACGGTGGCGACATAGGCCGTCGCCGCGCGGCCCGCGACATCGCGCGTCGGGTCGCCCGAGGAGGCGATGAAAGAACCTTGCCTGCCCCGGGTTTCGACGACACCGTCGGCCTCGAGCTCGCGGTAGGCGCGCGCGACCGTGTTCGGCGCCAGGCCGAGTTGCGCGGCCAGCGCCCGGACGGTGGGGATCTTCGTGCCCGCGGTCAGCACGCCCGAGCGCACCTGGGCGATGATTCCCATGCGCAATTGCTCGTACGGCGCGACCGCCGACTCATGTGACACCGTGATATTGAACATCGCTCACTCACAAGTCATCCCGGGAAAGTGGACAGGACAGGCAGCGGGGTCCGCCGCGGCCGGAACCCAATTCGGAGCCGGGGATACGCAGTACCTCGATGCCCGCGTCCTCCAGCCGCGCGTTGGTCATCTCGTTGCGCTCGTAGGCGGCCACCACGCCCGGCGCCAGCGCGAGCGTGTTGTTGCCGTCGTCCCACTGTTCGCGCTCCGCGGTGACGCCGTCCAACCCGGTATCGATCACCCGGAGTTTGTCGATGCCCATCGCTTTGGCCGCCGCGACCAGGAACGGATCGGGCCCGCTCATGCTGACCCGGCCGTCGCCGTTGCGCGCGCTGTAGTCCTCGTCGCGTTGAATGGTGAACGCGCACAACGAGTCACGCACTGCGGGGTACATCACCAGAGCATCCTGGTCGACCATCGTGCAGACGGTGTCCAGATGCATGGTCGCCCGATTCTGCGCGATCGGGACGACCAGCACCGTATGCGCGAGATCGTCGTCGAACAGGCTGCGCGCCAGCGCTTCCGCGCCCGCGGGCGTGGTGCGCTCGCCGACGCCGACCGCGACCACGCCGGGCCCGAGCAGCAGCACGTCGCCGCCTTCGATGGGCGCGGTGTGCGATTCGTAGGCGCGACGCACACCGAGGAAGCGGGGGTGGAACGCGTAGATCAGGTCGGTCAGCGAGGTCTCCCGGATCCGGGCGGGCAGCGCGAGCGAGGTGATCGCGACGCGCGGACCGACCCAGAACGACGAGTCCCTGGTGAACAGCAGGTTGGGCAGCGGATCGATGACGAAGTCGGCGCCGTGGTGCATCCGCCGGACCAGCGAGGTGGCGTCCGGGCCGAACGGCAGTTCGTCGAAGGTCATGCCGGCCATCAGAATATTGGCGAGGCCCCTGGCCGGTACGCCGCGCAGAAAGGCGGCGAGCTGATCGGCCAGCGAGTGGCCCAGCCTGCGCGCGTCCACCGCGGCGGAGATGCCCTGGATCCGCGCGGCGCCGCTCACCGCGAGGGTTTCGGCGAGCAGGTCGGCCAGCAGCAGCACCTCGACCCCGCGTTCGCGCAGCACCCCGGTGAACGCGTCGTGCTCCTGCTGCGCGCGCTCCACCCAGGGGATGCCGTCGAACAGCAGCTGATCGTTGTTGCGCGGGGTGAGCCTGCGCAATTCGTCGCCGGGCCGGTGCAGCAGCACCGTGCGCAGCGTGCCGACCTCGGAGGTCACCCTCAATCGCGAGCCGGGACCGTCCGGATCCAGCCCGTCCGCGTCCGAACCCTCTCCGTGCCGCGCGGGCACAGCGTCTGCTCCCATGCTCAGACCGTAGTTCGCCGCGGCCACAAGAGCACGTAATTCCGGCCTTCGTTGCGGTCTTGCCGCGTCCACAGCTAACCGGAGCCCTCGACCACCGCCGCCGGCATTAGTTGACGTATCCCCCTTATGACCAGGCCAGAAGCGGTTCGGACCAGGCGAACGGGAGGACATGCCGTTGTCCCGATTTCGCCCCAGGCACCCCTAACCTCAAGTATTGTTCAGGGGAATGGAGGAGCGTGAATGTCGACAGCCGATTGGCGTGCGAAGGAGCTGACCCCCGGGCAGCTTTCCGAGCGTAGCGGAGTAGCAGTGTCCGCGTTGCACTTCTACGAACGCGAAGGACTCATCAGCAGCCGCCGGACCAGCGGTAATCAACGCAGATACGCCCGTGAGACGCTGCGGCGCGTCGCCTTCATCCGCATTTCCCAACGGGTCGGCATCCCGCTCAGCGAAATTCGCGACGCCCTCGATCAGCTGCCGGAAGGTCGCAACCCCACCCGCCGGGACTGGGAGACCCTGTCCACCAACTGGCGCGCCGATCTCGACGACCGCATCACTCAGCTGATTCGCTTGCGCGACAACCTCACCGGCTGCATCGGTTGCGGCTGCCTGTCGCTCGGCAGTTGCAAATTGGTCAACGAACACGACCGGCTCGGCACCGAGGGCCCCGGCGCCCGCGTGCTCGACGTGCAGCTCAACTGCGCTGCGCGGCCAGCAACCGGGTGAATCGGGCACTCGCGCGCCGCATCACGAATTCGTAGGGGTACGCGAATTTCCGCGCCCACCAATAGCCGAACCGGATGTCGAAGGACGTGTAGATCAGGAACCGGTTGCGCGCCATACCGCGCAGGATCGCCTTGGCCACATGCTCGGGCGCGACCGCGTGCTTGGTGAACGACGCGGTGAGGCGCTGGATGCGCGGCTCCTCCCGGTCGACGCCGACCAGTTCGACGCTGTGCACCAGCGGAGTGTCCACCGCGCCGGGCACCACCAGGTGCACCGCGATGCCGTGCTGATCCAGATCGAAGCGCAGCACCTCCGAGACGCCGCGGATGCCGTACTTGCCCGCGCTGTAGGCCGCGTGCCAGGGCAGCGCGAGCAGACCGGCCGCCGAGGACACGTTCACCAGCGCCCCGCCCTTGGCCGCGCGCACCATGGGCGGCACGAAGTTCTCGATCACGTGGATCGGGCCCATCAGATTGACCTCGACCATGCGCCGCCAGTGCTGGTGTTCGAGGTTCTCCACGGTTCCCCAGGCCGAGGTGCCCGCGATGTTCATCACGATGTCGAGGCTGCCGTGCTCGGCGTGCACCTGTTCGGCGAAGGCGGTGACGGCGTCGTAGTCGGTGATGTCGAAGGCCTTCGCGACCAGCACGACCCCGCCGTCGCGCCGGATATCGGCCACCGTCGTGTCAAGCCCGCCTGCATCGATATCGGTGAGCACCAGCTGTCCGCCCGCCGCCGCGACGGCCTGCGCGGTGGCCCGGCCGATCCCGCTGGCAGCGCCCGTGATCAGCACTTTTGCGTCCCGCACCGTCCTGCGGCCCGATCGCCCCATACCTCGCACCACTGCGCATCCCCATCTCGAATTGCTCGAACCGGCTCACCGCAGGGTACTTGGACCGGGCTCAGCGGCCCAGTACGGCGAGCATTCCGGCCACCGCGCGCGGCCAGGTGTACTGCTCGGCGCGACTGCGCGCCGCCCTTCTGCGCCCCGCGGCCGGCATCGCCAGCACCTCGGTGACCGCCTGCGCGAACGCCGCGCCGCGGTCGGCCGCCACCGCGCCGCACTCGGCGGTCACGATATCGGCCAGCGCCGACGAGCGGCTCGCCACCACCGGTGTGCCCGCCGCGAGCGCCTCCAGCGCGGCCAGGCCGAACGTCTCGTGCGGCCCCGGCGCCAGCGAGACATCCGCGGTGGCAAGCAGTTTCGCGACCTCGGCACGTTCGGAGATGAACCCGGTGAAGTGCACGGCGGGTAACCCGCAGGCCAGGGTGGGTAGCGCCCGCGCCCGGCGTTCCAGGGCCTCCCGGCGCGGCCCGTCACCCGCGACCACCAGCCGCACCTCGGTACCCGTCGCGCGCAGCGCCGCGACCGCCTCGATGCTGCGCTCCACCCGCTTCTCCACCGACAATCTGCCGCAGTGCACGAGCAGCGGATGCTCCGGCACGCCGAGGTCGGCGCGCAGCCTGCCGTCGTGCCGGCGCGGGCTGAACAGCTCCAGATCCACACCGAGCGGCACCAGTTCGACATTGCGCGCCCCGATCCGCAAGAACTCCTCGCGGGCGAATGCGGTGGTGCAGACCACGATGTCGTAATCGGCGGCGGTGCGGCCGTTCGCCACGTCGGCGCAGCGCCGGGCCGCCGCGCGCGGCAGCACCTGGCCGAGCAGCCGGTCGAGCCGTTCGTGCGAGATCATCACCCCCGCCACGTCCCGGCGCCGGGCCCAGCGGCCGAAGCCGCGCAGGGTCAGCCGGTCCGACACCTCGAGCACATCGGGGCGCAGCCCGGTCAGTACGTCGGCCACGCGCCGCGGATCGGCCGCCCGGTAGCCGCCGGTCCACGGAATAGCCAAGGCGGGCAACGTTATCCGGACCACGCCGGTGGGCAGCAGCTCTTCCGAGCGACGTGCGCCCGGCACGATGAGCACCACCTCGTGGCCCGCCGCGACGTAGCCCTCACCGAGGTGATGCAACGCAGTGCGCAACCCACCCGAGCGCGGGCCGTAGAAGTTCGCAAGCTGAACTATGCGCACCTCGCTGATGGTGCAACCAGTCGGGTTACCTTCGGAACCGATGCGCCCAACGCGGCATGAACAGCCGTGGAAGACCCGGCGACCTAATTCGCCGATTGGTGCCAGACCCGGATCAGACCGTGCCCGAGCTGGACGGGCGGTACCGGCCAGAGTTCGGCCCGCACCGCGATCCAGTCGGTGCCGTCGAAACGCACCCGTAACTGCAACGCGGTGGCGTCGTCGGCCGTGGACTCGGTCAGTGCGGCGCACGCGGCCCGGAATCGCACGCTGTCGTCCGGATGCAGGCTCGGGCGTTCGATCGCCCAGCGGTCCAGCGGCGGCGCCGGCGCCGTGGTCCATTCGTAGATGAGGCCGGAGGACAGCGAGACGAAGCCCACGCCATCGCCCGCGCGCCGCGACACCGCTCGCAACATGGACATGTCGACATCGGGCCGGGCGGGCTCGGCATCGGTGAATTCGTGCATCACCGCACGGATCCGGCGGGCCTCCGGATCGGCCCGCGTGACCATCTGGAACGTGCGCACACAGCCGTCGTCACCGATCATGTCGACCTCGCTCTGGTGCCGGCCGCGCAGCGCACTCACCATCTCGAAGTAGTCGATCCGTCCCGCGAAACGCACCATACGACCGAAGGCTTCGGGCGGCGTCCGGATCACCCGCACGTCGGCGGGCGCCCGCGCGAAGACCAATTCCTCCAAACCCGGCCCGTGGTGGGCCAATTCGGTGTCGGCCTGCCAGTCCCACGCGGCGACCCGCGGCTGTTCGGCCGGGCGCACGTCTTGCGGCGCCGCCCACACCTGCACGCCGTGCACCTCGTCGAACGCGCAGCGGATGGGCACCCCCAGCACGAGCAGGCCCTCCGCGCAACGGGTTACGGCAACCGCGGTGTCGACGCACTCCTGCACCACCTCGGTGATGAGCTGCGGGGCAAGGGCATGCAGCTCCCGCCGGATCCGCAGCAGGCTCCCCCAGTCCTTGACCTTCGCACCGTCGGCGACCAGCGTCGGTACCTCGAGCGCACCGTCGGCCGTGCGTCCCAGGGTCTCGATCAGCAGCCAATCATGTTCAGGGCGTTGGTGGTCGGGGTCGCCGGTCATATGCCGGCCGCACCCCGGCTCGCTCGCGGCAGATCCAGATCGAGCGGGATGCGCCCCATCGCCAGATGCGCCTCCACCTCGTCGGCGGGCATCGGCCGCGCGATCAGAAAGCCTTGCGCCCGATAGCAACCGAGGCCGACCAGGGTGCGCGCGGCCACAGCCGTCTCGACCCCCTCGCCGACCACGCCGAGCCCGAACGAACCCGCAAGCCCGATAATGGATTTCACGATAGCGAGGTCGTCGGTGCTGGCGCCGAGCCGCTGCACGAAACCGCGATCGATCTTCACCGCGTCGACCGGCAGCGCCTTCAGGTGCGAGAGCGAGCTGTAGCCGGTGCCGAAATCGTCGATCGCGATCTGCACGCCCATACGCTTGAGCCCGCGCAACGTCACCTGGGTGCGGGCCAGATCCTGCACGACCACGTGCTCGGTGATCTCGAGGCAGATCGAGCTGCCGTCGATGCCGAACAGCCGCAGGATGTCCTCGATCCGTTCCACGAAGTCGAGGCTCACCAGCTGCACCGGCGAAACATTGATCCGCATCACGACATTCGCGGCCAAGCCGCGGCGGCGCCACTCGGCGAACTGCGCGCACGCCGACCTGATCACCCAGCGGCCGAGCTCACCGGCCAGGTTGGTCGCCTCCGCCACGGTGACGAAGGCAGCGGGCGGCAACAGGCCCCTGGTCGGATGCATCCAGCGGACCAGGGCCTCGAGCGCGACCACCCGGCCGGTCCGCAGATCGACCTCGGGCTGATAGTGCAGCAGCAGGGAGCCGTCGGACACCGCGCCGCGCAGATTCAGCTCGACGTCGTCCTGCAGCTCGAACTGGGCGCGCATGGCGTCGGTGAAGACCGCGACGCCGTTGCCGCCGCCCGATTTCGCCGACAGCAGGGCGTGATCGGCGCGCCGCAGCACGTCGGCGACGGTCGTCTCCCCCGGAATGCCGACAGCCACACCGATACTCGCCGCGCGGCTCACCGATTCCCCGCCCACGGTCACCCGCCGCCCGATGAGCTGCTGGATCCGGGTGCCCTCCTCCTCGGCGGCGACCGCGTCCATCGGCTTGGCCGGCACGATGACGAACTCGTCGCCGCCGAGGCGCGCGATCATGTCATCCGGGTCGAGGTGCTCGCGCAGTCGCGAGGAGAGCGTGCGGATGAAGTTGTCGCCCGCGGTGTGGCCGAGAAAATCGTTGAGGGCCTTGAGCCGGTCCAGATCGAGGAAGAACGCCGCCACCGGCCCCGGACTGCCGGGCCGCAGGCGCTCGTCCATGTGCTCGAGCAGCGCACGCCGGTTCGCGAGACCGGTCAGGTCGTCGTGCAGCGCGATGTAGCGCAGCCGCTCCTCGGCCACCACCCGGGCCTGCAATTGCGCGAACAGGGCGGCGATCGCCTTGAGCACGTTGAGTTCCCGGGTGCTCCACTCCCGATCGCCGGTCTTGATGAAACCGAGTACGCCGGTCGACTCACCACGGGAGAGCAGCGGGACGGCTGCGGTGGTGACTACGGGGATGCCGGAGGCCCGCCGCATCGTCTCCTGATAGTCGGCGAACTCCGGCGTCGGCCGCGCGATCATCGGCTCGGTCGCGTGCTCGAACGCGCGGAACACCGGATCGGCGCCCTCGAAGTAGACGACCTCGAGCGGATCCGGGTCGGGCACCTGCGGCCGATGCGGCCACTCCGCGATCAGCACCGAGGCTCGGCGCTCGCGGTCGGTGTGCCGGACGTAGCTGAAGTCCACGTCGAAATACTCGACGAGTTGCGCGAGGACCCGTTCGGTCGCCTCGGCCATGGTCGTGGCGTCGACACCCATCAGCTCGGAGGCGACCTGGGTCACCAATGAGTCGAGCGTCCGCCGAGGCACCTTGTCTCCGATCACGCTATCCACGGGTGTCCACGCCCGGCACCGGACGCCGCCTGCTGTTCGCCGGGGCAGCGGCCGGATCGCTCAGGCATTGCACCAACGCCATGGTCTCATGCTCAGGTACTTCGAGTAGATCCGAGAAACGAAGCGACGCCAGTGTATCCACGGTATGCGGGAAACTCGTGGCCGATACGCTGGGGAGTCGCGCTTTTCGGCTGCTGTGTGCACCCATCGGCTCACCCCACCGTTCCGGGGGCGGCATCCCACGCTCCGCGACCACGCCGCCCGGCTCGTATCGGCGCACCTTGCAATCCATCGGCAACCGCCCGACCAGCTCGATTATCCCACCAGATCGGATCGACCCGGCGGTGATCTTCCGAATCGAGACCCTGCGGGAAATGGCGTGCAATCCCCCCGCTGAGACCGCCAGCAACCCGGGCCCGCGCGTGCGCGGCGCTCGCCTCGACAGCCATACCGTTCCTACTCCGTTGCTCCGCATCCGCACGCGGTCGTCGAACCGGGGTCGACATCTTCACCCGTAATTCTGCTTCTCGGACGAGTTTGCCTAGGGCAGTATCCGTCATCCGACCAGAATTGACCAGATGTCTGGTTAATCTTCCGAAAACTGGGCGCGAGCCCGTAAATCAGCCCTGGTCAGAACCCATCTCGCGATCGAGCAGCATAGCGTGTCGACCGGTCGGTTCTAGCGCAGCTAACTATCAGCAAGTTAAACCAGGATCGAGATGAACAGCTCCACCGAATCGGGGCCCTGCCAGATCTCGATCTCTTCCCGATAGGCGCGGGTGATCTCGGCCGAGGCCGTCGCGTCGTCGACCTGGGCCCACACGTCCTCGACCGGATCGTGGTAATCGCCGTTCGGCGCGAAGCGGGCGTAGACGCCCTTCGGCACCCGGACCAGCACGTCGCCGATCGGCACCGCCTCGGGTTCGCGGTAGTCGAAGCACACCACGGCGTTGTAGTTGCCCGCCGGATCCGGCACGTACACCGTGTACATCGGCCGATCGGCACCCTTACGGTCGCGCAGCCGATCCTTCAAGAACTCGATCAGGTCGCTGTTGCTGACCTTGAAGCTCGGGCGCACCCGCGGCACCACCAGGCCGCCGTAGATCGCCTCACCACGCACCGCGATCGCGTAGGTCATGACCGCGCCTCGCCTGAACACATAATCGCCTCGATCATCGCGCGTCGACCGCCAGGTACAGCTCGATCTTGTACGCGTGCGGGTAACACTCGAAATCGCCGGTGTAGGTCCGTTTGATCTGGTTGTGTTCCTCGGCGTACGCGATCTGGGTCCAGAGGTCGGTCATCACCTGCGGGAAGTTACCGACCGAGGAGAACCGCGCATAGGTGCCGCGCGGCAACCGGGCCACCAGATGACCACGGGTGACCTCGCCGAACGAGGCGCACTGGTAGCCGACGATCTGCGTGTTGTACGTGCCGAGCTCACCGGTGTAGTCGGTGTACGCGCTGGCCAGCGGCCCACCGAGCTCCTGGTGCAGCACGGCCGCCCAGGCGGCCTCGAGATCGTGATCCCGCAGTTCTCCGAGCGCACGCTTGGGGCTGCGCACCGGCAACCCGGCAACCCACGTTTCGTCCCGCTCGACGATTTCAAACTGCATGGAAAGACTCTTTCGAGGTGAATCCGGGGGCGAAGCCCGCATCCGGTCGGTCAGAAAGGCCATGCTATCAACACAGACCGCGTGGTAACGATCACATGTCCGGGTCGTTATCCGTCCTCACCAACCCGCTGAACTGGACAGATGACCGGACAAAGCCGGAATCGAGGCCTTGGTTCGCCGTTGCGAATAAACGCGGAACTTCCGGCGTGCCGCCAGGTCGCGGGCCGCGTCCTGATGCCGGAGACCTCTCCGGCGCTCGGCTTCAGAATTCATCGGCGACTACGGTGGACGGTATGTCACGTCGGGAGTGCAGGACGTCGAGCCGGCAGACAACAGGCCGCCCGTGCCCCGTGGCGCCATGGTCCAGGTGATCGGGTGACCGACGCCTATCGCAGCATCGCCGAACTGGACGCCGCGGTCGCCGACTGCTTCGCCTGCCCGCGGCTGGTGGCTTGGCGCGAAGAGGTGGCGCAGACCAAGCGGGCCGCGTTCCGGAACGAAACCTATTGGGGCCGGCCGGTTCCCGGCTTCGGCCCGGACGACGCCCGGCTACTGCTGGTCGGTCTCGCGCCCGCCGCGCACGGCGGCAATCGGACCGGGCGGATGTTCACCGGTGACCGCAGCGGTGACGTGCTGTTCGCGGCGTTGCACGCGGTGGGCCTGGCCAATCAGCCGACGGCGATCCACCCGGACGACGGCCTGCGCCTGTCCGGTGTCCGCGTCACCGCGCCCGTGCACTGCGCGCCGCCGGACAACAAGCCGACCCCGGACGAGCGAGACCGCTGCCGGCACTGGCTCGCCACCGAATTCGCCCTGCTCGCACCGACCGTCCGCGCCGTCGTCGTCCTCGGCGGCTTCGGCTGGCAGGCCCTGCTCCCCGTCCTCGCCGAAGCCGGCTGGACCATCCCCCGCCCCCGCCCCAAATTCGGCCACGGCGCCCACTACCTCCTCGCCCCCGCAACCCCCGCCCGCGCCCCCCTCCACCTCTTCGGCTGCTACCACGTAAGCCAGCAGAACACCTTCACCGGCCGCCTCACCCCCACCATGGTCGAAGAAGTCCTCACCGCCGCCGAATCCGCCGCCGACCTCGAATAAACCTTCGCGCACCCCACCGGGCGTGCCGAAAACCCATCGAGAAAGTATAGTTATTCCTATACTCGTCGAGGTGACAGATTCGAGCTGGGACGTCTACGTGGTCGACGAGGTTCGCGATTGGATCACACAGTTGGACGAACCCGAATACAGCAGAGTGGTACAAGCCATCGACATACTGGCCGACTTCGGACCCGGACTCGGGCGTCCGCTCGTTGACACCCTGACCGGCTCGAAGTTGCCGAATTTGAAGGAACTTCGAACCGGCACCACCCGCATCCTGTTCGCTTTCGATCCGTGGCGATCGTCGGTGCTCTTGGTCGCCGGAGACAAGGACCGTCAGTGGAAGTCGTGGTATCGGTCAGCGATTCCGTTGGCCGAGTATCGCTATGAGACCTATCTGAAAGAACGCCGAGAGGAAAGGGAGGGTTCGTTGTGACCGGATACGCACGCTGGCAGGACATTCGGAGCGAGTTCGTCGAACGCGCGGGGGGCGAAGAGGCGGTCACAGCGGGCAAGGAAGAACTGCTCGCGGAGATGATCGGGCATCGGCTGGCCGAGATCCGCCGCTCCCGCGGGTTGACCCAGCAGCAGATCGCCGCACGCATGGGGGTCACGAAGGGCCGGATCTCGCAGATCGAACGCGGCCATATCGCCGGGTACGAGCTGCTCGCCCGGTACGCGGGAGCGCTCGGGGGGCGGTTGCGGCAGTCGATTCAATTCGATGACGGGGAAGAAGCCGCTATCGCCTGATGCGGGGGGCGGGCGTTTATGGTGTAGGCGGGGAGTCCGCGGTTGGTCGGGGGTTTGCTCGGGCGGCTTGGACGGAGGAGGGGGCGGCGTAGGCGCCCGGAGTGGACGGAGCGGGCATGCCCAGTGATCAGATGGTGTTTCTGCTGGTGGATCTGGTGCTCATCGCGGTGGCGGCGCGGGTGCTCGGGCGGTTGGCCGAGCGGTTGGGGCAGCCCGCGGTGATCGGTGAGATCACGGCGGGAATCATCGCCGGGCCGACGATTCTCGGGGCGCACCTGTCCGGAATCGTGTTTCCGCACGATACCCGTTCCTACATAGCCGCTTTCGCGAACGTCGGCGTCATGATCTTCATGTTCCTGGCCGGGTTGGAGATCGACCGCGGGTCGTTCGACGGCAACCGGCGCGTGGTGGCGAGCGTGTCGCTGTCGGCCTACTTCGTGCCGTTCCTGCTGGGATGCGCTGTCGCGCTTGCGGTTCTGCCCCGCCACCACGACGGCAGCCAGCTGGTGTTCGCACTGTTCATCGGCTGCGCGCTCGCGGTCACCGCGTTCCCCGTGCTGGCCCGCATCCTGTTCGACCGGGGCATGATGGGCACCCGCATCGGGCAGCTCAGCCTGGCCAGTGCGGCGATCGACGACATCCTGGCGTGGACGGTGCTGGCGTTCGTCATCGGCATGGCCAAACCGGGCGCCGGGCAGCAGTGGCGGCTGCTGCTGTTCATCCCGCTGGTCGCCGCGATCTGGTGGATCGTGCGACCGCTGCTGGCCCGGGTCTCGAATTCCAGTGCGGCGAACCGCAACAACATGATGGTGTTCCTCGCCGTCTCCGGCGCACTGCTCTTCGGCGCGGCCACCGAATGGATCGGCCTGCACCTGATCTTCGGCGCCTTCCTCTTCGGCGTGATCTTCCCGCGCACGCACCGGCCCGTCGTGGAATCGGGTGCACAACTGTTGAGTTCGGTTTTTCTGCCCGCCTTCTTCGTCATCGCGGGACTCCAGGTGGATCTGGGCTCGCTCGACCAGGCGGGCCTCGCCGAACTGCTGGTCGTCCTGCTCGCCGCACTGGCCGGGAAGCTCGGCGGCACCTACGCAGCCGCCCGGTTCACCGGAATCGACAGGCGTTCGGCCGCCGGGCTGGCCAGCCTGATGAACACCAGGGGGCTCACCGAATTGATCATTCTCACCATCGGATTGAGCACCGGGCTCATCGGCGTGCAGCTGTATTCGATCCTCGTGGTGATGGCGCTGGTGACGACCGCGATGACCGCCCCACTGCTGCGCTTGTTCGGCGTGACCGGTAGGCCGGCCGAGCCCGCGCCGGCGACCGGGGATGGGGTACCGTCCGCGTCATGACCGGTCGACCATCGGAAACCACGGCACCACAGGACATCTCGGCGACCCCGGTGCCCGCCGCCTTCGTCGACGTGGACGAAACCCTGGTCCGCGAGATCACCTTCCTCTCCCTGTTCACTTTCGACGCCGAGCGCCGAACCGATGTCGACGGCCCCGCCACGCTCCGTGAGTTCTTCGCACTGCGCGAGCAGGGCATGGGCCGCGCCGAATCCCATCGCTGGTTCTACCGGCTCTGGGCGGGACGTTCGGTCGCAGAGGTCCATGACATCGGCCGAGAGTGGTTCGCCGCGCGGCTCACGACCTCCGAATTCTTCAATCCCGCAGTGCGGCAACGCCTTCAGCTGCTGGCCGGCACCGGCACCCGAATCGTTCTGGTATCCGGCTCGTTCGACGCCGCCCTGCGCCCGATCGCGGCGGCGATCAGCGCCGAGGAGATCCTGTGCACCACCCTGGCCGTCGAGAACGGTTGCTACACCGGTGAAGTCACCGCCACCATGGTCGGCGACGACAAATCGGCCGCGCTGCACGCCTATGCGGCACGCGCGCAGATCGACCTGTCGGCCTGCGCCGCCTTCGGCGATCACCATTCCGACACCGCCATGTTCGACCTGGTCGCCCACCCGGTGATCGTCGGCGACCGGGACCGCTCGCTCGATGACTATCCGGCCGAGCGACTGCCCGGCTGAACAGTTCTCCAGCGGAACGACTTCGGACTCAGCGCCGGTCGCGGAAGGTGCGGCGCAGATCCGCGACCCACGCGTCCGGCACCTCCCACGGGATGAAGTGCCCGCCCTCGTCGTGCGCGGTGAGGTTGACATGGTTGTACCACTCGGCCCGATCGCTGGCGAGCCAGCTCTGTACCCGCTGCTCGGCCGTGGTGACGCCGGGCGGGTTCTCGTGCCCGACGAAGGTGATGCCGGTGGGGGCCTCGATGACCGGAACGCGGTCGTGGTCGGGTTCCCACGGGTAGCGATTCGCGTTGGCGTAGTAGCGGATCGAGGTGCCGATGGCATTGTTCACCCAGAAGATCATGGCGTGGGTGAGCAGGTCGTCCTTGCTGAAGACCGCTTCCACGTCGCCGTCGTTGGCACTCCAGGTGACCCAGCGTTGCAGGATCCAGGCGAGCAGACCGGCGGGGGAATCGGTGAGGCCGTAGGCGAGCGTGCTCGGTTGCAGTAGATGAGCCGCGAGGTGCACCGCGAAACGACGCTCCAGCGAGAGCAACTGCCGGTAGGCCGGCTCGGACAGCCCCTCCGGAATCGGTTGCCCGCCACTGAGATCCCAGGCTCGGTCGCCGCTGAACAGGGTGAGCTTCTGCCCGGAGCCGATATGGATGCCGTGCAGTTCGGCGGCGTACTTGTGGCCGAGCTGGCCGGTGACGAGCGCGCCGACATCACACCCCGCCGCCGCGTACTTCCGGTGGCCGAGCGTCTCGGTCATCAGGGTGTGCCAGAGATCGGCCACCTTCCAGAAGTTCATGTCGGGATGCTTCGGCAGCGGCGTGGAGAAGCCGAAGCCGGGCAGCGACGGCACGATGACGTCGAACGCGTCGGCCGGATCGCCGCCGAACGCCGCGGGATCGGCCAGCGGATCGATCACTTTGGCCCAGTGCCAGAAGGTCCAGGGCCAGCCGTGGGTGAGAATCAGCGGCGTCGGCGCGGGACCGACGCCGGGCTTGCGCAGGAAATGGACCGGCACGCCGTCGATCTCGACTCGATAGTGCCGGTAGGCGTTGATCGCGGCTTCGGCTTTGCGCCAGTCGTATTCGTCGATCCAGTACTCGACGAGTTCCTGGAGGTAGCGGCGGCTGACGCCGTAGCTCCAGTCGTCGTTGTTCACGTCGTCGGGCCAGCGGGTGAGCCGCAGCCGAGTTTCGAGATCGGCCAGTACGTCGTCGGCGACGTGGATCGGCGTGGGGGTCAGCGGGAACGGTTCGGTCATGAGATTCCTTCCGGGACGCCCGCAGCGGCGATCACTGCGCGTCCATGAGCACGGCCAGCCGTTCGAGCGCGGGCAGCGCGGCGGCGATGGCGCGACATTCTTCCGCGGACAGGGCCTCGGCCAGTTCGGCGAGACGACGGACGCGTTCCTGATGCCGGGTCTGCACGATCCGCGCGCCGTCGGCGGTGACTGCCACGAGGGTCGCCCGGCCGTCCGCCGGGTCCGGTGACCGCCGCACCAGCCCGTCTCGTTCCAGCCGCTGCACGAGCTGGGTGATGGCGGGCTGGGTGATCTGCTCGGTCTCTTTCAACGCGGTCAGCCGCAGCGGCCCCCTGTGCACCAGCGTGTGCAGCACCGACAGCGTGGTGAACGTGTGTTGCTCCGCCGTGGGCAACCGGATGGACCGGCGGGTGAACTCGCCCATCACGCGGGCGAGGTTGTCGGCCAGTTCCATCAGGGCACCCATACCAGGAAATGTATCACTGGTTTATTTAAATCACTTATGCAATACCAGATGACTTGCCGACACTCGCAGGGTCGACAGCCTCGCCGCCTGCGCGACCTACTGTGCAGGAATGGCTAACCAGCACGGCCAGCACGAGCGGCGGCGAACGGCGAGCGAGTGGTGGGCGATGGTGCGCGCCTCGCCCTTCCTGCCCGCGATCGTGCTGGTGTTGCTGGTCGGGGCCGCGGCCGGACTCTTCGCCGGGTCCTACACCTACGCGCTGGCCAACCCCACGCCCCGATACATCCCGATCGCCGTGGTCGGTTCCCAGCAGGACGCGCCGATGCGCGAATTCCTCGCCGAGTTGCAGCGCGCCGTGGACGATTCGCTGGACCCGCACAGCTACGCCACCGTCGCGGCGGCCCGCTGGGATGTCGAGGAGCAGCAGGTCTTCGGCGTCGTCACGACGCGGCCCGGCGGCCTCGCGCTCGAGGTCTCGGGCGCCTCGGGGCAGTCGGTGGCGCAGCTGCTGAGCGAGGCGGCGGCGGGCGCGGGCGCCGCAGCACGGGTTCCGGTCGACGTGACCGATATCGTGCCGCTGCAGCGGGGCGATCCGCGCGGGCTGGCCATCTTCTACATCTCCCTCGCCGCGGTGATCATCGGGTTCATCGGCGCGACGCAGTTCAGCGTGCACGCCGCCGCGCTCACCCCCGCCGAACGGATCGGCTTCACCGCCGCCTACTCGCTCGTCGGCGGCTTCGCCATCGCGGCGATCGTGGACTGGGTGCTCGGCGCGGTCCGGCTGCCGTTCTTGGCGTCCTGCGGCATTCTCTCGTTGACGATGTTCACCTCGGGGATGGTGTTCACCATGTTCAACACCCTGGTCGGCCGCTGGGCGATCCTGCCGACCTGGGGCCTGATGGTGCTGCTCGGCAATCCGTCCTCCGGCGGCGCGGTCTCCTGGCCGCTGCTGCCCTCGCTGCTCGGCCATATCGGCCGCTGGCTGCCGCCCGGCGCCTCGGTGAACGCCCAGCACACCGCGGTGTATTTCCGTGCGCACCAGCATCTTTTCCCGTTCCTGGTGCTAGCGGGCTGGGCTTTCGTCGCGTGCGCGGTGTTCTGGATCTGGCGTGGACGCCACCCCGGCGGCCGTTCCCTGGTCAGTGCGCACACCGCCGGAAAATAGCTGCCCGTCCGGCCACCGTGGCAGAATTGAACCCACTATGACTGTCCTGACCAGCGCTGTTCCCGATCGGCTACCGCGCGGCCCGCACCGGCTGAGCCGTGACGAGGTGGTCACCTCGCAGCGGGATCGGTTGTGCGTCGCCGCGTTGGAGGCGATCGCGGAACAGGGCTACGGACCGACCACGATCGCCGATATCGTGCGCCGCGCCAAGGTGGCCCGGCGCACGTTCTACGGTCTGTTCGACAGCAAAGAGGAATGCTTCACCGCCGCATTCGATTTCGTCGTCGAGGTGGTGGCGCGCGAACTCGACCGGGTGGTCGCCGAGTCCGGCGCCCGTGGCTTCCGCGACCTGGTGCGCAGCACCCTCGCCGCCTACCTCGACTTCCTCGCGGCCGAGCCCGCGGCGGCCCGCGCGTTGCATGTCGAGACCCTGGCCGCGGGCCCGGGACTCACCGCGCATCGGGCGGGTGTGCAGCGGCTGTTCGCGCACCGCATGCTCGCCGCGGCGCGGATCGGCGTGCGCGACGGCGACCTCGCGACCGCGCCCGACCCGCAACTGGTCGACGTGCTGACCGGCGGGATCGACGATCGGGTGCGCGCCACCCTCATCGAGTCCGGCCCGCAGGCTCTCCCCGCGCTGGCGCCGGTCCTGAACCGAGCGGCCTTGGCGCTGCTGGGATCCGGCTGAGCACGCTCACCAGCCGGTGTCGCCCGCCACCGGAATGTTCACCCAGCTGGGCTCGTTCGGGTCGAGTTGCAGGTGCTGCGGCTTCAGTTCGCTCTCGTTGAGCAACGGGCGCAACGGAATACTGCTCGGGAAGTTGCCCGCGAACACGTCGACGCGCAGCCGGTGACCCGGTTGCAGCACACCGTCGGTGGCGAAGACACCGAGGTCGACCACGGTCGGTTGCCCGGGCACGATCGGCAGGCGGCTGTCCAGGGTGAGGATCGGATACGGGTCGGTGTAGTCGCCGTTGGGCGAGCGAGTGGACTTCGCCTCGTCCACCGCGCGCAACGACGCGGTGCGCTGGCCGGTGCTCCACACCGTCGAACGACCATCGGGCGCAACGTCGTTCACCGTCACCGTCCAGTAGCCGTCGGTGGCGTCGAGCACCGTGTTGAGGTGCACGGCGATCGGTCCGGAGATCTGCGTCGCCTGACGCACGGGCGCGGTCGTGAACGTCAGCGCGTTCGTTTCGCTGATCCGCGCGTCTTTCGTGCAGATGTCGAAGGCGGCGATGATGCCCGCCGTGCCGTGCGCCGCGTCGCGGGAGCACAGGGTGGACAGGCCGGGCGCGATGGTCACGCGCGCGGGTCCGCCCGGCGCGGCGGTGAGGCTGCCGTCGAAGGCGCTGCCGGGTGCGGTGCCCGAGGACGCCGCGTCCAGATACATACGGCGGTAATCCATTCCGGGACGCGGGAACGACGGCGCGGTGGTCCAGCCGCCGCCCTGCTGCCACAGATGCACCTGGTCGTATCCGTCGATGCCGTTGTCGATGCCCTTGAGCCACTTGTCGAACCAGGCCCGCTGCAGCACGTCCAACGCCGGCGGTGCACCCGCAAGACCAAGGCCCGCACCGGTGGTCACGTGGTAGGTGTCCCCCATGACGAGCTTCTTCTGGTCGTCCGGCACGTTCACCGCGTTGAAGATGCGTGGCGAGGAGTAGGTGAAGATGTCGTGCCAGCCGCCGTAGACGAAGGTCGGCACGGTGATCCGCTCCGGATGCCCGATCCAGGCGGTGCGCAGCGCACTGTCCTCGTCGAGGATGGCCCGCATCTCCGGCTTGATCTGATCGATGCTCGGTGTCGCCAGCGCTTCGATGATGAGGTTGAAGAAGGTGAACGGGTCGCGGACCCGATCGGCCAGCCAGGTCCAGTCGAACTTGCCGCCGATGATGGAGACCAGGTCGGGAATCAGCTTGGTGCCGTCGACCGCGAGCAGCCATTCGGGGATGAACCCGATGCCGAGCGCCCCACCGGGCGCGGCGACATCGCGGATGAGGTCGCTGCCGGGCACGATCGGGAAGATCGCCCGCAGGGCCGCCGGTTGCCGCGCGGCCGTGTGCAATTGGTTGATCGCGGAGTACGAGATGCCGCTCATGCCGATCTTGCCGTTGGACCACGGCTGGGCGGCGGCCCAGTCCACCACCTCGGCACCGTCCTGCTGCTCCCGATCCCCGAAGACCTGCCACACGCCCTGGGAGAAGCCGGTCCCGCGTACGTCGACGACCACCTGGGTGTAGCCGCTCTGCACGAGCTTGCGGTCGACGCCGAACGTCCGCGCGGCGCCGCCGGGCAACGCCCGCATGAGATCGCTGAGACCGCTCATACCGTAGGCCGAGAGGTCGAAACCCTGCAGCATGCGCAGCAGCGGTTCGCCGAGACCGGGTACCGCCAGCGCCGAATCCGCGATATTCGCAATAAGTTTCGTGTACGGCGTGAGATTGACAATGGTCGGCATCGGTTCGGCCACCGGCTGCCCCGACGCGTCCGCGGGCCGGTACACATTGCCTTTCAGAACGGTGCCGTCGCTCATGGTGATCGGCACGTCCCAGTCGATATAGACGTTCGGATATTGCTGCGGGCCTTGATGAGTCGCGATGAATCGCGCGTCGAGCGAATCGCTTTCCGCGACCGCCGGCCCGGAGGTGAGCGATACGGCCGCCCCCGCGATCACCGTGCCTGCGGTGACAATGGCGGCCAGGAACCTCATCGGACGTCGGCGTCTGATCATCCTTCGCGAACCCTCCCACAGTGGGGAACTACTTCGTTCCCCTCAACGAGGGGTTACAGTAACCTCCGTCACTGCGACGCACAATGGTGACCGGGGGCACTTCCCGACATGTGGACACACGCTCCGAAGTTCAACTCGCCGACCCCAATTCCACACCCATGTCGGCTATTTCCGGACGCTTGCGCTCAGGGTGCCGCGAAATACTCGGCCAGGAATGCGGCGAAGGTGTGCCGGGAAATCTGCGAACCCCAATCGCCCCAGCGGAAATCGAAGATGTGCTCGCCATAAGGCACTGCGATCAAACGATTTTCGACGCCGACCCGGCGCAACCGCTCGGCCAGTTCGGCCGATCCCCGGTACGGCGCAACGTGATCCCTGGTGCCGTGCACGATCAGCGTCGGCGGCACATTGGGCCGCACGTAGGTGACGGGCGAGGCCGCCCGGTACCGATCCGGGAATTGCTCCGGGGTGCCGCCGGTGTAGTCCTCGAGGAAGGTGTGCATCCGCGCGGGCAGCCCGCTGTCGCGCCACGCCTGCACCAGGTCCGGAATCGGATAGAAGACCGCGACCGCCTCGACCGCGGTATCGGTCACCGCGCAGCTGGGCGGCACCCGGTCGTCGGCGTAGGCGCCCATCAATGCCAGGTTGCCGCCCGCCGAGCCGCCCGCGATCATGACGCGCTGCGGGTCGATGCCGTAAGTCTGCGCCTGCTGTTTGATCCAGCCCACGGCGCACTTCACGTCCGCGGGCGCCTGATTCCAGGTGGCCGGCGGCGCCAGCCGGTAGTCGATGGCGAAGACGGCATAACCCTTGTCGTTGAGCCATCGGTGCCATTTCGGCGCCTCGCCGCGATCCCCGTGCGCCCAGCCACCACCGTGCACCCAGACCACGGCGGGCCGCGGTCGCGCCGGTGTCCCGGCGGGCAACTTCACGTCGAGTTTCAGATCCTGGCCGTCGATGGTGTGGAAGACGGTGCTCAGTTCGTCCACGGGCGCGCCGACGTTCGCGCCCCCGGTGAAGTACTCGCCGAAGGACAGTTTCGCGTCATGGCGCACCGCGGTCCCCCACGACGCCGCCAGCGGAAATCCCGAGGCCACCACGCCGAGCAGACAGACCAGGCCGGTCACCGCCGCCGCACGGCGCACACCGGTGCGGCTACGCGGCGCGAAGGCGATCAGCGACAGCACGAACCCGGCGACGCCCAGCGGGATCAGATACAGGCCGTAGTCGCTCACCACATGCGTCAGCGCCACGAAGGGCGCGGGAATCCGCACGGCGATGATCACGTACGCGAACAACGTCAGCAACCCGGCCACCCCCGCGGCCAGGGCCGTCATGATCCACCGAATGACCATTCGATCATTAACCCACGACGGCCCGCACCTGCGCGGATGGCACGCCGATCCGGCCGGGGCGGCGGTTTCGGCTCAGCAGTCCTGCCACTCGGCGATCGCGTCGGCCCACTGCCGGTTGTCGGTGAACTCGGCGAATTCGCGGCGATCGATCAACACGTAGATCTCGCCCGCCGTCGTCGTCTTCAGGATCAGCGGCTTGCCCGAGTTGAGCAACCCGCCCATCAATCTGCCGTAGAGCGCGGTGAACTCCCGGCGCAGCGAGACGATCGCCGCCCGCGACAGCAGCAGGTCCCCGTTGTCGCTCCAATCCGCGAGGACGAGCACGTCCTCGTCGAGCTCGATGCGCCCGCGGCGCGGAAACAACGCCCGCTGGCTGACCACACCCGCCGCCTTGTCCGCGGCCGTGTGCTGCCGCAATTCGTCCACGGTGGCCGCGATGTAGCGGCCGCTCCGCAGCACAGTCGTCATCTCGAAACCTCCGGCTGGATGGCAGCGTCACCGGAATTCTGTCGCCGCGAGCGGCTGCGCCGCATCGGCCGCGCGACCGGATCGGGGTACTCCGGAGGACGGAGGTTCGCGCGCCCGGCAGTCCTCCTTACCGCCGATGACGACGGCCCGGCTCATCCGCTAGGAGTACGCGGCGCTGTACCCGGACGACTTGGCCACCTCGCGCAGCAGACACCCCTGAATCAGCGCTGCGCCGCCGCCGCCGGGGCGACGAGAATCGCACGGGCATAAAGGAGTTGGAAACCCAGCCGCTGCACGTTCTGCTGCGACTTCGAGCCGGGCAGCGTGGTGACCACCGCGAGATCGCAGCCCGCGACGGCCGCGGCGGCCAGTCGGGTCGACAGCAGCGAGGCCTGCACGCCACGCCGCCGGAACTCCGGCAGGGTCGCGGCGCCGCAGAGTTGAGCGACGCCGTCGTGCAGGCGCAGGCTCGCGGCGCCGGCCGCGGCGCCGTCGAGCCACGCGATCGAACCGGAAAAGCCACTCGCCCCGGCCATATCGCGCATCGCGTGCGCGAGCACCTCGCGCGGGAACGCTTCGTCGGAGCCGACGCCCTGGGTATCCGGCGCGGCGAACCCGTCGATGAAGATATCCAGCCAGCGATCGAATTCGCCGGACCCGACCACGCGCACCTCGACGCCTTCGGCCGGTTGCGCCGCTCGCCCCGGGGCGAGCGGCAGGCCGAGCACATTCTCGAAGCCGGTCAGCACATAGCCGCGCCGGGTGAGGCGGTCTACGACACTGGGATCGGCCAGGGTCGACACCTCGAACTGCACCGGCGCGCCGCGCTCGGCGTAGGCCGCTTCCACCGCCTCGAGCACCGCGTCGTCGAACTCCTCGCCCATGCCGACGCCGACCACCTTGTCCAGCGGTGAATACGCGCCCGCCCACACCGCGAGACCGCTGCCGATCGGTTGCAGCAGCACCCGCTCGCGCGGATCGCGCCGCGCGGTGGCCTGCGCACCCTCGGCCATCAACGACCGCTCGGCGCGCTCGATACGGGTGGCGAGGTCGATCCCGGCGAACAGACTCAGGTCGTTGGACATGGCTGCATTCCTACCAGCACCGAGTTCGGGGGCGCGCCTCCTTTTCGCGACCGGCGCAATCGCGGTGGCGGTCCCGGAATTCCGTTGCCAAAATGCAGCCTTCCTCGTGTGGCGACGCGCCCGGGCTGGCGCAAGGATGTTGGTGTTCAACACGTTTCGCCCCACGAGGAGCTCTTTCAGTGTCCCAGATCAATCTCGAATTAGTCACCCAGGTGTACCACGCGTTCGGCGCGCGCGACTTTTCGGTCATCGAGCGACTTTTCGACCCCGATATCGAGATCAAGGAGGCCGCACAGTTGCCGTGGGGCGGACGGCATGTCGGGCACGAAGGCGCCAATACGTATTTCGGGACGATGCTGGCGCACATCGACGCGAATGTGGTGCCGCAGAGCATCTTCGCGGCGGGTGACGACGTGGTCATGATGGGCCGCGGGGTCGGCACGACCACCGGTGGCGACGTCGCCTTCGACGTCCCCAACATCCATGTCTGGCACCTGCGGGAGGGCCGCGTCGTCGGCTTCGACAACTATGTCGACACTCCGGCCATGCTGGCCGCGCTCGACGGCGCGCCGCACCCCAACTAGATCGCGCGCCGCGCTCGACCCGCCCAGGGCCGTACCACCCGACTCGGCCCGGGCAGCGCACTCCCGTTGATCCGGGAGTACACCACCGGCCGACGGTTCTTCGAGAAACCGTCGGCCGGTTCGTATTTCAAACTAGGGCAACGGCAACGGGGGCGCGGCGGGAAAGGTGACCGGCAATGCGGTCACCGCGCGATGGAACGGGCCCGGTCGCCAGATCAGCTCGCTCGGCGCGACCGCGAGGCCGATCTCGGGCAGCGCGTCCAGCAGTTGATCGATCGCATCCTGCGCGATCAGATAGGCCAGCGAGCTGGCCGGGCACACATGCGGTCCGGTGCCCCAGGCCAGATGAGATCGGTTGCCCGCGTACTGATTCGCGGCGATCGCGGGATCGGTGTTGCAGGCGGCCATGCTGATCACCACCGGTTGGTGTGCGGGCAACCAGATATCGTCGATCAGAATCGGCTGCCGCGGAAAACTGATGCAGAAATTCGCCATCGGGGGATCGTTGAACAGCACCTCGTCCAGCGCGTCGCGGGTGGACAGACTGCCACCGAGCACGCTGCCGCCGAATCGCTCGTCGGTGAGTATCAGCAGCAGGGTGTTGACGATCAGATTCTGCTGCGGCTCGATACCCGCGCCGTACAGCGTCGCCAGCTGGTGCACCATTTCCGTATCGGTCAGCTCGGCAGGATGCTGCAACATCCGAGTGGTCACGTCGTCGCCGGGCGCGGTCCGCTTGCGCTGCGCCAATTCCAGCAGCGCCGCGACGAGCATCTTGTTTCCGCGGTCGGCGTCGACCCCTTCGAAGATCGCGGCCATTCCGGTCGCGGCCTGCTGCGCGATTTCGGCCGGACAGCCGAGCAGCGCGTTCAATACCGCGAAGGCGAGCGGAAAAGCATACTGGCGCACCAGGTCCGCCGATCCGTCCGCGCAGAACGCGTTGATCAGTGGTACTGCGATCTCGGCGACCGTGTCGTGCAGACCGTATTGGTCGACCTTGTCCAGGCCCGCCGTATTCACCTGGCGATAGCGCGCGTGCTCGGCGCCCGCGCTGCGCAACGCATTCGGTCGCCACTGCATCATCGGCAATACCGGGCAATCGGACGGAATGTTCTGCTGCCAGGTCCGCGGGTCGGCCGGAAAATGGTCCGGGTCGTTGAAGATTCGTACCGCGGTGTAATATCCGATCACCAACGTGGCGGGCACGCCCTGCGCCAGATCCACCGGCACCAGCGATCCGTACTGCGCGCGCATCCGGCGATAGGCGCCGTGCGGATCCGCAGCGAACTCCGGTGAATACAACGACACCCGGGGCCCGTCGGTGTCGATGGGGGAACCGTGCGGGGCTTGACCGGCCCGGCTGTCTGCGGCGGGTGGGGGCATCGTCATTGCGGAGACTCCAGGCGTTCGTACTACAAGCCTCGTGAGAGTAGGCAGCAAACCGTGCACGCGTATCGGAAATCGCCCACAAACCACCGCTGGGAGTGTGAATCCGTGCCAGGCAGAAAGACATTGACGCACCGGCCGCCGGAAACATTTCCCCCGCCACTCCGGACGACATGTTTGCCACCGCCGCACCGCGATGGTTCTATTGGCCCGCGCCGAATGGTTTGTGGCCCGACATCTGATGACGGACTTGGCATCGAGGCAGCCGATCTGCTGAGCAGACCTGTTGTATCGGCGAAAGGAACCGTGCCTCGATGGCTGCCCGTCGGTGTCGCTGGGGTGTTGTCGCACTTGCCGTGGCCGTCGCGGTGCTGCTCGCCGCCGCACCCGCGGCCGCCGAAACCGGCGCGGACTGGACCACACCGCCCACCGGCGCGAACGACTGGACCTGTGTGCCCGCGGCGGCCTACCCGCAACCCGTGCTGCTGGTGCACGGCACGTGGGACAACCAGAGCGCCTGGGACACGCTCGCACCGCAGCTGAAAGCGCATGGCGTGTGCGTGTTCTCGCTCAATTACGGGCACGCGCCCACCAGCATGCGCGGGGCGGTGCCCGGCGTGTTCGGCACCGCCGATATCCGCACCTCGGCCAAGGAGTTCGCCGCGTTCGTCGCCCGGGTACGCGCCGCCACGGGCGCGGCGCGGGTGGATATCGTCGCCCATTCGCAGGGCGGCCCGCTGGCGCGGCAATATCTGCGCTTCGAAGGCGGCGCGGACCGCGCCGCCCCCGCCCGGAACAAGGTCGACCATCTCGTCACCATCGCCGCCACCCATCACGGCACCACCGCGGACGGGCTCGGCTATCTACTACCCACCGGCAGCGCCTCGGCGCTGTCGGACGGCATGATCGCCAGGGTGCTCGGCACCGCCGCCGCCCAGCAGCTGGCGAGCAGCGAATTCCTGCGGACGCTGAACGCCGCGGGCGACACCGAACCCGGCATCCACTACACCGCGATCGCGACCCGGGTCGACCACGTGGTCACCCCGCCGGAAGCGACCTTCCTGCGCGCCGGCGTCGGCGCCACCGTCGACAATGTCTGGGTGCAGGACGTGTGTCCCACCGACACCTATCACCACGGCATCCTGCCGAACTCGCCCGCGGTCGCCTATTTGGTGCACAAAGCGCTCGGGCTGCCGTATTCCGACGACCCGTGCCCGGCCGAACAACCGGAATAGCACAATTCCAACCCCCGATCCGAGGGGCGAAAACCAGACCGAGAACCCGGTTCGAACAGGCAAAACACCGTATGGACACGCCGAGAGCGGCGCGCGCATCATGATGCTACGTCCGGTGCCGTTTGTCGGGGGAACGTCAAAGGAAACCCGCACGGATTGGAAAGACCCATGTTTATCAAGAAATTGGTGGCGACCGCAGTATTCGCCATCGCGGCCACCGGAATCGCCATGGCGACGGCCCACGGCGAAGCGGAATTGGCCGATATCAGCGTCAGCGCGGTGGACGGCCCGATCGGCTATACGACGACACTCGCCGCCGATCACTCCTCGGCCACGGTCACCCTGGCGTCGGGCCGGTTCGTCCTGACACCGGACGCGGTCCAGGTGCTCGCCGACGACGGCGCGGTGGTCGGCGCGATTCCGACGACCTTGCGCGTGGACGCGGGCCGAACCCTTTCCGTCACACCGGCTTTGGCCAGTGACACCGCGTTGACCCTGACCCCGGTGGGCGGGCCCACCCCGGTCGCGGCCAGCTCCCAGGATCTGCCGTTCATGCACACCGTCGGCGGCGGTGGCGCCATCCTGGCCGGCGCGGTGGTCGGCTGCGTGGTCGGCATCCTGATCGGGATCTGGTTCTTCCTGGTCGGCGCCATCATCGGCTGCGCCATCGGTGCCGCTATCGGCGGTTTCATCGGCGCCGTGTCGTAGCCGTTCCCTGGTTCCCGCCCGCAGTCGGGTCCGGTAGCCCCGGACCCGGCTGCGCTATACGCAGTATTCGCAAGCGCCGCTGGCCGGCAGTTGGATGAAGCACTGCGCGCAGACCGCGGGACGCGTCGGCTGCGGCTTGACCTCCGTTTGCACGGCGGTGCTCACCGAACGGCGACCCGCCACTTTCGGCGTGAGCGGCGGCACGCCCATCTCCGCGGGCATGGCCGCGCCGTGGAATTCGTAACACTGCCACCGGGCGTACGCGGCGTGCGTCTCCAGATCGTTCGGGATCGGCAGGCCCGCGAGTTCGAGCACGTACTTGTAGGTGTCGCCGACGGTGTGATTGCGGCGCACGCACAGCGCGGTGAGCGGCGGCTCGCCCGCTTTGTGGCAGCGCCGGGCGATCTTGCGCAGGATCGCGTCCATCCAGGTGCGGGTCGGGGCCGCGGTGTGCACCCCGGACGCCTCCTGCACCCGCTCGGCCAATTCGTTCACGGTGATGAAATGCCCATACCCCGTGGCGATTTCGGAGAGTTCCGCGTGCGCGGCCAAGGCCCACGCCACTGTCGCCTCCCGCAACGACACCGCCGTGCCGTCACCCGCCCGCCATGCTCCCGCCGTCGTGGGTACCGAATTTCTGATCACCGGACCAAGTTATCGCGCCGCCCCCGGAACCGACGAATGACCTGGCAGCGCGTTGCGCACGAAGTCGGCGAAGGAGCGCGGCGGGCGGCCGGTGACGCGGGCGACGGTATCGGTCACCCGATCCTCGGCGCCGCCGCGAATGTCGTCGTCCAGCTGCGCGAGCGCGGCGGCGAAATCCCGAGGCAGGCCGAATTCGATATGCCGAGCGGTGAGTTCGGCCACCGATACCGACCGGTGCGTGACCGCCCGGCCGAGCCGCGCGGTGAGGATCGCGGCCGCCTCGCCGTAGCCGAGGGCCGCGGGGCCGGTCAGAATGTGTTCGGTGTCGTGCGGAGCCGGGTCGGTGAGCGCGTGCCCGGCGACCGCGGCGATATCGTCCGCGTCGATGAACGCCACCCGACCCGTGCCGGTGGCCGTGACGATCTCTCCGTCCCGCACGCCCAGCGCGACACTGTGGTCACCGGTGAAGTTCTGCATGAACCAGGACGGACGCAGCACCGTCCACTCCACCGCGATGTCGCGCACCAGCCCGTAGAGCGCGCCCAACCCGGTCGGACCGGCGGGCACGGCGGACGAGCCGAGCAGCACCACTCGCTGGACCCCTTCGCGCACAGCGGTCTTCAAGAACGGCTCGACCAGCGGCACCGGTTCGTGCACGCCGATCGGGGCGACCAGGTACAGCGCGGACACCCCGGTCGTCGCGGGCGCATGTGTCGCGGAGTCGGTCCAGTCGAATCGCACCTGCCCGGGCGCGGTGCCCGGAGTGCGCGTCGCCAGGCGCAGCGCGACGTCGCGCTCCCGGAGAAACTCCGCGACACGACGTCCCGTGGTCCCGGTCGCTCCGATGACCAGCACCTCACCCACGGTCGCCACCTGAGAAAGCGCTTGTCAGTTCCTCGGCGCCGCCGAGCAGGTCTGCGGCGGCCAACGGGTTCCAATAGTCGCGATAGTGCTGAATTCTGCTGTACCGCACAGTGATCACCGCGACGTAGCGCATGCGGTACGGCTTGCCGGTGGCGACGACGCGGCCCGCCGCCTCGAATTCGACGATCACGACCTCCGGATCGACGCTCTGATGCACCGTCCGAGAGGTGATTTCGCGCAGATCCAGAATCGACGGATAGTCGCGCAGGTATTCCGCGATCGCGGCGCGGCCTACCAGCCGCTCCGGATAGCCGGGCGGGGCGAACGGAAACTCGAGCACGCCTTCGCGCGCCCACAGGTCCGCGAATCCGCTCATGTCCTGCGCGAGCAGCAGCGACAGCGCGCGGTCGACGACTTCACCAGGGTTCAACATCTCTCCCACTTCACGACGGGACGGTACCGTCCCGTCCTAATCTACGCGGGACGGGACCGTATCGTCCACTCGGTACACTCGGCCGATGACTCGACGCACCCCGACCGGCGCCGCCGTCCTGCAACCGGAGATCACCAAGTCGATCACCGAGGCCGTGCTGGACGAACTCGCCGAACAGGGTTTCGCCAGGATGTCGATGGAGGCGGTCGCGAAGCGAGCGGGCGTCGGCAAGAGCGCGCTGTACCGCCGCTGGCCGTCCAAGCTGGAGATGGCGCTCGCGGTGCTCGCGGAGTTCAGTGTGTCCCGCGCGACCGTCGCGGACACCGGCTCGCTGCGCGGTGACCTCCGAGAAACCCTGGACGGATTGCTGGAATGGCTGACCCACCCCCGGTTTTCCCGCATCCTGCCCGACCTCGTCGCCGAAACGGCGCGCAATCCCGAGCTGGCCGAATTCGTCGACACGATGATCGGCACGCCCCGGCGCACCCGCGGTGCCGAACTACTGCGTCGCGCCATCGATCGCGGCGAGCTGCCGGCGGACCTGAACATCGAACTCGCGCTCGATGTCGTCGCCGCTCCGCTCTACTGGCGACTGTCGGTCCGCAGCGCCCCGATCGACTCCGATTACCTCGACACCCTGACCGATCTGCTGTTGCGCGCGCTGGGCGCACCGACCTGAGCTACACCTCGACGCGGGACCCCATGATCACGGTGCGCTCGCCGGGCAGGCCGAAATACTCCGCGGCGTCGGCGCTGATATAGGACGTGGCGATGAACAGATGCTTGCGCCAGGTCGCCATGGTCGGCGCCGGGCCGCGCTTCAGTTCGATCTTCGACAGGAAGTAGGAGGCCCCGTCGACCGAGAGCTGTCCCTCGGTGGACGCGGGATCGAGCAGCCGCAGGGTGTGCGGGATGTTCGGCGTCTCCATATAGCCGAAACGCGCTGTCACATGGATGATCCCGTCGTCGCCGTAGCCCAGCGCGTCGACCTCGGTGCGCGCGGCGTCCGGGACGCGCGGCACCGGCTCGGTCTCGATCGAGAGGATCACCACGTGCTCGTGCAGCACGTGGTTGTGTTCGACATTGGCGCGCATCGCCAGCGGCGTGGTCTGTTTGCCACGGTTCAGGAACACCGCGGTGCCCGGGACGCGGCGCAACGGCGGGCGCCGCTCGCGCAGCTCCTCGATGAACGCGCGCAGCGAGCCCTCCTTCTCCTCGCGCGCCCTGGTGACGACCACCCGCCCGCGCGCCCAGGTGGTCATCACGGTGAACGCGGTGAGTGCGATCAACAGCGGCAACCACGCACCGTGCACCAGCTTGGTCAGGTTCGCCGCGAAGAACATCAGGTCGACCAGCAGCAGCGGGACGGCGCCGAGCAGTACGAGCCACAGCGGGGCCCGCCATTTCACCCGCACCATGTAGAAGAACAGCAGCGTCGCGATCGTGATCGTGCCGGTCACCGCCATTCCGAAGGCGTAGGCCAGCGCGGCCGAACTGCGGAAGGCCAGCACCAAGGTGATCACCGAAACCATCAGCACCCAATTGATCCACGGCACATAGATCTGCCCGATGGTCGACTCCGAGGTGTGCGTCACCCGCAGCCGCGGCAGGTAGCCGAGCTGCGCGGCCTGCGCGGCCACCGAGTAGGCGCCGGTGATCACCGCCTGCGAGGCGATCACCGTCGCCGCCGTCGCGATCAGCACCATCGGCAGCCGCGCCCAGCCCGGTGCCAGCAGAAAGAACGGGCTGCCCACCGCGGTCTCGTCGCCGAGCAGCAGCGCGCCCTGCCCGAGGTAACTCAACGTGCACGCGGGCAGTACCAGACCGAGCCAGCCGTGCGTGATCGCCCTGCGGCCGAAGTGGCCCATATCCGCGTACAGCGCCTCCGCGCCGGTGACCGCCAGTACCACCGCCGCCAAGGCGAAGAAGGCGATGCCGAAATGTCCGGCCATGAAGCCCAGCGCGTAGGTCGGCGACAACGCCTTCAGGATTTCCGGATGCCCGGCGATGCCGCCGATACCGCAGGCCCCGATCGCGCCGAACCAGACGATCATCACCGGCCCGAACAGTCGGCCGACCGCGGCGGTGCCGCGGCGCTGCACCACGAACAGCGCCACGATGATCACCACCGTGATCGGCACGACCAGCTCCGCCAGCTCCGGCTGGACCACCTTCACGCCTTCCACGGCGGACAGCACCGAGATCGCCGGGGTGATCATGCTGTCGCCGAAAAACAGTGCGGCACCGAAGATGCCGACCGCGGCCAGGACGGCGGTGCCCCGGCTGCGGGCACCGCCCATCCGGCGCAGCAGCGTGATCAGCGCCATGATCCCGCCTTCGCCGTCGTTGTCGACGCGCAGGATCAGCGTCACGTAGGTGAGCGTGACGATCAGCATCACCGACCAGAAGATCAGCGAGACGATGCCGTAGATGTTGTCCGCGCTGAGCGGCACCGGATGCGGGTCGCCGGGATCGAACACGGTCTGCAGCGTGTAGATCGGGCTGGTGCCGATATCGCCGAACACGACGCCGAGCGCGCCGACCACCACCGCGAGGCGCGTGGTGGGCAGCCGCTGCGGCGGGAGGGTCTGCACTGCCCCTGGTGACTCGGTGGTCATGGCCTGCTCCTCGTTACGGTGGCCCCTATCGTCGCGCGCGGGGCCGCGTCGGCGCAGTACCGACGCGATGTGCACACCGCATCCGCGCAAAACAGGCCGGGCTCAGACGGCGTCCGCCTCCGGCGGGCCACTGCCCGAAACGGTGCCGCGGTATGCGCGGGTCGCCGCGCCGAATACGCTTGTCCGCCATGGCAGAACGCACTACCGTGCCGATGTGGACCTCTTCTCCCGCACATGGACGGCGTTGCGCTCGGCGGTGGCCGAGCTCCGAGACGAAGACTTCGCCCGGCCCTCTGGCTGCACGGGGTGGTTGGTGCGAGACCTGGTGTGCCACTTGATCATCGACGCACAGGATGTGCTGATCACCCTGGTGACGCCCGCCGATGGTGAGCCGACCCGAGACGCGGTGACCTACTGGGCCGTCGCCGAGACCCCGCCGACCGGCGACGACCCGCTCGACGCGCTGATCGTCCGGTTGGCCGCCGCTTACGAGAAGCCGCAGCTGCTCTGGCTGCACCTCGACGACGTCGGCTCCGCCGCAGGCCGCGCCGCCGAGCTCGCCGACCCCGAACAGCTGATCAGCACCCAGGGCCAGGTCCTCACCACCGGCGACTACCTCGGCGCCTACGTCCTCGAATGGACCCTGCACCACCTCGACCTCATCGCCGACCTCCCCGACGCGACACCCCCGCCCGCGGAAGGACTCGCCCGCACCCGCGACATGCTCGAACAGATCGCCGGAGCCGCCTTCCCCGAGTCGTTCACCGATACCGACGCACTGCTCGTCGGCACCGGACGACGCGTCGCGACCGAGGCGGAGCAGGCCGAACTCGGCGAGCTGGCCGCGAAGCTCCCCCTCGTCCTCGGGTAACCGATTGCGGTAGAACAGATTTCATTACTGGTAGCTCGGATAGTCGATGTATCCGGCATCGGTGTTCGTGTACCAGGTGTCCCGGTCGGTCTCGCCCATCGGCACGCCGGTCCGGAAGCGTCCGCTCACTACGCTGAAAGCTGACGTCGACGGCAGATCACCGACCTGCAACACACCCGCGACGAACTCGACCTGGTCAGCGAAAACGCAGCGGACGCCGCGACCGGCGGCGTCCGCTGCACCCCTCAGTAATCCCCTTCAGTGCTCGTGGCTGAACGCCGCATCGAACGCGGCGGTCGGCGGGGTGACCGCGTTGTAGCCCCGAATGAAGGCCAGGGCTTCGGGCGCGCCCGCTAACCGGTCCATGCCCGCGTCTTCCCATTCGATCGAGATCGGTCCGTCGTAACCGATGGCGTTGAGCGCGCGGAAGCAGTCCTCCCACGGCACGTCACCGCGGCCGGTGGACACGAAATCCCAGCCGCGCCGCAGATCGCCCCAGGGCAGATGCGAGGACAGGCGGCCGCGCCGGCCGTCGCCGCAGCGCAGCTTGGTGTCCTTGCAGTCGACGTGGTAGATCCGGTCCGCGAAATCGAGTATGAACGTGACCGGATCGAGGTCCTGCCAGAGGAAATGCGAAGGGTCCCAGTTCAATCCGAAAGCCGGACGGTTGCCGACGGCGGCCAGTGCCCGCGACGTGGTCCAGTAGTCGTAGGCGATCTCGCTCGGATGCACCTCGTGTGCGAAGCGGACACCTTCGGTGTCGAAGACATCGAGGATCGGATTCCAGCGATCCGCGAAATCCTGGTAACCGCGCTCAACGGTCTCCTGCGACACCGGTGGGAACATCGCCACCGTGTGCCAGATGCTGGAGCCGGTGAAGCCGACCACCGTGCGCACACCGAGTTGCGCTGCCGCCCTAGCGGTATCGGCCAGCTCGGCCGCGGCCCGGCGGCGCACGCCTTCCGGCTCGCCGTCCCCCCAGACGCGGGCCGGGACGATTGCGCGATGCCGTTCGTCGATCGGATGATCACACACCGCCTGCCCGACCAAGTGATTGGACAACGCGAAGACCTGCAGACCGTGGCGTTCCAGCGTCTTGCGCTTCTCGGCAACGTAATTCGGCTCGGCCAGCGCCCTGTCCACTTCGAAATGATCTCCGGAGCACGCGATTTCGATTCCGTCGTAACCCCAGCCCGCAGCCAGCGCACAGACTTGCTCGAACGGCAGATCGGCCCACTGGCCGGTGAACAGCGTGACAGGTCTCATGGTTGCGCTCCTCCGATAGCAGTCCAGCGGCCCGCGTCGGCCGCGCTCGCCTCGACCGCCGCCAGTACCCGCTGCACGGCCAGACCGTCGGCGAAACTGGGTTCGGGGTCTTTGTCCGCCGCGATCGCGACGACCAGATCGGCGACCTCGTTGGTGAAGGTGTGGTCGTAGCCGAGCCCGTGCCCAGGCGGCCACCAGGCCCCGGCATAGGGATGGCGGGGTTCGGTCACCAGGATGCGCCGGAAGCCGGCCAGTTCCGGCTCTTCGGTGTGGTCGTGGAACCACAGCTCGTTCATCGATTCCAGATCGAAGACCAGGCTGCCGCGAGTTCCGTTGAGTTCCAGGCGTAATGCGTTCTTGCGCCCGGCGGCCACCCGGGTGGCCTCGAACGAGGCGAGCCCGCCGCCGGAAAGCCGCCCCAGGAACAGTGCCGCGTCGTCGACGGTGACCGGTCCGCTGCCCGGCCGATCCGGCAGCGGGCGTTCGGTGACGAAGGTGTCCAGCAGCGCGCAGACACCCGTCAACGTCTCCCCCGTGACGAACCGGGTGGCGTCGATGATGTGCGCGCCGATATCCCCGAGCGCGCCCGACCCGGCGCGGGCGCGCTCGAGCCGCCAGCTCAGCGGCGCCGCCGGATCGGCGAGCCAGTCCTGGAGATACTGCGCCCGCACGTGCCGGATGATGCCGATCCGCCCCTGCGCCACCAGGTTTCGAGCCAGTGCCAGCGCGGGCACCCGGCGATAGCTGAAGCCGACCATCGAACGCACGCCGTTGCGGGCCGCCGCTTCGGCCGCGGCGGCCATCGCCTCGGCTTCGGCGACCGTGTTCGCGAGCGGCTTCTCGCAGAGCACATGCTTGCCCGCGCCCAGTGCGGCGATGGCGATCTCGGCGTGGCTGTCACCCGGCGTACAGATATCGATGAGGTCGACGTCGTCGCGCTCCAGCAGTTGCCGCCAATCCCCCACCGCGTGCGCCCAGCCGAGCTGGTCGGCGGCCACCGCGGCGCGGGTGGTATCGCGCCCCGCCAGCGCCGAAAGCACCGGCCGCAGCGGCAGTTCGAAGAATGCGTCCGCACTGCGCCAGGCGTGCGAGTGCGCGCGGCCCATGAAGGCGTGGCCGACCAGGCCGATGCCCAGGGTGCGTCGCGGTGTCGAAGTCGGGCGCTGTGTCGAAGTCATCGGGCTCCGTTCGATTGCGGCGTCAGTAGCCGTTGGCCAGGTACTGGTCCACGTTGTCCTTGGTGACCACCGCGGAGTAGGTCGTGATCTTCGCGGGCACATCGTGTTCGGCGAGATCGCCGAGCGCCTTGCGCTGCCCGAGCAGCCGGGCCAGTGTGACCGCAGAGGAGGCCATGGCCGGGCTGTAGAGCACCGTCGCCTGCAACGGCGAGTTCCCGGTCTGGATCTCCTTCATCGCCTGCGTCGAACCGCCGCCGCCGACCATCACGAATTCACCCGCGCGGTTGGCCTGCTTGATCGCGGCCAGCACACCGATGCCCTGATCGTCGTCGTGGTTCCACATCGCGTCGATCTTCTTCACCGCCTGCAACATCTGGCTGGCCACCTGCTGCCCACCGGAGGCCGTGAAATCGGTGGATTGCCTTGCGGCGATTCGGAATCCGGCCGCACTGAGCGCATCCCGGAAACCGTGGCTGCGTTCCTGCGTCAGTTGCAGGTTGTCGATACCCGCCACCTCGACGATCACCGGATCGGTGATCTTCGCCGCGCGCATCTTGCCGACGATGAAATTGCCCGCGTTGATGCCCATTCCGTAGTTGTCGCCGCCGATCCAGGTGCGATAGGCCAGCGCCGAGGCGAAGACCCGGTCCAGGTTGATCACCGGGATACCGGCCGCCATCGCGCTTTTCGCGATCTCGGTGAGCGCGTTGCCGTCGAACGGCAGCACCACCAGCACATCGGCCTTTTGGTTGATCAGAGTCTGCACCTGCTCGATCTGCCTGGCCACGTCGTTGGTGCCCTCGGTGACGTTGAGCGTCACGTCGCTGAGCCCCTCGGCTTGTGCGCGCGCGTTGCGGGTGATCGCCGCGGTCCAGCCGTGATCGGCGGCCGGCGCGGAAAAGCCGATCTTGACCTGCTTTCCGGCGTCCGCGTTCGCGCCGGTGTTGCCGGCTACCTGGGTATTGGACGAGGTGTCGTTGCCGGTGCAAGCCGCCGCGAGGACGCCGGCGCCGGCGGCCAAACCGGTCAGCAGGACACCGCGGCGGGGCAGAGAATGGGTGGTACTCATCGTATTCCTTTGTGCGTGAACAACAGATCAGGTAAGAGTGGGGACGGCCCGCGCGCGGCCGAAACGCTGGAACAGCAGGACCGCGACGATGATCGCGCCCTTGCCGATCGCTTGGATCGGTTGCTCCAGGTTGTTGAGGATGAACAAATCCTCGATGACGGTGAACACGAGCACCCCCAGGATCGAGCCCGTGACGGTGCCGAATCCGCCGCTCAACAGGGTGCCGCCGATGACCACCGCGGCGATCGCGTCGAGCTCGTAGAGCTGGCCGTTCGTGCTGGCGCCCGTGGTGGTCTGGGCGGTGAGCATGATCGCGGCGATACCGCAGCAGACTCCGGAGATGGTGTAAAGCAGCAGGGTGTGCCTGCGGACGTCGATGCCCGCCAGCCTGGCCGCCTCCGGATTGCCGCCGACCGCGAAGCTCCGACGCCCGAAGGTGGTGCGTTCCAACAGGATCCAGCCGACAACCACCACCACCAGGAACAAGTAGACCAGCAGCGGAATGCCGAGCACCCGGTTCTGCGCCAGGGCGAGCAGGTCGGTGGTGACCAGCTGGGATTGCCGCCCCGAGAGCTGCTCGGCCAGGCCGCGCGCGGCCACCATCATCGCCAGCGTGACGATGAACGGCACCAGCCTGCCGTAGGCGATCAATGCGCCGTTCAGCAGACCGCAGCAGGCCCCGACCACCAGTGCGCTGAACACCATTCCGGCGACACCGTAGGACTGGGTCGCGGTGGTCGTGCACCACACCGACGCCAGCGCGATGATCGCGCCCACCGACAGGTCGATTCCGCCACCGATGATCACGAAGGTCATCCCGACGGTGACGACGCCGATCACGGACGCCAGGGTCAGGATGGTGATCACGTTGCTGGTGCTGAGGAAATCCTCGCCCTTGGTCAGTGCGCCGACCCCGAGCAGCGCCAGCAGCGCGAGCACCAGGGTCGCGTGCTTGCGAATCTCGCTGCGCGCCTTGGCGAGCACGCTGGTCTCGGCTCGGGAACCGTTGGGGGCTGGGGGTTTTTCCGGTGCCGCACGCACATTCGATTCCGTCGTACGCGGTGCCCGTGGCGACGCACTCACAAGGCACTCCCTTCCATGATCATGGCGATGATGTCGTGTTCGGTGAGCTCGGCCGCGGGCGCCGCGTGGATCATGGCGCCGTCGCGCAGCACCAGCACCCGGTCGGAAAGTCCGAGCAGTTCCGGCAGATCGCTGGAGACGAGCAGCACCGCGACGCCCTGGTCGGCCAGCCGGTGGATCTGCGCGTACACGTCGGCGCGCGCACCCACGTCGACGCCGCGGGTCGGTTCGTCCAGCAGCAGTACCCGGCAGTCGTCGAGCAGCCAGCGGGCCAGGATCGCCTTCTGCTGATTGCCGCCGGACAGTTCCCGGACCGGATGCGCCGGATCGGGCGGGCGGATGCCGACGCGGCCCAGCGCGGCGCCGGCGTCGGCGCGTTCCCGGCGCCGGTCGAACCAGCCGAAACGGGAGAACCGCGGCAGCGAGGCCGCGGAAATGTTGCGGCCCACCGATTCCAGCAGGAACAACGCCTGCGATTTGCGCTCCTCGGGGGCCAGCCCGAGGCCGGCCGCCACCGCCGCGGTGGTGCTGCCCGGCCTGATGCGGCGACCGTCGACCAGGATCTGTCCGGAGGACGGCCGGCGCGCACCGTAGATCGTCTCCAGGATTTCCGAGCGGCCCGCGCCCACCAGGCCTGCGAGACCGACGATTTCGCCCGCGTGCACCGCGAACGACACGTCGTGGAACCGTCCGGTCAGCCCGAGTCCGGTCACCCGCAGCACCTCCGGAGCCGTGGCGGCAGGTGCGGGCCGCGGGGCCTGCAACTCCAGATTGCCGCGCCCGGTCATCAGCGCGACCACCTGCTCGGTGCCCGTGGTGCGAGCGGGCAGTCCGGCGGCGACGGTGCGGCCGTCCTTGAGCACCGTGATCCGGTCGCCGATCGTCCGGATCTCGTCCAGCCGATGCGAGATATACACCACCGCAACACCTTCGGTGCGAAGCTGCGCGATGATGCGGAACAAGTTGGCCACCTCGTCGTTACCGAGCGCCGCCGAAGGTTCGTCCATCACGATCAGGCGCGCGTCGTACGACAGCGCCCGAGCGATGCTCACCACCTGCTTGGCCGCGGCGGGCAAGGTACCGACCACGGTGCCCGGGTGCAGCTCGGCATGTCCTAGGCGACCGAGTAATTCGGTGGTGGCCCGGGCCGCGGGAGCGCGGCGGGTGAAGCCGCCGCGTGCGTGTTCATGACCGAGGAAGATGTTCTCCGCGATGCTGAGCCCGTCGCAGAGGTCCAGCTCCTGGTAGATCGTCGCGATGCCGAGGCGAGTCGCGGCCGCGGGACCAGACAGCCGCAAAGGCGCACCGAGCCAATGCAATTCGCCGCCGTCGGGTTGGTGCGCGCCGGACAGCACCTTGATCAGCGTCGACTTCCCGGCCCCGTTCTGGCCGAGCAGGCAATGCACTTCGCCCGCTCGTACCTCCAGATCGACGTGATCGAGCGCCCGTACACCGGGAAATTCTTTGACGATGCCCCGCATGGTGAGCACGGTGTCCATGGCCGGCCTCCTTGCCGACGCCGCGGATCAGGCGACGCTGAAGACGTGATCGCTGATGAGCCGGGCCGCGCCGATCACACCGCCGAGCCCGGCGAGTTCGGACAGCACGATCGGCAGATTGCCGGTCGCCAGCGGCAACGAGCGGCGGTAGACCACGCTGCGGATCTCCGCGAGCAGCGGATGCCCGAAACCCGCCTATCCCCCCGGCGATCACCACCAGCCCGGGATTGAAGAAGCTGACCAAGCCCGCCAGCACGGTGCCAAGGTGCGCGCCGGCTTCTCGAATCATGGTCACCGCCAACGGGTCTCCCGCGGCGGCGGCATCTGCCAGATCGATCGCGGTGAGCGTGCCCGCATTTGCCAGACGTTGCGCGAGGAACGGCGACCGACCAGCGCGCGCGGCGGCCAGTGCCTCCCTGGCCAATGCCGCCCCGCCCGCGTAAGCCTCGAGACAGCCGTTGTTGCCGCAGGCACAGGTCGGTCCGTCGTCACTGATCCGGATATGCCCGATATCGCCCGCGCTGCCGGAGACACCGCGATAGATCCCGCCGTCGACCACGATCCCGCAGCCGATACCGGTGCCCACCTTCACCAGAAGGAAGTCGTCCACCGAAGGTGCTGAGCCCGCGTGCATTTCGCCGAGGGCAAGAATGTTGACGTCGTTGTCCACCAGCACCGGGCAGCCCAGCTCCTGCGCGACCACCTCGCGCACCGGAAAGCGGTGCCAGCCCGGCATGATCGGCGGCGTCACCGGCATACCGTCCCGGAAACTCACCGGGCCCGGCACACCGATGCCCGCGCCGTGCAGCCGACCGGCCACCGCGTGCTCGTCGCGTAGTTTGCCGAGCAGATCCACCGCGCGTTCCAGCACTGCCGCCGGGCCCTGCCGGATGTCGCAGGGCTCGGAAAGGTGGCCCAGCACCCGCAATTCACCGTCGGTCACCGCGACATCGATCGAGGTGGCCCCGATATCCACCGCCGCGAACCGCAGGCCGGACGCCAGCCGCGCGATCGCCGAACGGCGGCCACCGCTGGAGTCCGCGAGGCCCCCCGCCTCGACCAGCCCGAGTTCGGCCAGTCGCGCCAGCTCGACCGCGAGCTTCGACCTGGACAGCTCCATCGGCTGCCCGAGATCCGACCGCGAGCGCGGTCCGTGATCCCGCAGCAGCCGCAATAGCCGCGCCTGGTGGGCATTTTCGGGTCTCGCCGCGATCCGCATCATTCCCTCTTTCCAACGGATGCTCGCGATTCAACCCCACTTTGTCGGGCTGCGTAGTCACTTCCGTCAGATTGATACGAAGTTTGTCCTGTAGCAGGACAAAGTGGGACACGCGGCCGCGCGTCCGCCGGTCTCGGAGTCGACTCGGACCGGCGGACGGGGCGACATCACGCAGGGGCGCCGAGCGGCGGATGCTCGAGCACCCGAGGCTTGTACTCGACCAGCTGGATGCGGCCGTCGAAGGTACGGTGCTCGGTCATCTCCAGAGCGACATCCGGATAGCCGTCGTAGATACGTTCCGCGCCCGTGGCCCCGGTGATCACCGGGAACATCACGACCCGGAATCGGTCGACGAGTCCGGCGCGCAGCAGCGACCGGCACAGGCTCAAGCTGCCGATCGTGCTGAGAATCCCCGAGCCGCTCGCCTTCATCGCGCGCACCGCCTCGACGGCGTCGTCCCGGACGAGCGTGGAATTGGCCCACCGCAACGGCTCTTCCAGCGAAGAGGAGAACACCACCTTGGATGCTTTGGTGAGTTCGTCGACGGACGCCTCTTCCTCCGGCCTGAACTCGTCTTGACCGTCCGGTACCTCGCCTGCGGCAAAGCCCGACATCAGCCGATAGGTGTTCGCCCCCATCAAATAGGTGACCTCCGGCTGCTCACCGAGCCACGCGAGATACTCCGGCCCCTCGAGCCCCCAGAACCCAGGCCACCCCTCCCCCGACGCGTAGCCGTCGAGGGACGTGATGAAGTCGACGAGAAGCTCCGACATGACGATGTCCTTTCCTAGGGTGTTACAAACTCTGACCGGCCGAGCGTCCCGAATTCATCGGCCGCGCCGTGGGTAGCGAGGAAAGAATCGGCGGCGGGGCCGGCGCGGGTTCCTGGTGCGGCTCAGACCCGGGCGCAGGCTTGGCGGCGTCGGCCCGCATTTCAGGTACGGCTTCGGGGCGAGCATGTAGCACAGCGCGGCTGTCGACTCGGGAGCGGGCGCGCCGCTGTGGGCGTCAGCGCGAGTCTCGCCGCCAACTGGGCGCTGGCTCGGCATCCGGCACAGGCGGCGGCGGTGTCGGGTCAGGTTCCGGGTGCAGCTCCGGCATAGGTGTCGGCGTCGGCGTCGGCGTGGTCGGCGGCGTCGGCGTGGTCGGCGGCGTCGGCGTGGTCGGCGGCGTCGGCGTGGTCGGCGGCGTCGGCGTGGTCGGCGGCGTCGGCGTGGTCGGCGGCGTCGGCGTGGTCGGCGGCGGCGTCGGCGTGGTCGGCGGCGGCGTCGGCAGCACAGGCGGCGGCGTCGGCACAGGCGGCGTAGGTGCAGGCGGGGTCGGGGTCGGTCCGGGGGGCGGGGTCGGCTCGGGTCGGGAGTTGGGGGCGTTCCAGATCGAGTCGTCGGGGGGCGTGGCGGCGGTGAACTCCGGGATCGGCGATGCGGCGAAATACCTTGGTGTGTAGGGAATTTTCGAGGTGGTATCGGCGGGTTCAGCGGTCGCCTGGGCGTGTAGTCGGGTGTCGGGTCGGGGTGATGTGGGGCGCGGACGCACTGCATGGTCGGGCGTGGTCGAGGGTGTAGCGGCCTGGTTGGACAGGGCCCGTGGTGCGGCGGAGGGTGTGGCGGCTTGGTCGGAAGGGGTGCGTGGTGCGGCGGAGGGAGCGGCGGCCTGGTCGGAAGGGGTCTGTGGTGTGGCGGCCTGTGCTGTGGTTCGGTAGCGGTCGAGTTCCGCTTGCAGCTCTCGGCGCTGCCGCATGAATTCGTTGATCTGCGTCTGCAATTCCCTGCGCTGCACCATGAGTTCGTTGGGCCGCAACCCCGCTCCCTCGAGCGACAGGGCCCTGTCCGCGAACGCCCCCACGCGCCGCGCGAATGCGTCGTCGGCAGCACCCCACATCTGCTGCGGACTCATCCCCGCCGGGTCCACACCCAACTCGCGCAGCTGCGCCCGCACCGAGTCGGGCACCTCCGCGACGCCGCTTCGCTCCGCACCCGGCGCGGGGTGCCCAGCCTCGGCACCTCGCGTCGACCCGCTCTCGCCGACGCCAACTGTCTCCCGGGCAGTTCCCGGTTCACCCGGAGGCCGCTGCGTCTCATGCGAAACACGCTCGGCTCCAACGCTTTCCAACTGCCCGGGACGCGTCTGCGGCACCGGCTGCGTGCCCGGCTCACCCGGCATTGCCCGACCGCCGTCCGAGCCGTCCCCTGCCCCGGCGCGGTAGTGGCCACGGTCCGGGTGCTGTTCGCCTGGCGCTCGCTGTGCGTCGCGCGCGTCAGCCGGTTCGCTCGATTCGGCCGCCTTCGGTTCGCCCGGCTGGGTTGGTTCGGTCACCACGCGCTGTTCGCCACCGGTCCGCACTTGTTCCTCTCGCACCGGACGGGTTTCGGGTGTACCGGACTGCGCCTGCGCACTCGCCACGATGTGCTGTCCGGCTTCGGACTGGCCGGGACGGCTCGCGGCACGGGAATCGGATTGACCCGCAGCGGTTTCGGGTGATCCCGCCCGACGTGCGCCCGACTCGGAAGCGGACGCAGCACTCGGCCCGGAACGATCAGCGGTCCCTGGCCTAGCCGTGCTGCCGTCACCGACGCCGGCCCGATCCGTGCTGCCGCCGCCTTCCGCTCCCGGGCGCGTGCCATTGTCCCGCCCGAAGACCGGGCGTTCCGGTCCACGGAAGTTCGTTGCGCCAGGCGCACGGCCGGGTAGTGCGTAGCGAATCCCCTTGCTGCCGCCGACAAGTGCGCCGTAAGCGCCACCGCTGGTGAGCATGCGTGGGTCCCAGGTCCATCCGTTTGCGATGCCGCCTGCGCCCCACGCTGCGATCGCCCCGATCATGCCGGCGCCCGCGCCGACCGCGGCACCTTTGAGCCCGCCCGCAATTCGCCCGCCGGGCAATCGGCCCGCCGCCTTGCCGAGCAGTCCACCGGCGGGCCCGCCGACCGCTCCCGCCGCCGCTGCGGTGTAGGCGGTGGTACCGACACGGTTCCAGTCGATGTTCTTACGATGGCCCGCCCCGACCTGGTATCCCTGGATGGCGAGGTCTTGGCCCGCGCCGAGCACGGTGCTGAACACGACATGTTTGGCGGAGAACTTGGCGAGCGCGGCCAGACCGGTCTTGGCGGCGAAGCGCGCAATCGCACTGACCGCCCGCTGTCCCAGCAGTCGCACCGCCAGCCGGGTGACACCGATGGCCGCGGCTTCGACCAGCGGTGCGGTCGGCGGAAACACCCACGCCGCAGCGATTTCGAAGGCCAGCATGGCGAGCGAGCTGATCACCAGGATCTTGGTGTACTCGATCTCGGTACCCAGCGCGTCCGCAGACTCGGCCACGTGCTCCAGGATGTCGGCCAGCTGCTCGAGCGATTCCGGCCCGTGGGCGAGTTCGCCCAACGCGGCCGTCATGGCCTCGATGCCTTCGCCCCACGGGTACGCCCGGATAGTCGCGCGCTCGGCGCTCGCCAAATCCGGTAGTAGATCACGTATTCCGTGTGCGGCGTGCCGCCAGTCGGCGGCGATCGCCCACATCTTGTCTTCGTCGCCGTCGGGCCAGTCCGAGCCGGCGACCCAGCCGAGCCAGTGCAGTTCGCTGGGCAGCGTGATGGACATATGCGGTCAGCAGCTCGGTCGGCCTAGCCCCGGTCCATGCGGGCCAGCAGCTCCGCGGCCCGATACTGCCCGGCGGCGTAGGAGTCGATGGTCGCGGCGGTGTTGCCGATGCCCGCGAAGAGATTGCGTTGCGCCGCAACGTATCCCTGCGGTCCGTCGGCGAACGTGCTCCCGTACCCGTCGCCGCCCCAGGCCGCCCCCTTCGCAGCCAGCGAGCGCTCCAAGTGCGCGAGGATGCCGTTCAGCCGGTCACGCAGGTCGCCCATCTGGCCCGCCGCACCCCGCAGCTGCTCCGGAGTAACCTCGACCTTGGCCGCCACGCTTGCCCCTTCCACCGTTGAATCGATTTCAGACGATGGCACCGTCCGGCGCGCGCCGGAAAGGTCCGTTCCCGGGTATTGACGGATCTTTGATACCGCTGCGGCACAACAGCTCTCACCTTGACGCGCTGTTTACACCGTTCGCCTCGGTCCGCATGCGCTCGGCGAGCTGCCAGAAGATGGTGAAGTTCGGCACGAGGCTCACCGGCAGCGAGGCCAAGACCCGCGCCTGCCCGACGATGTGCACGCTCACCCACCCCTGCCGCACCGCGACCTCCGCGACCTCGGACCACGGGATCGACCGCCCGCCCGCGCCGATCTCGGTACGCGTCATCCAGAGGTGCTCGAAATCGAGCCGACCGCCGGAGCCGAGCGTCCTTGTCGCCTCGGGCAATTGCGCCGCGGTGACGAACGCATCGATGGCCGGGCCCCATTCGTCCGGGTCGGCGATGGTGTGCCGCAGCACAACCGAATCGCCGAGTGTGTCCGTGACGATGTAGCGATGCGAAATCTGGTTCGGTGCAGGGTTGCTCGCGTGTTCGACGATACTTCGTCGCAGCACGGTGCTGTCGTATCGGACGACCCGTGGTGCGCCCCGTACGAACGCCACCAACCCGTGCTCGTACAGGTCCATACGCACCCGGCGGTTCCTACTGTGCAGGTAACCGCGCAGCAGCAGATCCCCCAGCAGCAGACCGCCGAACAGCAGCGTGCCCGTGCTCGCGACGATGACCACGATCGCCGTCCCGCTCGCGATCCCGAGCAAGACCACCAGCACGGCCGACAACAGGCCCACTCCGGCGAGCCTCGACCGCCGCCTGTCCCACTCCGCCGCAACGTAGGCCGCCCGGTGCGAACCGAGATCCGCCTGTGCCGCCACCCTGCCGATCGTGTCGCGGACCTCGCGGTCGTCGTCGGCACGACCCGGCACGGCACCGCTCACTACCCGTCCCATGCCGACCATGGTGCCCAGCCGCAGCGCGGCCGACGGCCTCCTTGACGGAATCCCTACGTCCCGGAACGCACAAAGCCCCGCACCCCAACGGGTGCGAGGCTTTTTCTACCTGCGGAACTCAGATAGCGCGAACGTCCTGGGCCTGGGGGCCCTTCTGTCCCTGACCGACCTCGAACTCCACGCGCTGTCCTTCTTCGAGGGACTTGAAGCCCGAGCCGGAAACAGCGGAGTAGTGCACGAACACGTCAGCGCCGCCACCGTCTTGCGCGATGAAGCCGAAGCCTTTTTCAGCGTTGAACCATTTCACAGTGCCTTGCGTCATTACTTTACTTCACACTTTTCTGTAGATGAGCCGAGCAAATCACTGCGATAAGCCTGGTCTCACCCGACAACCATCGCACGTCTTCCTGAGAAAATCCCAAATTGTGAGCCAGCCAACCCTCGGCGCCGGCCGGCCTGGCGGAAAAACGCCAGGCCGGAGTCGCGAGCCGGACCGCGGTGCGGCAGGGTGGACCCACCATGACCGACAACGACGATCCCACGCGGATCAGCAGGTGGCGCCACGGTGTCCGGCTGGCTCTGTGTGCGGTTTTCCTGCTCGGATTGTTCTACCTCGTCGCGATCGCACGGGTCGTCGACGTCGCGGGCGTGCGCGACGCGATCGGGGCGACCGGGCCGGCCGCGCCGCTGGTCTACGCTGTAGCGGCGGCGCTGCTCGGCGCCGTCTTCGTACCCGGCCCGATACTGGCCGCCGGAAGCGGCTTCTTGTTCGGCCCCGTGCTCGGCACCTTCGTGACCCTGGGCGCGGTGGTGGGCACGGCCACGGTTTCGAGCTTTCTCGGGCGGCGGGCCGGGCGGGAGAGCGCGCGCGGTCTGCTCGGCGCGGAGCGGGCCGACCGCATAGACGCCGCGATCGAACGCGGCGGGCTGTGGGCCGTGGTCGGGCAGCGTTTCGTCCCCGGCATTTCGGACGCGCTCGCGTCCTACGTGTTCGGCGCGTTCGGAGTTCCGCTGTGGCAGATGGCCGTCGGTGCGTTCATCGGTTCGGCGCCGCGTGCCTTCGTCTACACCGCGCTCGGCGCGTCCATCGGCGATCTGTCA
>NZ_BAUA01000151.1 GCF_000710915.1 Nocardia brasiliensis IFM 10847
GGATTCGGCGGGCGTCATTCGTGGGATCTGCGGCAGCGGGGCGCCCGGATTTCCATCCGGCCCAATGCCCGGCAGCCGTGGCGGCCGACGCCGCCGAGCACCGAACAGCTCGAGCTGCTCGTCACCGAACTGCGGGCGGCCGAACGCGCCACCAGCGCCCGTTCGGCGCAAGCGGTCCGCACGGACGGCACCAGGACCAACACCGCCGCGACGCTGGCGCTGCTGCAATTGGCGGCACGGGTGCGCCGACCGGTCAATATCGGCTACGTGGACGCGCAGGGCGTCGCGACGCAGCGCGTGGTGGAACCGCTCAAGGTGGGCAACGGCCAGCTGGACGCGCTGGACCCGGTGACGGGGGCGATCCGGCACTTCACGTTGCACCGGATCGCATCCGTCGCCCTCATCGAATGATCGAAGGGATCAGGCCTGCGGCTTGGCCAGGCAGAAGGTGATCTTCGGCGCTTCGGAGATGAGCCGGAAGCTGGTGGCATCCGTGCCGCACAGCAGTTCGTCGGCCTCGCCGTCGATCCGCTTCACCACCTTGAACGTCGCCTCGCTGGACGTGCAGGCCACGTGCTTGTACCCGGTGGTCGTGCTCTCGTTGTAGCAGGCGTCCTGCTTGAAGTTGGGCGCGAGGCACAGGAAAGCGGTGGTGCCGCCGCCCAGGGTCTCCTCGTAGGAGGTGTAGTCGGTCGCGCACTCGACCTTCTTGTCGTTCGACTGCGCGACCTTGTACACGGCCTTCTCCGACGAGCAGTCGATCGGCTCGGTCTTGGCGTCGGTGGACGATCCCGTGATGACGTTGATGCAGTCGCCGACCTTGGCCTTGGCCGTGTCGGACTTGCTCGCGTCCTTGGCCGCGGAACAGCCGACCACCGTGACCACTACCGCGGCCACCGCTACGAGGGCGAGCACCACACGTGCCAGCAACCTCGCTCCTGGAAACTTCACCTGAAAACCTCTCTCACCGAACACATTCACGCCGGTCGCGAACGCGGTGAGAATACCCGGACGCGCGACACGCCCGCATCAACTCCAGGGTTGATACCCCGGCCTCGGCTCACCAGATGGTGCCCCACATGCCGAGCAGCGAGTAGCCGAGGATGCTCGGAAGCAGACGGCCGAGCAATTGGAGTCCAAAGTAATTCACTAGCAATGCCTTTCGCGCATGACCACAACGTGGACACTCGTCCGATACGTGGTCTCTTTCGGTTCCTGCGAGCAAGTCGTTACGCTTGGTCAGTATGACCCTGGACGACATCGCCGTCGACCTGTACGGGCTCGCGCCGAACGAGTTCGTGCCGGCGCGCACCGCCCAGGTCAAGGCCGCCAAGGACGCGGGCGACAAGGAACTCGCCACCGCGATCGGCAAGTTGCGCAAACCGACGGTCACCGCGTGGGCGGCGAACCTGCTCGCCCGTGCAGTGCCGGACGAGGTCGAGGCGCTGTTGCAACTGGGTGCGGCGTTGCGCACGGCCCAGCAGCGGCTTTCCGGCGACGAACTGCGTACCCTCACCGGACAGCGCCAGCAGGCGGTCAACGCGCTGGCGAAGAAGGCGGGCGCGCTGGCCGCCGAACAGGGGCATCCGGTGAGCGAGAACGTGCTGCGCGAGATCGGGCAGACCCTGACCGCGGCACTGGCCGACCCGGAGGTCGCCGATCTGGTGCGCACCGGCACCTTGGCCACCGCACAGACCTACTCGGGTTTCGGCCCGTCCGGTCCCGGCCTGGTGGCGGTCGACGATCCCCCGGCCGCACCGCCGCAGGACACCGCAACCGACGACGACGCGCGCCGCGAACTGGACGATGCCTTGGCAGCGCTCGAGTCCGCCCGCGCGGCAAAGGATTCCGCGACAGACGAGGCCGAGCAGGCGACGAATCGCTTGGAAGACATCGATTCTCGGATCGCCGAACTGAAAGACGCGCTCGCGCATGCCGAGCAGGAGCGTCAGTTCGGCCGCACCGCCGAACGCGCGGCGCAGGACCAATTGCGTTCGGCCCAGCGCCAACTCGACCGGGTCGAGCGGTGGGTGGTGCGGGCCCGCGAGCGCGTCGCGGACTGACGACAGCGGTGCGCGACTCAGCCGCGCAGGCTGCCCGGGTAGCGGTATTCGTCCGGCGGCGGGGCGGCCTGATCGAGCCACGCGTCGAAGAAGCCGGTCAGATCCGTCGAAGATTTGGACTGCACGAACTTGCGGAACTCGGGCATCGACGCATTACCGTAGGCGTGCTTCGCGTTGAATTCCCTTACCGCGCCGAAGAACACGGCGTCGCCGAGTTGCCTGCGCAGCGCGTGCAGGAACAGCGGGCCGCGGTAGTAGACCGAGGTGAATTCGTTTCCGGCGCCCGGGTTCGCCAGCGGGATCTGCCAGAACTCGCTGTTGTCCAGATACTTCTGCAGCGTCTGGCGATACTCCGCGTCGACGTCCTTGCCTTCCTTCTGCTCCGGCCACAGATAATCCGCGGTGTAGCTGGCGAAGCATTCGTTCAGGCAGATATCGGACCACTGGCGCACCGACACCGAATCGCCCCACCACTGGTGCGCGATCTCGTGTACCACGGTCGGCAGGTCGGTCCACGGCGCGTAGATCGGCCGGGTTTGGGTCTCCAGCGAGAACATGATGTCGGCATCCACGTAGATGCCGCCCGAGGTCTCGAACGGGTAAGGGCCGTACAGGCTTTCGATGAAGTCGAGGATTTCCGGCAGTCGCTGCTCGGTCTCCCGGTTGCGTTCGGCCTCCGGGGCGAAGGCGCTGATCAACGGGGTGCCGTTGGCGCGGCGCTGCTCCAGGAAGCTGAACTTGTCGATCGCGACCGTGGTCAGGTAGCCGACCACCGGTTGGTTCACCGCCCAGCTGACCGTGCGCCGGTCGCCGTGCACCGCGTCCTGTGTGCGCAGACCGTTGGAGACCACCTCCCACTCCGCCGGGACCGTCGCGTGCAGCGCGAAAGTCGCCTTGTCCAGCGGCGTGTCGTTGAGCGGGTACCAGGTCGAGGCGGAGTGCGGCTCGCCCGCGGCGAAGGCGCCGCCGCTCGGCGCGTAAGTCCAGCCGTCGCCCTCGGTGTTCGCGGCGGTGCCCGCGTAGTCCACGGTCACGGTGAAGGCGAAGCCCGGCAGCAGCGGCAGCATCGGGGTCACGGTGAGTTCGTGCTCGCCGTTGCGGGCGAACGACGCGGGCATGTTGTTCACCGAGACCATCCGCACGTCAGGACCCGCGAAATCCAGGTTGAACATGCGCAACGCCTGCGTGGCGACGGCGTCGATCCGGGTGGATCCGGTGAGCTGATGGCTCGGCGGGTCGTATTCGATGGTGACGTCGTAGTGGCGGGCGTCGTAGCCGCCGTTGCCGTCCAGCGGGTAGTACGGGTCCCCGAGACCCGGCGCACCGACCGTCGGATCGGCGGGCGGCTGGGCCACAGCCGGCACCGAGACGGTGACCAGCGCTGCGGCGACCGCGGCACACACCAAGCCGGCGAACCTCATTCGCACACCACCCCTTTTCCGCCGCCTGGCATTCCGGTACGGGCGTACCGAGCCTCGGTGGATGGTAGTCGGTTCAGTCGGCGCTGCCGGTCAGCGCCACCGACGCGCCGAGGCCGACGATCATCATCCCGCCTGCACCGCCGACCGCTTCCAACCTACGCGGCGAGCGTGCGAACCACGACCGCGCCGAGGCCGCCAGCAGTGCCCACGCACTGTCACACACCACCGCGATGGCCAGGAACAGCGAGCCGAGAAGCAGGAACTGCAGTTGCAGCGAGCCGGCCGCCGGATCGGCGAAGTGCGGCAGGACCGCGGCGAAGAACACGATCGCCTTCGGGTTGGTGAGCCCCACGATCACGCTCTGCCGCAGCACCTTCGTGGTGGGCACGGCCGGGATCTCGGCGCCCAGCGCGGCGCGCAGCGACTTGCGCTCCCGGATCGCCTGGACGCCGATATAGATCAGATACAGCGCGCCGGCGAACTTGACCACCGCGAGCGCCAACGCCGACGCCATGAGCAGGGTACCGAGCCCCACCGCGACCAGAAGCAGCACGAAGAAGACGCCGAGGCAGTGCCCGGCCACCGACAGCAGCGCCGCGCGCCGGCCGAGGGTCAGCGCCCGTCCGATGGTGAACAGCACCCCGGGACCGGGCACGATGATGAGGACGATCGCCGCGGCCAGAAACGCCAGCAGGTTGGACAGTGGAACCATCTTCGGAGTCTATGCGCAGTGGCAACCCGAATTAAGGGAGATCACAACCGGACTCGTCGATGGTCAGGAACCCAGGTCGCCGGGCAACTGGTGCGGATCGAGCAGCAGGCGCCGGGCCGGAGCCCGGCGCACCTTGTCGGCCAGCGCGAGATTATCGGTGAGCAGCCGCCATTCGACGTCGCTGATCGCGTCCCTGGCGCGTTCGATGACGGTTTCGTCGGTGGTGCCCCAGGCGATGGGCATCGCACTGACCGATTGCCAGCGCTCCCCGACCTGCCGCGGCGCCCGATCGGTGCGCACCGCGACCGCGGGCACCCGCTCGCCCGCTCTCGCCGCATGCCCCGGCAGCGCGCGGACCTTGCGGATGACCAGCGCGTAGTGCGAATCGGTGGCGCCCGGCTTGGCCACGTCGACCAGCGCCAACAGCACCACGCCGGACGGGTAGGTCTCCGAGATCACCGCGGGCACCAGTTCGCCGTCGGCATACAGCTTGTCCATGCTGGCGTGTCGCGAGGTCCAGACGGCCACCCACACCGACACCACCGCGCCGAGCACGAACGCGACCGCCAGCAGATAGGCCCACGGATGGTCGAGCCAGATCAGATAGGCCGCACCGGTGGTCGCGATGATCCCCGCCGCGATCGCCATGACGCGCAGCCGTCGCTGGTCGGCGAACACCTCGTTGACCGCATGGGCATGTTTGCGGTCGACCGGGAATTCGAAGCGTCGCACGTCCCTATTCCTAGCACAGCTTGCGGAGGAATTGTCTCCGCTTATCCGATGGCCGGACCGAGCAGGTCGTCTGCGTCGGTGATGCGGTAGGCATACCCCTGTTCGGCGAGAAAACGCTGGCGATGTGCGGCGTATTCGGCGTCGAGGGTGTCCCTGGCCACCACCGAATAGAAATGCGCTTGGCCGCCATCGTGTTTCGGCCGCAGCAGCCGACCGAGACGCTGCGCCTCCTCCTGACGGGACCCGAACGTACCCGAAACCTGCACCGCGACCGAGGCTTCCGGCAGATCGATGGAGAAGTTCGCCACCTTGCTCACCACCAGCACGGGGACCTCCCCCTGCCGGAACGCCTCGAAGAGCTCTTCTCGCTCTTTGGTTTTCGTCGAACCCTGGATCACCGGGGCGTTGAGTGCGGCGCCCAATTCGTCGAGCTGGTCCAGGTATGCGCCGATCACCAGCGTCGGCGCGTCCGCGTGCTTGGCCAGGATCGACTGCACCACCGGGATTTTCGTGCGCGCCGTGGAGCACAGCTTGTAACGCTCCTCCGGTTCCGCCGTCGCGTAGGCCATCCGCTCCGCGTCGGTGAGCGTCACCCGCACCTCGACGCAGTCGGCCGGGGCGATCCAGCCCTGCGCCTCGATGTCCTTCCACGGCGCGTCGTAGCGCTTCGGGCCGATCAGCGAGAAGACGTCGCCCTCGCGGCCGTCCTCCCGGACCAGGGTCGCGGTCAGGCCGAGGCGCCGACGCGACTGCAGGTCGGCGGTCATCCGGAAGACCGGCGCGGGTAGCAGGTGCACCTCGTCGTAGATGACCAGGCCCCAGTCGCGGCTGTCGAACAGTTCCAGGTGCTTGTACTCGCCCTTGGTCCGCCGAGTGATCACCTGATAGGTGGCGATGGTGACCGGGCGGATCTCCTTGCGCTCGCCCGAGTACTCGCCGATCTCGTCCTCGGTGAGCGAGGTGCGCGCCAGCAGCTCGCGCCGCCACTGCCGACCGGCCACGGTGTTGGTGACCAGGATCAACGTGGTCGCTTTCGCCTTGGCCATCGCCGCCGCGCCGACCATGGTCTTGCCCGCGCCGCACGGCAGCACGACGACGCCGGATCCGCCCGCCCAGAACGAGTCGGCGGCCAGCTCCTGATAGTCGCGCAGATGCCACTTGTCGTCGCTGTAGTCCAGGTCGATGGGGTGCGCTTCGCCGTCGACGTACCCGGCCAGGTCCTCCGCGGGCCAGCCGATCTTCAGCAGCATCTGCTTGATCCGCCCGCGCTCTGAGGCGTGCACGACCACCGTGTCGTCGTCCAGCCTGGCGCCGAGCATCGGCGCGATCTTCTTGTGCCGCAGCACCTCTTCCAGCACGGCGCGATCCAGGCTGACCAGGGTCAAACCGTGCGCCGGATGCTTGACCAGCTGCAACCGCCCGTACCGCGCCATGGTGTCCACCACGTCCACCAGCAGTGGCTGCGGCACCGCGTACCGGGAGAAGCTGACCAGCGCGTCCACCACCTGCTCGGCGTCGTGCCCCGCCGCCCGCGCGTTCCACAGCGCCAACGGCGTCACCCGATAGGTGTGCACATGCTCCGGCGCCCGCTCCAGCTCGGCGAACGGCGCGATGGCCTGCCGCGCCGCGTCGGCCAACTCGTGGTCGACCTCCAGCAGCAGCGTCTTGTCACTCTGCACAATCAGCGGACCGTCCGTCACAGCCCCTCCTCGCATCGATTCCCCCTATTCTTCCTGAACCCCCCGACACCCGCCCACGGCCGGTACCCCTGACCACGGGAATCGGGGTGGGAGCGGGGTCAGTGGGGGCCTGGGGAAGGCTCGAGGGTGCGGTGGAATTCGGCGGGCCAGTCGGTGACGGGGCCGGAGGGGTCGGTGTTGAGGCGGGCGGCGAGCCAGTGGTCGCGGCGGCGGCCGCGCTGCAGGCTGCCGAGCCGGGACAGGCCCTCGTAGCGGAAGCCGGTGCGGCGGACCACGGCGGCCGAAGGATAGTTGCCGACGAACGCACGCCAGCTGATGCGTTGCAGCGCGAGCCGGTCGGGACGGAAGCCGTAGTCACAGACCAGCGCGACGGACTGGGTCATCAGCCCGCGCGAGCGGACCCGCGGCGCCAGCCAGTAGCCGATCTCGGCGGACGATTCGTCGCGTTCACCGAGACCGATCATGCCGACGACCGGGCCGTCCGCGCGCTCGCGCACCGCCCAGGTCGGGCTCTTGCCCGCCCAACCGGGTCCGACGATGTCCTCGATGAAGGTCTTCGCGTTCTCGCGGGTGTACGGCACCGGAATGGTCACCCATGCACCGATGGACGGATGCTGACAGCATTCGGTGATCGCGTCGATGTCCTCGCTCGTGGGGATCGACAGCCATACCGTTCCGTTCGTCAGCACCTGTGCATCCATCGAGTCATGTTGTCATGAACAGCGCGGCCAGTTCACCGGGTTTCTCGCGCGTCGCCCGGACGGCACCGGGGTAAACCCCGTCTAGGACAGATCGTAGAATCATCTCGATGGTTGCCGCTCTGCTTGCCGGACAGTTCGAATCACATCGAGCGCATCTGCTCTCGGTCGCGTATCGGCTGACGGGCAGCGTCGGCGATGCCGAGGACGCGGTGCAGGAGAGCTGGCTGCGCCTGGCGGGAGCGCACCAGTCCGAGATCGACGACCTGCGCGCCTGGTTGACCACCGTGGTGAGCCGGATCTGCCTGGACCGCTTGCGCAGTGCCGCGGTGCGCCGGGAAAGCTATGTGGGGCAATGGCTGCCGGAACCCGTGGTGACCGGCCGCACCAGGTCGAGCACGCCGGACCCGCTGGAGATCGTGGTCCGCCACCAGGACTACCGCCTCGCGGCAATGGTGGTGCTGGACAGTCTTACTCCGCCCCAGCGCGTGGCTTTCGTGCTGCACGAAGGCCTTTCGGTGCCGTTCACCGAGATCGCACAGCTGCTCGACGTCTCGCCCGAGGCGGCACGCCAGCTCGCCGCGCGGGCGCGCAAGGCCGTGGCGCACACCCCGCCGCCGGTGCCCGACGCCGAGCACGAGGCGGCCGTGCACCGCTTCCTGGACGCGTTGGGTTCGGGTGACGTGCGCGCGGTTGCCGCTGCGCTGCACCCGGATTCGATCGTGATCGGTGACGCCGACGGCACCACGTCCACCGCGATCAACGTCGTGCAGGGCGCGGACCGGATCGCGCGGTTCTATCTGGGCATCGTGCGCAAATACGGCATGACGCCGGACGCGGCGGACCCGATGTTCACCGCCGAGCTGGTGTCGGTGAACGGACAGCTCGGCGTCGCGGTCACCGCGGCGGACGAGGACCGCCCGGCGCGGGTGATCGGATTCACCATCCGCGACGGACTGGTCTGGGGCACCTACGACCTGGCGAACCCGGCGAAACTCACCGGCGTCCGGCTGGGCTGAGACAACCCCCTACCGTTCACCCTTCATCCGGCGGCCTGCCTCGGCGGCGAATTCACTACGCTGCGGATATGCCTCCGCAACCCGCCACCGTTGCCCGCCTGCGCCCGTTCGCCGCCACGATCTTCGCCGAGATGACCGAGCTCGCGGTGCGTCACGACGCGGTCAATCTCGGCCAGGGTTTCCCGGACACCGACGGCCCCGCGGGCATGCTCGAGGTGGCCCGGCAGTCCATCGCCGACGGCCTCAACCAGTACCCGCCGGGCCGCGGCAGGCCCGAGCTGCGCCGCGCCATCGCCGCTGATCGGGCCCGCCGCTACGGCACCGAGTACGACCCCGACAACCAGGTGCTGGTGACGGTCGGCGCGACGGAGGCGATCGCCGCCGCGATCCTCGGCTTGGTCGAGCCGGGCGCGGAAGTGGTGCTGATCGAGCCGTACTACGACTCCTACGCCGCGGCGGTCGCGCTGGCCGGCGCACAGCGGCGGACCGCACACCTGGTCGCCGACGGCGACCGCTTCGTGCTCGATCTGGACAGCCTGCGCGCCGCCGTCACCCCGGCAACCAGGATGCTGGTGGTCAATTCGCCGCACAACCCGACGGGCACCGTGCTCGGCCGGGCCGATCTGCAGGCCATCGCCGAAATCGCCTGTGCGCACGATCTTCTGGTGCTGACCGACGAGGTGTACGAGCACCTGGTGTTCGACGGCACCGAGCACATCAGCCTGGCCACGCTGCCGGGTATGGCCGAACGCACCGTCGTGGTGTCCAGCGCGGCAAAGACTTTCAACGTCACGGGCTGGAAGATCGGCTGGGCGTGCGGGCCCAAGGAATTGATCGACGGCGTGCTCGCGGCCAAGCAGTTCCTGACCTTCGTCGGCGGCGGGCCCTTCCAGCCCGCGATCGCGCACGCGCTGAACAACGAGCTGGACTGGGTGGCCGGGCTGCGCGAAGACCTGTCCGCCAAGCGACTTCGCCTCTCCGCCGCGCTCGCCGACACCGGTTTCGAGGTGACCTACAGCGCGGGCGGCTATTTCGTCTGCGGCGACGTCACCCCGCTCGGCACAGCCGACGGGCTGGCCTTCTGCCGCGAACTGCCGAAGCGGCTCGGCGTCGCCGCGGTGCCGCTCAGCGTGTTCGCCGATGACACCGCCGCGTGGAACCACCTGGTGCGCTTCACCTTCTGCAAGCGCGACGAGACGATCGATGAGGGTGTGCGCCGCCTGCGCGCCGTCATGCGCTGACCGATACGGAAAACCTTGACCTACCCTGTCAGGATTGGCTGACAGGGTAGGTCGCATGGTGACGCAATACTTCACGGCGACGACCCTCGACGGCTATCTCGCGGACGAACACAACTCGCTCGACTGGCTGTTCACGGTCGCGGGCGCCGACGAGATGGCCGAGCACAATGTCGACGAATTCATCGGCGGCGTCGGCGCGATGTGCATGGGCGCGACCACCTACGAGTGGATCCTGGCCAACGACGAACCCGAGAACTGGCGCAAGTCCTACGGCGAGCTTCCCTGCTGGGTCTTCACCCACCGCGAGTTGCCCGCGCTGCCGGACGCGAACCTGCGTTTCGTCTCCGGTGCGGTCGGGCCGGTGCACCGGGACATGGTCGCGGCGGCCGGCGATCGCAATGTCTGGGTGCTCGGCGGCGGTGAGCTGGTCGGCCAGTTCGCCGACGCCGGCCTGCTGGACGAGATCATCGCGGGCGTCACGCCGGTCACCCTCGGCGCCGGTGCGCCACTGCTGCCCCGGCGCATCCTTTCCGATCGGCTGGAACTCGTGGATGTCACTCGAATCGGACAGTTCGCCCAGCTGACCTACCGACTGAAGTCCTAGGCTCTGTCTCGAAGTCCGGATGGGACTTCGAGACAGGGCCTAGGTGAGATGTCCGCGTGGTTCCGGTCGCCGGCGCGCCTGCGGTGCCCGCCAACGGAAACGCAGTGCGAGGAGACGAAATCCGATGGCGCCCAGCGCCGCCAGCGCACCGGTCCACGCGTGATACAGCTCGAAATGCAACAGCACCGCGGTACAGATCGCACCGACCAGCGCGGGCACGGCGTAGATCTGATCTGGCCGCAGCACATTCGGTGTCTGGCCGCCGAGCAGGTCGCGGATGACACCGCCGCCGATCGCGGTGACCAGGCCGAGCAGTGCCGCCGACGGGGCTCCGGCACCCGCGGTGTAGGCGACGACAGTGCCTGTCACACAGAACAACCCGAGGCCGAACGCATCGGCCACCTCGAGCGGCCCTTTGGTGAGCCGGCGCGGCGGATGCCAGAAGAAGATCACCAGCGCGGCGAGCAGGGCGGTCCACAGATAACTCAGATCCACGAAGGCGGCGGGTGGGGTCCGCCCGATCAGCAGGTCTCGGATGACACCGCCGCCGAGCGCCGTACTGCACGCCAGCACGACGATCCCGAAGATGTCGAAATCCCGGCGCACCGCGAGCAGCGCACCCGAACTCGCGAACGCGAACACCCCGAACAACTCACCGAGATGCTGCACCGCACCGACCGCCGAGCCGAAATACCCGGCCAGCGCCACACTCTCAGCACCGAATTCCACCATGCCGCTCACCGTGCCATACCCGGCCCCGTCCGACCGCCCGCCACGAGCGGCCCGAACGAGCAGGTCAGGCCGGGGTGGGCCGAGCGCGGTCGGTGGCGACGAGGACGGCGATGGCGCCGAGCATCGTGCCCATCAGGTAGCGCTGCACGCGCAGCCAGAGCGGACGACCGGTCAGGAACGTCGCGATGCCGCCGGCGCCGAGCACGATCAGGCCGTTCACCGTCAAGGCCACGGCGATCTGCACCGCGCCGAGGCAGAGGCTCTGCAACCAGACCTGGCCGTGACCGGGCACCACGAACTGCGGGATCAACGCCATGTACATGATCGCGATCTTCGGGTTCAGCAGATTGGTGACCAGCCCCATGGTGAACAGGCGCCGCGCCGGGTCCGGAGCCAAGGCCGCGGGCGCGAACACCGACGTCCCGCCGGGTCGCAACGCCTGCCACGCCAGCCACAGCAGATAGGCCGCGCCGGCGAGCTTCACCGCCAGATAGAGACCGGGCACCACCGCGAACACCGCGGTGATCCCGGCGGCGGCCGCGAGCAGATACACCCCGAATCCCGCCGCCACACCGCCGAGCGAGACCAGTCCCGCCCGCCTGCCCTGCGCCACCGTGCGCGACACCAGATACATCATGTTCGGCCCCGGCGTCAGCACCATGCCCAACGCCACCGCCGCCACCCCGAACACCGCCGCCATCTCGATCACGCTGCCGATTCTCGCCGAATCGCGGGCCGCGCGTCGCGGTCCACTTTCCGGTCGCTGGCCTTTCGACCGGCACAAACCGCGTCCCGCGGCATCGTTCCCGTCCTACATTGCGACCATGGCCGTCCACCCGGCGGCAAGCTCCGCACGCACCTCGCCGACGCGGGGTTCGCCGTGCGCGTCAGCACCGTCGGTGACCTGCTCGGCGTCCTCGCCACCCCGGAACGAGACTGACGGCCCGGCTGCCCGCGCATCCCGGCGGGCAGCCGAAACCGGCACGGCCGTCAACGATTACGGCGCTCCGCGACCGCGGCGGCCAAGCGATCGAGCTGGCTCGCGGTGGTCTCCCAGTCCAGGCAGGCGTCGGTGATGGACTGCCCGTAGGTGAGGTCGGCGGCCTTGCCGAGGGTGAGATCCTGCCGACCCGCCACGAGGAAGCTCTCCAGCATCACACCGACCACGCCGGGCTCGCCCGCCGCCAGCCGCTCGGCGATATCGGTCACCACGTCGACCTGCTTGTTGTGGTCCTTGTTGCTGTTGCCGTGACTGGCGTCGACCACGAGCCGCTGCGGCAGCGCCGCCTTCTCCAGCCGCAGGCAGGCCTCAGCCACCGAGGCGGCGTCATAGTTCGGGCCGGTGCTGCCACCACGAAGGATCACGTGGCAGTCCGGGTTGCCGGTGGTGCGGATCAGCGCGGCGCGGCCGTCGAGGTCGGTACCCGGGAACACATGGCTGGCCGCCGCGGCGCGAACGCCGTCCACGGCCACCTGCACGTCACCGTCGGTGCCGTTCTTGATGCCCACCGGCATGGACAGGGCGCTGCTCAGCTGCCGATGCACCTGGCTGGCCGCGGTGCGCGCGCCGATGGCGCCGTAGGAGACCAGGTCCGCGATGTACTGCGGGGTGATCGGATCGAGGAACTCGCACGCCACCGGCAGGCCGAGTGCGGTGATGTCGACCAGCACCTTGCGACCGATGCCGAGGCCGGTGTTGACGTCGAAGGAGCCGTCCAGGTGCGGATCGTTGATCAGGCCCTTCCAGCCGAGCGTGGTGCGGGGCTTCTCGAAGTACACCCGCATCACCACGTGCAGCCGGTCGTCCAGCTCGGCCGCTTTGGCAGCCAGCCGACGGGCGTAGTCGAGCGCCGCGGCGGGATCGTGTACCGAGCACGGGCCGACGATCACCATGAGGCGATCGTCGGCGCCGTTCAGCACGTCGACGGTGGCGGCGCGGCCCTTACGGACGGTGTCGGCCAGTTCGTCGGTGATCGGATGCACGCGACGGACCTCGGCGGGTGAGCGCAACGGGCTCACGCTCATCGTGCGTTGGTCATCGAGATCGCAATGCCGCGGATCTATATCGGCAGCTCGTGTCATTGTCGTGGGTTCCTTTTCTTCGGCCGACCCACGGACGTGAAACCCCGTCGAGCCGGTCCATATCCGGCTCGGGGTGGAATGTCGTCAGCGCATGTGGTTGCCGCAGACCAGCCCACCCAGGGCCGGCTTGCTAAACCAGAAATACGCGCGCTGCACGTCGGCGACTGTACCAGGTCGGGAATTCACCCCCATTGACCCGGGGTGTAGTCGCCCGCGGGAGTGCGGGCGATGACGTTCATCCGGTTCCAGGCGTTGATCATCGCGATGGCGGCGATGAGCGCGGCGATCTGGTCCTCGTCGTAGTGCTTCTGCACCTGCTGCCACACCTCGTCGCTGACACCGCGGCCGTCACCGATCCGGGTGGCCTCCTCGGTCAGCGCCAGCGCGGCACGCTCGGCCTCGGTGAAGACGGTGGCCTCGGGCCAGGCCGCGACCAGATTGAGCCGCACCGAGGTCTCCCCGGCGTGCGCGGCGTCCTTGGTGTGCATGTCGGTGCAGTAGCCGCAGCCGTTGATCTGGCTGGCCCGGATCTTGACCAGCTCGTAAGTCGCTGCGGGCAGCGTGGATTCGGCGACCACCCGGCCCGCGGTGTTGAGGCGCTTGACGAAGCTGGCCGCGACGCGGTTGCCGAAGAGGTTGAAGCGAGCGCTCATGATGTCTGCCTTCTTTCTGATTCGTGCCGTGCTGGGCGGTTCACAGAGAGGACGAAGCAGCGCCGCGAGGTGTGACACCGATCGAGGAGTGAGGTGGACCACTCACCGTCGCACCGCCATCGGCGCAGGCGGGCACACCCCGCCGCGGCAGACGATGCGAACCCTACGTGCCGAAGTCGTAGCTGACGCCGGTCAGTTTCTCCGACAGCTCCCACAGGCCACGCGCGACACCTTCGTCCCGAGATGCCTTGGAGGAGCCCGAGACGCCGGGGTAACCGCGCAACCCGCCGAACCTGGTCGGTCCGTAGTAGCCACCCGGCTCGACCTCGGTGGTGGCGGCGTACAGCGTTGCCAGCGCACCCATTTCGGCGCTCTGTGCGAGCACCCGGTTGCCCAGCCACATCACCCGGTCCTGGAGCGACTCGGTGTGCGACTGCAATTCGGTCGAGGCGTAGCCGGGGTGCGCGGCGACCGAGATCGTCGGCGAGCCCGCGGCGGTGAGCCTGCGTTGCAGTTCGTAGGCGAACATCAGGTTGGCCAGCTTCGCCTGGCCATAGGCTTGCCAACGCTGGTACTTGCGGCGCTCCCAGTTCAAGTCGTCCAGGTCGATCTTGCCGATCACGTGCGCACCGCTGGCCACGGTGACCACCCGCTGTGAGATCTTGGGCAGCAGTAGCCCGGTCAACGCGAAATGCCCGAGATGGTTTGTGCCCACCTGCATTTCGAAACCGTCGGCGGTGCGCTGCTCGGGCAGTGCCATCACCCCGGCATTGTTGATCAGCACGTCGGCACCGTCGGTGGCCGCGGCGAACTCGCGGATCGAGGCCAGGCTCGCGAGATCCAACTGACGCACGACCGCGCGCTCCCCCAGTTCCGCGGCTACGCGCTCCCCCTTGGCCACGTTCCGGCAAGCCAGCACCACCTGCGCCCCGGCGCGGACGAGCGCGCCTGCCGTGACCGCCCCCAGGCCGCTGTTCGCGCCGGTCACGATGAACGTGCGTCCGGTCTGATCGGGCATGTCCGAGGTATCCCACCTGCTCATAGCCGAGAATTCTAAACGGATTCGCAGCCTTTCCCGAGGGTCGCGCGAGCCCGCCGCAGCGGCGGTCAGAGGCTCCGTAGCAGCACCGACCATGGTGAGATAGGGTTGCCTAACCTACATGCCGAGATCCGCCGACCGCGCTCGGCTCGAGTTGTCTGTGAGGCAAGACCGTGACTTCGACATCCACCACGCATCGCGCGGGCTACGTCGGCTTCCCCACCGAAGCCGCCGACGCCTACCGAGCCGCCGGATACTGGACCGGACGCCCGCTGGCCGACCTGCTGCGCGATACGGCCCGGCGGCATCCGCACCGGCCCGCGCTGCTCGACGCCGAACAGACGCGCAGCTACGCATGGCTCGACGCGGAGGCCGACCGGATGGCGCACGGTTTGCTCGCACTCGGCATCGCGCCGGGCGACCGGGTAGTGGTGCAACTGCCGAACGTGCCGGAGTTCTTGACCGTGCTCTTCGGCGCACTACGCGCGGGCATCATCCCGGTGCTGACGCTGCCCGCCCACCGCCGAGCCGAAATCGAGCATCTGGCAGCACTTTCCGAAGCCGTCGCCTACATCATCGTGGACCGCCTAGGCGACTTCGACTATCGCGAACTGGCCGATACGGTGCGCGCCGCGGTACCGACGCTGCGGCATGTGCTGGTGGTCGGCGAGCCCGGCGCCGGAACCGATCTGGCCTCGGTGCCCCGCGCGGGTGCGACGCTGCCGGAGATCGATCCGAGCGATATCGCGCTGATGCTGGTCTCCGGCGGCACCACGGGTCTGCCGAAGCTGATCGCGCGCACCCACGACGACTACGTCTACAACGCCACCGCGAGCGCCGCGATCTGCGAACTCACCGAGGACGACGTCTATCTGGCCACCTTGCCTGCGGCGCACAACTTTCCGCTCGCCTGCCCGGGCATCCTCGGCACCGTGAGCGTGGGCGGCGCGGTGAGTTTCGTCACCGACCCGAGCCCGGAGAACGCCTTCGCGGCGATCGAACGACACCGGGTGACCGTCACGGCCGTGGTGCCGCCGCTGGCCCAACTGTGGTGCGCCGCAACCGAATGGGAGGAGGCCGACCTGAGTTCGCTGCGCCTGCTCCAGGTGGGCGGCGCGAAGCTGGCCGAGGTCAACGCGCGCGAGGTGACGCCCGCGCTCGGCGCCACGCTGCAGCAGGTGTTCGGCATGGCGGAGGGCTTGCTCAACTACACCCGGCTCGACGACGACGCCGAACTGCTGTGCACCACGCAGGGCCGGGCGCTCTCGCCCGACGACGAGATCCGGGTGGTGGACGCGGAAGGCAATGACGTGCCGCCCGGCGCGGAGGGCGAGTTGCTGACCAAGGGCCCCTACACGATTCGCGGCTACTACCGTGCACCCGAGCACAACGCGCGCGCCTTCACCCCCGACGGCTACTACCGCAGCGGTGATCTGGTGCGCCGGCTGCCGAGCGGTCACCTGATCGTCTCCGGACGGATCAAGGACGTGATCAATCGCGGCGGCGAGAACATCTCCTGCGACGAACTCGAGGAACACCTGCTCGCGCACCCGGCCGTGCGGCACGCCGCCGCCGTCGGCCTGCCCGATCCGACGCTCGGCGAAAAGGTCTGCGCCGTCCTCGTCGTCGACGGCGATATGCCGACCCTGGCGCAGATCAAGACGTTCCTCATCGACCGCGGTCTGGCCACCTACAAGCTGCCCGATGTGCTCCGTCGCGCGGACACGCTGCCCGTCACCGCCGTCGGCAAGATCGACAAGAAGGTGCTGCGCGGCCTCGAGGGATGAGACAGCAAACGGGCAGTACCCCCTTTCGGCGTACTGCCCGTCTTGTCGTCAGGCGCGCACTACGTAAGGCGCGATGCTGCCGAGCTTTTCGCAGGTCTCCTCGAACTCCCGATCCGGACGCGATTGCCCGACGATGCCGGCGCCGGCACGCAGCCAGGCGCCCTCGGTGTTCTGGTACACCGCGCGCAGCACCAGGGTGGCCTCCAGCGCGCCGGTGGGCGAAACCGTCACCACCGCACCGGAATACAGACCGCGCGCGTCGTGATCGAGCCGGAACACCGAATCGATGCCCTCACGCTTGGGAATGCCGGAGGCGGTGACCGACGGGAACAGCACCTCGAGCGCGTCCCAGCTGGACCGGTCGGCGGCCAAGCGGCCGCGCACCGTGGAGGCGAGATGCTGCACGCTGCCGCGCTCGCGCACCACCATGAAATCGGAGACCGCTGGGGTGCCGGGATCGGCCACGGCGGCGATCTCCGCGAACGAGGTGCGCACCGAAATGGCGTGCTCCACGATCTCTTTCGGGTCGCTGACCAGGTCGGCCCGGGCCGCCATGTCGACCGCCTCGCCACGGCCGAAGGCACGGGTGCCCGCCAGCGGCTCCGTGGTCACCACTCGGTTCTCGTCGACCGACGCGACCAGTTCGGGGCTGAAGCCCGCCGCCTCGAGTCCGCCGAGGCGGAGCAGGAACGAGCGTGCGGGCGTGTTGTTCGCCCGGCCGAGCCGGTAGGTCGCGGGCACGTCCACCACGAACGGCAGATCGACCTTCCTGGACAGGATGACCTTCTGATACCGGCCCGCCTGGATCTCGCCGACCGCCTCGGCGACCCGGTCCCGGTAGCCGGTCGGATCGATCCGGACATCGGCGGGATGCGCCTGCGGCAGTTCGGATTCCTGCGATTCGGCGATCAGCGTGTGGATATCGCCCGTCTCGGTCGGGGTGGCGCCGGACACCCGGACGCCGTAGGCGCCGACTCGGACCTCGATCCGGGGAATCATCAAGTGCGCCACCGTCGTCCGCGGATCCAGGTGCTCGGTGGCCTGGAATGCCCACGCGCAGAACTCGAATCCGATCCAGCCGTACGCGTTGCGACCGGCCAGCGGCAACGCGCGCAGCGCCGCATCGATGACGGTGGCCGGGCTGCCCTCCCACTTGCTGGTGGTCGTCTTCCCGTCCCAGGTGACCCGCAGCTCTTCGACGTCCAATTCGATGCCGCCGATCGGATCGGCGGCGAAGACCCATTCACCCGGGCTCTCGTACATGACGTACTCACCGAACCGATCTGCCCCCGCCAGTCGGGACATCGCTGCCGCCGGATCGGTTACATACTCCACCCGCAAGCGTTCGTCCGTGGTCGACAACGATCCTCCAAAAGCTCAAAACTGGCTGACTTGGAGGTAAGGTTAGCATTACCTGATTCAAGAAGAGCTGTGCTGGCGAACACAGCCGAGGACCCATGGAAGCCTAGTTCGCCGGTACCGCCAGGGCCGAACGCTCGACGCTCAGCAAACTCTCCGCACTATGCTCGGCATGGTAGGCGGCGCCGCCGCCGCGCAACCCGAACAGTCGCTTGGAGTAGAGCAGCCAGACCACCGCGACGATATTGATCAGCAACGCGCCGATCCGCAGCACGGTGATCTTCTCGGTCAACTCGTAGATCTCCAGCGGCAGGAACAGGCTCGTCGCGACCACTGCGAAATACTCGCCCCAGCGCTTCATCAGCCACAGGCCGGTCGCCTCGATCACCTGCAACCCGGCGTAGACGAAAATCCCGGCCGCCACCCACAGCAGCGTCGTGTTCGACAGGGAGAACGCCTCATCGATCAGGTGCACGATCTTCGAACGGTCGATGTCCCAGCCGAGTTGGTCGGCCAGTGGGCGCAGCAGCGGCAGGTCCTGGTCGAACGCCGCGCGCATCGTCTCGCGCGAGGACCGGAACTTCAGCACCCCGAACGCGGCGGCCACCAGCACCAGGCCACGCAGCAGTCGTTCGATCGCCAAGGCGCGCATCAGCCAGCGATCCCGCAGCAGTCGCCCGCGCGGCACCTCCGGCGCGTGATCGGCCGGGCCGGACCCCACCGGGTCACCGGGCACGAAGGTGCCACAGCGCAGGCAGCGCCACGCCACCCCCGCCACGGTGTCGACGCGCAGCCGCGCCGCCAGATCCGGTTCATCCGGCTGGTAGGTGTAGTGGCCGTGCCAGCCGCACGCGCGCAACGCCCAGTCCATCCGCGCAGCCTAATTCGGCTCGGCGACGCGACAACGGATCGGCGCGGTAAGTCGATCTAGTTCCAATGGAAATCAACCTGCGACCCGAAGGCCCCGCCGCGCCCTATGATCCAGTCCAACGCACATATCGATCCTGACCGACGCAACACGTCAGCACCGCACGCCCGCGGGTGACTCACCGGGAACCGCTGAGCCGAATCCGCCGCTGACCGCCGGCCGCCGACGCAACCGCGACGGCGCCGGTGGACACGGAGAGCGGAACAGGATCTTTCGTCGGAGGGACCGGGTCATGATCGAGCACCGAGGCGGATCACCCGCGCAGATCCAGCGAGGGTCGGCGCCGGAATCGGTGGTGGCACTGGTCGACGCGGCCTCCGCGACAGAGCGCGAGCTGATCGGAAACTGGCTCGGCAACGGCGGCATCACCGCCGAATTCGGCAGCACCGCGCCGGTCACGCAGCTGGATCTGGACGCGGGCGCGATCGCCACCCGGTTGGTCGGCCGCCACGACGACCCACTCGTGGTCCCGGTGCGGGTGCTCTGGCTGCCGCCGGAACGTGATGGCGTGCGCCGCATCACCTTCGCCGACATGGCCCTGCTTACCAATCCGCGCAAGCCGAACCGGCTCGCGCAGCGCAAACTGGTCGGCCAACCCAACCGGCACGTGGTGCTCACCGGGCAGCCCGCACTGCTCAGCGAGTTGCGCACGAACAATCCCGAAGCCGCGGCCCTGTTCGCGAAGGGCAGCGCCGAACCCTTCGCGCGCGCCATCGTGCGCGCCGCGGTCGTCGCGTTGGAGCGCGCCGAACGCACCATCATCGGCGACCGCTACAAGGTGCCCCGGCTGGTGGCCGAGGAGATCCTCGACTCGCCCGACTTCCTGCGCAGACTCGAACTCATCGCCGACCAGATCGGCGCGAGCCCGCACGAGGTGTACCGCCGCGCGGAGAAGGCGCTGAACGAACTCGTCGCCGCGCAGAGCAGACTGGTCTCCGACCTGTTCACCCAGGCGATGCGGCCGATCCACGCCTCGACCTGGAAGGTGGATTCCGACGATTCCGGACTGGCTGCGCTGCGCGACCTGAACCGCCGCTTCCCGCTAGTGTTCCTGCCTTCGCACCGGTCCTACGTCGACGCGTTCGTGCTCGGTGATGTGCTGGCCCGCAACGACTTCCCGCCGAACCACGTGATCGGCGGGGCGAACCTCAGCTTCTGGCCGATGGGCCCGATCGCCCGCCGCACCGGAACCGTGTTCATCCGCCGCAGTTTCGGCGACGACGAGGTGTACAAGGCGGTGGTCGAGGAGTACTTCGCCTATCTGCTGGCCAAACGATTCAACCTGGAGTGGTACTTCGAAGGCGGGCGCACCCGCACCGGCAAGCTGCGGCCGCCGCGCTACGGGCTCCTGAATTACCTTGCCTCGGCCGTGCGTTCGCACCGGGTCGAAGACGTCATGCTGGTTCCGGTATCGATCACCTATGAGCGGCTGAACGAGCTGGGCGCTATCGCCACCGAGCAGGTGGGCGGCAAGAAGAAGCCGGAGGGGCTCACCTGGCTGGCACGTTATGTCCGTAGCCAACAGCATTCGGCCGGGCACGTGTACGTGCGCTTCGGCGCCCCCCTGTCGGCGCGGGATCGGCTTGCCGCGCACGGCGATCCGCTCACCACCCCGCCGCTGACCATTCCGCTGCACCGCACCGAGCCCGCGCCCGCGGGGCACACCGAACTCGGGCAGGGCGAGCCCGACGCACCCGAGATCGCCGAACTGGAGCGCAAAGCCGTGCAGCGGTTGGCGTTCGAGATCGCGGTCGGCATCAACGCGGTCACCCCGGTCACGGTGAACGCGCTGGTCACCCTCGCGCTGCTCGGCGTGCACGAGCGCGCACTCACCCTGGGCGAGGTGCGCACGGTGCTCGCTCCGGTGCTCGGCTACATCGAGAAGCGCGACCTGCCGCACGGGGAACTCGCCGCATTGCGCGACGATCAGGGCCTCGCCGTTGTGCTGGAACAACTTTCGCTGGCCAAGGTCGTCACCGTATATCGCGGCGGACTCGAGCCGGTGTACTCGATCGAGGCGGGCGCGCACCTGGAAGCCGCGTTCTATCGCAACAGCGCGGTGCACTGGTTCGTGCACCGCGCCATCCTCGAACTGTCCATCCTCGCCGCCCTCGACAGCGACGGCGCCGATCAGCTGAGCACCGGCTGGGACGAGGCGTTCCGGCTGCGCGACCTGCTGAAGTTCGAGTTCTTCTTCCCCGAGCGCGCCGAGTTCGCCGAGCAGATGACCGCGGAGATGCTGCTGCTCGACCCGGAATGGCACAGTCACACCAGGGAGAACACGCTGGGCTCGGAGGTGATGACCAGACTCACCGACTCCGGATTCATGATGGCGCACCGCGTACTTCGCTCCTTCTTCGACGCGCAGCTCGTGGTCGCCGAACGATTGGCCGCGCGCGATCCGGAGACCGAGATCGACCGCAAGCAGCTCATCGCCGAATGCGTCGCGGTGGGCAAGCAGATGATGCTGCAGCAGCGGCTGCACAGCCCGGAATCGGTGTCCACCGAACTGTTCACCAGCGCACTGAAACTCGCGGACAACTACGGCCTGCTGGATCGCGTGTCGGACGATTCGGCCAAGACCAGGGCCGAATTGACCGAGCGTCGCGTGGAATTCGCGGATCGCCTGCGCACCATCGGTACCCGCATCTCGCAGGCCGCCGCCCTCGATCCGTCGAATCGGGCGCTGCGGTGACCGGTTCGAAGGACTGGAGCGTTTCCGGGGATCTGGACGCGGAACTCGCCGCGATCCGGTCCGGGCCGCAGGGTGCGCAGATCGCCGCGATCTTCGACTTCGGCGGCACCGTCATCGCCGGTCCGCCGGTGCCGGGTCCGTTGCGGCGGTTGTTCCGCCGTCGCGATATCTCGCGCGTGCTGTTGCGCGGCATCCGCGGCGGCACCACCGACGGCGCGTACGGCCGGTGGCTGCACCAATTCGCCGAAGTGTCGGCGGGTCGGCCCGAGGCGGAACTGGACGAGCTGGGCGTGCGGCTGTTCCGCGAGACCATCTACGAGTATCTGTATCCAGAAGCGTGGCAACTGATTCGAACGCATCAAGCCGCCGGGCACACCGTCGTGCTGGCCAGCTCGCTGACTCGTTTCCAGGTGGCGCCCGCGGCGGCGGCACTCGGTATCGAGCATGTGCTGTGCACGCCGATGGCGGCGCAGGACGGCTTGCTTACCGGCTATGCCGACGGGAAAACGCTGTGGCGCAACGGCAAAGCCGCGGCAGTGCGCGAGTTCGCGGCCGACCACGACCTGGATCTCGAACACAGCTACGGCTATGCGGACAGCGACGCGGACCTGCCGCTGCTGGCGCTGGTCGGTCATCCGGTGGCGGTGAACCCCGACCCGCGGCTCACCACCACGGCCGCGGAAAGGCAGTGGCCCGTAGTGCGCTTCGCGGACAGGCAAGCCGCGCGGCCGGGCGACTATCTCCGCACCGCCGCCGGTTTCGCCGGACTGCTGGGCGGCGCGTTCTACGGTGTCGCGGCGAAATCGGCCACCAGGGACCGGCAGCAGATGGCCGACGCGCTGATGGCGCATGCGGCCGGTAACACCTTGAGCATCACCGGTGTTCAGCTCCGCGTGCGCGGCGCGGAACACGCCCGCTCGCCGCGGCCCGCGGTGTTCCTGTTCAACCATCAGAGCCAGTTCGACATCATCATCGTCCCCGAGGTGCTCGGCGGTGGCGTCACCGGCATCGGCAAGAAGGAGCTGACCCGCAACCCGATCTTCGGACCGCTGATGCGCTTCGTCGGTGTGACGTTCATCGATCGCTCGAGCACCAGTGCGGCCAAGGCCGCCCTCGCACCCGTGGTCGAGACGTTGCGCAACGGACTGTCGATCGCGGTCGCGCCCGAGGGAACCCGTTCCTACACACCGGAGGTCGGCCCGTTCAAGAAGGGCGCGTTCCATATCGCGATGCAGGCCGGGGTGCCGGTCATTCCGATCGTCATTCGCAACGCGGGCGAGATCTGCCGGCGCAACGCGATGGTCGCGCGCCCGGGCATCGTGGACGTCGCGATCCTCGAACCGATCGATGTCAGCGGCTGGAATCCCGCTGATCTGGACGCCGAGGTGGCCGCGGTCCGGCAGCGCTACGTGGACCTGCTGCTGAACTGGCCGCAGCCGGACTGAGCGCGCGAACATCGGCGGGCCGCAACACATTCCGCTACGCGGCAGAACGGGGCGTGATCCAGCCCACCACCGATCGATTTGACCTGAACAATTGTTCAGGTTTCATGCTTGTTCTCAGCACCAAGCACAGCTTCGGATGAGGAGAACATCATGACCATCGCGCAATCCACCACAGCGGCCCTGCGCATCCCGGCCGTCAACCGCCCGATCGCGATCCTCGGCAGCGTCGCGGTCGCGGTCGCCGTCAACCTCGTCGTCTGGCTGATCGGCCGGGCCGCAGGCGGCTCCTTCGATGTCGTCGAGAAGGGCGTCACCACGCACGTCGGCGGCAGCGGCGTGATCATCTCGTCCGCGGTGCCGCTGCTCATCGGCATGACGCTGGCGGCGCTGGTGTCCTACTTCTGGGCCGGCGTGCTGCGGGTGGCCCAGGTGGTCGGCAGCATGCTCGCCATCGCGACCATCGGCCTCACCGTCGCCGCCACGTTCGATACCGCGACCACCATCGCGCTCTCGGTCATGCACGTCGTGCTCGCCCCGGTCGTCGTGCTCGGCCTGGAGGCGATGCGCCAAGGTCTGGCGCAGCGCTGACCGCCCGTGAACGCCGCAGGGCCCCGCATCCACCCGGATGCGGGGCCCTGCCCGGTATTCGCGACCTAGACCGAGCGGCCGAAGAGCAGCTTCCACGGCATCAACGCCGACTCCAGCTGCACCTTCAGGCTCATCTTGGAAGCACCGAGGGTGCGCTCCTCGAAACGGATCGGCACCTCGGCGATCTCGATGCCCTGCTTGACCGTCCGGTAGTTCATCTCGACCTGGAAGGAGTATCCGTTGCTGCGGATCGTGCCGACCTCGATGGCGCGCAGCGTGTCCGCCTTCCATGCCTTGAAGCCAGCGGTGGCGTCCTTCACGTGCAGCCGCAGAATCAAGTTCACATAGAAGTTGGCCCACGCCGACAGCGCTTTGCGATACCACTTCCACTCCTCGGCGGTCGAACCGCCGGGCACGTAGCGCGACCCGAGTACGACGCCCGCGTCGGTGGTCGACAGCTTCTCCAGCATGGCCGGAATCACCTCGGCCGGATGCGACAGGTCGGCGTCCATCTGGATGACCACGTCCGCGCCCTCGTCCAGCGCGCGGGTGATCCCGGCGATGTAGGCCCGGCCGAGGCCGTCCTTCTCGGTGCGGTGCAGCACGCCCACCACGTTCGGCAGTTCGGCGGCCAGCTTGTCGGCGACCTCACCGGTGCCGTCCGGTGAATTGTCGTCGACCACGAGCACGTGCAGGTCGGGCACCGGCAGCGCGGTCAGCCGCGCCACCGCAACCGGCAGATTTTCCCGCTCGTTGTAGGTCGGCACAACAACGGTAACCCTCAAGGGTCGCCCTCCCTGCTGATCCTGGTCCGGCTCGCAGCCCACGTCAGGACCACCGAGCACTCGTCTGATTCGAGAAAACCGTACTTGATCGTGCTGAAGCGGACCTGAGTGGATATACCTGGACGCCAGGACTTCGCGCCCGTACCGCCAGGTCTCGAGATCACATTCACCGGGCGTTTTCCGTTCCGCCCGGAACCCGCGGATCGACGGTGCGCGCGGGATCAGTTGCCGCACACCGGACTAGGACACCGCCAGGTCAGTCGCCGTCGCTCGCGTCGGCCTGCGCGTTGCGCGCCTTGACGATCTCCAGGGCCCGTTCCGCGGTCGCCTGATCCGGATACGGACCCATCCGATCCTGGAACCAGCACTGCCGGCCCTTCTCGGCCCGCTTGTGCTTCAAGCAGTAGTACCAGCGCTCAGCCATGCCCCCAGCATTCCACCTACGTCGCCGACGTAACGGAATTTCCGCGATCGGTCCCGGCTTGTGAGCGCGTTCACCACAGGTGCACGAGCGCATCGAACACGAGAACTATGCCGAAGACCACGAAAAGAATGCGCAGCACGCGCGGCACATGACGAGTCAATACCCGGACGATGGCGCGGTAGACACGTCTGGCCCTAGGCGTCCGGCGCAACGACAGCGAGAGCACCAGCAGGGGCGGTAACAGCGCGAGCGCGCAGTAGGCGACCACGAGCAGCGGCCAGATCGGTGGGTGCCGCGCCGAGATCATGGCCAGACCGGCCAGATACGGGACCGCGGTCGGTGCCTGCGCCAGACCGATCGCCATTCCCACGAACCCGAACAACCACGGTCTTCGACGCAGTGCCGAGGCCCAGGCGGGCGGCTCGTTGCGCGTGGTCACCGGGACTCGGCTGAGTGCGATGAGCACCACCCCCAGCACCAGCTCGCCCCAATACCGCACCGCCGGTGTGAGTTCGAACGACACCAGCTCGGTCAGGAAGGTGAGACCGAGCACCGTGCAGATGCCGAACGCCGTGGTCACCGCGAAAACCCCTGCGATGAAACTCAATCCGCCCGGCACCGGAGACCGGCGGCCCAACCGGCTGTCGGCCACCACCGCCGTGGTCAACCCCACCAGCAGCACGTCGAGCGAATCCAGCAGCGCGAATCCGGCGAGCGCGAGTAGGAGAGGCACCATGACCGGCCCAGCCTACGGGAGCCGGCGCAACCTCCGGCCCGGCCGCGAGCGGGTCCTGCGGGGCACGTTACGCCACCGCATGCTCCGAACCGGCGCCATCGATCGGCTGCACCTCGGGTACCACGCTTGTAGCAGGTTCCAGCGGCAGGCCCGGCGCGGCTGTCGCGGAGCCGGCCCCGGCCAGCGCGCCGAGCGCAATCGCGCCCGCCGCAAGGCAATTCGTCACTATTCGTGGCACCGATACCTTCTTCCCACCAGCGGCGGCGCAATGCGCGTCGCCGTGTTCGCCCAGGTTAGAAAGGTCACTCCGGTGCCGGACAGTCCCGACTTGTCCCGCCACCGGCCTTCGGGCCCACGACGAACGGGTCAGGCGATCGGCGGGCCGGACTGCGGGCCGATCAGCGGCTCGAAAACGGCGGAGTAGGCCTCGAAGCGCGGCTTCCAGTCGCCGGGTTCCAGCCCCGCGAGCTGATCGAGGCAAGCGTCCCAGCCTGCGGCATTGCGGGCCGCGGCGTCCGGCGCCAGTTCGTTGACGAGCACCAGGTGCGTGCCGCCGCCGTGCGGCGCCAACTCGAAACGCAACCGCTCGTCACCCCAGCTGAACGCCAAGAGCTTCGGCTCGTCGACCGCGAGCACCTCGCCGTCGAGCAGCAGCCCGCTCCCGTCACCGAAATCGAAGCCGATCGTCGCGCCGACCCGCCACACCCCGCCGGTCACCTGGACGTCGCACGGAAACCACGCGCGCAACTGTTCCCGCTCGGTCAGCGCCTGCCACACCACCGGTGGCGGATCGACCAGCTCACGCTCCAACCGCACCGCGGGTCGTTCACCGTCGGTCCGCAACTGGGCCTCGGTCATGATCGTCTCCTCCGATCGAGGTGCTCTTCGAGTAGATCCAGATGGGTGTGCCACATCCGGCGATACGGGGCCAGCCAATCGTCCAGTTCCACAAGCGGTTCCGGCCTTATCCGGTACAGCCGGCGCTGCGCGTCCACCCGCACCGCCACCAGCCCCGCCTCCTTCAGCACCCGCAGATGTTTGGACACCGCAGGCTGACTGAGCCCCAACTCCGCGACCAACGCCCCCACCGGCGACTCCCCCGCCCGCAACACCTCCAAAATCGCCAGCCGGTTAGGTTCGGCCAGCACTTGGAAGACGGTCGCCGCAGTCACCCCTTAATAGTCCACGCCAGTTATATAACTGTCAAGGAATATGCAAGAGAGGTTGCCGCTCAGCGAGGGCTGAGAATCAGCGGACACCCGGATCTAAGCCGATCGCAGTCGCCACCGAAGACCAAGGCCGCCGCACCAGGCGACCGCCGCGAGACCAGCGAACACTGTTGGCGCTATTGAGCTTCCAGCAATCGGTGACCGTCACCGCCCGCAACCTCCGCACCATTCGCGCTCATCCCAGCTGGACTGCCACACGCCCAGCGGCAGAGCTTCGCCCGCGCGGCAGGTATCGCTTCCGGCGGCGTGACAGCAGCGGCGCTCGTCGCCACCCGCACCCGAGCTGGGCAGCCGCACGTGCCGGCAAGGCTTCGGCCGGCCGCTTCTACAGCGGCGTTCGTCGTCCCTCGAGCCGGGCTGCGGCACTTGCGCACGCAGGACCTCAGGCGGGGGCGTACGTATCCCTTTGGGCGTCTGTGGTTCAGCGGTGTTCGTCGTCGGTAGCGACGGGTTCCTCGGGGGGATGGCGCGGCACGACATCGATCTGGACCGAACCCGCGCGCACTGATCGCAAAATCAACCCACAGACCACGAGCAGGACTCCGACGATCACCACGAAGATCACGATGTTGCCAACCATGGTCACGCCCTCCGACAACCTCCGGCCAGTGCCTCCGATCCTAGACACCGCCGACACTCGCCCCTTGGACCTCGCCTTTCGGCCCCCACGCCGCGCCGACACGCCGCGTCGCATCCTGGTCGCCTGATCACGAGGAAATGGTGGCGGCGTCGCCCGAGAGACTCCCGCCACCATTTCCTCCTGATCGACTGACCAGCTGCGCTAACCCAGACTGACCACCTTGGCCGTGCCGGAGATCACGGTGTCGGCGGCGTCGACCAACGCCATCCGCACCTGCACCGTCTGCCCGCGCTGGATCGGCTCCGGCGATCCGTCCACCCCGGCCACCATGACCACCGCAGACTGCGGGCTCCCGTCGCAGATGACTCCGGCCTGTGTCCCCGTGGCCGACGGACTCTCCGCCTGCGGATCCCCCACCATCACCTTGATCCCGACCACACCCGCCGAAGCCTCACAGCTGTAGTCGGCCCCCACATTCGCCGGCCCCACCCCCGTGATCTCAATGCTGTTGTCAGCCCAGGCAGGTGCCGCGGTCACCCCCAGCACCACCCCCACTGCCCCGACCACAAACGCAGAACGCCGATAGTTCCGAATAGTCACCATGGATCCCATTCCTCCTGAGTAGCGGAAGCAGATCGCGGAACACACTCGAAATCGGGTACGGACGCAAACCGCACCCCCCTCATGATTCCCCACCTCAGTAAAAACCAACCAGTACTTCGAAAACCTCCCCACCGCCGCCTGTCAAAGCGCCTAAGACAACCCACCGAATCCGAACGCGATATCCAGGACTCCGCGACACGTCAATTACCCCGACCGCCCGCGTCCCGGCACCCCGGCACCCCGGCACCCCGGCACCCCGGCACCCCGGCACCCACGATCTCGACCGAAGCACCTCGGAGCGAACACGGTGCCCAATGGGAGCCCGGCCCACAGACAGCCGACCCGCCCACAGCAGCGAGCTCACCGAGCGGAGCGTGATCGAACAGCGGGAAACAGTCCAACTGCAGAGTCCAACCCCCGCCCACTAGAGGCGAGTCCGCCTGCGCGAGCAGCCATTCACGGGAACGCGGTCCTACTACGAAAGCAGCCCCCGAGTACGGGCGCCCCCGACCGAGAGAGAGTCCAGCGACAGTAGCGCGACCGATTGCGGAGGCCCCGGAGGCGGAGGCGCACTTGCCTACGGGAGGACGGCCCAGCTCCGGGAGCGAGTCCCACCCGCGGGGGTCGGCGGCCGGAGTAGGACTGGCAACGGAAGGAGGTCCAGCTACACGGAAATCCGCCTACGGGAGCAGGTCCCGAGCG